>JBBAOE010000007.1:79159-130743 GCA_040401595.1 Burkholderiaceae bacterium
GACCAGTCGCGCATCATCTGCAGCGAGAAACAGCTTCCCGACCGAGGTCAGATGCAGCGGTGCCCGCCCACCAATGGCTCGAACCACCTGCATGCCACTGCGCTCGCTCACGGCACGTTCGACATAGACGATCTCATCGCCTCGTCGCACAGACAGGTTGACGGGCTGGCCGGTACCCCGATGCAGATCTCGCATGGGATGCAGCGCCGCATCGCGCACACTCAGTCGTGCTTTGACCAGATTGCCCAGTTCCAGCAGGCGTAGACCAAGCTGGTAGGTTCCTGGCTCGACCCGCTCGACATAGCGTGCAAGGACGAGATCATTGAGGATTCGATGGGCGGTCGATGGATGCAGTCCCGTTCGCCCCGAGAGGTCCTTGAGACTGACGGGATCACTCGCGATCGCGAGCTCGTCGAGTAGCGCTACCATCCGGTCGAGTACCTGAATCGCTCCGCGCGTATTCACGGGCTCGGGATCACTCTCTTTGACGTGGACCAAGGGGCTTGTCAACGTCCTCATCATGGCAGGTGATACCGCAGTTGGGAGGATCGGGGGTCGAGAAAGCTGTTGGGCCTGAACGACCGAGCTCGGCGGCTGGAATCGAAAATGCTGCGCTGCGTCATAGATGGATTCTGCACGAATTCTCGACCGCAGTGTCAGCCATTGCGCGTTTCATTGGAGGAGGTGAACGCAGCGTTGCCGCGAACGATGCAGCGCACGACACCGCTGTGTCCTGATTCAGTAGCTGGGTGCTCACCCCGCAAAGGGTCAGCGCAAGACGGCTCAATCGCCGTTAGTAGCGGGTCCGCTCAGGCGGGCCCGTCGCGAGGCGAGGGCTCAGGCCTGAAGGTTGACCAGTGCGCTCTGGTAGTAGCCGACCGAGCGGGCAATGCGTAAGGTTTCTTCCTGCGGGATCTGGCGGATGATGTCTCCGGACTCGGAATCCCGAACAGTAACGACCTGTTTGTTGGCTTCTTTGTCAAAGCTGTGATCGAGCTCGAAACGGCGACCAAGCCGTTGCAGGAATTCTTGAATCCGTCGGCTGGCGGCCTCAATGGTTGGGCGCAGGGACGACTTGGAGTCAGCTGCCTCTTTGGCCTGACGACGCTGGGTATCGGCGACCTTGGCATCGCTGTTGAGCTGGGCCTTGCCGATTGCGCTGCCGGTCGCTTGCGCAACCGCATCGGCATCTTTGTTGGCCTGAACGGAGTCGGCCAGTAGCCGGTAGGTTTCCTGACCCCGATCGCGTGCCGAGTTTCGGGCTGCGCCGCCGGCTTGTGTCGTTGTGCGTTCGACCCCTATGGGGGCGGTAGTTGGGCGCGTCGGCTGGATTCGGTCAGACATGATTGAAAACACTCCACTGAGTCACATGACTACTTATCACTTTTTGATCCAGCCCACAAGGCTTCCAACGATTCTGGCGACCGAATAAGGGTTCTGGCCACTGCCGGCATCCGCATGCGTGTCCATCTCCCTGGACGTGGACATAGCTTGGCCGGTGCGCATGTCCTGGTCCGTCAACGCGTTGCGTCGTAGGGCCGGTCACACGACCCGTGGTTCAATCTCGAGCGTAAGGCCAAAGAGTGTCCGGAGTTCGTCCTGGATTTCCTGGGCGAGCTGTCGGATGTCGGCACCACTCGCTGAGCCATGATTGACCAGGACCAGGGCATGTGCGTCATGCACACCGGCATCGCCATGGCGTACGCCTTTCCATCCAGCCCGTTCAATCAGCCAGGCGGCCGCCAGTTTCATCTGCGGACTGCCGTCTGGAAGTGGCGGGGCCGGGTAGGCAGGGAGCCCCGGGAATCGGTCCTGCAGTGCGAGCGCCTGTTGGCGCCCGACGATGGGATTACGAAAAAAACTGCCGGCATTACCCAGTCGGGCTGGGTCAGGGAGACGGCGTTTGCGGATCGCGATCACGGCCTGGGCAACTTCCTGCGGGCTTGCGTCTTGAGCGAACGCAGTCAGGCCTTGCGCCACACGGCTGGCCTGGACTTCGGCTCGCAGGTCGCCATAGTCAACCTGACAGGGGCCAGTCAGGGTTTTGCGTAAACGCAGCGTGACGGAGCAGATCAGCAGATGTTTCGATTCGCTACGCTTGAAAACGCTGTCGCGATAGCCGAACTGGCAATCTGTGCGATCGAGGATCCGCCAACGGCCATGTTCCAGATCGTAAACCCGTGCGTGTTCGAAGACCTCGACGAGTTCGACCCCGTAGGCGCCGATATTCTGGATCGGGGCGGCACCAACAGTCCCGGGAATCCAGGCCAGATTTTCCAGCCCCTGAAAGCCCATTGCGAGCGTCCAGTCGACGAGCTCATGCCAGGATTCACCAGCAGCAACTTCGACCAGCACCTGATCCGGGTTGTTAGCACTCAGACACCGACGGCCCCGCAGGGCCACGTGAATTACGGGTTCGGCAAGATCGCGAGTCAACAGCAGGTTACTGCCGCCGCCCAGGATGAAGGCGCTGCGGCCATCCAGCCAGGAGAGTACGCGGGGCAGTTGATCCTCGCGCTCGAGATCGAGCAGTTCGAAGGCTCGGGCTGCGACGCCGAAGCTGTTCAGGCTGCGTAGCTCAACATGACGCCGCAGGGTCATGGCCCCTTGACCGCGAGGCGCAGGTAAATGGGGGCAAACGGCTCGGCCTGGTTGATCAGGATCATGCGTTCGCGAGCAAGTTCGAGCAGGGCGACAAATGTGACGACCGCCAGCGGGAGGCTTGGCACTGGATCGAAGAGTTCATCGAAGGTGATGTAAGGTCGATCAGCCAACGCCCGCAGTACCCGGGTCATACAGTCCCGAATCGAAATCTGGGCGCGTTCGATGCGGTGGTGCACGACCAGTTTCGCGCGGCGGATGACTTCCTGCCACGCGCCCTGAAGGTCGACCGTGGAGACCACCGGTTGACGATTGCTCGAATCGGGCTCCCAGGCCACAGTGGCTGCACTGAAATCCCGCCCGGCCTGGGGCAGCGCATCGAGCCTGGCCGCCGCCAGACGGATCTGTTCATATTCGATCAGGCGCCGCGCCAGTTCGGCTCGGGGATCTTCGGGCTCATCCTGGCCCACAGCAGCTGGCCTGGGCAGCAGGCCGCGCGATTTGATTTCGATCAGCATGGCCGCCATGAGGAGGTACTCAGCTGCCAGTTCGAGATTGCGATTCCGGATCTCTTCGATGTAGACGAGGTACTGACGGGTGATCTCCGCCATCGGGATATCGAGGATGTTGAAGTTCTGTCGCCGGATCAGGTAAAGCAGAAGGTCCAGCGGCCCTTCAAACGCATCCAGAAACACCTCCAGGGCATCGGGCGGAATATAGAGGTCGGTTGGCAACTCCAGCAGCGGGGTGCCATAGACTTTTGGCCCGACCCGTTCCGCAGTCGGCAAGGGTCCGGGTTCCTGAGGCGCAGTCAGCGTCAGGGTCAGCGCCTGAGAGGGCGCTAGGGGCGCTGGGGGCGCTATCGGTGCCGCAGGACTGACAGCAGCCGGGTCGGGCTGCGCTCGCTCAATCTCGGACAATCAACGCTTCGACGAGGTCTGGTAGACGTAGCCGGGCTGTTGCAACCGTGACTCAGCTTGTCGGGCCAAGCGATCACGATCGAGCAGCTTGTCCCACCACATGGCTCGCCCACGGCGCTGCTCGGCCTCGAGATGTGGCCGTTCTTTTTTGAGCGATTCCAGAAACTGGGTTAATTCAGATTGGTACATCAGTGAATTGTAGGGGATGGCGGTCCCGATCGCCAAAAAAACACGACGGATGACGATCGCGGACTGATTTCGATTCGCATTGTGATCCCCATCGGCTGGCAGGAGACCCGGTTGCGATCGTTCGCGACTATGGAATCGATCCGCGCCCGTTTTGCAGCGCTTCGGCCAGATCGGCAGCGATCCCCGACGGTCCCAGTCGGTCCAGGAATCCGCTGCGTTGCATCAGGTCAAGGGGTGCACCCGATGGGGCGATCAGGATCAGTCGGCCGCCCAGTCGATGGATCGTTCGGCGCAGGCTGTCCAACGCGTCCTGACCGGTCGCATCCATGTAGAGCAGTCGGGTCATGTCCAGGAGAACGGTGGTTGGGAGGGGCGTCTCGGGGGCCAGCAGAACTTCGAGCTTGCCGATTGAGCCAAAAAACAGCGCGCCTTCGAGCCGCCAGAGACCCATTCGATCGACTGCAGCCGGGGATTGAGGGGTTTCAGGGGATTGGGGGGCTGGGGTTTGCCTTGAGGATTCTGCAGAGACCAGTCTCAGGGGGCTCGGTCGCTGCAACGCGATCGGTTCGACTCGGGTCAGGGTTGAGATCCGCCAGATGAAGAAGAGGCAGGACAGCATCAGACCCACTTCGACCGCAACCGTGATATCGAACGCTACCGTCAGCAGGAAGGTGCTCAGCATGGTCGCGCGATAGGGCAGGTGGAAGCGTTTGAGTTCCTCAAACGCACGCCATTCGCCCATGTTCCAGGCGACGAAGATCAGGATGGCCCCGAGGGTTGCCAGCGGAATATGGCTGGCGAGGGGGGCTGCCAGTAAGACGATCACAGCGAGCGTGATGGCGTGGACGATGCCGGCGACCGGTGTGCGCCCGCCCGCGCGCACATTGGTGACGGTGCGCGCAATCGTACCGGTGGCTGCAATCCCGCCAAACAATGGGCTGACAAGGTTGGCGATACCCTGTGCCATGAGTTCCTGATTGGGATCGTGCCGGTCATCGATCATCCCATCGGCGACCCGCGCACAGAGCAGTGATTCGATGGCACCGAGCAAGGCAATCGAGAGGGCGGGGGCAAGCAGTTGCCGGGCCGAGTCCCAGTCAAATGCGGGGAGTGCCGGCATGGGTAACTGTGCAGGGATGCCACCGAAGCGACTGCCAATGGTCTCAACGGGCAAGTCAAAGGCAACGACAGCGAGCGTCCCCAGACTCAGGGCAACCACGCTGGCAGGCACTTTGCCAGTGAACCGCTTCCACGACCTGGGCGCTGCCCGGGTGGCGCCAGCGCGCGGGGCGTCGTCCTGCGTCGCTGATCGGGTCGTTGCACTGGTCCAGCGCGGCCACAGCAGCAGAACCATCAGCGAGGCCAGCGCGACGGCCACGGCCCAGGGGTTGAGATCCTTCAGAGTCTGGCCAATGATGATGATTTGTGCAAAAAAGTTGGATGGCATCCGATCGATCGGTAAGCCGAAGAGGTCTCGCACCTGCTGCAGGGCGATTAGGACAGCGATGCCATTGGTGAACCCGACGATGATTGAAACGGGAACGAACCGGATCAGAACACCCATGCGAAGGGCGCCCATGGCAAAGAGCACCACGCCAGCCATCATGGTGGCGACGAGCAAGTTGGCGATACCGTAACGATCCACAATGCCGTAGAGCAAGGCGACAAAAGCACCCGCCGGGCCGCCGATCTGGACCCGCGAACCACCCAGAAGCGATATGAGGCAACCAGCGACAATGCCGGTCACCAGTCCCTGCTCGGGCTTGACACCACTGGCGATGCCAAAGGCCATCGCCAGGGGCAGGGCGACGAATCCTACCGTGACTCCCGAGGACAGGTCACGCAGGAACGCTTCGCGGTTGTAGCCCTGCAGCGCCGTGATCAGCCTTGGCCGAAACGGTGCCAGGGCCAATCGCATCATCAGCTGACCCGCATACCAGGCTGGGCGCCGTCATCGGGATCGAGCAGGAAAAGACCTGGGCGCTGCGGATCGTCCGATCCTGCCGCCAGGACCATACCCTCGGAAATGCCGAACTTCATTTTGCGCGGCGCGAGGTTGGCCACCAGAACCGTCATGCGGCCAACCAATTGCTCTGGTGCATAGACCTGGGCAATCCCGGAGAACACCTGACGATGGCGCCCCTCACCCGCGTCCAGCATCAGCTGCAGAAGCCGGTTCGAGCCTTCGACCCGGCGGGCATCGACGATGCGCGCGATCCGCAAGTCGACAGCGTTGAACTGATGGATGTCGATCGTCGGATTCGGGGTGACGGCAATGCCTGCCGACTCGGCCTGCGGGCGGGGCTGAGAGGCAAGATCGACTGGGGCGCCGGTCGACGGCAAGCCTGGAGCCGGGGCAGCGGCTGAGGCCGGCGCAGACGCAGGGGTAGCGGCAGAGGAGGAAGCAGTGGATGGGGCCGGCGGCGGTGGCTCGAACAGCGCGTCGATCTGCTTTGCCTCGATTCGGGTCATCAGATGCTCGTAGCTCCCGATGCGCCCACCGACTGGTTCAAATTGCTGTGCTGCGGACCAGGGTAGGACTGCGCCGTCCAGTTCGTGGTCGCAGTTCAGGAAACGCATCGCGCGCGCGGTCGTCGCCGGCAGCACCGGATGCAGGTAAACCGTCAGGATATGGAAGGCTTCAATCAGGGTCGAGCAGGCCGCCTGCAGTTGTCCCGCCTGTTCGGGGTGGCGGGCCAGTTCCCAGGGTTTGACTTCATCGGCAAACTGGTTGACCCGATCAGCCAGGGACATGATCTCGCGAATGGCCCGTCCGTTGTCCCGGCTATCCCAGGCGTGCTCGATCGAACTGGCTGACGTTCGCATCGCCTGAATCAGTGCGATCGACCGTTCCGAGTCATTGCCGCTTCGACCGGTCGGGATCACCTCTCCACCAAACCGCTTGTTGAGGAAGCCAGCCGCCCGGCTGGCAATATTGACGTACTTGCCGATCAGGTCGGCATTGACGCGGGCAAGGAAATCATCCGGATTGAAATCAACATCTTCGACCCGAGCATTGAGTTTTGCCGCCAGGTAGTAGCGTAGCCATTCCGGATTCAGGCCGAGCTCGAGGTAGCGCTGGGGGGAGAGTCCCGTTCCACGCGATTTGGACATCTTCTCGCCGCTCACGGTCAGGAAACCGTGAACATTGACGGCGGACGGCGTCTTTCGGCCGGAGAAATGCAACATTGCGGGGAAAAACAACGTGTGGAAATACACGATGTCCTTACCGATGAAATGCACCTGCTCGACCCCCGGATCGCTCATGAAGCTGGCGAAATCCTGAGCCGTGCGCGAAGCCGGATGCCAGTGCTGGGCGGCCTGTCCGGAGTCGAAGTGATGCTTGAGCGCCGCCAGATATCCGATCGGGGCATCCAGCCAGACGTAGAAAAATTTACCCGGGGCATCGGGGATCGGGATGCCAAAATAGGGTGCATCGCGTGAGATATCCCAGTCGGCCAGTTTGGTCTCCACACCATCGCCAAGCCACTCACGCACCTTGTTGGCGACTTCGCTCTGCACCGGGGACTTGTCCTGCGTGGGCGCACCGACGAGCCAGGTGCGCAGGAAGTCGACACAACGTGGATCGCTCAGACGAAAGAAATAGTGTTCCGAGCGGGCAAGGATGGGTACCGCGCCCGTCAGTGTCGAGCGTGGATTGAGCAATTCCGTAGCGTTATAGACTGCACCGCACACCTCGCAGGCATCGCCATATTGATCGGGCGCTCCACACTGCGGGCATCCGCCCTGGATATAACGGTCGGGCAGAAACATCGCCTTGACCGGATCAAAGAATTGTTCGATTTCGCGCACATCAATCAAACCTGCGTCGCGCAACGCCAGATAGACAGCCTGCGAGAGTTCGACGTTCTCTGGCGTGTCCGTCGAGTGCCAGTGGTCGAACCGGATATTGAAACCGTTCAGGCTGGCAGGCCGTTCAGCTGCAATCCTGGCGACCAGCTGCTGCGCAGTGAGTCCCATGGACTCGGCCTTAAGCATGATCGGCGCGCCATGCGCATCATCTGCACCGACAAAATGGACTTCATGCCCGCTCATCCGCTGGAAGCGAACCCAGATATCGGCCTGAATGTATTCCATGATGTGGCCGATATGGAACGAGCCATTGGCGTAGGGCAGGGCGGTGGTGACAAAGAGGCGGCGGGGCGAAGAGGTCATGGGTAGCCGACAGCGTTGAATTCGAAGCGGGGTTTTTCGCAGGATTGATCCTTGGCAGTTTAGCAAGGCGGGTCAGGCACAGATTTCCTTTAGACTCAAAGCTCCAACCCGTTGTTTTTGAGGTGGCTCTCGCCATGACCCCCGCGCCCATTTCCGTAGAGCAAGCGACGCAGGCCCTGCGTAGCATCCTGGATCCCGAAACTGGCCGAGATCTGGTCACTGAAGGGTGGGTCCGTAAGGTCCGCGTCGAACCGGCTGATGGCGGATTGACCGATATTTCACTCGATGTGGAATTGGGCTATCCCGCTCGTAGCCTGCTGGATGGTCTTCGTCGACAAGTCATCAGCGCCCTGAGAGGCCTGCCGGGTGTCGGCAATGTCAGTGCGAACGTCAGTCAGAAAATCGTGGCCCACTCGGTGCAGCGTGGCGTCAAGTTGCTGCCTGGGGTACGCAATGTGATTGCGATTGCATCGGGCAAGGGTGGCGTTGGCAAAAGCACGACGACCGTGAATCTTGCGCTTGCTCTGGCGGCCGAAGGCGCCTCGGTGGGGGTGCTGGATGCCGATATCTATGGCCCTTCGATCCCGATGATGCTCGGCATCAGCGGTCGACCGGTCTCGGAGGATGGCAAGACGATCGAACCCATGCAAGGACTGGGCTTGCAGGCCGCTTCGATCGGTTTTCTGATTGAGATGGATACCCCCATGGTCTGGCGTGGGCCGATGGTGACCCAGGCGCTTGAGCAGCTGCTTCGGGATACGAACTGGAATGATCTCGATTATTTGCTCGTCGATATGCCGCCAGGGACGGGTGATATCCATCTGACACTGGCCCAGAAAATTCCGGTCACTGGTGCCGTCATCGTCACCACACCGCAGGATATTGCATTGCTTGATGCGCGCAAGGGCTTGCGGATGTTTGAAAAGGTGGGCATCCCCATCCTCGGCATTGTCGAGAACATGGCGGTTCATCATTGTTCGCGTTGCGGTCACGTCGAGCACGTCTTTGGCTCCGGGGGTGGGGAGCGGATGGCGCTCGAGACTGGCGTTGAATCGTTGGGTGCCTTGCCGCTGGACATCCGCATCCGTGAGCAGGCCGATAGCGGTTGTCCAACGGTGGCTGCAGAGCCCGACAGCCCGATTGCGCTGGCCTATCGGGCGATCGCTCGCAAGGTTGCGGTTCGGGTCGCGCAGCGCGCGAAGGACATGACGTCGAAGTTTCCCTCGATCGTGGTTCAGAACACCTGATGTTATCGTTATACGAAGTGTAATGGCGGAGCTGCTGCACCTGTTCCACGAGTTCGCGACGGTCATTGGACTGGATCTGCTGTGGCGGCGCCGTAGCGAGGAATTGGTCGTGACGCTGGGCGTGCTGCTGCTGGCCGGCGTGGTGCATCGGTTCGCGCAACAGCGGGCTCGAAGCGTTGAAGATCCTGATCTTGGTCGGGCGTTTGCGGTCCGGGCGCGCAACGCCGCAGTGGCGGGTGTTGCGCTGATTCTGCTTCTGGTCTGGGGCAGCGATCTGAAGAGCCTGGCCGTCTCGGTGGCTGCCCTGGGAGCGGCTGCAGTTTTGGCGCTGCGGGAGGTGATCGTGTGCGCCCTGGGGGGGGTGTACCGGGCGCTGACTTCTGCCTACGAGGTCGGCGACATCATCGAGGTCAATGTGGGCACCGTGCTGGTGGGCGAGGTGGTGGATATCGATCTCATGCACACCGAACTCATCGAACGGACCCCGGCAGGGCATGCCACGACGACCCGGTTGCGTTTCCCGAATGCGGTTTTATTGACCTCCGCCGTGCGCCGACAGGGTCGGACAGGCGAGCTGGGCGTGCGCACCTTGCGCGTGCCGGTTGCGCCCGATGCCATGGATGTTGGCCGCGCAGAGGCTGCCCTCATCGCATCGGCCTCGATCGTCTGCGCGCCGTTCGCGGAAGACGCCGAACGCCATCTGGCCAGGCGCCGGCAGGTCGAACTGGTTGGATTGCCGTCGCATCGGTTACGCGTGGCCCTGGTAGCCGAAAAGCCCAATGAAGTGGCCCTCGTCTTGCGCTATCCCTGTCCAGCAGGCCATCAGGTTGCACTGGAGCGCGAGATTCTGCTTGGTTATTACAAATCATTGCATCATGAAATGTCGAATCGTCCGACATTGAACCCTCTCTGAAAAAAAGGTTGTCGCGATGTCCATCAAATCAGATCGCTGGATTCGGGAACTCGCGCGCGAGCACGGCATGATCGAGCCGTTCGAGCCGGGGCAGATCCGCCACACTGCCGGGGGCGATCGCATCGTCTCCTTCGGCACCTCGAGCTATGGCTATGACGTGCGCTGTGCCAATGAATTCAAGGTGTTTACCAACGTCCACAGCACGGTGGTTGATCCCAAAGCGTTTGATGAACGCAGTTTTGTCGACATGGTGGGAGACGTCTGCATCATCCCGCCCAATTCATTTGCCTTGGCCCGCACCGTGGAATGGTTTCGGGTGCCGCGCGATGTGCTTGTGATCTGTCTGGGCAAGAGTACCTATGCGCGCTGCGGGATCATCGTGAATGTCACGCCCTTGGAGCCAGAATGGGAGGGGCATGTGACGCTCGAGTTTTCGAATACGACCCCGCTCCCAGCCAAGATTTATGCTGGCGAGGGCTGCGCCCAGATGCTGTTCTTTCAGGGTGACGAGGTTTGCGAGATGTCCTACAAGGACCGCGGCGGCAAGTACCAGGGTCAGAGCGGGGTGACCTTGCCCAAAACATGAGAAACCCCTTCAGGCCGCATGGGCCGAAGGGGTTTTGAATCGAGCGGACGCGCCCGCGCAGGGCCCGCCGCTCTATGCGCCCCTTTGGGGGGCGTTGCGGGCTGTGACTGCTTAAACCGCAGCCGCTTTCTTGGCCGCAGCAGCGCTGGCCTTGGTCAGCGTGTCCACACCCTGATTGGCCGCCGCAGCGAACTTGTGGCTGGCGCTCAAGGCCTGGTCGACTGACTGGCTTGCGACCTGCATGGCGCTGCGAGCAGCGGCAAACATTTGCTCACTACCAACGGGCGCATTGCGGGCTGCGGTGTCAAGAGCGTCGGTCATGGTCTTTTGCGCGGCTTTGACCTGATGCTGAACCGAACCGGTGATGGCCGTGCTGGTCTCGGACGCGATCGAATACACTTGCTTGGCGTAGCTCGCAGCACGCTCGCTGGCAGGCGTTGCGAGGGTCTTCGTGACATTCATCAGCGCGCTCGGGTCCTTGGCGGAGAGCGTCGCTTTGGCGAACTCACCCTGGTGGTCCAGGGTCTCGCGGACGAGTTGCATGTTGAGCGCGGTCAGCCGCTCGATGCCTTCGATTGCTTTCCCCGCGATGTCGAGGGTTGCTTCGAGCGCTGAGCGCTGGGCGGCCATAATGTTTTCCATGCCGGGGATCGAGGGGGTTGCCATGATGAGGTGTACTTCCTGAGTAGAGGTTAAAGCTGGGACAATCAAAATGATGCGCAGGGCTTCTACCAACCAGCCGGAGCAGCTAAGTGGTTACGTTGCACTGCAACATCGAAATAATACAAGAGGTTACAAGCCTGGTGCAACTGATTTGTTGCGTTGCAGCAATCTCGCGAGGCGAGGGGTCGGGGAGTTTGAGGGGTTGAGCGTTTGAAGGGGCGTCATTGGTCCGGTTTGCTTCTTGGCGTTCTGGTGGTGTCGAGTGCTGCGTTGCTGATTCGTGAGGCGCAGGCGGCGGGCGCGGGTGGGGTGGCCATTGCATCCGGGCGGCTGGGTATCGCTGCGGCTTGTCTCGTGCCGCTGGTGGCTTGGAAGGCCGGACGGGGCGCTGCAGCCCATCCGCTCGACCTGACGCTGCGGGATGTCGGGATCGCCGTCGGAGCCGGCATCCTCCTCGCCCTCCATTTTGTCGCCTGGATCTCCTCCTTGGCACTGACGTCGGTCGCCAGTTCAGTGGCCCTGGTGACCACAAACCCGATCTGGGTTGCTCTTGGCGCCTGGGCTCTGCTCGGTGAACGGCCTCCGGTCCGCCAGTGGATGGGTATCGGACTGGCGTTCGCCGGGGCCTTGGTGATCCTCGCGGGCGATGGCCTGACGGGCGGGGGGCCAAGCCTGGTCGCCACAAACCAGTCGGCAACCGCCTTGCGGGGAGATGCTCTGGCTGTGGCCGGCGCGGTGACGATTTCGGGCTACCTCTTGATCGGGCGTGGTCTTGCGCGCCGCTTGCCCATGTTGACCTACCTGTTTCTCGTGTACGGAGCCGCCGCGGTGGTGCTGCTCACTTGGGCGGTCGTAATCGGCCAGGCCCCGTGGGCCCTGCCTCAATCGGCAATTCCCTGGGTCGTCCTGTTGGCGCTGGGACCCCAACTGCTCGGGCACACCGCGATCAACCTGGCCCTGCGCCAGCTCTCCCCCGGTTTCGTTGCGCTGGCCATTCTGGGCGAACCGATTGGATCCGCACTTCTGGCCTGGGCCATCTATGGCGAACAGATCGGAATTTGGCAGACTATCGGTTTTGTGTTTCTGGTGGCGGGAATTGCCGTTGCAGCGCGCGCTGAGGCGCAGACAGGCGTGACAGGCGTGACAGGCGTGACAGGCCTGACAGCGCCCGAACAACGCGCCGACCGACCTGCCGAAAAGCGCGCCGACCGTCCTTCTAGATTGGAATAGGGCAGAAAGGAGTATCCGGATTGATCACGATGAATGCGACATCCGTGGTTTCAGGGCCAGCAGGCTTGGCAACCGGTTCAGGCTTGTCTGGGCTTTCAAGGCGTTCCGCGTTTGCGCGCTGGTGGACGCGGCCTGCGAAGGCTGGCTGGTCAGGTGGCCATTGGGCGTGTCTCACCGTCGCTTTATGGGTTGGGCTGATGTTTGGGTTTTTCGAGGGTGTCTCGGCAGCGACGCCCATGGCGAGTAACGTTGCCTGGATCGCCGCAGCGCAGGACGGGGATATCGACCGGGCATTCACGCAGGCGCGCCGCGAACGCAAGCTTGTGCTTTTGTATTGGGGTGCGAGCTGGTGTCCACCGTGTAATCAGCTCAAAGCCACGTTATTCAATCAGCAAGAGTTCGCCCTCCTCGCGCAATCATTCGTTGCGGTGCACGTCGATGGGGATCTGCCAGGCGCGCAAAAGTTGGGGACGCGATTTCAGGTGAGGGGCTACCCGACGACGGTTTTGCTCAATCCGCAGGGACAGGAAATTACGCGCTTGCCCGGCGAGATCGAGCCCGAGCAGGCACTGTCCATTCTGAGTATGGGACTCGCGGGCGGGCGTCCGATTGGTCAGATTCTTGCCGACGCGCGTGCTGGTCAGAGTCTCTCTCGCAACGAATGGAAGACCCTGGCGTTCTATGCCTGGGAAACGGATGAAGGTCGGCTGGCGAGTGCCGCTGACCGGGCCGCCGTGTTGGCTGAACTGGGAAGGCGGTTGCAGGTGGCGATGCCTGCGCAGACCGAGACCCAGACCCGTTTTTGGCTCAAGGCGCTCGCCGCTGGCAGTGACGAGACCAAGCCCATTGCAGTGGATGCCGCTCTGCGGGAACGGGTCGAGCGTGTCATCTCGGATCCGGTCCTCGCTCGCCAACAGATGGATGTGCTCGCGGGTGGCGCGGCCGTCATCGTGAAGGCTCTTGCGGCGGAGGCCGGTGCTGAGCGCCGCACACTGGCAGCGCGCATGGATAGCGCGCTCCAGCGTCTGCAGGGGGACAACTCGCTGTCGCGTGCCGATCGCGTTGCGGCCCTGACGGAACGGGTTGCTCTGGTTCGACTGGATCATGCGAAAGACGAGATTGCGCCGCGAATCCCCCCAGCTCTTCTCGCCGACGTGCGCGAATGGGCGCAACGGATGGATCGGGAGACGACTGATAGCTACGAGCGCCAGGCCGTCATCACGGCGGTGGGCTATCTGCTGGCGCAGGCCGGGCTGTGGGACGAAAGCAATGCGCTGCTGAAATCCAATCTGTCGCGCAGCCATTCGCCCTACTACCTGATGAGCCAGCTGGGCAGCAACGCGCGCAAGCTTGGTCGCCCGGCGGAGGCCTTGCGATGGTATCGGGAAGCTTATGAGACGAGTATTGGGCCTGCGACCCGACTGCAGTGGGGAGCGGCCTACCTGGTTGCTTTGGTCGAGCTGGCGCCGAAAGAGGCGCAGCCGATCGAAGATCTGGCCGCACGCTTAATTGCACAGGCGGGTCAGGATTCCAGTGCATTTTACGAGCGCAGTGGCCGTTCGATGCAGCGGGTCGCGACCAAGTTGCGGGACTGGAACCAAGGGGGCGGCCAGTCGGCGGTACTCGGGCGGCTGCGGGCGCAGCTCGCACCTGTATGCGCCCGACTGCCATCGGCGGACGAGCAGCGGGCGAGTTGTGAGGCTGTTGCCAAACTGATTTGAGCCAGATCCGGGGCGCCGAGACATCTCGGTTGCGCCCGGACACTTGCGTGGGGCGCACGCATCCGCTAGTCTTGTGCGCATGAGTGCACCTTGCCGCCACTGGGGCCCAGAGCCCCTTCGATGCCGACTATGTCTAGCGCCGCGCCCCGCGCGCTAGCGTTCTTGCCCGTGTCCGGCGTCGTTCAAGATCCCGGGAACACTTAAACAGACAGGCACGACGCAGCGGGTGGGCCGCCCGGCAGGGGCCTTCGGGGCTTCAGGCCGAACGGAGCTGCGCGCTAACCCGCCCCGAACCCTTTTCCCAACAGAGGCACCCAGGTGCCCATGATTGTGGCGCGGCGCGCCCGGAGAATTCTCATGACTGAAAAATTGATTATTTTTGATACGACCTTGCGTGACGGCGAACAAAGCCCGGGCGCGTCGATGACCCGCGACGAGAAGCTGCGGATCGCGCGATTGCTGGAGAAGCTACGGGTCGACGTGATTGAAGCGGGGTTTGCGGCCTCGAGTAACGGCGATTTTGAAGCCGTGCGGATGATCGCGAGTGCGGTGCGCGAGAGCACCATCTGTTCGCTTGCGCGTGCCAATGACCGGGATATCGCCCGCGCCGCCGAGGCGTTGGCCCCGGCGCAGTCAGCGCGAATCCATACCTTCATCGCCACAAGCGCTTTGCACATGGAGAAGAAACTGCGGATGACACCTGAGCAGGTGCTCGAGCAATCGAAGCTGGCGGTGAAGTTCGCGCGCAACCTGGTCGGGGATGTCGAGTTTTCGCCCGAGGATGGTTACCGCTCCGATCCGGATTTCCTGTGTCGCGTGCTGGAAGCGGTCATCGATGAGGGTGCAACGACGATCAACATTCCCGATACCGTTGGCTATGGCGTGCCGGAACTATATGGCGAATTCATTCGGATGCTGCGCGAGCGCGTCCCGAATTCGGACAAGGCGGTCTGGTCGACGCACTGTCACAATGATCTTGGAATGGCCGTGGCCAATTCCTTGGCTGGCGTGCGCATTGGTGGTGCCCGCCAGGTTGAATGCACGATCAATGGTCTGGGTGAGCGTGCGGGCAACGCTTCGCTCGAAGAGATCGTCATGGCAGTGAAAACCCGCCGCGATTATTTTGGGCTCGATGTCGGCATCGACACCAGCCAGATTGTTCCCGCAAGCCGATTGGTCTCGAACATCACCGGATTTGCGGTACAGCCCAACAAGGCGATTGTTGGCGCCAATGCCTTCGCCCATGCATCCGGCATTCATCAGGACGGCGTGCTGAAGGCCCGGGATACTTACGAGATCATGAGGGCCGAGGATGTTGGCTGGTCGGCCAACCGGATCGTGCTGGGTAAGCTGTCCGGGCGCAACGCCTTTCGCCAGCGGCTGGACCATCTGGGTATCGCACTCGATGGGGAGAGCGCCCTCAATGAAGCCTTTGCACGGTTCAAGGACCTGGCGGATCGGAAGGCTGAAATCTTTGATGAAGACCTGCATGCCATCGCTGGTAGTGATGGTGTCGAGGTCGGCGATGATTTCTATCGATTCATTTCACTGGCGCAGTCCTCCGAGACTGGCGAACGCCCGAACGCCCGCGTCGTCTTTGCGCAGGGCGGTAAAGAGCAGAAGGCCGAAAGCCAGGGTAATGGTCCAGTCGATGCGACGGTCAAAGCGATTGAGTCCGTGGTCAGTTCGGGGTCTGAACTTCTTTTATTTTCAGTGAATTCCATCAGTTCTGGAACGACCGAATCGCAGGGTGAGGTCACTATGCGGCTGACGCGTGCGGGCCGAATCGTCAACGGGGTCGGGGCAGATCCCGATATCGTCGTTGCGTCGGCCAAGGCTTACTTGAACGCACTCAATAAACTTCAGTCCAAGAACGAACGCGTCAACCCGCAACCTTGATGAATGGGGGGCATCGGCAAGATGCCCTCGATGGCCAAAATCCTGCTAAACTCTACGGTTATTCGCACGGTTGCGCACTCCCAGTGCAACCGCAAGTTCCGGCCTGATCGAGCCTGATGCCTCGCCGCCCTTGGCGGTACGGGGGTCTCGCATCGAATTCGGGCCTTTCTGTGCAGAGAGCGTGATGCTCGAGCACACCAATTTGGGGATGAAAAACCATGTCTGTTGCTACGCTTGATAAATCGAAGATCGTCACCGATTTTCAGCGCGCCAAAGGCGATACCGGTTCGCCGGAAGTTCAGGTCGCTTTGTTAACCGCCCGCATCAATGACCTCACGGGCCACTTCAAGGCCCACGTGAAGGATCATCACTCACGTCGGGGCTTGCTCAGGATGGTGAGTCGTCGACGCAAGTTGCTCGACTACCTCAAGAGCCGCAATGTTGATGCGTATCGGGCGCTGATCGAGCGCTTGGGGCTGCGCAAATAAGCGCTCAGACGCAGTTTTCTGCCCCGCTTCGTACCCGCATGATCGCGGGTGCAGGCGGGCAAGAGTTTATTGATCGGGTGTTGAGCGTATTCGCGCCTGCCATCCCGGTCATGTATGCCGATCGAATGCATGGAATGCCGACCTTGATACAGCGCTTCGCGGATGCGGACTGCGCTGTTTTGGCATGTCGATCGTTGGGGCGAACTGGAGCGCCCGGCCTTCTCTCCAGGTGATGTCAGTCAAAAAGGAAACAGACTGTGTTTGAAATCTCTCGTAAAACCTTTCAGTGGGGCGCAAACAGCGTCACCATGGAAACGGGCGAAATCGCCCGCCAGGCAACCGGTGCTGTGGTCGTCAACATGGACGATACCGTGGTGCTCGCGACAGTTGTCGCCGCCAAAAATGCCAAACCGGGACAGACGTTCTTCCCGCTGACGGTCGACTATCAAGAAAAGTTCTACGCTGCGGGCCGTATCCCCGGTGGATTTTTCAAACGGGAAGGCCGCCCGACCGAAAAAGAGACGCTGGTTGCGCGACTCACGGACCGCCCATTGCGCCCGCTCTTTCCGGACGGTTTTTACAACGAGGTCCAGATCATTCTTTCGGTGTTGTCGCTCAATCCGGAGGTCGATGCCGATATACCTGCCCTGATCGCTGCCTCGGCGGCTTTGGCAATCTCCGGTATTCCCTTCAATGGCCCGATCGGTGCGGCGCGGGTTGGCTGGCTCGATGGTGCCTATGTGCTGAATCCGTCCGTGTCACAGACTGCGGCCTCGGCCCTGGATCTGGTGGTGGCGGGTACCGAGAGCGCAGTTCTGATGGTGGAGTCCGAGGCGCGCGAATTGCCTGAGGATGTGATGCTGGGCGCTGTGGTGTTTGGCCACGAGCAGATGCAGATCGCGATCGATGCGATTCATGAATTGGTTGAAGCGGGCGGCAAACCCGAGTGGGCATGGACCGCACCGGTTCCGGAGGCCGCGCTGGTCGAGCGAATTAACCAGCTGGCCGAAGCACCGTTCCGGGAAGCGTATGCGATCCGCAGCAAGCAGGAACGCTCAGTTCGGATTGATGAGATCGAGACCGCAACCAAAGCGACGTTGATGGCTGAGGCAGAAGCGGCCGGCCATCCCAAGCTGGATTCGGTAGAACTCGATTCCCGCTTGTTTGATGTGCAGTCCCGGATTGTGCGGCGTCAGATTCTCGATGGGCATCCGCGCATCGACGGGCGCGATACCCGTACGGTCCGTCCGATCTCCATTCGCACTGGCGTGCTGCCACGTGCGCATGGCTCCGCCTTGTTTACCCGCGGCGAAACTCAGGCGCTGGTTGCGGCGACCCTGGGGACGGCTCGGGATGAACAGGTGATCGACGCGATCGCGGGTGAGTACAAGGAACGTTTCATGTTCCAGTACAACTTCCCCCCGTTCTCGACCGGTGAAACCGGCCGTGTCGGCAGCCCCAAGCGTCGTGAGATCGGCCACGGCCGACTGGCAAAACGCGGTATCAACCCGCTGATTCCGTCAGCCACCGATTTTGGCTATTCGCTGCGCGTGGTCTCGGAGATCACGGAATCAAACGGGTCCTCGTCGATGGCCTCGGTCTGCGGTGGCTGCCTCGCACTGATGGATGCCGGTGTGCCCATGAAAGCCCACGTCGCTGGTATTGCGATGGGTCTCATCCTTGAGGGCAAGCGGTTCGCGGTATTGACCGACATTCTGGGTGATGAAGATCATCTGGGCGACATGGACTTCAAGGTGGCTGGTACTGAGACCGGGGTCACGGCGCTACAGATGGACATCAAGATCCAGGGGATCACCCGCGAGATCATGCAGGTAGCGCTAGCCCAGGCGCGCGAAGGCCGTCTCCATATTCTGGAGAAAATGAAGGCGGCTGTCGGTGGTGCGCGCGAGGAACTGTCCGCGTATGCGCCTCGGATGTATTCGATGAAGATCAACCCCGAACGCATTCGGGATGTGATCGGCAAAGGTGGCGCGGTGATTCGTGCGATCACGGAAGAGACGGGCACCCAGATTGATATCAAGGATGATGGTCAGATCACTATCGCAGCCACCGATAGTGATGCTGCGATGCGTGCGCGCAAACGCATCGAAGAGATCACCGCTGAGGTCGAGATTGGTCGGGTCTACGAGGGAACCGTCCTGAAGGTTCTCGAATTTGGTGCGATCGTCCAGATTCTGCCTGGACGCGATGGGCTGCTGCATGTCAGCCAGATCGCCAATGAGCGGGTGGAGCGGGTGAGCGACTTTGTCAAGGAAGGCGACAAGATCCGCATCAAGGCTATCGAAGCCGATGACAAAGGTCGTCTGCGTCTGTCGATGAAGGCCGTTACCCCGGAAGAGCGGACCATGGCTCTGGAGTGAGGACTCGCGGCGCCCGAACTGGGCGCCGCAATCTCTGAAGCTGTGTTGATCAGTAGCGCGCGCGATTGGGGCGCGTTACTGGCTTGGGTTTAGCGCAACGCTGCTCGCAAGCGCTCTGCAATCGCAGCATCGTCCACTTCGCGCGCACCGCGCTCGAAGACTTTTAGACCGCTCCAGAGCTGCGGCTCAGCGCCGGCGGGATACTCATAAAACCCGCCACCAGTGCTGCGTCCGGCGCGGCGGAACCCGTGGGCCATCTTTTCGATGACATAGACTGCAGGCTCTGGGAAGCGAGCTGAGACCACCTTCGCTTTTTTGGCGCGTCGCACCAGCTTCACCGGTTGCTGATGAGCGTGATCGTGTCCGGTGCCATGCGGGTGTCCATGCACATGAGACTCATCATGGGAATGACCGTGGGAATGGTCGTGAGCATGGTCGTGAGCATGGTCGTGAGCATGGTCGTGAGCATGGTCGTGGCCGTGAGCATGATCGTGGTCGTGAGAATGGTCATGGTGGCCATGGGCCAACGCATCCAACTCGGCATGTAAGGCATGATCAAACAGATCCAGGCCCAGCGCATCCAACTGAAGCAATGCGCCCTCAGTGAGTCCGATCGCATTCGAGGCAGCTTCGATACGGTGAGCGGCAACGCCTTCACCCAGCAGGGATAAGACCTCGACAAACAGAGCCTCATGGGTAATTTCCTGGTCATGGGCCTGAGGATGCCCGTGGGAACACCCCTCGTGGTGCTCATGGGCATGTCCCGCGTGGGTTGCCGAATCTGTACTTGGGTGTGAATCGTTATTTGAGTTCATTACTTTCTCGATTTAAGTCAGACGCTGGCCGTGTTCGCGGGTTTCATGAAAGTGGACCTTGGGCCAGCGTTCTATGGTCACGGCCAGCGTATGCCGGCTGTCGACCAGATAGACCAGATTGCCATCGACATCGCGCGCCAGTCGGGCAGGGTAGGCACGCTCAAACTCTTTGAGCTGGGTCGGGTCGTCGAAGGTGATCCAGCGGGCTGCGGCGATGCCCGCCCGCTCGAATGAGGCATCGACGCCGTATTCGGTACGAAGCCGCTCCTGCACGACTTCGAATTGCAACTGACCCACGCCCCCGATCAGCAGGGAACTGTCCATCAGTGACTCAAACACCTGGACCGCACCCTCTTCGCCCAGTTCGCGCAGGCCCTTCTGCAGGGGTTTGGCTTTCATGGGGTCGCGCAATCGCGGCAGGCTGAACAGTTCTGGGGCGAAGTATGGAATGCCTTCGAAACCCAGCGCTTCACCCGATTCCGACAGGGTGTCGCCAATCTGTAGTTGCCCGTGGTTATGAATACCCAGGATATCGCCGGCAACGGCATCGTCCATACGAGAGCGCTCGTTAGCCATGAAGGTGACGGCGTTTGAGATTTTCATTTCACGTCCCAGTCGGACATGACGCACTTTGATGCCGGGGTGATAGCGCCCTGAGCAGACGCGCACGAACGCGATACGGTCCCGATGCTGCGGGTCCATGTTCGCTTGAATCTTAAAAACGAACGCGGTGAAGGGGGGTTCGGTGGGTTCAACGCGTCGTACCCGTGCTGGGCGGGATTGCGGTGGCGGGGCCCATTGCGCGAGGGCACCCAGAATCTCACGGACCCCGAAATTATTGATACCCGAGCCAAAAAAGACCGGTGTCTGGCGTCCTGCGAGAAATTCCTCGAGCTCAAAGGTTCCGCTGGCAGCCCGCACCAGCTCAACATCGCTTCGCAGCTGGGCTGCTTCGTCGGGGAACTCGCGGTCAAGAACCGGATCATCGAGGCCGTGCAGCACCTGAACCGCGTCATCGCTCGCGCGCTCCTCTCCGGCCCGGAAACGCAGGATCTCGTTGCGCTGCAGGTGGTACACGCCGCGAAAACGTTTGCCCATCCCAACCGGCCAGGTGACCGGTGCGCACTGAATTTTCAGGATGGATTCGATCTCATCGAGCAACTCGATGGGCTCACGGACTTCGCGGTCCATCTTGTTGACGAAGGTGACGATTGGGGTATCACGTAACCGACAGACCTGCAGCAGTTTGATCGTCTGTTCCTCGACGCCCTTGGCGGCATCCACGACCATGACCGCGCAATCGACAGCGGTCAGTACGCGGTAGGTGTCTTCGGAGAAATCCTTGTGGCCAGGCGTATCTAGAAGATTGAAGGTACAGCCGCCCCATTGAAACTGCATCACTGAACTGGCGACCGAGATCCCACGCTGCTTTTCGACCTCCATCCAGTCGGAGGTCGCATGCCGGCCGCTCTTGCGGGCCTTGACGGTGCCAGCCATCTGGATAGCACCCCCAAACAGCAGCAGTTTTTCGGTGAGAGTGGTTTTGCCCGCATCCGGGTGGGCAATGATGGCAAAGGTACGCCGCTGGGCGACATCCTCGGCCAGTGCCGCTGCAACTGAATCGATCATGGCGGCATGCTAACCGAGGTCGGGGTCACTTTACGAATAGGTGTGCGCGGGAGGTTTTCCAGATCGATCCCGGCTGGTCGCATCGGCAGACGCAGGGTGAACTGACTGCCAGCCCCCAACTGAGACTGGACGACCAGGGAGCCTTGCATGGCTTGCGCCAACAAGCGGGCCAGCGCGAGTCCGAGTCCCGTACCACCGTATCGTTGAGAACCAATCGTTGCGGCTTGACGAAACCGTTCAAAAATCTGGTCGTGGAACTCTTCGGCGATGCCTGGTCCGCTGTCAATCACATCAAACTGAATGGTCGGGCCCATCAGCTGAACGCGTAACTGAACGCTGCCCTGGGCGGTGAATTTGATCGCGTTGGCCAGGAGATTGCCCAGAATCTGTCGCAGGCGCATGCCATCGCACGGCAGATAATCGGGAACTGAATCCGCCATGTCGAGTGTGATCGCGAGACCCTTGATGGCAGCAGCTGCGTCGTATAGCTCAAACACCTCGGCCACCAGTTCGGGCAGCGGTTCAACGTTATATCGGATCGGCATCGCCTCATAATCAAGACGTGTCAGGTCCAGAATGCTGTCCAGCAGTGCATTGAGCCGTTCAGCATTGCGGCGGATCCGACGGGCTGGCTCACTCCAGGGGGTGTTTTTTGCATGCCGTTCAATCAGTTCCGCAAATCCACGAATGCCCGTCAATGGGGTTCGAAGTTCATGGGTGATACTCGACAGGAATTCCGTCTTCGCCTGGTCGGCTGCCAGGGCCCGGCGTTCACTGGACTGGAGCCGGCTCAACAGTCGGATGATCTGTGCGCTACCAATCAATAGAATCAGACTGATGACCGATCCGAGGGCGAGCAGGATGTTCCGGAATGTTCGCCACTCCTCTAGGACATCGTTCAGGGATCGGGCCCAGAGGATCGACACGGGCCAACCCGGTACCCGTTCAAACGCGCTCACTCGAACAACGCCATCGATTGAGCTTGACCCAAGGTACTGTCCTCTGAGGTTTCCCCGAATGCGCAAGAAGGCCGGGACCGAGGAGACGACGTGGCCGCTGGTGATCAGGCCCTGCGGGTCGACCCGGGTCAGGATGACGCCCTCCTGAAGGTGAATCAAGGAGCCGATACTTGAGTCCCCCGGGTTGCCAAGGCGAAACTGTTTAAAGCGCCTGCCGACCCAGTCACTGCGCAGCGACACCCCAATCAATCCGGTCTGACCATTTGGGAGCTGGACTCGGCGGGTCATCGCAAAGGCCGATTCTTCCGAGGCCCATGCCTGGGCCGATCGTTGGATCACGGTGCCATTGGGTGTCGAGTTGTGGTCGCTTAACAGGAGGTCGGGTGCGCTCGCCTTGAACGCCTTGTCCTGATTCAGAAGGTCAATCGCGTTCACTTCCCCATCGGGTGTCACAAGAAAAATATCGGACAAGGCTTCGCGGAGGGGACCGAGGCGGTCGAGGCGATTGAGTAGCGCGGCGGGAGTTGTCAGATCGGCCACGGCTGGGCGCAACACCGCGTCGCTCAGGTCAAAGAGCTCCTGTATCTGTCCGGCCACGACCTGGACGGTCTCTTGACCCTCGGTAAATTTGGCCTCCAGCTCCCTCGACTTCGTCGTCTGGATGGCGGTCAACAGAGCAGCCCAGATCAGCGCGGTGGCCACAACCGCACCGGTGAAAATCCTGCGCGCCCAGTGTTTGCCTTTCGATGGGTCAATTCCGGCCGGGTCGAGCGCTTTCATATCGGGCTCTGGACTTGGGTGTGGAGTAGGCTTTGGACCAGGCCTTGGTTTCGGGTTGTCCGGGGTTTCATAGCGACCCTAAGCGCAGATCCGAGGCGCAATACATCAGCGCGGGGAAACTCACGGCCCAGGCCCAGAAGAACCGATTCAGACCAAAGTACCAAAACACCAGTCCATGAAAACCGGCAGCGATGACGCAGAACCCCATCGCCCACATGGGGCCTAGCAGAACCAGTGGGGCGCAGCATTCCCAGAGAATGAAACTCCAGGCCGCGAGGCGCGCCATCAACGGCTGGTGCCAGAGGCTTCTGGCTGGCAAGGGTCCGTAGACCGCGGTATCGAGGAATACCGTCAGTGCCAGGCCACTGCGCCAATGATGGTGTCCCAGTTTGATCGCGCCGGAAATGAAATACGAGGTCAGGGTATGAATACTCACGTACCAGAGGCCAGCGCGCCAGGCGGTGGATGCGGGCCACCACAAGCTGGCGAGGTGTCCAATTAGAAGCCCGGTCAGCGCCACCACGGTCATGAAATCGCTGCCCCCGTTGAAGGTGCCACGCCATCGGATGAGCAGGATGATTGTACTTAAAAATAACATTATGCTCGTGATACTGGACGATCCCCAAAACAATGAGAGCGCGACCAGTGCCCGCAGTCCAAGATGCAGCCGATGGGTCCAGGGGACGAAGAGTTGGTCAAAGGCAGCGCGCAACCATCGCGGCGCACCCTTGAGGTCATCCCGCTGAATCGACCACAGCCAGACGCCAGACTCGCCTTGTGCCTCGCGCAGGCGCCAGAATTCGGCGCACTGGATGAGCAAGCTGACGGCGCAGAGCCACTCGAAGGCGCGTATCGCTATGGCCTGATCCAGCACCATCAGGTCGACTCTACGCCCGTAGGCTCGAGATCCCGGTGGGCCTGCAGGGTCGGGGACACCAGTACCGTTGGATTGTCTCCATCGGGCTCAAGGGGATGCAGCAGACGTACCCGGAACTGAAAGGCGCTCAGCTGACCGGAATCCCCCGGCGTGTCGGACGCGGCGCCGGTATTTGGGCGGTTTCCAAGGGTCGACCGTTGCTGGGCAAGCGTCATCGCATTCTGCATGGCGCACTTCAAGGCTAACCGGACGGTCAGCCGGTAGCTGACAAGCTCCGTCACGTTTTCCTCATCGGACATCTCGGCAAGGTCTCCCGCGAGATGCTCGACCAGTGTCTGCTCGACAAGTTGTAAATTGATATCGGGATTATGAACGAATTGCCTCGCATGGCGCTCGGCGCGGGGGAAGTATGGGGTCCAGTCTGACCACTCGGCGTCGTCCAGCTGAACGCGCAGCTCCAGCGTCGGTCGATGACCCACGGCGTGGTAAAAGCGCCAATTCGGAAAGAAGGCGCGCAAAAAATGCAGGTGCCGGCTCTGCACATCGCGTCGAGGCATCCTCAGGCTGATGAGGATCGCCAGAAAGTACGCGAGAAGGAGAACAGCGGTCAGCTTCATGGCAAGTCGTCGACTGAAGTCGTTATTGTGACTGTCGCATTCAGACCCCGCTACAATCTGGCGTTGAGTGCGGTCACTGGCCCCCGTAGCTCAGTGGATAGAGCATCTCCCTCCTAAGGAGAGGGTCACACGTTCGATTCGTGTCGGGGGCGCCAATTGATGCGATGCCGACTGGGTCAGGATCCTGCCGGGTGGTCTGACAGCACTTCGATCAGAAAACTGCCGGCGAATGTTTCGTTTGGTTCGATCCTGGCCGGGTGCTCAACAATGACGGGCTCGACGCACACAAATCGTTGCCAGTCGGCATCGGGGAGATCCTTCATGGCCTGTGCGCCCGCGACGCCCGGATTCCAGACCATCCATTGATTGAATCCCGTCATGGAGAGGCGCAACCGAAGTGCACCGGCATCGAGCTCTACCGGCGCCGCAGTATCAAACAGGCGCTCATAGAGCTGTCCATCCCAGCCGATATCACCCTCTGGCTGGCGCACCACCGCCGGGTGAAAACGATCGCGGGTCCGGGTACCGCCCAAGCCTCGCAAGCGGCTGGCGAGCAGGTCGGTCACGGCAAGATAAGGATGCAGACCGCCCGTCCAGGAAAAAGCGCTGCTGCCGGTGTTGGTGATCTTGAGTACGAGTTCAAGCCGGTGGTCTTCGGCGCGAATCTCCAGCGCCAGTTCGGCTGAATGCGGCCAGTCTGGGTGTACAAGGTCGGGATTTGGGTTGCGGGTGCTTGGGCCGATGGTCAGACCAAAACAACCCGCTGACTCAAGCGCACGCCAGTTCGCGGTTCGGACAAAGCCATGTTTGGGTAAGCTGCCTTCGTCATTGAACTGCGGGAACAGGATCGGTACACCGCCGCGAATCGGTGTGCCTGCGCCCGCGGATTGCGGACTCAGGTACAAGACTGGATGGCGAGGCTGTTCAGCCCCGCCGAACGAAACACTGGCCTTCAACAGTTGGGCACCAAAGGGCTGGTACTCCAGGGTCCAATTCAGCGCGGTCTGGGGCATAGATGGGTCAGGGCGTTGGATGATGGGGGATTGACGGCATCTGCGTGAAGTATGCCCGGAGTCTCTAGCTGCTTTTGGGATTGCGGGCTGCCAGCGCGTTCAGATCGTCGATGAAACTGCTGATGCGCTTGTCCAGCGCAGCCCGCTGAGCCGGGGTCGCACTGGCGAGCAGTCGTGCAGCAATCACATCATTGGCCAGCGCGAGTCGATTGGCCTCCTCTGCGCGTGCCGGATCAGGTCGCCAGATCCGTTCCAGCGTTTCCGCTAAGCCCGCCTCGGAGGCAACCCGGTTGCCTGTCTGCATGGTCAGGGCCTCGAGCGCGGCGATGATCCGATGCTGACGTTCAAGACGTTCGGTTTCAACCAGCGTGTCGAAGGCGGCGATTTCTCGAACATGCGTGCGGATCAGTTCCCGTTGGGTTGCGGTCACTTCGCCGAACAACCAGTCCGTCCGTTCGATCCATCGCTCCTCCCGGCGCGCGGCGCGCACGCGCGGGGAAGCGGGATGGATGTCGCGACGCCATCGCTCATTGGCGTCCTCGAACCGACTGCGCATTTTGTTCAGTTGCGCGGGCTTGAGGGTCACAGCGAGCGTCACCAATTCGGGCGTGATCCGTTGCATGAGCGGGGACCACCACTGGATGATTGACTCACGCCAGCGAGTGACATCCGCGGCGGTGGTTGGTGGGCCCTCGCGCAACTGGCGGCGTACGTTCTGGAGCCATTGTGCGGTCGGTCGCAATTGTTCCCGTCGGACCCATTCCAGCCACTGGTTGATTTGCTCCCGGCTCAGGCTGGCTTGTTGGTCATCGAGATCCCAGGTCCGTTTGGCTTCCCACTGCAACCAGAAGGGCAACGCGTCAAAGGCGAGGCGAGGCGTCGAACAGGCGGTGAGTCCAATCAGCAGGAGCGCCAGCACGAGCCGGCGAATGCTCTTCAGGGCATTCATGACCTGCCGCGAATGGCGGTGACAATTTCAAATTGCACGCCGTCACTGCCCTGCCGCGGTTGCCGCTCTATTTCGTGCCAGACCAGCGGATCGAGTGGCGCAAAGTGGGTATCGCCCTCGGGCTGCAGGGCAATTTCCGTGATCACCGCGCGCTGGCAATAGGGCAGCGCGGCTTCATAGACTTGTCCGCCGCCAATCACAAAGAGTTCCGGCTGATCGACGCATCGTGCGATTGCCTGGTCAATGCTGGCGACCCGCTCTGCACCCGGGGGCGAGAAATGGGGATCGCGACTCAGAACGAGGCTGCGCCGATTTGGTAGCGGTCGGCCAATGGAGTCCCAGGTCCTTCGACCCATCAGAATCGCGTGCCCCGTCGTCAACTGGCGAAAATGCTTGAGGTCTTCCGGCAGATGCCATGGCATCACGTTGTCCCGACCGATGACGCCGTTGGCGGCTCGAGCGACGACCAGGGTCAGGCGGGGCTTCAGATTGCGACCTCGGCACGGATGTGCGGGTGGGCCTGATAGCCTTCGAGCGCGAAGTCTTCGATCTGATAGTGCTCGATCGATGGCGGATGGTTTTTTAACACCAGCTGCGGCAACGGGAAGGGCTCCCTCGTGAGTTGCAGTCGGGCCTGGTCGAGGTGATTCAAATACAGATGAACATCGCCACCGGTCCAGACGAAGTCACCCACCTCGAGACCGCACTGCTGAGCAAGGATGGTCTGCAGCAGCGCGTAGCTCGCGATATTGAACGGTACCCCCAGAAAGACATCGCAGGAACGCTGGTAGAGCTGCAGGTGCAGGCGCCCGCTGATGACTGCGGTCTGAAACAAGCAATGGCAGGGCGCGAGTTTCATCTGGGGCAGCTCCCCCACATTCCAGGCACTGACGATCTGCCGACGGGAATTGGGATCGCGCCGAATCAATTCAATGAGCTGGGCGATCTGATCGACAGTTTCTCCGTTGGCCCCCGACCAAGCTCGCCATTGTTTGCCGTAGATCGGGCCAAGTTCGCCATCGGCGTCGGCCCACTCATCCCAGATCGATACGCCGTGTGCCTGCAGGGAGCGCACGTTGGTCTCGCCGCGCAGAAACCATAGGAGTTCATGGAAAATCGATCGCGTGTGCAGTTTCTTGGTGGTCAGTAGCGGAAAGCCGTCTGCGAGCCGGAATCGCATCTGATGGCCGAAGACGGCGAGCGTACCCACACCCGTTCGGTCCTGCCGCTCGACGCCTTCATCGAGAACGCGCTGGATCAGTTCGAGATACGATTTCATGTCAGGGTCCGGTCAGCAGGGAAACTGAGCCGCGCGGTGGCGCTGCGACCTCCGTACGCGTCCCATTGCGTTGGAGGATGATCTGCTCGGCTTGGACACCCACCAGCATCCAGCCCGATTCCACTTCGTCGCCTAGCGCGACACTGCGCACCGGCCGACCGTCGACCGAAATCAGTGCCGATCCGCGCATGCCACTGACCAGTCCCAGCACCTTGAAATTCAGTGTGGGGGCCTGCGCAGCCTTGGGCGGCAGGGCACCAAATAGGGATGCTGCAGCGTTGGCGTCCGATACCAAGGAATTGGCGTCATTTGGCAACGGAGCAATGGGGGGAGTCGGGGCAGCAAGACGCGGTACCCACCAGGCCAGGATTGCGGCCAGAGCAGCGATGAGCATGAGCGAGAAGAGTCGGGGCAGCCAGAGGCGAGCGTTCAAAGACGGACGTCCTTCAATGGGAGTTGACGCAGGGTCTATCATACCGATACCTGTCACTGACCTCTGCACATCGAAATCCCCAGATGGACTGCGGTCCGCAATGGCTTTTCTGGATGGCGTTTGTGCTTGTCGTCTTATGAGATCGAGAACCCCATGACGCATGCTTCCCCTGCTTTGCCGTTGGCCACCGTGGCGGGCCAGGCCGATGGACTGGCCACTGACTCGGTCTATCGCGGCCGGCGCCTGCGCGCTGCCCGGGTCGCGGGAGGGTTTACCCTGATCGAAATCATGGTGGTCATTGTGATTCTGGGCGTGCTGGCTGCCCTGGTGGTGCCGCGCGTCATGAGCCGTCCTGATGAGGCCCGCGCGGTAGCTGCCAAGCAGGACGTAGCCTCGATCATGCAGGCCCTGAAGCTGTATCGGCTGGACAACCAGCGCTACCCGACGACCGAGCAGGGGTTGATGGCGTTGGTCCAGAAACCGACGGTGTCGCCGGTCCCGGCCAATTGGAAGTCCTACCTGGAGCGTTTGCCGAACGATCCGTGGGGCAAACCGTACCAGTTCCTGAACCCGGGGGTTCGGGGCGAGATTGATGTCTTCAGTTTTGGCGCCGATGGCCAGAGCGGCGGCACGGGCGTGGATGCTGACGTCGGCTCCTGGGACCTTTAAGCCCAGGAAACTCGAGCGCTTTCGACCCGAGCGGCGCCTGAGCGCGCTCGCCATGCGTCGTCAATCGGTGGCGTCACGCCGGTCGCCGCGCCGGATGCGCGGGATGACGCTGATCGAGATGCTTGTTGTTGTCGTCATTATCGGGATTGTCCTTGCCTTTACGACCCTCAGCGGTGGCCCCGATACCCAGCGGCAGTTGCGACTGGATGCGGAGCGCCTTGCCGCACTGCTGGAAATTGCGCACGAGCAGGCCCTGCTGGGGGGCTCCCCGATTCGTTTCGAAATTGATACGCAAGGCTGGCGTTTTCTGGTCCGGGATCAGCGCAGCTGGCGGCCCGTGCAGGGTGACGCGGACCTGCGGCCGCGTCCCTGGAACATTCCGACTCAGGTCGACCTGCGTCGGGCCGATGGTCAGGCGGGGGTCGAATTCGGGCGGGATCCCATTGATTCGCCGTTTACGATCATCCTCCGTCGTGCAGAGGCTCAGGTGAGTCTGCAAGCGAATGGCTTGGGCTTGTTTGGCGTGCGATGAGGCGAATGTTGCAATCAGCCGACCTCCCTGAGCCCATTCGAGGCGATCGCGAGGCCCCCGACTCGGGGATGACGCCAGGTCGGCGCAGATATCCGGTACGGCGCCCTCTCGGCGCACTGCCCGCCGGGTTCACCTTGATTGAAGTTCTCATTGCTCTCACGATTGCGGCAGTTGCCCTGATCGCTGCCCTGCGCGCCACTGCCACCTTGACCCAGGGTGCGCAAGACCTGCGCATGCGTTCTTACGCGCTCTGGAGTGCGGAAAACCGCCTGGCAACAATCCGGATGAGTTCCGAGTGGCCCGAGGTGGGACGACGGCGCTTTGATTGTCCGCAGGGCGGTGTTGCGCTGCGCTGTGAGGAAGAGGTGTTCGCCACTCCCAACATTTTTTTTCGCCGCGTGGAGGTTTCAGTGCGTTCGGCCGATGCACCGGTGGAAGCGGATGCGCCCCGACTGGCGCGTCTGGTGGGGTTTGCCACCAATGTGCCGGGCGGCTAGCGATGCGTGCCCGCCAACATTCTCGGGGGTTTACGCTGCTCGAATTGCTGATTGCAATCGCGCTGCTTGGGGTTCTCGCTGTCCTGTGCTGGCGTGGCCTCGAATCGGTTCTATCGTCGCGTGACCGCCTCACGCAGGAAAGCGATCGCCTGCGCGCCCTGACGATCGCATTTGCTCAGGTTGATGACGATTTGCGGCGCACCTGGGCGGTTCGATCGATTCCGGCGGTTGCCCGTGCCGTCCGTTTCCTGTCGGTCGATGACCGGCTGGTCCTCGAATTGGCTCGACTCGGTGGGAGCGCATCCGATCCGAGTCGGGTCGATCGCGTTGTCTGGCGCCTGCGCTCGGGCATCCTGGAGCGCGGCATTGCGGCAAACGCCGCTGGCGAGCTGGTCTGGCAGCCTGTTCTGTCCGAGGTCAAGGACCTGCAGTGGCGTGCATGGCCGAGCGGGCAGGGTTGGCAGACCGGCCAGGCGATCGCTATCACCATGGCGAGCCAGGATGCGAGCGCAACCTCGGCCGCTGGGGCAGCGACACCGGCTGCCGGCACCCCATCCGCTGCGCCTGCGGCGGGGGATGGGCAACGGGAACCAACGGCTCAGGCGGCCCCTTCCCTGCAGGCGACACAACTGGCGCAAAACGTTCAGGGTGCGCAGGGCGCAAACGGGACAGGGTCGATCGGCGCGCAACCATCGACTCCAGCTGCTGGACGCCCGCCGGAAGCGCCCATTCTGGGGGTTGAGCTGACGATCGAGCGCGCCGATGGATCCCGATTTCTGCGCGTCTATTCGGTGCGGGACTGATGCGGTTGCGCGCTGTTTCTGACCGTGAGCGCGGCGCTGCAATCGTGACAGCGCTGCTGATCGTTGCGCTCGCGACCACGATCGTTTCGGCACTCTTTGCTCGCCAAAGCGCTACCGTACGTACCGTCGAGAACCGCCTGGCATTGACCCAGGCACGCTGGATCGAACGGGCTGCAATCGATTGGGCACGCGTCATCCTGCGTCAGGATGCACGCTCGAGCAGTACCGATCATCTGGGTGAACCCTGGGCGGTTCCGGTGGCAGATACCAAGATCGACGCCTCGGTCGGCGCGGGTGGTGCGCTCGATAGCGGGCCGACACCGGCAATGCTCAATGGCCAGATTCTGGACATGCAGGGCCGCTTCAATCTGGCGAATGTGGTGTCCGGGGGCCGAGTGGATCCCTTCGAGGCGGCTGCGCTTGCCACCCTGTTGACCCTCGCTGGCCAGCCCTCATCGCTGGCGGATCCGCTGGTCGCCCGGTTGTTGGCCGCAACAGCGCAGCCGGTCGATAACCCTGGCGGTGAATCCGGGGCTGGTACTGGCAATGGTTCGGCCGGTGGGGGCAGTGCAGCGATTCGGCGTCCTACGGCCCTTCCGATTCGCCGCGCGGCCGATCTCCTGACCGTGCCGGGGTTCAGCGCAGGGGCAGTGGCCGCGCTCGAACCCTTGATTGTCATGTTGCCCCGCCCTGCACCGATCAATGTCAATACCGCGCCGGCCGAGGTGATCGCTGCCCGGGCAGCGCCGATGGACCTCCCCAGAGCCCGCGCGTTTGTCGCAGCTCGAGACCGGGTTCCGTTTCGGGATCTGACCGACGCGAACCAGGCGTACGAGCCGCAATCGCAGATATTCAAAGCTGACCGTTGGAGTGTCACATCCTCCTGGTTTCTCGTCCGGGGGGCTGTACGTTACGATCGGATCGAATCACGCAGTGACACACTGCTGGAACGCAAAGGTCGAGAACTCGTCGAACTGGTATGGCAGGACCGTTACTAAAGCGACAAAGCACCGCAACCGGTGCGATTGCCTGGTTGCCACCCCGCATCTCCGCGGTGGGGGGCGGGCATGCGCTTGCCTTGTCCGACAAGGCCGACCTGATCCTTTGGCGCAGCCCCGAAGCGCGTGCCGAACAGATCCAATTGGGCGCATTGCAAGGCCTCAAGTCGTTGACGGTCGTGTTTGATCCGCGTGACGTCCTGCTGGTTCCCGCCGCCGTTCCGCCACTCTCCGGGGCCCGTCTGGAGCAGGCACTGCCCAATGTGATCGAAGACGCGCTGCTGCAGGATCCAGCGGCCTGCCGGATTGCGCTTGGGCCGGCTTTGGCCGACGGTCGCCGGGTTCTTGGCGTCGTCGATCGGGTTTGGTACGACGCCGTGATCGCTGGATTTGCCCGGCGTTCCATCCGGGTATCTGCGGCATGGCCAGCTCCGCTGGTCATACCCTGGCAAGAGAACGCCTGGTCGATCGCGTTGGTGGGTGGGGCGCTCACTATGCGGCTTGGCCTTGCGGATGGCCTCGGTATCGAGGTCGAGAGCTCCCGCCTTGACGCTGCGGCGGAATCCCTGCTGAACCTCGCGCAGACGGCAGTTCCCTTTACAGGAACGGTCAATCTTTACGCCGACCAGCCAGGCGATATGGCGGTTCTGCAATCTGCGGTTCGGGCTGCGGGTCTGGTTGCGGCGCCACATCCACTGGCTGTGCCGCTGCCTGCGCCTCTGGATCTCCAGCAGGCATCGGCGGGAAGGACTGGTAAGGGGCGGCCTTCGGTCACGATTTCATGGCCGCGATGGCGCTGGCCAGTTGGACTGGCGATGCTTTGTGCGCTCACATCGATAGTTTGTCTGAATTTGCAGTGGGGACGGCTGTCCGCGGAATCCGCCGCCATCGAAGCGGCGATTGAGCAGCGTGTGCGTTCGGTCCTGCCAGCCCGGGTGCCCATCGTCGACGCCGTGCTCCAGATGCAGCGCCGTCTCGATATCGCCCGGATTCGTGCGGGCGAACCTGCGGCCGATGATGTCACGGTGCTGATGACGGGACTGGCTGCGGCGCTTGGTCCCCGGGCGGTCGACGCCCTGAGTTCGGCGGAATATCGGGACGGCCGGTTGCGGGTGCGGTTTCAGCCCGGCTGGGCGGATGCCGCCGCCGAACGGGACGCGCTGCGCGAAGCGGCCGGACGCCAGCATTTGCGCCTGCAATTTGAGGACCGTGAACCCGTAGCAATTGTGAGCCTCGGGTCATGAGCGTGGTTAGCAGCACATCCGGACAGGTCAGTACGCCGCCAGCGGCGGATCCCGCGATGTCGGGGGGCGTCGGTGAGCGCGGGCTTGCGGGTGGGATGGCCGCTGCACGCGGGCGCTGGAACGCGCTGGCGGCGCGCGAGCGATGGTTGCTTGCTCTGGCGGCTCTCGTGATTCTGGCGCTCTTTCTGGACCAGTTGGCGATTTCCCCCGCATTGCGGGGCATTACGCGTCTTGAGCGGGAGTTGCCCCAGCGGCGGGTACAGTTGGCCCGGATTGATGCGATGTCCGATCAATTTTCCCAGCTGGCCGCGAAGGCAGCCGCCCCATCGGCGACGCCTCTGCGAGGCGAACTCGAGCGGGCGATCAAGGCCAGTGGCATCTCTGCGGAGCTACTCCCTGGCGGGGATGGGACTGCGCAGGAACTGCGGGTCAGCAGCATTCAGGTTACCCGCCTCCTCGTCTGGATTGCCGACACCCAGCGCGATCTGCGCGTGCGGGCCAGCAGTCTGGAGATCGAGCGTACAAAAACGCCCGAAATGGTCTCAGCCCGGATGCGCTTTGAGCGTCCAGCGGTCGATGCTCCATGAGGTTGGCGCCGAAGATCGTTCTCACGGTGCTGTTTGCGGCGGGCGTTGCGCTCGGCGTTCTGGCGATTGCTCCGCCCACCGGGTTGCTCGATGTCTGGCTGAATGCAGCGACTGGCGGGCGGGTTCGACTGGCACAGACCGAGGGGACTCTCTGGCAGGGCGCAGCTCGGGTTGTTCTGGTGGACCCGGTCCGGGCGTCGCGTCCGGACGCGACGCTGGGACCATTGCCTGGATTGGCAATGCCCGGCATGCTGCGTTGGAGTCTCTCCCCCCGTCTCCTGTTCGGTTTGCTCGAGGCCAGTTTTACCCTTGTCGACGGTGGGGCTCCGGTCCATATCGTCGGCTCCGTCATGACGGGGGTTCGGATTGACGCGGGTCGATTTGAGTGGCTCGGGCTGGCGCTTGAAGGGCTCGGATCCCCCTGGAATACCGTGCGTCCGGTGGCAGCAATGCGCTTGCAGTGGGAATCTTTGGTGATTGACGCTGGCGGAATCCGGGGCACACTAGCGCTTGAGCTTGCGGATGTGACATCCGCCATGAGTCCAGTCCGTCCGCTTGGCAGCTGGCGACTGGGGGTTCAGGCGACTGGCAGGCAGGCGGTCTTGCGCATGGAGACGCTCGCCGGACCGGTCCACCTTGAAGGCGACGGGCAATGGAATGCCGGCGGCAGTCTCAATCTGCGGCTGGCCGCCTGGCCCGATCCGCCCATGCAGGCGGTATTGGCACCGTTGCTCAACCTGATCGGACCGCGCGAAGGCGGTCGAACCATTATTCGCGTGGGAGCCTGACTTGTTGATTGAAGATGCGCATGAGGGGTTTCGGGCCAGGCGTTGGGCGCGCAGTCGCACCCGGTTGGGCGGTGTTGCGACAAGCCTTGCGCTGTGCCTGCCAGCGATGGATACGGCTGCCCAGCCGATGCCAAGACCCGCGCTCAAGCCAGGGACCGCAGCCTCCACGCTACCCGCTACGCCGCCTTCCGCGGCTGCATCGACGCCGCCCGCCGCTGCATCCTCTGGAGCAACACCGCCAGCAGCGGTGCCCAGCGTTGTCAACCCCAATGAGCCGGTTGCGCTCAACTTTCGCGATGCGGATCTTGACGCCGTGATCGGCGCGTTTGGACACCTGATCGGACGCACGTTTGTCGTTGACCCGCGGGTCAAAGGCAAGCTGACGCTTGAAACACCGAAACCGGTTCCCCGCGCCACCGCGCTGCAGATGCTGCAATCGTCGCTGCGGATGCAGGGGTTTGCGATCATCGAAGCCGGGGGCTTGTTGCGCGTCGTGCCGGAAGCCGACGCCAAGGTGCAGGGCGGTAAAGTCGCGACTGCAGCTGGCGACGTCTCTCGCGGCGCCAATTCTGGCGATCAGATCCTGACCCAGGTGTACCAGCTGCGCAACGAGTCGGCTTCAAATCTCGTTGCCGTCCTGAGGCCCTTGATTGCGCCCAACAACACGATCACGGCCTACCCGAATAACAATTCCCTGGTCGTGACCGACTATGCGACGAACTTGCAGCGCATTGGTCGCCTCATCGAGGTTCTGGACAATCCGTCGGTCAATGACGTCGAGGTCCTGCCGCTGCGGTATTCGATTGCGTCCGATATGGCGGCTGTTCTAAGTCGGCTGCTCGATGATGCTGCCCGTGCAGGGCAGGGTGCGCAGGTGGATCCCGGCCAGAGGGTGTTGGTCTTTGCCGACTCGCGTAGCAATTCGCTCCTGTTGCGGGCGACGAGTTCGGCCAAGATCGCTTTGGCGCGTAGCCTGGTGGATCGACTCGATCAACCGTCGGCAACGCCAGGAAATCTGCATGTCGTCTATCTGCGCAACGCGGAGGCGAGTCGCTTGGCCCAGGTGTTGCGCGGCGTTCTGGGGGGCGCGCTGAGCGCCGGCAGTAGTTTGTCGGATGCGGGCCTCGGGTCGGGATTTGGTCAGTCGCAGGGCGCTGCCGGGCAGGGTGGTTTTGGCGGAGGCGCCGCGGCGGGTGGCGGCTTTGGTCAAGCCACTGGCCAGACGTCGGGGCAGACCCTGGGCCAGGGTACGGGCATGGGGGGCGGATTTGGCGCTACCGGTTCGGGGAGTACCCCAGCGGCACAAACGCAGCAGTCGTTCACCTCGGGCGGCGCAACGGTGGCCGCGGATACGGCGACCAACTCGCTGATCATCATCGCTGCTGAGCCGATTTATCGAAATCTGCGCGGCGTGATTGACCGTCTGGATGCCCGTCGGGCGCAGGTCTATATCGAGTCGCTGATTGTTGAAGTCACGGTCAGCAAATCAGCCGAATTCGGCGTTCAATTCCAGTTTCTGCAATCACCCTCAGCGGGTGGCACTGGTGGGATTGGTGGTACGAATTTCACGGCAGCTGGTTCATCGACCAACATCATTGGCCTCGCCCAGAATATTGCCGGAGCGGCGCGTGGTCTGAACGTCGGCGTGATCCGCGATGTGAGCATCCCGGGGATCAGCAATTCGTCGGTCGTCAATCTCGGGTTTCTCGCACGCGCACTGGAGGAAAGCGGCTCGGCCAACATTCTGGCCACGCCTAATCTCCTGACCCTGGATAATGAAGAGGCCAGGATCACGATCGGTCAGAACGTCCCGTTTATCACTGGGCAGTTCCTGACCGCCAACACCGGCGCCAATGTCAGTCCGTTTCAAACGATTGAACGACGTGATGTGGGGACCACGCTTCGGGTTCGGCCCCAGATCTCCGAGGGGGGACTGGTCAAGATGCAGATATTTCAGGAGGTCGCGAGCGTCGATACTTCGCAGAGCAATTCGGCTGGACTTATCACGAATCGCCGTGCCATCGAGTCGAACGTGATTGTCGATGATGGTCAGATGGTGGTGATGGGTGGACTGATCCAGGAGACCGTGGAAGGTTCCGTGGAGAAGGTGCCCGGGCTGGGCGATCTGCCAGTTGTGGGTCAGCTCTTTCGCTTTGACAAGCGCTCGCGCAAGAAAACCAATCTGCTGGTCTTTTTACGCCCGGTCGTTCTGCGTTCGGCCGAGGCCTCCTGGAATCTGACTGCAGATCGTTACGATTTTGTGCGCCGCCTGCAGGCCGATATCGCCTTGCCTGCACACAATGTGTTGCCGGACTTCACCTCGACGGCGCTTCCGCCGATGACGCCCCGGCCTGAGCCTGCGTCGTCTTCTGTGCGTGGTTTCGGTGGCGGCAATCCGTCGTCAATCGCGCCGGGTGCCGCTGCCCCGGACTCGAGTGCCGCTGGTGCTGCTGGGTCCGCTGGTTCTTCTCTACCCGAGATCGTTCCGGGTCTGAGTCCACGAAGCTCGGGCCTCGTATTGCCGCCCGAGCCTGGGCTCTTGCCGCAATGAGTAGCCTCCGATGAGCCTCGCCAGTCCAGGTTTGACCCGGATTCCTTACGCGTTTGCGCGCAGTCAGCGGGTCCTGCTGATGTCGGTTGACGCTGGTCGTGCTGAAGTCTGGATAGAACCGGGCACTCGTCCCAGCGCTCTGGCGGAGCTCACGCGGATCGTTGCGCTGCGACTGCACCCGGTTCGCAAAACTGTGGCTGAGTTTAACGCTGCGCTTGCGCAGAGCTATTCGGGTTCGGGCGGGACGGCTGCAGCCGTCGCCGAAGAGGTCGAGAGCGATCTGGATCTGTCGCGCCTATTGCAGGATATCCCGGAGATCGAGGACCTGCTTGAGGCGGAAGACGACGCCCCGGTCATCCGCATGATCAATGCCCTGCTGACGCAGGCGGCTCGCGATGGCGCCAGTGATATCCATATCGAGCCCTTCGAATCATTCTCGTTGGTGCGGTTCCGGGTCGATGGGACCCTGCGCGATGTCGTACGGCCCAAGCGCGCGCTGCATGCCGCGTTGGTCAGCCGGATCAAGATCATGGCGCAGCTCGATATCGCGGAAAAGCGCTTGCCACAGGACGGCCGCATCACCCTTCGAGTCGGCGGGCGGCCGATGGATGTCCGGGTCTCGACCCTGCCCACGGGTCACGGTGAACGCGCGGTGCTGCGCTTGCTGGACAAGGAAGCCGGTCGCCTGGATTTGTCGCGCCTGGGCATGAGTAATGAAACCCTGGCGGACTTTGATCGACTGTCCCACCAGCCGCATGGGATTGTTCTGGTTACCGGACCGACTGGTTCGGGCAAGACGACCACGCTCTATGCGGCGATGGGACGCTTGGACTCGACAACGACCAACGTCATGACGGTCGAAGACCCGATCGAGTATGACCTCGAGGGGGTCGGTCAGACCCAGGTCAACGCCCGCATTGACATGACCTTTGCGAAGGCGCTTCGATCGATTTTGCGCCAGGACCCCGATGTGATCATGATTGGTGAGATCCGCGATCTTGAGACCGCTCAGATTGCCGTGCAGGCCAGTCTGACCGGCCACCTCGTTCTCGCGACGCTGCACACCAATGATGCGGTCAGTGCGATCACCCGACTGATCGATATGGGGGTGGAGCCATTCCTGCTGTCCTCAAGCCTGCTAGGTGTCTGTGCGCAGCGCCTGGTTCGACGGTTGTGTGTGAGTTGCCGCGAGCCCGATCCATTGAGCCCGTCAAGGTGGCGTGCGGTTGGCTGCCCGGCCTGCGCCCGAACTGGTTTTCAGGGCCGAACTGGCATTTACGAGTTGCTCATGGTCGATGACACGATTCGCGCTCAGGTTCATGAACGTGCTGCGGAGGCGACGATTCGTCAGGTCGCGCTGGCTGGTGGGATGTCCACCATGCGCGATGACGGCCAGCGTTGGGTCAATCAGGGCATCACGTCGCTCGACGAAGTGATTCGTGTGACGCGAGACTGATCCCAGCAATGCCAGCTTTTCGTTTTGAGGCCGCGAGTGCGGCGGGTCGGGTCGAATCGGGCTTGCTCGAGGCCGACAGTGCGCGCGCTGCTCGTTCGATGCTGCGCGATCGCGGTCTCGCGCCCCTGGTGGTCGAAGCGGTTGCGGTTGCAGTGGATACCGCCACAACATCGCGCTGGGCCGGCCGGCTGAGTCAGGCTGATCTGGCACTCGTGACTCGCCAGCTGGCCGGATTGCTCAGCGCTCGCCTGCCGCTTGAGCAGGCGCTGAACGCAGTGATCGAACAGGCCGAGAATCAGCGGGTCCGAGATCGGTTTGCGGCGGTTCGAAGCGAGGTCGTCGCTGGGCACGGCATCGCATCTGCCCTGGGACGGTTCCCGCGCGACTTTCCCGAGGTCTATCGGGCGCTGGTGGCTGCTGGTGAGCAATCCGGGGATCTCGCCGTTGTCATGTCCCGTCTGGCGGATTGGGTTGAATCCCGCAGCGCTTTGTCGGCCCGAGTGACGATGGCCTTCCTCTACCCGGGCATTGTCACGGCGGTGGCGCTGTTGGTGATCGTGGGCCTGCTCACCTATGTGGTGCCGCAGGTCGTAGGCGTGTTCGCGCAGACGCGTCAGAAGCTCCCGTTGCTGACTGTCATGCTGATTTCGACCAGTGATTTCCTACGCGCGTGGTGGTGGTTGCTGACGCTTTCGCTCGGTGCCGCCGCCCTGACTGCGCGGGCGATGTTGGCGCAGCCAGCGGTGCGCATGATCTGGGACGCGCGCCTGCTTGAACTGCCCATCGTCGGGCGACTGGTTCGTGGTCTGAATACGGCGCGATTCGCCAGTACGATTGCGATTCTTGCTGCCGGCGGTGTGCCGCTGCTGCGTGCGTTGGAGGCGGGTGCCCAAACCCTGGGGAACCGGGCTTTGCGGGTCAATGTGGACGATGCAATCAGCCGGGTTCGCGAGGGTGCTAGCCTGTCCAGGTCACTCGCCGTTCAGGGCCGATTCCCGCCCATGCTGGTCCATCTGATCGCGAGCGGAGAAGCCACCGGTGAACTGCCGGCAATGCTCGAACGAGCGGCAGCGCTGCAGGCCCAGGAGGTCGAGCGCCGCACCATGACCCTGACCGGTTTGCTCGAGCCCTTGCTGATTCTGGCGATGGGGGGCATTGTCCTGGTCATTGTATTGGCGGTTCTGATGCCAATCATCGAAATCAATCAACTGGTGCGCTGAAATGGCCTGGCTCGAAGTTGCACTGCTGGTCTTTCTGGTTTTCATTAATGGTCTATTTGCCATGACGGAAATCGCGCTGGTCACTGCGCGTCGCTCACGCCTGCAGCGTCTGGTCGACGAGGGTGATCGTTCAGCCGCAGCGGCGGTCCGTCTCGGCGAGGATCCGACCCGGTTCCTGTCAACGGTGCAGATCGGGATTACCTCGATTGGAATCCTCAACGGGATCGTTGGCGAGGCGGTCCTGGCCCAGCCGTTTGCGCTGTGGCTGGAGTCTAAATACGAGTTCCAGGAAGGTACGGCAGGGTTGCTCGCGACCGGGTTGGTGGTGGTCGTTGTTACCTACTTCTCGATCGTCCTCGGGGAACTGGTACCCAAACGGCTCGGCCAGATCCATCCCGAACCGATTGCTCGAGCCGTAGCGCGCCCGATGCTATGGCTCGCTGCGGCAACGCGGCCATTTGGACGCTTTCTAACGGGGTCGACTGAACTTGTTCTCGGGCTCTTTGGCGTCAATGCCCGTGGGATGCCCGCAGTGACCCAGGAGGAAATCGATGCGCTGCTCGCCGAAGGATCGGAATCGGGTGCGATCGAGGCCCAGGAACATGCCATGGTCCGTAATGTGTTTCGTCTGGATGACCGTCAGATTGGTTCACTGATGGTGCCGCGCGGGGATGTCGTTGTGCTCGATCGGCTCGTCCCAACGGAAGAAAACCTGCGCCGTCTAGAGGCATCCGAGCACTCCCGGTTCCCGGTGGTTCGCGGTGGGTTGCATGATGTGGTGGGCGTCGTCGCAGCGCGTGCCCTCTTGGGGGCAACCCTGCGCGGCGAACCCCTGGATCTGGCGCGCGAAGGCCTTCTTCAACCGCCGGTCTTTGTGCCCGAAAGTCTGACCGGCATGGAACTGCTGGAGAACTTCCGTTCTTCCGGGGTCCAACTCGCGTTCGTCATCGACGAATACGGTGAGGTCCTCGGGATTGTGACCCTTCAGGACGTCATGGAGGCCATTACCGGGGAATTCAAACCCCATCATGCCGAGGACGCCTGGGCGGTTCAGCGTGCCGATGGTAGTTGGTTGCTCGATGGTCTGATTCCGGTCCCCGAACTCAAAGATCGTCTCGGTTTGCGGGCCGTACCCGAGGAGGACAAGGGACGGTTCCATACCCTGTCGGGCATGATGATGTTGATGCTGGGACGCTTGCCGAGCGTGACCGACCGGGTGGTCTGGGAAGAGTGGTCGTTCGAGATTGTGGACATGGATGCCAAACGCATCGACAAAGTACTTGCGGTACCGATGGCGGTACCAGCCGTGCCAGAAAGTCCCCTGATCATGCCGCCCGTTGCCTGAAACCAGCTTGGATGTGATCTGACTCAGTCAGTCAGTCAGTCAGTCAGTCAAAGGGAGACTGGCGTCGCATAACCGGTGAGTTCCAGATAGCCCCGTCCAATTTCCGGGGCGTCGCGCCGATCGCCATCGAGCAGGCGAACCGCACCCTCCCAGTAGTAGCCGCCCGTGCTCGCGCGCGCATCGACTTCCTGATCCTCGAACAAGGGAACGAGCCAGCAGATGCGTTCCGCATTCGAGGCCCTGTCCAACAAGCGTAGTCGCATCGATACGGGCCAGGACGCGCCACTGCGCGTCGATTTCCAAAGCCGTAGTGGCTCGAAGAGCGTGCCGGTGGCCGGGGCTTCCAGTGCCTGCCGCTCGCCGCGGGCGTTGCGCCAGGCGACGTGGCGCCAGCGGGTGCTGCCATCGGTCCCGCGCATTCGGAATGCCGTCAGAGAGCCGCCATCGTGCAGATTGATGCCAATCCAGTCCCAGCCCACTGCACCGGCTTCCAGCAGGGTGCTCGACCATTCATGATCAAGCCAGGCTCGGCCCTGCACGCTCTGGGTCCGCGAACGGACCGTCACCGAGCCGCTGACCTGTAACTGCGGGCGACTGTAGTAGTAACTAGCCTGCTCAGGGTTTGCACCTTTGGCGGAGATGCCGGCCTCGCCCTGGAGCAGCGGTGCTCCGGGGGGCGTGAAGCTGAGTTCAAGCGCGAATTCCTCGCTCAGGATTTGCGCCTGATAACGGTCGTGCGTCGTTCGGCTCAGTTGCCAGGGGCCGATCTGGACCTGGGTGTCATGCAGGGCCGCCTGCGCCAGCCCAAACCCGCTGCGGGCCGCACGCTGATCGTGTAACAGTCGCCCTGATTCGGGCAGCGCGAGCGCGGCGTGGGCAAAGAGTAGCTGAGTTGGTGCGAAACGACTGGGGTTTCCAGGCGGGTGGCGCGTACGGGCCCGAAAGAAGGTGATCTGCACACCGCACGGAGACGCACCGGGCCGCTCCAGCCATCCGGTCAGGTACCACCACTCCGTTCTGAAGCTTGGATGAGCGCCATGATCGTCCGGAAAGGTGAGGCGCCGTGGCCGCACAGCTTCGAACTCGGTGTCGCGGGCCGGTTGGGCGCACCAGCCTGGACGATCCAGACCACCCAGCATTCCCGTTCCAGCAAGCCGAACGAGTGCACTGCGTGCCGAAAGCCCCAAGAGCAATCGTCGCTGCGCGCCCGGGCTCACCAGTCCTCCCGAACCGCATTCACGGGAGACTCCGTCAGGGCCTGACGCGTGGCCAGCAGTGCGGCCAGCATGGCTGCCCCAATCAGGATCGTACCGGTCGACAGCAAGAGGCCCCAGGGCACCGACCAGTTCATGGTCCAGTGAAAGGATTGCGGATTGACCTGAAAGACCAGAATAGCGGCGATTGCGCTACCGACCACACCGCCCCAAAGGACCCCGAGCGTGGCGATCGTACCCGCTTCAAGCATGATTTGCTGGCGCAGTTGTGCCCGCGTCGCACCGAGGTGTCGGAGGATGCCGAATTCGCGTCGGCGCGCCAGGGCCTGTCCCCCAAATGCGGCTGCGACGCCAATCAGGCCAACCCCGATGGCGGCGGCTTCGAGGGCATAGGTGACGGCGAAACTGCGATCGAAAATCGTCAGCGAGAGCGATCGAATCTGTGCCGCGCTGCGCAGATCAAATCGTGCATCGGGGGGCAGGCTTGCCTGTACGGCGGCTGCGACGGTGTCGGCGTCTGCGCCGGGTTCGAGCCAGATCGCAGCGTCGCTCACCGAGCCGTCGCCGGTCAGGCGTTGGTAGTCGCCCGAACCGATGACGATGGACCCGTGTTGGCGCGAGTAGTCCCGCCAGACGCCAGCGATCACAAATGACGGTATCTCACGGGGTTCGGTCGTATCGCGGTACTGCGCAATCTGGGTGGCCTCCCGTTGCACGCCCGGGCGATCGACTCCGGGGGGGGGAGGGACTGATGCATTGCGCGGAGCCATCAGCGGCAACTGCATCGTCATGCCGGGTTGCAGACCGTCGCGCCGGGCCAGTGGTTCCGAGATCCAGATCGGGATTGCGCCGCTCGGCACCTCGATGGTCGCACCGGTCAATGGCAGGTCTGCCCCCGGGTTGTTGCGGTCGATCTGGCGGGCCAGCAAGGCGATTGCCGGTCGTTGCGGGTCCAGAATCAACTCCCGGCTGCGCAGGAATTCGATCCGGGCAATACCAGGGACTGCGCGCAGACCGGCTTGCATCGCCGGCGAGAATGCAGCGGATCCACCGCCACTCGGCGCCCGCAGGTAGAGCTCGGCTGGGAGAACGCCGTCGAGCCAGTCGACGACTGAATCGCGAAAACTCTGAACCATGATCGCCATGGCACAACCCAATGCAAAGCTGGCGACCACGCCGGCGACCACCCCGGTCGCCTGGGCCGGAGCTTGGCCCACGCGCATCATGGCCAACCACAAAGGTGGATGGCGCCAGCGCATCGTTTCACGGGTCGCCGATACGATCCGTTCGGGGCTGGTTGTCAGGGTCTTGGCAAGCATCGATGCCATGACGGGGACGACGATGATGCCAGCCAGTAGCCAACAGGCAATCGCCAGATAGGACGGAATCGGTAACTCTTCGATCGTCGGCGCTTGCAGCAGTGCAGCGCCAGCGGCGAAGAGGCTCAAGGACCACCACGCCAGCGGCCGAGTTGCACCGCGTTCGATAGCCTCGCCGCCCGTGTCTCGCAAGCCCTGAATCGGTGCAATGCTGAAACTGGCTCTGGCTGGGGCCCAACTGGCCACTGCGCCGACCGCGGTACCGAGGGCGGCAAAGATCAGCAAGGTCGCGGGCTCGGCCCGCAGATGGGCGGCGCCGGAAAAATAGCCCCCGCCCAGATCGCCGCCGACCGTGAGCAGCAGTCCCTGTGCGGCCAAGATACCCAGGCCCAGTCCGAGCAGGCTGCCAATCAGTGCAACCGAGAGGCCTTGCAGCGCAACCAGTGCCGCAACCTGCCCCGGCGTCATGCCGAGTACGCCCAGGAGTGCCAGCATGGCGCGCTGGCGCCGGACCGCCAGCGTCAGTGCGGTCCAGACCAGGAACGCGCCGGTGAACAATGCCACCAGCGCCAAGACGGAGAGGTTGACGCGATAGGCGCGCGACAGGTTTGACATCCGCTGCACCGAGGCGTCGGGTGCGAGCAGTTCCAGCCCATTGAAACCAGCCAGCGCAAGCCGATCCTGCAGCTTGCGGATTGCCAAGGCCCTAGGTAAGCCCGGATTTAGTCGCAAATCGACCCGACTGAGTCGTCCAAGGGCATTAAAACGCCACTGCGCGGTGGCAAGATCCATCAGGAGGGTGCGGTCTTCGAGCGCCACAGAACCGGCGACCTCAAGCACGATCTTGCCCAGACCGACGACGACCTCAATCGGCGCACCGTTCACGGGCGAGCCGAACTGGCGACGGGCCTGATCGGAGAGGAACACCTGGTCGGCGGCAAACAGGGGGGCCAGGGAGCCGCCGTTTCGATCCCCATCCAACGTCGGCAGAAGGGCCGGCGTGACCCGGGCCGCGCGCATCACGTCGATACCGATGACCCGGTAGGCATCCTGCCGGGAGGCCCCCAGCCGCAGGTCAAGGACCGGGCTGGACTCACCCACCTCGGGCGCACTGGCGATGACCGGCCAGACTGCCTCGTCAAACAAACCGAGCGGACTGACCAATTGCAGTTGAGCGTTGCCATTGACACGGGCGATGGCATCGCGGAATTCATCCAGTGCGGAGCCGTTGACCAGATGGATCGCCAGTGCCATGGCAACGCCGCTCGCGATGGCGATGATCGCGATGATCCAGCGGCCAGGCTGCATGCGCCAAGCCGCCACAAGCCACCAGCGTGCGATCACGCTGAAGTTGTTCGCCATCAATGGGTTGGGTTGAAACCGCGCGATGGCGCCGGGCGAGGTTCGGTCTGGTCAACCAGGCGACCGGGCTCGAGGCGCAGGGTGCGATCGGCGCCAGCCGCCGCCTGGGCCGAATGCGTCACCATGAGGATGGCAGCGCCAGCCGCATGGGCTTCCTCGCGCAGCAGGTTCAGCGCGCGCTCCGCCGTTTGCGGATCGAGATTGCCGGTCGGCTCATCGGCCAGGACGAGCTGCGGTCGGTGGACGAGTGCCCGTGCCAGCGCAACCCGTTGCTGCTCACCCCCCGATAACTCACCCGGAAGCGAATGCAACCGATCGCCCAGCCCGAGCCGGTTCAGGAGCTCAGCCGCTGCAGCCCTCGCGTCGCGCTCGCTGCCCCGGCTGAGGAGATGGGGCAAGGCGATGTTCTGCTGAATGTCCAGGTGGGGAATGAGGTGAAATGCCTGGAAAACGAACCCCAGCAATCTGCCGCGCAGGCGCGCGGCGGCATCGGTTTCGAGCTGATCGATCCGTATGGTGTGGTCGCCGTCCCGGAGTTCGATCGACCCGGCATCGGGACGGTCGAGACCCGCAATCAGATGCATCAGGGTCGATTTGCCGACGCCCGATTCGCCGACGATGGCAACACACTCACCACGTGCCACGCTGAGATCGATATCGCGCAGGACCCAGCGATCGCTTTGCCCCGGCCGTATTGCACGCAGCACACGACCAACGCCACGCAGAACCAGCGCGCTGTCCCCCGGGGCCGCGCCGGCCATCAGTCGATGATGTCTGCGCAGACATCCAGCGGGACAGCAACGACCTTACCGACGACCGGGACTGTTTTGACCACGGCGGCGGAAATCCGGCAAGGCGCTGCCAGCACACTGCAGCCGGAGAGCGTGACGATCGCGATCGCGGACAGGATCAGAGCCAAGGAGGGGCGGCTGGTGGCGATCAACGCGGGTGTTGCTTGCATCTTGAATTCAGTCCGAAGTAAGAGGAGCGGCCCCGATGGAGCCGCCCATCGTGGTGGAAAAGCCGCCGTCGACGTAGGTGATTTCGGCGGTGACGCCGCCCGCGAGATCGGATAGCAGGAATGCGGCGACGTTGCCCACGTCCTCTGCGCTGACATTGCGCCGCAGCGGCGCATTTTTGGCGACGACATCAAGAATGCTTGAAAAGCCTTTGATCCCACTTGCCGCCAGGGTTCGGATCGGGCCGGCTGAAATGCCATTGACCCGAATGCCCTGAGGGCCCACGGCTTCCGCCAGATAACGGACGCTCGCCTCAAGCGACGCCTTCGCCAGTCCCATCGTATTGTAATTCGGTACCATCCGGACGGCGCCGAGGTAAGACAGGGTCAGCATCGCGGCGCGTCGGCCCTGCATGGCGGGCAGGGCGCCGCGCGCCAGGGCAATAAAGCTATAGGCCGAGATGTCATGGGCAATGCGGAACGCTTCGCGGCTAGCGCCCGCGAGGAACTCGCCAGCGATCGCTTCGCGGGGAGCGAACGCGATGGCATGAACCAGTCCGTCGAACCCATCGGTCCAGTGATGGGCCAGTTCCCGATAGAGGTTGTCAATTTGTGCGTCTTCGGCGACATCGCAGGGCAGGGTGATGGTCGAACCGAAGTCTGCGGCTAGACCCGTGATGCGGTCCTGGAAACGTTCATTCTGGTAGGTGAACGCCAGTTCTGCGCCCTCACGATGGCAAGCCTTGGCGATGCCATAGGCGATCGACCGGTTGGAGAGAAGACCTGTGATCAGGATCCGTTTGCCGGTGAGAAAACCCATGATGTCAACGTTGGTAGGAAGGAGGGGAAGGGCCGAGAGCAGCTGATGGTTTAGCGTTGCTGGGCTGGTCGATTGCCGTTGCCAGGCTGGCGGCCCCGATTGGTGGCGGGGGCGTTCTTGGGCGACCTTGCGTCAGCGGCTTTGGTGGGCCCTGCAGTTTTGGTCGACTCGCGCGAGACCGGACGGCGCTGATCACGGGAACGCGAAATCTGCGGTGCACGTGCTCCCGAAGGAGTGGTTGGCGTTTGGGCAGACCGATTGGGTGGCGTCGATTCCGCACGCGAACGGTTCTGTCGGGCAGCCTCCGCACCGCCGGGTCGGGTCGTCGTTTTCGGCTCCCGCTGGGGCTCCTGGACGCTAGCTGATTTCAGGGGCGCGACCGGTTGAGGACGGGGCGGATCCAGGCGCATGGGAGCCGATGCGTTGGACACGGCGGGTGCCCGCAGGGCGCCGGAAGCAGCTGCCGCTGTTACGGTCGCCGATCCGATCGGTGCAGTGGCTGCAGTGGCTGCAGTGGCTGCTGGGGCCAGCGTGGTTGGAGCGGCCTGCGCCGGTGGGTCAGGCTCGGCGAGGGTCACTTTGATGACCTGGCGGTCGCCATTTTCATTGGTCATGACGGTTTGTGATTGCGCTGGCCGTACGATCAGGCGCATACCGCGGCGGGTTGTGTCGCGCAATCCATTCCAGGCCCGCAGCGCTGCAATCGTGATGCCGTAACGATTGGCGATTGATTGCATGTTTTCCTGCCGTCCGACTAGGTGGCGCTGGGCCGGGGTGTCGACCAGTTCATAGACTCTGGGGGCGATAAATTGTTCGACCAAGGTCTCGTCCTGGATCTCCTTTTGCGGTGCGATGATCCGGGTACCGGGCAACAGTCGGGACTGTGCCGTCAAACCATTGGCACGTCGTAATTCGCCGCCACTCAGACCCGAGCGGCGGGCGATGGCATCAATGGTCTCGCCCTGACGAATGGTGACTGGCTGCCATGACGCCAGCGGTTTGCGCGCGTTCGCATGCTCATCCATCGCTTGCAGAAAACCCTGGACCCGTTCGGTGGGCAGGATGAGGGCGTTGTTGCGACTGGCCGTGATCACAGGGCGGTTGTGGGCAGGGTTCAGTGCCACGAATTCTTCGACGGTCATGCCGGCAAATCGCGCCGCGAGGCTCAGGTCAATGGGGCGCAATTTCTCCAGCGAGGCGAAATAAGGTTCGTTCGGGATTTCAGGCAGGACAAATCCTGAGGCTTGGGTGCGCGCAACAATATTGCGCAGCGCCATCAGTTTTGGAACGTAGTGCCGGGTTTCGTTCGGCATGTCGAGTGACAGGTAGTCTGTGGGGCGTCCGCGCAGCGCATTCTTGCGCATGGCCCGCTGGACGGCGCCTTCTCCCCAGTTATAGGAGGCGAGTGCCAGGAACCAGTCGTTGCCCTGCATCTCATAGATCCGCGTCAGGTAGCCCAGAGCCGCGTTGGTGGACTGCAGGACGTCGCGGCGATTGTCGACCCACCAGTTCTGCGAGAGGTCATAACTCTTGCCGGTCGATGGGATGAATTGCCAAAGTCCAGCGGCTTTCGCCGACGAAAGTGCGGCTGGGTTCATCGCGCTTTCGACAAAGGGGAGGAGGGCCAGTTCACTGGGCAGACCGCGCCGCTCAATTTCTTCAACAATGAAGAAGAGATAACGTCCGCCCCGTTCAAACATGCGCTGCAGGGCATCGGGGCGGGCCATGTACCAGCGCTCGTAGTTGGCGACCAGTGGACTGTTGAGGACGGGTAGTCGAAACCCGGCGCGGATCCGATCCCAGAGATCTCGGTACACGATGGGTACGGTTGGCGTGCCGACGGATCTTGGAGCGACAGGTTCGGCCGGTAATTCGGGAAATGGAATGACCGTAGGCGGGGACCCCGGTTCAGACGCCGTTACGGGCCCGCGAACGGGGCTGGCATCGCCTGTCGGGGCTGGGTCGGTATCGGGGCTTGCGCGGGTGGCCAACTCATTGCGGACCGTGGGGGCATCTGGCGAGTTGGTCGACGGTTGATTCGACGATTCCGACTTGCTGCGGTCCGCATTGGCAGCATTCGCTGCTTGCAGCACGGTCGGATTGGAGTCCACGAGTGCGCCTTCTGCAGCGCCCAAAGGGACCGCGGTGGTCGTCGGGGTGCCCGTTGGGTCGCTCAGCGCCTGGGCGTGGGTCAGTTGCGCCAACCCCCAGATCATCCAGGCCCAGCGTCGCATCAGCCTAGCGATTTGACGACAGCGACGAAGTGGCTCATGGGGCACACCAGCGCTTTCGGGGTTAAAAACAGACTCATCAAGGGTATCCTGCAGACTGCGGTGACCGGATGCTAACGCGATGTCGGAACAACAAGTGAACTTGGAGCCGGTTCGAGACAAGCTGTCCGCCTGGACGGAGTGGTTGGGGTCTCCACCGGGGCGTTACATGCTGAGTTGGCAGCAGACGCAGTATGACCGAACCGTCTCGGATGTTTTTGGATTCCATGCGGTCCAGATCGGGTTGGCCCCGCTGCCGGCGTTGCGCGAGAGTCGAATGCCGCTGCGCGTCTTCTGCAACCCACTGCTGGAGTCGGCTGGGGGAGACATCGAGCGCCAGTCGTTTTGCGAGGGCGCGGTGCTGATCGCGCGCCCCGAGGAATTGCCGTTCGAGACCGGTTCCCTGGATCTGGTCGTCCTGCCGCACCTGCTGGAGTTTGCTGAGGATCCCCATCAGGTATTACGAGAGGTTGACCGGGTCTTGCGGGCGGAAGGGCGCCTGATTATCTCCGGCTTCAATCCAGTGAGTTTATGGGGTCTTCGGCAAGGTCTCATGCGAGGGATTTTACCGGATTACATTCCGCGCCCTTGCCGCATGATCAGCGTGCCGCGCCTCAGGGATTGGTTCAAGCTGCTTTCCTTTGATCTCGACCGTGGACGCTTTGGATGCTACGCGCCACCCAGTCGATCCGAGCAGTGGCTGGCCACGAGCGCGCTCATGGAAAAGGCGGGAGACCGCTGGTGGCCGATTTGTGGCGCTGTGTATTTTCTCGCCGCAGTCAAGCGCGTTCAGGGCATGCGGATGATCGGTCCCGCCTGGAAACGATCCCACCCGGCAACAGTTGGCCGTCCGGTCATTGCCCCGCCTTCGAGCGGGCGACTGGCCGATCCCTTTGCCGGATCCGCTGCTGATGACTGAGCGCGAGGTTCGTCGCAATCAAGGCCAGAATCGAGCCGTTTTCAGCGATAAGGATCGGTCGCTTGCAAGAGGCCCAGTCCATGGCGCAAGCGCTGGACACCTTCGAGCAGCACGGCGGGTGGCCGGGCAAAGCACCATCGCAGCCAGCCTTCGCCTTCCGGGCCAAAGGCAGCACCGGGCGCCAGCCCGAGGCCGGCGGTCTGCACCAGATGTTGGGCCAGTGCAACGCTGTCACGGGTGCCGTCGACCTGGAAGAACGCATACATCGCTCCATCCGGGATCCCCGCGGTAATGCCAGGAATAGCGCACAACTCGGTCAGAAGTGTTTCCCGGCCGAGGGTCAGGCGACGCCTGAATGCCGCCAGGTCCGCCTCGCCCGTTTCAACGGCAACGACACCGGCTTTTTGAATGAAGGCAGGCGCGCAGGAGGTATTGAATTCGATGAGTTTCCCCAGATCGGCGACCAGATCGACGGGCAACACCAGCCAGCCGAGGCGCCATCCCGTCATCTGCCAGGTCTTTGAAAAGGTGTTGGCCACGATCACGGCGTCATCGGGATGGGCCAGATCCAGCATCGACGGTGCACCCACCGGCCCTGCGGGTGGCGTCTCGGATACAGCGTGGGACCCGTCGGATGGGTCAAACACCAGCCGATCATAGGCTTCGTCGGAGAGGATCCAGATGCCGTGGCGTCGGCAGTGCGCCAGCAGGACCGCCTGATCCCGGGCCGTCATGACCCAGCCGGTCGGATTGTTCGGAGAATTGATCAGAACCGCCCGGGTCCCTGGTCTGAGGCGCTCCAGTAGTACGTCCAGATCCAGTCGCCAGCGTCGACTGTGCGGGTCAAGCACGAGCGAGACCCGGTCGACTTCGGCGCCCAGAATGGCTGGGATTTCGACCAGATTCGGCCAAAGTGGGACGACTGCGACGACGCGATCCCCGGGTGACAGGATCGCCTGACAGGCGAGCATCAGTCCGTTCACGCCCGAATTGGTGATGGCGATGCGCTCGACCCCGACCGGGCGGTGCAGCGCACTGAGATAGTGCGCCAGCGATTCCCGCAATTGCGGTAAACCGAGCGTCGGGCCATAGAAGGTGTCGCCGGCATCGAGGGAAGCTTTCGCTGCATCCCGAACAGCCTCCGGGGTCACCCCATCGGGCTCGCCAAACCAGAACGCCAGCACATCCGCGCGCCCCATGGCCGCATTGGCGACGCGGCGAATCCGGCTCTCACTGAGTGCCCGGACCGCTGGTCGGGCGAGGTTTGATGGATTATCTGAGTGAGCCGTCTGCATTTATCTGGCTGTTTTGATCGGAGATTCACTATGCTAGCGGGTTAGGGTTTTATGTTCTTCGGTGCGTCTGTGAAAAGTCAAAAATATACTGTCCTGATTATTTCCCTGGCGGGAATGGTCTTGATCGGCGGACTCGCCTGGAAAGAGTCGAAAACCGGCGAAGTGAGTGCTGCATTGCGCGGGCTCATGGCCGGCGGTGTCGGTACCCCCGGCCCAGGCGCGGGTGGCTCGGTCCCCGGTGGCGCTCCGAGCAGTGACGCTGCTGGCGCCAAGGCGCCGGCAGCTGGTGCGCCGGCAGCGGGGCCTTCGCCCGGGGCCGGCGGTGGCGGTGGCGGTGGCGGTGGCGGTGGCGGTGGCGGTGGCGGTGGCGGC
>JBBAOE010000008.1:0-20770 GCA_040401595.1 Burkholderiaceae bacterium
CTGTCGATGCTGAATGCGGAAGCATCGTCACCAGTTCTCAGGCTGTACCGGACCCGGGAAGTCAGGTCCGCAATATCGGTTGACCGAACCGTATAGACCAATTGGTTAGAACCGACGTTCTCGTTGATCAGCGCCGCCGTACCGTCAGAGACCAGGATCGGCGAGTGATCGAGGCTGTCCAGGGACTGGCTGGACTGCGGACGGACGGTGATCACACCAGTTGTCGATGCGGCACCGGACGCAAGCTCAATGGTGCCACCGGCCTGGAGGAGAATGTCTCCGCTGCCACTGACCAGCTGACTAGTGCCTGACAGCATGATCTTGCCGACTCCGGCGACGAGGTCGATCGAGCCGGTCTGAGAAGTTCGTACATCGGCCCCGTCAACCAGACTCAGGCTGCCCCCAGCAAGGACACTGACCGCGCCGCTGCTACTGACCACCCCAGCGTTCAGCACAATGTCGCTGGCCGGATCCAGTGCCATCAGCAGGATGCGGCCCTGACCATCTGCCTGCACAGCCGCCGAGTCTTGCACCCCGCTGGCGTCTGTTACCGCGAGGTTACCTGTCACTGTGCGCAGTACGATGCTGCCGCCTGCCACCGTGGTCAAACCGGACTGCGTCAGGTCGGACGGCGAGGTACCAACGCGCACTGCACCGATCGTCAGCGCATCGGATTCGACCAGATACATGCCGCCTGCGCCGGCGCGAGCGCTCAAGGTGTTGACATGGGTCTCGATCGCGTCGGCGTTGACACCCAACGCCCCGACCCCGCTACCAGCGAACAGCTTTAGCCCGGCAGCGCGGACATTGAGCGCCCCACCGTTGCCGTCGAGGATGGATCCCGCCGATGCGGTCACTTCGACGCTGGCGTTGGTCTGTAGATCGCCCAAAGTGACGTCGGTGCCTGCCACCAGATGAATATCGCCGTTGCCGCCATTCAACTCGGCACCGACCACGATCGCCCCTTGAGCATCCACCCGCACATCCCCAGTCGCCAGCGTGACATCACCCTCGAACGCCACCCCACTCGCGCCACTGATGATCAACCGCCCACCGTTCAGCAGGGTAAGACTGCTGGCGAACCGCACCGCACCATCAGCGTTGATCACGAGATCACCGTCGACGGTGACGGCTTGCAAGAAGGTCACGTTGTGCGCGGCTTCGATGCGCAGCGCTTCGAGTTCAGTGGTCTGCGCGACCGCGATCGAAAATGCCTGAATCGCGCGGCCAGCACTGCCCAGGAGGTAACTCGGGGCGCTGAGGCTATCACCGCTGCGGTAACCCGCACCTGTGCCGGTCAGCGTGACCGAGGAGACTGCGCCCCCAGTCACCACGATGGTGGCCAGGGCCCCCGCACCGCTGCCACCCAGCAAGGGCACTTCGGTATAGCTGCCGTCGGCGTAACCCGACCCGCCCCTGAGCTGGCCAAACTGGCCGATACCACTACCAATCTGACCGTCAAACGTAATGTTTCCGTCAGCGTTGAGCCGCAGGACGTCGGTAGCGCCAGCCGTGCCATCGGTATAGCCCGTGACCTCGATGTTGCCGGTCAAGTTAGCGGCACCTGAGGTCAACGAAGATGCGCCACTGACCCGAACTGAGTCATCGATCAGGATGTCTTGATCCATCGAGAGGTCAGCCACATCGAGCGTCAAGGTATGGCCGGAGCCCTTGATCGAGAGCGCTCCCGCTGACAATTTACCCGACACGTTGACTTTTCCACCCGGCATGGGCGACTTGATAATCAATGCAGATTGCAGCTTCAGCCCACTCCCGCTGCCGTTGATGCTGACCGGATTGGCGCCACTGTCGCTACCGATTACCAGCGCGGACGATTTGAGCGAGGCCAGCGCGTCGGCCCCGATAGCAAGCCCGCCGGCCGCGGCGGCGCCACCGAGCGCGATCGGCGCGGTGGCAGTCGCAGCTCTCAATTCCAACGAACGGCCGGCATCAGCCATCGCGCTGAGGTCGCTGGCTGTAACCGTGCCCGAGCGCACAAAGGACTGCATCACCGTGACGCCGTTGTCGGCGATCGTCAGGCCGCCCACCTGGGTGACGTTCAGGGCGCCGCTCAGGAAGATCTTGTCACGCACCACCAGGTTGATGCGATCGGCGCTGAGCGTACTGTCGACGCGCAGCGTATTCGCCACGACCCGAAGGCTGGTACTGCCCAGATCGATCGCCGTGGTGCCGCTCTCCGGCTGCAGCTCAACCACGTCGCCAACGATGGTGATCTGGTTCAGTCCGGGATCATAAAGTACCTGTTCAGCGCCACTGACAATCCGCCCGATCCCGAACTGGATCAGGGTGCCCGATGTCGTCTTGGAGGGGTTGGCCAACTGCAACACCAGCTCATCGGTGCCGGCATTGCCTGGGGTTTCGCGCAATTGCAGCGTCGCCACTTGACCGGCTGGCAATACGGTATTGCCCAGTTCCAACGTGATCGTGTCGCGGCCCGGCGTGCTCCAGAGTGCGATCGCTGACGCGCGCAGCCTGGCGATTCGCAGCACATCATCGCCGCCACTGAGCTTGATCGATCCCGGGGCGATTCCACCGAGACGCAGGTTGGTGCCCAACGCATCAAAGATCTCAACCGTGCTGCCGTTGTCGTACGCAGTGACCCCAGGCATCGCGCTGAAATCCAGGTTGACACCGGCACTGTCGATCAGGGTGTCGTTGCCCAGCGTCCCCTGGAATAGATAATTGTCGACACCCTTACCCCCGGTTAATCGGTTTTGACCGATGCCGCCGGCCAACGTGACCGGTACGATGCTCGACGCGAGCGCGCTCAAGGTGTCATCGCCCGCGTCGCCATAGGCGCTTCCACCCGCCGCGCCAAGGAGGATCTTGTCGTTGCCGGCTCCACCGCGCGCCGTGACCTTGACCAGATAGAGCCCGGTCGCATCGAGCAGGTCGTCACCCTGCCCCAGGTCGACCACTACTGAGGTCACGCCACTAAACTTGTTGTAGTAGTTGCCAAACTGCACTTCGACAACGCCATTCTTGCCGCTCAGGATGAAGGACTCGTTGGCATCGACGGTGTCGAGGTAGAGCCGGTTACCAGCCAGAGATCCGGCGTACAAGGTCAACACGCCGCCCGACAACTTGCCCAGAACGGGCTGGACGTCGGGCGCGGCATGCGACCAGTCGAGCAGATTTGCGCTAAAGAGCGTGTAGTACTTTGGCTTCTTCAAAGGAAGGTCGACATAGACCTTGGCCACCAGATCGACCCTGGCCTTCGCGTCGAACAGGTTGGCGACCGCTCCGAACAGCCGACCAAAGGTATCCCGGGTGGTGGGCTGATAGGCCAGCATCGTGGCGATCTCAGATCCCCGTACCTTGCCGTCTGTGGTCCATTCAACGTTGGCGACTTGGCCAGCGCCGTCGCGGCTGATCTTGGCCGTCGGAATGTCATTGAAATCGATGCTGATGGAGGCATCAACCTCGCCCGTCAACCCGCCCTCGACAACGAGGACATCGACCGATGCGCGCAGGCCGATCGCGAGGTTGAACAGCACCTCGGGCTTGTCCAGGCCGCCGGTTCCTGGCACCGGCTTGCCGTTGAGGAACTGGGGCAGCGAGAAGTCGCTGACGTAAAAACCGTCGAGCACGTTCAGATAGTTGCCCGTGCTGATCGACCGCTGGATGCCGTAGGTATCGAAGCCGAACGCCAGATCGATGGTCGCCGAGGCCGAACCGAAAGCGGCCACACCAACCCGCAATGGACCCAGCGGATACTTGGCCAGAGTGACATCGAAGTTGGCCGCAAAGTTCAACAGTGGCATTTCGTAGGTGAACAGCGTGGCGCTACCGCCACTGAAGATCTTCGCCCAATTACCGAGATCGAGGATGTACGGGCGCCACTGGAAGCCCGACCGCGAAACGCTCGATGAGCCGGGCGCCACGCCACCATTCGAAGCACTCTCGATCGCCAGCAGCTTGTTACTCAAGACCGGGTCCAGGCCAAGCGAGACGCCCGTCGAACCCAAGCCCAACAGGTCTTGCATCGTTGCGATGTTGTAGCTGACCTTGGACGTGCCCAGCCCGCGGATACTGCCCAACAGGATCTCACCGCCGTTGCCGGAAAGCTTGGCGATCAGCTGAGGCAACTCAAGCGCTGTCTTCGCAGCGTCGAGGAAGGCCCAGTTAATCGCCTTACCGCCCTGGAGCTGGATGACCTTGTTGATCAAACCTCGGAGGGTCGGATCGGACAGGAGTTCATCCAGCCCGTCGATCGGTTTGGTGAGCGTATCGACAATCGGACGTATCGGTTCCAAGGTCGCAGCGACCTTGTCTGCGATGGGTGCGAGGAAGTCCTGCAAGAAGGATTGAACGTCGATGCGCAGGTTTTCAATCGATAGGGAGGGGGCGGCCGGCGCGGCAATCCCCGACTGGCCCCCCGTCGTCCAGTCCCAATCCATCACGAGGTCGCCGCGCAGCTTGGGAATCCAGCCAACCGAGCCCATGCTGAGTTCGAGCCCGAGGCGCAAATCAGCATGGACAGTCAATTCAGCCTTCAGCGAACCCGTCGGGTTTGACAGCAACGCGTTGAGCAGCAGTCGGTTCGCCGCGTTGCCAATCAAATCCACCTGCAAGTCGACGACGATCCCGCTGGGCTGGAATCCAGCGAGGTCAAGCCGGGTATCGCGGTCGGCGACCTTGGCATCGAGAAACAGCAGGCGGCCCTTTGCACTAAGAGGCGTGGCGAGACTCGGATCTTTCGGGCTGCCATCGAGGTAGAGGGTCGCCAAGAAACTCAGCTCGGGCCTGCTGTCAGCTGCCGTGACCAGAAAGAATCGATCAACCTGCGATATGCCAAAGCCAAAGGCATAGTGCCAGGCGATGTCGTAAGCAAAGCCGCCATCGACCGAGAATTCGACGCCGGGCAGCTTGAAGTCGAGTGGAATGTCCACCCCACCCGTGACCAAGTGGCCGCCCAGGTCCATGTTCACCTCGAGCGCATCAACACCCTTGGGCGGTGCGGCCCCAGGCACCCATGTTGCTAATCGGCGACCCTGGGCATCGAAGTAGGCAATGTCGATGTCGGCCAGCGTCACCGACCCATCGTGGTTGCCATCCTGCAGGATGCCCATCTGAGTAAAGGTGGTGAACAACGAGCTGCGCACCGTCTCCACCATCTTGCCATCGCCTTGCAACTTCTGGCGCAAGTCCAGCAGCAAGCCGCCACGCAAGTCGCCGATCATCTCGCCGGTCGAGCGCAGCTTGTCGCCGATCAACGGAATATCACTAGCCAAGCTGCTTTCGAACAGGTCCTGCACAGCCCCCAAGCCGAAATCAATACCGTCCAGGACAATGGTTGGGTTGTTGATCAGTTCAAGCAGCAGCGCACCGCGGGAATCCATCCCTTCGAAGTCGGGCGCCGTGAACACCAGCGCTGGCAAGGCGTTTGGACCCGCCTTACCCGAGACCTTGCGAATCCATTCAGCCAGGCCATTCGAACCATTCGCGGGGTTGGTCGCGAGCGTCAGCACCCCAAGCTCATAGCTGCGATTGTTCAGGGTGATGGCCAGGGGTAGTCGGATATCAAAGCCGCCGACCAGCGAGCCAGTCCAGCCTTCCGCTTTATCCTCCAGTACGAGCCTGGCAGCTCCATCACGACCCGCCTGGGCGTCAGCATCGAGCGTGATCGAGCCGTTCTGGATTCCAAGTTGCACCGCGCCAGCGCCGACAACCAGCGACAGGTTTTGCCCGTACACCGAAGCCCCGAGCTCAATCTTGCTACCCAGCAGGTTCAGCCCGCCGCCAGCCGCCTTGGCGCCGGGCAGCGGGATGTGCACGACGAGCAGCAGCTTGGCGTAGACAGCTAGGTCAAGCTTGGTGCCACCGCTGACATCGGCCAGCTTTGCCAGCGACTGAAGTGCGCTGCTGTCCAGGCCGGCCTGCTTCAGGAGAGCTGCCAGATCGAAGTCCAGATTGAGTTGCTGGGCGAAGTCAGCGCGCAGCTCCAACGACAGGGTCAACCCCTGGCTGGCAGGGTCGAACGCTAGGGTGACCGCGTTCGGATCGGTCAAACCGAAAGCCGATGACAGCACATGTGCGGTCTGTCCAAAAGCGGCCGCCGGGGTGCCGCCCGCGGCCTGAACACTGTTCAGAAAACGATTGGTCAGACTGAGCATGTCGCCGATCGACTTGTCAACGATCGGCAGATTCTGGTTATAGAAGGCCTGGTCCTTCAATCCCTGGGTCAAGCCATCGAGGCCGAACTGCAGGCCAGCCAGGATGTCAGCAAAGCTCAGATTGCCAACATCGAATAGGCCGTTCAGATCCGGCAAGACCGCCACGACTTCGTGGCCGCTGAGTTTGCCATCGCGCAGCCAATCGGCTAGCTTGAAGCCTGGGTCCTGGATCAGGACGGCGTGTGAGTGGTCAAAAAGGTCCTGGACGTAGAGGGCCACCTCCAGGTCGGGCGCAATCGGCAGGCTAGCGCTGCCACCCACGATCGTCAGTGCACGCAGGCGAGCGGAGGCCTGGCCAGTGGCGCTGAAGCTAAACGACGACAGGCCTTGACCGCCGAGCAATTGGGCGAGTGTGAACCGCGTGCCGCCGGCAGCGTTGGGGGTCCTGTCAAGGGCCAGATTGACCGTGGCGTCCAGGTTCAGCCCCGATCCGGTGCCAGCACCGCCGGCCGACAGCCCCAGGAAACCATAATTCAAGCCGACCAGCAGATCCGTGACCGCGAGGTGCACCGATGCGGAAACCTCAACATCGTCAACCGCAATCTCGAACCCGACTTCACCACCCAGGTGAATGATCAGGTCGAGGCCGCCCACGATGTCGACATTGAATCCTGCGACGGATTCGGTCTCGAGCTTGAGCTTGCCAAAATCAAAGCCCAGATCAAGCTGGCTTTTTACGCCGAGGAGTTGTTCGACGAAGCGGATTGGCAGGCGCAGATCCGATGCCGCCGCGTCATAAGTGGCCTTTTCTTCGCCCAGAAGACCCGACGCGTTGATCGCGGTAATGAACTCCTGGAATGTCTGGATCTGCTCGACCGCCTCATGAATGAGGTACTTGGCTTGCTCAGTAGAGGTTCTCCAGGTCCCGTCGAGCGTCAGGCTGGCGCCGTCCGGTGCAACCTTGGCGATCCGCAGGCTGGTGCCGTCAATGCGTACGAACCTGCCCTCCATCGCCGCTGAGAACTGACCCTTGGACCCAGTCAGGGTCGAACTACCGGCTAGGGTTGCAGCCGTTCCAGTCCCCAACTGGGTGGCGCCCTGCGGTGGCGTCCAAGCAACCAGCGGCCGATTGAAGTCGATCCGGTCAACGACCTGGGCCTTGAAAACCGACGCCACATCCAGCAGGTCGTCGACCGACTGCTGAATAAACGGCAACCGGGCTAACGCGGTATTCGAGGTATCGATCGAATTGAGATACTCGAGAATCGACGGAAGCGCGAGGATCAGGTCCTGCACACTGAGTTTGTCGAAACCGGCGAGACTGTCGAAGTTCTCCAGGGAGATGTTGTATTGACTGGCGAACAGATCGGCGTCGAGACGAAGGCGCGGCTGCAGACCTGGCGTTGAGAGGTCCAGCCCGACGAGTTCAGCGTAGACGGGCAGGTTGGCCTTGATACTGCTGACCGGGTGTGCAAACGCGAGTTGACCGTTCACGAAGGTCATGCCCGCCGACAGTTTCCCGCTCAGGCTAGCACGCTCATAACCTGCGCCAGTGCGCCCGACACTGAGATCCAGCGGTCCGACCGTTGCCGCCAATACCGCGTCATCAACCGCCAGATCGATGACAAAATCCAACCGGCGCAGGTCGAAGCTAGCGGCCAAGCCTTGCTGCCAGTCGAGCTTGAGCCCCAAGTCGAGGCCCGCGTCGACATGGGCAGCGACATTCATTTTGCCCTTGAGCGACAGAACAGATCCATCCAGTGCCGCGCCGAAATCAACCGCCACCTGAGTATCGCGTTTCACCGTGGCGGCAATGTCCATGCTCAGGCCGTGCTCGTCGAGCGAGACCGTCAGACCCGCGCCACTCGTTGAGGCTGGGTGCCAGTTCGCCGTCAGGTAGTCGTTCAGGCCGCGCAGCGTCGGCGAGCCGTAGCTATAGACCGGTGCGGGCAAGTTGCTGGGTTTGCCCAGCAGGTGCATCGCGGGGAAGAGATAGGCTTGCACGTAGAGCCCCATACCCAGCACCGGCGATAGCCCGACCATCTGGTCGACCGTCTGGCCGATTAAAGGCAAGGGGTCAGCCGACAGCAGGTCGGTGCGCAGGTCGATCATATTGCCGGCAAGGCCATAGATCGTGGTGCCCAGCACATTGTCGAGCGTGACATCCAGTTGGCCGAGGTGGAAGTCTGTCGCGCCGGACGAAAGGTCCACGCCGACCACCTTGTCGTTGACCCGGACGGACTCCTTGACCGCCCCGGCGCTGCGGTTGATGCCCAGGCTGAACTCAGCCATCAGCGCCAGACCATCGGCACCTGGGATGGCCACCGGCACCCGAACATGCCCGTCGAGGGATAGCGCAAAACCGCCCGCATCCGGAAGGATCAGAGCCATGTCGCCATCGAGCAGATCGGCCGATTGATCTTTGACTTTGATTGCAGCGATCAGACCAGTGCCGGCGATCACCATCCGACCGGCCAGGACCTCGAACCGTAGGTCACCTCCGCCGGTGAACAGCGGCGGGGCGTCGCCACTATCGCTCAGCGACAGCCCGAGATGGCCGGAAGCCATCAGCGTGGGCAGTCTCATGGTCAGCGGCATCGAGGCCGCGCCCTGCAGGGCGATCGCGGTACCGGGTCGACCGTCGCCGTCAACATCGCTGGCGCTGAAATCCACGACGCGACCCGCCAGCGCGCCCTGGCCCGAACCGCGATTGACCTGGACAGTGACACCCGCACCGGACAGCTTGACACTGGGAATCCCCTGCAGGTCAACGCTGCCGGCCGTTACCGATAGCCCGAAGAACGTGCTCGCGCCCGAGGTGTCCTTGAGCATCGCCATCGCAAAGCTGACATCGCTGGCGGACAGCGCAACCGCAGCCGTGCCGAAGCGCATCGAAAAGTGCTCGCCCGCCAGCAACGTGCCCGACATCCGGAGCACCTGCCCGTCGTCGAGCACGACATTGCGCGCCGACAGCTGTGACAACCCGATCGTGCCGGACAGCGTCAAGACGCCCCCAACAGCGATATCGACATCGGCCACGACGTTGAGGAACTCGCCACGGCTAGCGTCGAAGTCCAGTGCGATCGCCCCGGCAGAAGTCGTGACCTTCAGCGCGCGCTGACCGGCCAAGTCCATCACCGAGCGGTTGTCGCTGGACCCCAATCTGCCCATACCCTGGTTCAACTCGACCCCGATGCGCGTCGCCTTCACGGTCAGGCCGTCCATTGCCAGCCCAAGGGACGACAGATCGACTGCATTGGCGCTGGCACGCAGCGCGAGCCAGCTACGGCCATCTGCGACGCTTGCGTTGGTCGGGCGCATCAGCGCCAGCGCGAGGTTCAGACCATTGACCTGCACGCCGCGCACCGTTGCGGACAGATTGGTCGCGCCGAGCAACAGACCCTCGAGCTCGATAGGCTTACCTGCGATGCTGGCTTGCACGATCTGCCGACTAACAGCGACCGTGCCGCTGCCCTTGAGTGTCCCGGCCACTTCGATGGTCGCGGTCGCTCCAAGGCTGAAGGCAGGGCCAGCGAAGTTCAGGGTCGATAAGCTTCCGTCATTTGCACGCACCGACAATGGTGCGGCCGACCAATCGATCGTCGTCGTATTCGCCACGCCGCGCTTGCTTCCCAGTCCCTGATTGGTGGCCAGGCTCACTGCGCTGCCCTGCAGCGTGACACCGTAGTCCGCAGTCCCGAGCAGTGTCACCGCATCGGCGCTTGCGCGCACTGCCGTCCAACTGCGCGCATCGTCGCTCGCCGCACTCTGCGCGAAGGCCATCGCAAGGTTGACGCCCTCGAGGGAGAATCCCAACGCACTGGCCTCAGCTCCGGTCGCTACGCGCAACCCCAGGCCAGTACCGCTCAACACCATCATCCGGGTGGCCAGACTCGTGCCGTCATCCAGCTTGACCTGGCGGATCGATTGTTCGACGCCAACCCGGCCGTTCAGGCTAAGGGAATCTCCTACGCTCACGCTGATGTCGCCAGCCAGCCGCAGCAGCTGTCCTTGCGAACCCGCCATGTCCAAGTTCAGGTAGGTGCCAGTCGCTACCAGAACACTGTAGGCACGGTCAGCGCCGAAATCGAGCACCTTTGCATCTGGGCTGACGCCAACCCCCAGGCCACTCACGCGGTTGACCTCAACCTCGACATTGCCGGCCGAGAGCGTCAGGCCGGGTAGACCAACCACCGCGACCGAACCGGCCGACGCCTTCAGCGCGGTCCACTGACGCCCGCCGCTGCCGTCCGAGGCGAACAACAGCGCCAGGTTCAGTTCTCCCAGCGAGAAGCCAGACGCCGCCGCATTCGGTGTATCGCCAGAACCGATCACGCCGTCGCGGTTGCTATCCACGAGATAAGGCCCGTTGAGCCCGACAAAGGCGCTCAGACCGCTGGCCCCGACGGTCAATACATCAGCACTACGGAGCACCGTGCCATCGGCCAAGCTGAGGTCGCGCGACGACTTCACAAACGCCATGCTGCCGTCAACAAACAGATAGTCAGCGATCACCAGTTTGACGTCGGCCGACATCTGCAGCAGCTGGCCGCGGTCGCCGGACATCGTCATGTGATGACTCTGGCCGGTACCGGTGACCACATCGATCGAGGTGCGATCAAAATCAATGACCTGGCGGTCGACCAAGGCCTGGGTAACACCGCTCACGAGGTTGATCGAAACGGCGGCGTTGTTCACCTCGATGGTGAGATCTTGCAGCCCCACGAAACGCGCCGAGCGCGCGCTTGCCTCGAGGGCTGTTCGCTTGACCCCCGCGTCGCCAACCATGACCAGCGCAAAGTCGACACCGTCGAGCACGACGCCAATCGCACCAGCCTCGAGCGTGGCGCTGGTCCCGCCGTGGATACCCGCGAACGCCTGCAAATTGCGCCCGCCCACCGTGAGGATGTCGGCCTGCGACTGGCTGCCGTCGGCCAGGGTAATGCGCTGTGAGGATTTCTCGAAGCCCAGGGAACCCTGGACCCGGAAGAAGCCTCCCACCGAGAGCGTGACATCGGCGGTGGCGCGCAACAGTTCACCCCGACTGCCTGAAACATCGAGCTTGCGGGTGGTGCCCGTACCGGTGATGACGTTCAGTGGGGTCGCGGCGAGATTGACGACCTTGTCCAGAGCGCGTTGGTCGGTGCCTAGCCCGCTAACCTGGTTGATCTCAACCAACAGATTGCGGGCGGACATTTCGACCGTCGGAACGCCGACAAAGGCCAATTGATCGGCACTGACCTCCAGCGCCATCCACTGCAGGCCGCGCTTTGCCGGGTCGGAAGGCCGCATCAGGGCGAGCGCGAATTCAGCGTTATTGAGCGAAAAGCCAATCGCACTGGCCGGGTCAGCCCCCCCGACACCGGCGAACCCACTAAGGCCAGTACCGCCCACGGTCAGGGCATCGACCGTGACCACCGAGCCATCGGCCAGCTTCACATTGGCCTTGGATTTCTCGACCCCCAGCGAGCCACTAACTTCGACAAATCCGGCCACGCCCAGTTCGAACTGTCCGGAGGCTCGCAGCAAACGCCCTTTGCTACCCGCCATGTCCAGCTTCACAGCGCTGGTGTTGCCAGTGGCCACCGCCAGCGCCTTGGCCCCCGCGAAGTCGATCACTTTGGTGTCCGACGCGCCAGCCCCACTCACTTGGTTGATCTGCACCAGCAAATCACTCGCCGATGCAGTGATGCCTTGCACGCCGACAAAAGAAACGTTAGCTGCCGTCGCCTGCAGCGCCGTCCAACTCAGACCGGATTTCCCTGAGTCAAACAACATCGCCAGGCCGAACTCGACACCGGAGACCGACAAGCCGACCGCGGTGGCGTTGACCGTGTCACGGCCATCGATCTGGCCATCGCCATTGCTGTCGCGCAAATAAGGACCATCGACGCCGACAAACGCATTGAGTCCTACGCCGCCCAGACTCAACAAATCGACCTTCAGAGGGGTGCCATCGGCGAGCACCACGTCGCGCGACGACTTCTCGAAGGCCATCGAGCCACTGACTTGGAAGAAGTCGCTCAATGACACGTCGAAACGACCCGCCACACGCAGCAGCGGGCCAAGGCCACCATTCATGTCGAGCGTGAATGACTTGCCGGTTCCGGCGACCAGCGCCAGAGCATGATCCCCGCTGAAGTCAATGACCTGTGTCTTGGGCAAACCGCTGACCAGGTTGATTTGCACCGACAAATCGCGCGGGCTGAGGCTGACATCGGGCGGAAGGCCGACCAACGCATCGATAGCACCCACGGTGGCCTTGAGCGAGGTCCAACGTGCACCGTCCAGGCTCAGCCCGTCGAGTTTCTGCCCAGGTTTGGCGACAAACAGTGCCAAGCCAAAGTCGACACCGCTGATGGACAGGCCGCGCGCGGCGGCATTGGTTTCTCCGGCATCGATTTTTCCATTGGCATTTCGATCGGTCCAATAAGGACCGCCAACACCCGCAAAGGCCGAAAGGCCGGCGCCGCCAACTGTCAGCATGTCGGTGTTGACCGCATGGCCGTCGGCCAGCGTCACCGTCTGGCTGGCGCGCTCGAACCCAAAATTACCGCTGATATCGAAGAATCCGCCGATCGCGAGATGGCCTGTGCCACTGGCGCGCAGCAACTGCCCCGCACTACCGGCCATATCGAGCTTGAGCGTCTTACCAACACCGGTGATGACGGCAAGGCCACGCTCGCCGCTGAAATCGATCACCTTGGTTGCGGGGTCGAATGCTGGCGCCACGCCACTGACCAGATTGGCCTCGACCGACAAGTTCGATACCTCCAACGTGAGATCGGTCATGCCAACCAGGGCCACGTTGCCCGCCGTCGCTTTGAGCGCCGTCCACTGCAGCCCCGCTTCAGCCTGCGACTTAGCACCAAACAAAGCCAGCCCGAAACTGACGTCGCCCAGCGCCAGACCCATTGCGCCTGGGTTGACATCGTTCTTGATGCCATCGGCGTCGTTTGCAATCCAATACGGGCCACCAACGCCGAGGAAAGCATTCAGGCCGTTGCCACCGATCGACATCATGTCGGTCTCAACGCTGCTGCCATTGGCCAGCGTGACCCGACCGCTGGACTTCTCAAAGGCCAGCGAGCCCGCAACCTGGAAAAAGCCGCCGACCGTGATGTCGATCTGGCCAGCTGCGCGCACGACGCTGCCCGAGCTGCCCAGGAACGCGAGCGAGATCGACTGGGCCTTGCCTGCAGCATCCGTTGCGCCAGTGGCTACCGTCAGAGCGCTGGTGCCGTAATCGACAACCGTAGCGCCGCTGCCGATATTGATCGCCACCGACAGATCGGTGGCCGAAACTTGCAATTCGCCCAGGCCCACTGGCGTGGCGGTCTTCGAGTTCGCACCCAGGCTCAGCCAGCTTCGCGGCGATGCGCCCGGGACCAGTGTCGTCGCCGGCCGCTCCAGATACAAGGCCATACCGAGATCGACCCCGGTCAGCTCGAAGCCAGCAGCCTCGGGCTTGAGCGTATCGGCCGACGTGAGCGTTCCGTCCAGATTGGTGTCACTGCGGGCCGGGCCGTTCAGACCCACAAACGCGTTCAGACCCGCCCCGCCGATCGTCCAACGATCGGTGGCGACCGAATTGCCATCCGACAGCTTTGTCGAGACCGCCGTGTTGCCGAGATGGAAATTGCCGTCGACAAAGAGGAAGTCTTTGACTGACAGCGCCATACCCACGTCGTAAGTCTGGTTGCCGAAATAGTCCGGATTAAAGAACATACCGAGCTTGTCGGCATCGGCAGAGCTGTGTTCGGTGATCCGAAGCTGATCCGCCAATGCGCGCTGAGTCACGACCAGCTTCAAGCTCGCCGCAGTCTGCACCACCGCAAGGTAGAGGCTGCCATCACCGAATCCGAACAGGTCACGTGCAATTGCAAAGTGTCCGCTCAGTGCTTGCGCGGTCAGAATCACGAACTCATCGCCGAGCTTAAGCGTCAACAGTGGGTCCAGCACCAGGTCCAGCGTGCCTGCAAGCGTGGCGGTTCCGCTGACCGTCCACTGGTCATACCCAGTGACTGGCGTGGTACCGCCCAGGTTTACCGCGAAAGTCTGGTTGGCATTGAAGGTCTGGTTACCCTGAACCTGAACCAGCCCAGGCGACAGATCACGACCGAACACACCCGCAGCTGCTGCGCTGCTGCCGTCGATGATACGCAACCCATCAGCGGCGGTGATCGCCACAGTGCCCCGCGTTCCGATCTGAGCTGTAGTGGTCTTGTCGACACTCTGGCTCGCCACCAGGGTGATCGCGCCGGTCGCGGACAGAACGTCCCCTGCGATCGACAATCGAGCGCCGCTGCCCTGGGCCTCCAAGCGGACCGACCCGACACCCGTCGCGCTGACAAGCGCCCCGGAATCGAGCGTGATTGTGCCGTTCGCAGCAAGCACACTGATCGGGCTACGGTCGACCGTAACGACGCCGCTGCCGCCGGAGGCGATGCGTGCAAGCGATTCCGCCGCACCGACCCGATTGACCGAAACCGTTACGGTACCGATCGATAACGCGTCGACTTCTTTCAGATCAATCCGCCCAGAAGCACGCGCGCCCAGCAATTCGACCTGCAGGTCCAGCGGATTGGCGGCGCTGCCGATGGCCTCACCGGCTTGCAACCAGGCTTGGGCGGCGGTCAGCGCGGCGGTGCTACTGCCACGGTCGACCAACGACCCCGCACTGGATAGGAGCGCAGCGCCTGCACGTCCGGCGTCAACTCGGGACAAGGTCAAGTCCGTCGCGGCGGCGATGCGAACCGCGCCGTCAACGCCGCTTGCGACGTCCCCCGTGACGCTGGCAGTCGACACGATGGAACTGCCAGCGGCTTGACTTACGCTGCCGCTGGCGGATTCGAGATCAATCGACCCGCCACGGCTGAGTAAGTCAGCCGCTGCGCCCAGCGTCAAGTCACCGCGCGCCAGGATCGATACCCCGCCGCCCTGCGAATTCAGATCGCCATTCAGGGTTAAATGACGACTGGACTGCAGTAACACGCCGCCTGTTCCGCTGTTGGTCACGTTGCCAACGGTCAGAGAACCCTGGTTGACAATCAGGAGGTCGCCCGCCGAGGCCGTTGCCTGTAACGCAGTCGTCTTGATCGTCAGTGGGGTACCTGCTGACGATCCAATGGCGCCAACGCCGATGCCGCCACCGGTCGCGTTCAGGATCACGCTGTTGGCCCGCACCTGCGCAGCATCCCCCGTCTGGGCAACGACGATTGCGCCGCTGGTGGTGGCGAGTGTCACAGTCTTGCCAGCTGCCAGGATGCTTCCCAGGCGAAGGTCGCCCGCCACTTCGCGCAGATACACATCGCCGACCGCGCTTAGATCTAGAACGGTATCCGTTCCGTCGAGATCGATGGCCAGCGCCCGCGTGCTATCGCCGATGTTGCCGTTGCCGGTGACGAGCGTGAGTGCAGTCGCCTTGACGCGCGCGGCGTCGAGCCCTTGTACGATGCCGGTCTGGCCGTCGAGCGAAACCTTAAGGCCCGTCACCGTGCTCTGTAGCGTCAGCTTGCCGCCGACCTGCACGTCAATCTCGGGCGCTGCGATTGCCCGGCCAAGGCTCAGTGCACCTGGCGTACGAATCGCGATTTCCTTGGTACTGATCAGTTCTGCAGACAGCGTCAGGGCTGTGGTGGCTGCCAAATCAATTGTGTCAGCAGTGACCGCAGCCCGGACGTCAATCGACGGCGCCCGTATGGTGAGAGATTCGGCGCTGACCGCTTGACTGAGAACGACGCTGGTACCAGCCACCAGCTGCAAATCCACGCCAGAAGGCAGACTCGTGACGGTGATACCAGCCGCGGTCGTCAGTACCAACGGCTTGCTGGCGTAGCTCGTGCCGAAGAGGGCTGACCACGTGTACGCGTCGGTGCCCGAACGGGTTGTGACGGACCCGTACGTTTTGTCATTCAGCCCGCCAAATATCCCATAGTCGTAGTAGACGTACTGTTCGGTGTAACGGTAAGCCACCGTGATTTGGGTGGAACTCAAGGTAATGCCGGTGACCTCGAAGTCGGCGGTTATGAGCTTCTTGTAGTCGTCCCCCCCACCGGGTCCGTCCCAGTTCATCTGTGCCGAAGTCCCCTCGTTGACATCGGTACGGTTGGTATCGCCGTTCGTGACGGTCCTGGTGTTATTTTTGGTTGTTGTCCTCGCAGTATTGGTGGTCGGGGTACCGCTAATCAGACCACCGGCGAATAGCACGAGAGAACCGAGCACGCCCCCGCTAAAGGCCTTGATCGACGAAAGGGCCAGTAGTATGTCCTCAGAGACACTGGTCAATTCGACCTTCCCTTCGGCTTTGGCCACAAGGCTCACCGCTTTGACATCGCCCTGCGCGCTGACGCTGATGTTGCCGGTCGCTGCGGACAGTTGGGTCAGGACCAAGCCCGGGGTCTTCTCGCCAAAGCCATCAACGTCGGTGAAGTTCAAATCCCCGGTAGCGGCATCCGCAAGCAGCGAATTCGCTGCAATCGCAAACCCGTCGATCCGACTGCTCTTGATGTTCAACACATTGGCAACAAGGACCGGGCCGGCGGTGCCCGCTGCAGCGCTGACCGCGCCGGTCGCCGTGATCGTAAGATTGCCCGCCGCCGTCACGCCGCTGGCGTAGGCCAGCGAGTCGGCGTAGCGGCTGAGCCAGGTACCGGCGCGCACGCTCGCCAGCGTGATATCCCCGCCGGCACTCACCGTGATCGCCGCCCCACCGCTATCGATGCGGCTACCGACAGACTGCGTGAGATGACGGCCGGCGGCCAACGCGATCGCACCGCCCTGGGCCGACACATCGCCAACGATCAGCAGATCAGCAGCCGTGCCGCCCGCCTTGATCGAGATTCCACCGCTACCAGCCCGGACTGCCACGCCATCGTCCAGCGCAGGCGTGCCGCGCAGCGTCAGACTGCCGGCCAGCGTCTCAAGCTCGACGCGACCACCGGTCGACAGACCGCTTTGTTCAACATCGATCAACGCACCGGTCAGGCCGCGCGCGTCGACCCGCGCGACCGTCACATCGTCGACCCAACCGACGGTGAGATCGTCACTTTCCTGGAGGTAAAGGCCACCGCTGCCGCTGAGCGCTGACACCAGCGAAGTCTGGGTGCGCAACGCTGCTCCACTGGCACCGATACTGGTGCCAGCCTGGAGCCGCAGCGTGCCGGACTTGATCAGGCTGCTTGAATTAGCACTGGTATCGGCACGGGTGATGGCACCCGAGTTCGAGACGATGCTCACGCTGCCAGTGCCGGCATCAACCGCAGCTGCGACCACGTTCCCAGTGGCCGACAGGCGCAGCGCACCAATCTTTTGATCGCCGGCGCTTCCGACCGAGCTCCCGGTCGCCATGGTCAGGTTGCCGCCGCCAGCCTGCAGATCGAGGCTGCCGCCCGTGCTGCCAACCTGTGTGGTGGACGCCAATGACAGCGCGCCGGCAGAGAGCACCGACAGATTGCCACCGGTCGTGCTCACCCCAGCGTTCAGGGCGATCGCCGCCGTTGAACCCGTTGTCTGCAGCAGCAGATTGCCAGCATCCATCGAGGCTACGGAGGCATTCACAGTCAACGTACCGACACTGTTGAGCAGCACAATCGACGCTGACCCTGGCACGACGCCAGCGGTGCTCTGCACCGGCGCATCGGCCAGAATGCCGCTCTTCGACGCAGTCGAACTGACGAGTTGCCCGCCCAGACCTGCGGACGCGCCGAGCGCAGGATTAATGGCGCTGACGCGCGCGTAGGGAACGCTGACGCTATCGATCGACAGCGCTCGACTGGCCGAAAGCGCGATATCACCGCCGCTTTGAGCCGCCAGCGTGCCGACTGCGATCTCAATCGCGTCACCATAGCGGCCCAAGGTCCCGATCGAACCTGCGGCGTCAACCAATAGCGCGGCAGCCGAAATGTTGACCGGAATGCTAGCCCCGGCATCGAGCACGTTGCCTGTTGTCGATCGCAGCGCGACTGAACCTGTGCCGGTCTGCAAGCCGGCAACCACGATGTCGCCCTTCGCCGCGATACGCAGGTTTCCGGCCTGGCTGGAACCCGCGGTCATCAATGCACCATCCGCCTGGATCACTTTGCCGCCGAACGACTCAACGTCGATGCCACCGCCCAGATTCGAGACGACCGAAGTCGCTTTCTGAGTCAGATCGCCCTGCGCCAGCAGCGAGATCGTGCCAGCCGTAGTGGTGACGTTACGGTTCAGCGTCAGGTCGCCGCCCAGCGCTTCGAGGCGGATCAGCCCCTTGCTGCCAACCCCAACATCCCCCGTCAGGCTGAGTGCGCCGCTGGACCGCAACAGAAGCGTGCCCTCGGCGCCGACCTGCGCGCCTTCCACGCTCAGATCGCCAAGGTTGTCGATCGCAATGATCGAGCGGTTAAAGGTGATGGTCTGCGCCTGCAGCCGCTGGGCCTGCAAACTCAGCGCCGTGACCAGACTTCCGAGGTTATTGCTACTGTTTCCGGTGCCACTGCCAGCAGTCAGAGTCACTAGGTTGCCAACAATATTGGGCGCAGTCCCGCCAGCGTTCAGGATGCTGCCCACAGGCGTGGCGAGCGTGACGTTACCCAGGGTCGCGGCCACCTGGTTCAATCGCATATCACCCGCAATGTCGACCAGACGAATATCGTCTCGCGCTGTGGCGCTGAGACTGCCGCCTGCGGCGATCCGCATCGCACCGTTGGTGATGTCGCTACGCGCTGCGCTGCTGTTGATGCCACCGTTGCCGGCGATCAGCACCATATCGCTGCCGCTACGCAGCATCGCATCGCTACCCACGCCCAACCCGGATAAGCCGCTCTCGGCCTCCAAGCGCAGCCGACCGGTGCCGCTGATGCCCTGGATGGCCTCGCCCAAACCAGTGCCATCGCTCACTTGAACAGCGCCCCGGGCCTGAACCACCACATCCCCGGCGCTTGAAATCGCCACCGTACCCGTGGCGTTCAAGTTCAGATCGTCCCAGATCTGCAGCGTGAAGCCGGTCACAACGAATTGGTTAGCGACCCACTGGCCCTGATGCAGGTCGGCCACTCCGACACTGCTATTGATGACGGCCAGGCCGGCTGGTGCGACATCGGAAGCGGATACCGGCGCCCAGAAGGAGGGATTTTTATAGATACCTTCGTCGGCGAGATTGACCGTTGCGTCGGGCCCGATCCAGCGGTACATCGCGTAGCGGACCTCGATCACGTCATCCGCCTGCGCCAGGGACAGCGTCTGCAGGTCCGTCGCCGACAGCGTCGCTGGATTACCCAGGCTCAGCAGCCCCGTGGCGCGGCCCACGCCGCCGCTGGCCTGAAGGATCAAGTTGCGCCCGGACAGGTTCAATTCCTCGGTGTTCGCCGAGACGCCCTGCCCCATCACCTCGGCATGCGGAAAGAGCCTCGCCATCAGCACTGGCGACAAGGCATTGGCCGCCTGGGTCTGCTGCGCCACCGACAGACCCGCGTCACTCAGCAGCTTTTTCAGCGCCACCGAATCAGGCCGCTGGTTCTCCTGCACCGCGTCCAGGATGGCACCGTGCGCAGCGTCCAGATTGATGTCGCCCGAGGTCGATAGCACCGAGACGCTACCAGCCCAGGCGGTCGGGGTGATCAGCAGAAGGTCACCCTGGGTCTCTTGCAGCGTGACACTGCCCAAGGCCCTCGCGGCCAGGCCGCCGGAACCCAACACGTCACTGTCCACGCGTGCGTAGATCAGGCCGTTGCCAGCATCAAGCTGAATGCGCTCGCCGATGATCCGCGAGCTCGAGGCCGTGCCCAGAATCCCGTTGGCCGACTGGATGGTGACATCAGCGGCTGCAACGATCTTGAACGCACTGTCGTACTGCGCCGCGATGATCTGGCCAACCCGCAGCGGCGCGGGCGTCTTGCCGGCCAGCACGTTGACCGTGATGTTGCCGGTGGACTGCACATTGAGGTTGCCGCGGCCGTTTTCGACCGTGATGTTGACGTCGCCTTTGCTGACGATGTCGGGCAGCGCCCCCGAGATCACCACGTCGCCTGAGACCACCAGCGCGTCGGAGGACAGCTTGATTGGCCGGAAATTTTCGTTGTCGGCCTCGTTGGCCGCGCCCGCCGGTGCGCCGAAGGCAATGTTGCCGCGCAGCAGCAACCGTCCTGGCGTCTTGATATCGATCACCGGTGCCGCGGGACCGGCCGGGAATTCGATCGCAATGGGGTAATCGGCCCGCAGGCCATACGTGTAGAAGTCTTTCAGACCGGTGGTTGTCGTCACCTTGGTCGTGATGGTCTTGACTCTGAGCCAGCCACCACCGGTCGTCACAGGACCGACGACCACGATCTCCTGGTTCTCGAAGTCGCTGTCAAAGCGGTTGAGGCTGCGGTCCTGCTTCCAGTCGCCGATCAGGCCCTTGATCGGCGATTGAGTCGAGGGCTTGGTGATCGTGTCGACCGCACCATTGGCCTGGACCACCTTGGTCGAAAGCCCGCCGCTGAGCTGTTCACGAAGCTTCCACAGTGAGGCGTCCGAAAAATCGACGACCGGGAACGACACCTTGCCGCTCACCCCGATGTACTCGTAGAGCTTATTGGTGTGCACATCTCGCACCAGCGAGACATTCTTGACCATGTCGACAGCAAGATTGCGCTTTTGCTCGTACTGGACAAACA
>JBBAOE010000008.1:20870-67256 GCA_040401595.1 Burkholderiaceae bacterium
GGCCAGCTCCGACTCGAGCAGCGGCGAGCCATCCGTGAACTTGGTATCAGTGGCCGAGGCCTGCTGGTCAGGAGCCAGGCCGTCCCAATCGAAGCCCAGCAGGTTGAAACTTCTCTGCTCGTAAATGTTGAGCACGGTGCGGGTCTTGGCCTGGCCTTCGGTCCAGATGTAGTAAAGCCCCGACGCCGGCTGATAGGCAAACGCGCTGGCCGCGTCCAGACCAGTCTGCGCGCTCACCAGGTCGTAGCGGATCGACGACACGCCGTCGACCGTGCTCAGCACCCCTTGCTTGACGCTGTGCTCGACCTTGCCGCCTGCAACACGGTAAGTGTCACGCCGCAGCGTCACGCTGTCCGTGATCGTGATCAGACCGACCCGATCGGTGGCGACGTCGATGGCATCGACCGCAAGATCAAAGGCCGTCTCGTTGGTGATGTGAACCGCGGTGTACCCACTGGCGACCCGGAGCTTGCCGTTACCCGTGCTGAGAATCTGGCCGGTGATGTTGATCTGCCCACCCTGGGGCACGATCGGGTCGAGCACGATCACGCCCTTGTCGGCATCGAAGAATCCGTCGACCGCAGCCCGCCCATCATCACCAAAACTGATGCCCTGGCGCACCTTGCCAAGTTCGTCGGTAAAGTTCACCGACTTGCCCGGGTTGAAACTCTTGTCGATCTTCAGCGTGATGCTGTCGAGTCCGCTCTGGATCAAGCCGTTGAGGTTGAGATAGCGGGCGTTGATGTTGATCGTGCCCATCGCGAACACGCCAGAACTCGGCTTATTGATTGCCTCGCGCAGCGCCAGCAACTGCGGCGCGCTCAGGTCGGCAAAACTCAGGACCTTCGGCTGGCCATCAGCGTTGTAGACCTGCTTACCAAAGGTCGTGGTGAAGTCGATGTACTGGCGCGGATCGGTACCCACGTGCAACCAGTCCTCGGTGGCCAGATTAAAATCGCCTGCGGCAGACAAGGTCACCGTGCCAGCACGAATCTCGCCGCTGACATTGATGCTGCCCTCCTTATTGGTCAGAATCAGCTCGCCATCCTCGTTGACGATACGGCCGACCACATACAGGTCTTGTGGCGCCTCGGGCACCGAGAAGCCACCCAGGTTGTAATAGCTGCGGGGATAAGCGTCCTGGACGATGCGGATCACGCTGTCGCCGGCCGCGCCTGCGGTACCTGCCCCGAGAACCGGGTGCTTGTTGAAGTACACCGAGCCGGCGGGCAAGGTGACGAGTGCGCCGTCGACCACGTCGACACGGCTGTTCTTGCGGATGCTGATGTCGTTAACCAGCAGGCCGAACAAGGTGTTGTTGACCACCGTGATCTGGGCCTCACCGTGGGCCTTCAAGCGACCAGAATTCACAGCCGCCTCGACCGTCTTGGTGGCATCGGTGTTGCCATCGGCGCTGATAAAGATCGAGCCCGGCGCTGAGACGATGGTCGGCAGCTTCAGGAAGAACTGGTCAAACTGCGACTTCGGCACCAACGTCTTGCCGTCGGGCGCAGTCTCGGTCAGGCCGAGCTTTTGCAGCTGCTGGTCGATACTGTCGAGCAGCGCCTGATAGCGAGCGATCGCCTCGGCATTGCCCGCATGGCTGGTCATCCAGGCCACCACCTTGCTGCGCTCGTCGAAGAGCTGGTTGGCGACGTTGGCGTAAACCAGCGTGGGCAAGGCCATGTCCTTCGGCTTGACCACGTAGAACTTGCCACTCAGCGCGAACGCGAAGTCCAGCCCCTTGTTGCTGTCGAAGACCGTCAGCTGCTTCCAGGCGCTCTCATCAAAGGACTCGGTCTGCGCGTTGACCGCGGCCGCAGAGCCGACTCGGCGGTACCAGAGGCCGCTGGTCGTTCGGACGGTCTCGCCAGTGGCAACCTGCAGCGCGGTCTCGTTGCCCTTGAGCACATGATTCGGGGTTACCGCGGTCCAGCGGGTGGCATCAAGATAGTTCTCCTTCTCCAGCACCATCGCCTGGTCGCCACCACCCGCCGGACTAAACCGGTAGGCCTGGCCGACGGTGCCACCACCGAAGTTAGCGCCCGCCACCACCTGGACGATGGTGTCTGCCGACAACGTCAGTGCGACATCCTCGAGGTCGAGCGAGGCGTACTGGTACTGCTGCGCCGGATCAAGCCCGAGCGCTTGTTTCTCGGCAGCACTCAGATCGGTACCGATACGATCACTCGCCAGCTGGATCTTGCCGTCCACCATAAAGGGCAAGAGCTGTACTTGCGTGCGGTAGTTGATGCCGGCTTCCATGGTTGCGCTGGCATCAACTGTCACCAAGTTGGTAGTGTTGACTGACGCGCCGTCCAACGCAAAAGCGACATAGGGTGTGCCGCCAATCTTGACGACCATGCCGTCGGTCTTGGCGCGGCCCTGCCCACCCAGACCAGGCTCGGCGATCAGGTTGACGTCCTGCACCGCGCGCAGCGAGACCTGCTTGCCAATGTCGATCAGATTGTTCTCGGCGATGTCCATCGTCGCCACCGGCACGCCAATGCCAAACAGGGACGCCAGCGCCATGTCGGCGTGCGCTGACCCCAGCAACTGGTTGGAAACGCCGAAGGCATCGCGCCCGGCATAGAGGTTGACGTTATCGCCGGTGATCCCAGCGGCCGTAGCGTCCACCGCATGCACATGGATGACGTTGGTCGCCACGATCGTGCCGTTGGCAATCGCCCCTGCCCCGTTGATCAAACCCGCCGAGAACGTATTGGCCGCGGGCGTGAGATCGGAATCGCTGCGCGCGCTGAGCGTCACGTCGCCGCTCTGATTACTCAGCTGCGCGCCGGCGACCTCAATGCTCGACAATGTGTTCGAGCCGAGGTCGGCCTTCGCAATGCTCAAGCCCAGGCCCGCGACGCCCTCAACGCGGACCTTGTCAATGGCCAATACATCGACCAGGGTCTCGATGCGAAGGATGCCGGGCGAGCCAGATTGCTCGCTGACATTGAGCAAGGTCCCTCTGCCAATTTGGACCTTGGCGGCCAAAGGATTGCTGGGGGTGCCGATGTCGGTGTTCGCTGCCAGCGCAGCGATGGCAACGGCACCGGCAGACCCCGAACGCAAATTGTCCTTGTCCGAATAGCGCCGCTTGTCGGCAATGTTCTGCGCATTGATGAGCAGTGTGCCCGCCTGCACCTGGTTGTCTTGTCCAATGAGCACCTCGGCTGCACTGGCGACATCGGTAAGAATCAGCGCACCGCTACCGGCGAACGCACCGATCGCCAGATTCAGCGAAGCGGCGTCAAAGTTCTGTTCTCGCGCAGCCCGGATGTCCACGGTCTGCGCCCGCAGCGTGCTGCGGTCGCCCACGCCCGCCTGCGTCCTGCCGTTGATGGTCAGCGTGGTGTAGGCTCCAGCGATGCCCGTGAACTGTCCCCCGCTGGCAGCTAGGGCCTTCATGTCGAGCGTATCGGTACTGTGTGCGTCGACGCGCAAGGTCTTGGCAACCAAGTCGACGGCGTCGCCGATGAACGCCTGCACATTGGCGCTGCTGAGCACCGAGGACTTGGCCACGCTGGTCGACGCGCCCGTGCTCACGGAAAGCGCCGCGGTTTTGCTCAGCCCGGCCTGTTGGCCCAGGGCACTAATCACGACCTCGGCCGCGTCGATGTCACTGTGGCTGATGAAGGCCTTGGTCACGGGCCGCAGCACGTTGTCCGCGACCGTGCCGGCAGCGGCAGCGGCGACGGCGCCAAAGGCGACGGCTGCCGCTACGACCTGGCTCTCGGTCGATGCCGCGCTCGTGACCGTTAGCAACAATGAACCGGGTGTGGTCACCGACGAGCGGCTCAGGACAGGCGCGTCGATCCAGGCCTCGGTGCGGGTATCAATGGTGTTGACCGACTTGGCGCCACCCCCCGAGGCAGCTCCGCCCATGCTGATATCGATGGCAACCGCGGCAACTGTCGACTTGGACTTGATCGTTGCCAGCTCGCTGGCATTGAGTTTCACATCGCCAGCCGCACGGATCACCGCCTGATCGACGACGGCCTGCACCACATTGGCGATTTGGTTGTCGGCGACCGAGATCGCGATGGCCACTGAAGCGCCCGCAGAACTGGCCGACAAGGCCACGGAAATCGCCATCACGTTGGCGTCGATGACCGAACGATCCAGGGCCTCCAGAAGCACCGCGCCGTCCAGGCTGATGCCGCTTTGACGGGTTTGACTGATGCGCGCAAGCACCTGTGTGCCAATGCGGTTGACCGCGCTGGAGCCAGCGCCGCCGATCGAGACCGCCGTGCCGCCGCTGCCCGAAGCCGCAGCCGAACCCGACACCACCAGCGCCTTGATTGCCTGGTCATCGAGCGCGCGCACACTCAGACCGGCAGCCACGCTGCCCTGCTGGTTGCCCACAATCGACGAACCATCGACCGATGCCAATATCACGTTGGCAGAACTCTCGGTCTGCTGCACCCAAAGCTTGTCGTCGCCGTAGTCCTGGGTCAACAACAGGTTGTCGAGCTTACCGTCGTTGTTGATGTCCTTGCGTTTGAGCTCGTCATCGCCGATGTATTTGTACACATCGTTGGCGCGCACACCGGACTTCGAGGACAGGCGAACGGTGTCGCCTTTTTTGATGGTCTCGGGATTGTCGGTGCGGGCGTCGTAAGTGGCGGTTCCTTTCCAGCCCTTGGGGTCATAGCCGATGTAATTGCGCGCCAACGACAGGCCGATCGAGGCACCCACGCCAGCGACCCCGCCGCCGCCAACGCCGAGCGCGGCGGACACGATGGTCGCGTTGATCCGCGCCGCATTGCGCGAGGTCAGGTCGACTGGCGCGCCCACCCGCAGGTCACTGTCAAGCAGCTGGGCCCCAACTTTTCCGAGAATTACGTTGACCGCGCTCGCGCCGGCGCCCGCTACGCCAACGCCCACGGAGCCGCCGATCGCGACTGCCGCCGCCGCCGCTGCGGCCACCACGCTGATGCTCGATTCCGAAGCAGCGTTCAAGCTCACGCCACCGCTGACATCGGCCTGAACATCCTGTAAGTGCGCGAGCACTTGGTTATCGATCACATTGCGTGCCAGTGACACCCCAAGTGAGACCGCCACCCCCGTGTTTCCAGCCAGCGCGGCCGAGATCGACGCAGCAGCCGCCACCGCGCTGATCGCCGCGCGATCCTCGGCGCTCACCACGATGTTGGCGGCGCGGATACGGCTCAGAACATCGCTGAGCCCTGCATCAATTCCGGCGTCCACCTGCACGCCAATCAGGTTTTCAGCCCAGACGCCCGATCCATCGACCGACACGCCGACATTGCCCGCTGCCGCAATCGCCGCCGAGCCCGCCAAGACCAGCGCGTGGATGGTCTGCTCGGCGTCAGCGCGCAGCACCAGATCGCCTGCAGTTTCGACTGTCGAGGCCTGGATCAGCGCGCGCACGGATGAACGAGAGCCCTCGCCACCCCCGTAGCCTGGCTGACCGATCAAGTTACGCGCCACCGCTACGCCAATGGACACGGCCACGCCATTTTGGACGCCACCGCCCAGCGCCACCGAGACGGCTGCCACCACCGCGGTGATGCTCGCGCTGCTGTTGGCATCGACAACCAGGTCGCCCGAGGTGTGGACTGTGCTGCGCTCGATCAGCGCCGTGGTCGAACCCGTGACCGCATTGAGCGCCAGCGCACCTGCGCCACTGACGGCTACACCATTGGTGCTCAAGCTCAAAGCAGCGCCCATCGAGGCAGCCGCCACCACCGCACTGATGCTCGATCGCGCAATACTGAGTTGGCCATTCTCGTTGCGCAGCTGCCAGGTCTGGCCGCTGACGTCCGTTACCTGCCAACGCTGCCCAGCCTCGACCACCGAGACCCGCAACGGCGCCTGAACCAGCGCCCAACGGTTGACATCGCTATAGTCTTCAGTGGCGAGCGCCACCTCGCTACGGTTTTTACCAATGAACTGGTAAACGTGGCCGCCCTGGCCGCCAAAGGCATAGTCCGCTGCCAGGCGGACGGTGTTGCCCTTGAACAATTCGCGGGTGTTGTCCGTGACGATCTGCCACCGCGCCTTGTTGGTGTAGTCCTCAAGCGCGAGGTCGACCTGCTTCTGGTCACTGGCGATGAACCGATAAATCTGGCCGCCCACCACGCCTGCTTTATTACCCGGACCACCCGCAGTCAGCCCGGTCGCCGAGTCAGCGATGCCGACACGCTTGCCCTGTACAAGGTCTTGCTTGCCTGTGTCGCTGCGGAAGTTCCAGGCCACGCCGTCGGCCGTGGTGTACACCGCAGCGCTATTTAAGGTGTCGACATCCGCTAAATCCAGACCCTCAGAAGTCAGCGCTGCGGCCAGCGCAAGCGCGGTCTGGGGGTCGGCAAAATCATTGGCCAGGACCCAGCGCGTGGTGTCGGCATAGTTTTCCTTCCACAGGGCGACGTTTTCCTTGGTATCGACTTTCTTCCACAACTGGCCGTCGCCAAAGTCGGCGCTAGCCAGGTCGACCTCGGCGCCCGAGCCCAGGTATTCGTAAACATTGCCTTTGAGCGTGTTGGCTTTCTCGTGGTTGCTGGCAACGCTGACGAAATCCCCCTTGGCAAGGGTCTGTTTTTCGTCCTCGGTAGAGAAATCGGCTTCGACTCCGATATAGCGGTAGACCCGACCGACGATACCGCCGTAGCTGTGGCCTGGTGAGACTTGCACGGTGTAGCCGGCCTGCATCTCTTGCATCGGAATGTCGACCAGCTGCCAGTCCGAGCCCGTATAGACTTTGGCATCGCCCAGATTGACGGTCATGCCGGCTGCGCCGCTGTACTTGTAGACCTGGCCTGCCTTCAAGCCGCTGGTACCGACCGTGCTGGCGGCAATCACAACCTGGTCGCCCGACCTCATGGCGGTCAAGCCCTCGTCGCTGCGGTAGTCCCAGACCTGACCCTGAGCACTGATGCGGCTGGCTTTGCGGCCGGCATTGGCGGCGGCATCCATGGCAGCAGCGTCAAAGCTCAGGTCCTTCCAGTTCACCGCGAACAAATTCTCTGCCGCCGAGGAGGCCGACACCACGGCGTCGCCGAGCGTGGTGCGCAGGTCGACACCCCGCGCCGTCGCCAGCACATCGGTGTCGATGCTGTTGAAGGCAATCGCCAGGCCAATCGACACCGAGACACTGTCACCGGCACCGGCCAGCGACGCTGACAGCGCCGCCGCGCCCGCGATCGCGTCGATGCTGGAGCGGTCCCGCGCCAGGAGGCTGGCCTGGCCGGCGACGATCGTCACCGGCTCTGCATGGCTGCTCTCGACCAGGGCGCTGACCTTGCTGGTAATCCGGTTTTCGGCATAGACCCCGGCTGCGCCCACCGCGACCGCAGGACCCGCTGCGCTGGCCCCCACTGCCGCCGCACCCGCCACCACCGTCGCCATGATGCTGGCATGGCCCTGCGCATCAAGCCTGAATTCACCGCTGGCCCTCACCGTCGTATCAGTCAGGCGGGCCAAGGTCTGAGCGACTGTTGGCGTCCAGCTCAGCAGCGCCCAACTGCTCTCGTCACCATAGTTCTGGAGGGCCAGGTCGATGCCCTTTGGGTCTTTGATCGGATCGCCCACATAGCGATAGGCCTGGCGACCGAACGAGGAGGTGTCGTCGAGCACGGTCTGCCCGGTCGCCAGCGCAGTCAGGCTCTTGTCGACACCCAGGCTGCGCCAGCGGGTGGCATCGGCATAGTTCTCGGCGCCCAGATCGATCTCGCCAAATTCATTGAACTTGCCCACCAACTTCCAGCGCCCGGCGTCGCTGTAATTTTCCGATCCGAGATCGACGCCCAACTGGGCACCACCCTGCGCATCGCCCAGGAATTCATAGACCTTATCTTTGTCAGCGCCGGCGCTCAGGCGCACCCGTTCACCGACGCTCAGATCAACCTTGCCCGCATCGCTGCGATCATCATAGAGAGCGCTGATGGCCTCGAAAACCTGGCCAGGGACGATGCCAGTGCCTGCGGTGGGCAGAGTGGTCGGCTCGATCCGCACCCGGTCGCCGGCAGCGACCTTGGTCTTGCCCGCATCGCTCAGATAGTCCCAGAGGACCGCCCGGTACTGCGAAGCGATGAAGTCGGTGACCGGCACCGCCAGAGAAGACTTGCCGATAAAGTTCCGCGCTACCGACATGCCCAGCGCCACCGCCGGTGTGGTCTTGCTCGACACCGAAACCGCCACCGCGACAGCACTGAGGTGGGCATCGATCAGCGAGCTGTCTTCAGCCGTGATGCGGACGTTGCCCGAATCAGCCGACGAACCCGAGGCCTGCAAAATGAGGTTCTGCGCGTAGGCTTGGCTATCGCCGTTGATCATGTTGAAGGCCAAGGTCCCGCCGCCGGCGACCGCTGGCCCGCCCTTGGGGCTTGCCGCGATGGCCACCGCGGATGCCGAACCGTCGGCAATGATCGAAGCCCGGCGCTGAGTCGAGATCACGATGTCGCCTGTGGCCGAGATCAGGGCCGGCTTGTCTGCCAGGCCCAGCATCCAGGCATCCACATCGCTGCGCACTACATTGCGCGACAGGCTCAGACCGACCGAAACCGAACGCGTATTGCCCTTGGCACCGGCGGCAATCGCGATGGCGCTGGCCGATACCTCGGCATGCACGGTGGCAGCACCACTGGCCTCGAGCTTGATATCGCCGACCGCAGTGATGCCGGTCGGACGGTCAATATGGGCTGAGACATCGGCGCTGATCTTGTTCATCGCCAGCACCGGCGCAATGGTGATCGTCGCCTGACGCTGCTTGGAGTCGTCCTCGCCGGGCTTGGCCTTGGCGGTGTCAATACTGACCGCGACGGCAGAGTTTTCAATGACCGCGTCGATCACGCCATCCGATAGGGCGGTGACGCTGACACCACCGGCCGCGAGGATACCGGTGTTTTCGGTCCAGGCCTCGGTGCGGGCCGGCGTCTGCTGACCGATGGCCGTACCCAGAAGGCCGTCGATCGCATTGAACAGAAGGTTCTGCGGCGCGTAACCGATGGTGTTGAATGCCAGCACCACGCCTACCGAGGTCGACGCTTCAACCTTGCTGTTGATGTGGGCCGAGATCTGCGAGCGATTGTCGGCAGACACCGACACCTTGCCCTGATTGACGGTGACGATATCGCTGTTCTTGGCCCAGGCAAGCGCCGACGACAGCACGGTGTTGGTGGCGATCACAACGTTGACGCCGACAGTGTCGGCCGACACCGTGCTGTTGTCTTCGGACAGAATCACCGCCGACTCGACGGCACTGATACTCACATCACCGGCAATGTTCAGCGTCTGACCGTCAACCCAGGCGGCAACATCGCTGCGAACATCGTTGCGCACCACCAGGCCCCCGAATGCCGAAGCGCTGCCACCGGCCCCGCCGATGGCACCGGCGACCGCTAGACCCAGATCGGCCAGCTTGCCGACATCGACCAATAGCCAGCGCGACTTGTCACCGTAGTTCTCACGGGTCAGGTCGCGCGAGGTCGACGTGCCGATGTACAGATAGGTCTTGCCGGCCTGACCCTGGATCGCTCGCCACAGGGTGGTGTCGCGATAATTTTGCCCGTCCAGTGCTGCGCCTTTGAGCGGTTGATTACCGATATATTCAAAGACCTGACCGGCCGCACCGCCGCCCACGCTGGTGGTCAGCGCGACCCGGTCACCCGCCAGCAATTGTTCTGGCCGATCGAACTGGCCGTAGGCGGCGTCAGCCACTCGCACCCGGTCGCCGGTTTTGAGCGTTTGCTGACCCGATCGATCGGTGTAGTTGAGACCGAAATAGTTGAGCAGCGCCTTCGTTGCCAGGCTGGCCTCGCTCTCGTCGCCAGCGGCGGCCACCGCCGAAAGTTCCACCTTAGATTCGATACTGGCGTCGTCATGCGCCTCAACGCTCAGTCCCCCGTCCTGCGCACTCACGCTGCGCCCCGTGCCGTCGATCCAGGCCCGGGCTGCACTGCTGACCAAGTTGCTCGCGAGAACGAAGCCCACCGAAAGGCCGGATGGAGACGGTGCTGCGGTGCCTGCCGCTGCGCCCGTTCCGCCCGCTGCGCCCGTGCCTCCCGCACCCGTGCTTGTGCTCCCGGTACTGCCCGCGCTCGCCGCCGAGCCCGTGCCGCCAGTGCTGCCACCCTCATCACTGCCGCTTTCTGCGGCAGCGAGCAACGATGACGTCTCGTTGAGGATATCGGCGTGGATGTAAGCCTCGGACTCTGCCGTGACGGTTACACCACCCGCCGAGTCAATGTCCGAGTTGGTGATATGCGCCAGCACCCGAGACGGGACTTCATTCCCGATATTGCTACCGACCAACGCATCCACGGTCGCGAACAGCAGATTCTGCGCCGCCCAACCCAGGGTGTTGAAAGCCAAGGTGAGTCCGATCGTCGTACCGTCGGACTCCATCGCGCTCTGGTTACGGGCGACGATATGCGAACCGTTGAGCCCCAAGACCTCAACATCGCCAGAGCGGGTAATGACCTTGCTGTCGGTGATGTGAGCCTCGGCCTGACTGAGAACGAGGTTGGTGGCAATGACACCGCCCACCGCCAGCCCTGCCCCGTCGCCGCCGGTGGCGGTTGCCGTGCTGTCGAGCTTGGCTTCGATCACCGCCGACTCGCTAGCATTGACACGCACCGAACCCGCATTCACATCGGCGCGCAGCACATAGGCATGGGCCTGACCGCGCACATCGTTGCGGACCACCACGCCGCCCACCGCCATCGCGCCCGTCTTGGGCTCGCTACCCTGCAATTCACCCGCCTCGGCATCCACTGCCGGGGGGCTTGTCCGGACCTTAAACGTCTTGATCTCGCTCCCGAATACGATCTCCCAGGCTTTGCCGCCGTCGGCCTGCGCAGCCAACGTGGCGGTCACCCCAACGCCAGAATCCTCGAGCGCGATGTTCTTGGGCGACAAAGCTGCTGCGATCGCTGCAGCCACTGCCGCATCAGTTGCCTTCTCCGAAATACCGGCGGCCAGATAGGTGACACCCTCGAGGGTGGTGATCTCGAGGTCAAAGGTGCCCGTCCCAGCAGCGACATAACGATTCAACGCGAAACTGTCACGCGCCGCCGTCCCTTGCACGGCGGTGCCGACCGAGGCCGACAACCCCGCCGACTTGTTGACGACCCGTATCGTCGGCAGATCTCGGTCAGTCAGACCAGCCCCGACAAAGTCAATCCGGTAGGTGTTCTGTCCCGCCGACGTCGATGGCGCGATCACCTTGACCGCGTCTGGACCAAGAACGTCGTTCAAGGCGGCGGCGATCAGCGCGGCCTGGTCCGCTGGCGTCGCCCCCGATCCGCCCTGAACGATCGTCCGGCTGTTGAACAGCAGCTGGGCGGCGGCAGCGCCAGTCGCGCTGGCGGTCACCTGAGCCTGGTCAGTGCCAACTGCGGCTGCCTTGAACTGCAGGTTAAAAGACCAGCCTGCGCGGGATGCTGCATCAAAGGTGACCGCTACGTTACCCTTTCCAACCCAGGCCTCGATCGCGCTTTGGATGCGGGCTGCATCGGTGTCAGCAATCCCAGCAAAGACCAGCGTGGTCGAGCGCCCGGCGCCCATGGCCAGCGTGTAGGACTGGCCTACCGCTTGCGAAGCCCAGACGACGGTCAGACGCTGAAGCTCATCAGTGTGCAAGCCCAGCGCCAGCAATTCGATCGGCGCCGTCTTGACGGACTCGAGGGCGAGCGAAAACACCTGCCCGCCCCGCCCATCACCAGGGAGCGTCAGGGTCTGAGATTCAGACCTGGCAGGGGTGGTAGTGCCGATTCGACCGACATCCGTCCATGTCTCTGAACTCGCAGGCGGCGTGGTGGTTTCGGTGCCGGAACTCGGGTTCAGCAGGCTCTTAGCTTTATCGACCAGCCCCAACAACTCGCCGGCCTTACCCTGAGCAGGAATCAGCTCATACCAGTAACCCGCGTCGGTGTAGTCAGTTGCTGACAGATCAACCAGTTCTGGCGATCCACCCATGTATCGATAGATCTGCCCGCCGGTACCACCCGCCTCATAGTCCTCGGCCAGCTGAACCTGACTGCCAAAATTGACCGTCTGTTCGCCATCGTCGCTGCTGAAGTCAACCCGAGCGTAAGCGTCCCCGCCTTGCGGTGCTGCACCAGCTGTCGACGATGCGACGATCTTGGTTTCGGCCACCACGCTGGGTGCGTCGTTCGACGAGACCGCGAGCGCGCCGCCGGCCAGGATCTTGTGGGCCGAATTAACGGGCTCGACAATGACGGCATCAGCCGCGGTGCTGACGAAATTAGTGGCCAGTACGAAGCTTGCTGCAGCGCTGGCACCGACGGAGCTCGCTTCGTTGCTGGTGCTGGCGTTGACCACCGCTTCGACCGTGGCATCCACCGACAAGTCCCCACCAGCGTCTACCGCGCTGTCCTCGATTGCCGCTCGGGCGACAGCCGGGATTTCTTTGCCAAGGCTAGTGCCCAGCAACCCGTCGATTGACTTGCGGAAGATATCCTGAGGCTGCCAGCCGATGGTATTGAACGCCAGCGTCACACCGACGGCGACGCCACCCGATTCGATCACCGCAGTGTTGCCGGCTTCGATACCCGAAGTATTGTGAGCCTCCACCGTCAGGCTGCCACCCGCCCGCACGTCACTGTGAGTCAGGCTGGCCACGCTGCTGCTAAGCACCAGGTTATTGGCGATCAGACCGTTGACCGCCAAGGGTGGCATCGACTTGTCGGCCGGCGCTTCGCCAGACGTCGTGCCGCCCGTGGTCGTGCCACCCGTCGTCGTGCCACCCGTCGTCGTGCCACCCGTCGTCGTTCCACCACTGACAGGATTCTCAGGGGGTGGGTCCGATGCCTCGGCCGCAGTCTGGGACTTGCCGCTGAGCGCCGCATTGATCTGTGCCGACTCAAGTGCGACAACCTCAACATCGCCGCCCGCATTCAGCGCGACTCGGTCAAGACCGGATGACACGTCACTGCGCACATCGTTGCGAACCACCACGCCGCCCACGGCTGCGCCACCACCGCTCGTCGCACTCATGCTGATATCTGCGACGATCTGGGCGTTGTCGACTGATTTGACGCTGAGTGAGCCATCCACCGACAGCGCTGCCAGAGTGCCAACCAACGGCGCCGCCGCTGCCTCCCGGTCCGCCAGCGGGCTCACCCAGGCACGGGAGCGTGAGCTGACACGGTTGCTGGCCAAAAGCAGACTGACCGCGGCGTTCTCCGCCGTCGCGGTGACTTCATTGGTGATCGTCGCTGACAGGTGCGAGCCATGCGGTTCGCCTGGCTCGGCGGCGTCGGCGGCCAGGCCGCCCGCGCTGACGACGACGTCACCCGCCACTGCAAACCGGGTGTTGACTACGGTGGCGCTGGCTGACGCGGGTTGCTCGACCCCGATATCCGTGCCAATCAATGCGTCGACCGCATTGAACAACAGGTTCTGGGCTTGCCAGCCGATCGTGTTAAAGGCCAGAGTCAATCCGACCGCCACGCCGTCGGACGATAGGGTTGCGCTGTTGTCGGCAGCGATCCTTGCGACATCGTCCGCTGCCACCGTCAGATCGCCGCCGACGACCAGGTCGCTATCGACTATCGTCGCACTGGCGCTACTCAGCACCAGGTTGGTCGAAATCAGCCCATTCACCGCCAACGACTTGGACAGACTCTTCCCGGCGTTATCCGAGTTCGAATCGGCGCCCAACGAAACCGTATCGCCGCTAACGTTGGCGCTGATTTCGGTGGCGTCGAGCGCGAGGACAGAGAGCTGAGCGCCAGCACTCAGGCTGACCTGATCAATGCTGGCATCGACCGCGCTGCGCAAGTCGTTGCGAACAACGACACCACCGACCGCCGCGCCGCCCGCGCTGCTCGAGCCCATGCTGACATCGGCCTTGATGGATGCGCGGTCGGCCGCCGACACCGTCACGTTGCCACCGGCCGAAACGCCAATCTTCGACGCGGACGCCGCGCTGGCCTCCGGGCGGACCGTGGCCAACGCGCTTGCGCTGATGAGGTTGCTTGCCAATACCAGGCTGGCCGATGCACCAGCGCCGCTGGAGGCCACCTGGTTCTTGACCGTTGCAGTCAATTCTTCATTGGCGTCGGCCGTCACGCTGACGTCACCGCCGGTTTGCAGCGACCCCCCCAGTACCGTCGCGCTGACCGACGCCGGAATCTCGTCACCTAGGCTGCTACCCAGCAGCGCGTCCAGACCCGCCGACAACACATTCTGGGCCCGCCAGCCGATCGTATTGAAGGCCAGGGTCGCACCAACCGCCGTACCGCCGCTCTCCGTCATGGCCTCATTCGCGGCCTTGATGATCGCGGCATTGCGTGCCGAGATATCAGCGTCGCCGCCTGCGATCAAGTCGCTGTCGCGGACATGCGCCTGAGCCTCGCTAAGGACAAGGTTCGTCGCAATGAGCGCGTTGGCTGCCAGCGACGGACCACCGCCGGTGACCTGGGTTGCGAATCCGCTGCCGCTGCCAGCCTTAACGGTTCCGCTGAGTGTCGCGGTGATCTGCGCCAATTCAAGCGCCTCGACCCGCAAGTCGCCTCCCGCGGACACGCTCGCCCCGTCGAGGTTCGCCGCGACCGCGCCACGCACATCATTGCGAACGACGATCCCCCCTACCGCCGCACTCGCACCAATGGCCGCTGCGGTCGAACTCATCTGGACGTCGGCCTTGATACGAGCGTCGTCGCTGGCGCTTACCGTGACCGAACCCGTTGCCAAAACGGTCCCGCCCGCAGCGGTGCGCTCGATATAGGACCGGGTGTCACTGCGAACACGGTTGCTGGATAAAACCGCAGCAGCGCCGAATGCCAACGCGCCCAACGACGAGGTAGCGTCGGCAGTGTTTTTGATGACGGCATCCACCACGATCGCATCCAGTGCCGTAACCGCAACATCGCCTGCCGAATCAATATTGGACCCGCTGACGAAGGCCGAGGTTTCAAGCGACTGTTCAGTCGCACCGAGGTCTGAACCGATCAGGCTGCTGATTGCCGCTTTAGCGACATCGCCCATGCGCCAACCGACAGCGTTAAACGCCAAGGAAGCACCCAACGCCGAGCCACCAGCGGCAGCCGCCCCAGCGACCGAGGTCGCCGACACCGAAGTGGCATTCGCCGCGGCAGCCTTCACACCACCCTGACCAGCCGTTGTGATGCTGCTGCGCTGAATCGATGCCTCAACCGTCCCCAGTACCTGGTTCCAGGCGTAGCTACCGCCCAGGGCAAGCTTGTAGCCGGGCGCCAGCAACCCGCCCCCGGAGATGGCCATCGCTTCTGCGTTGGCCGTGATCGTCTCGTCACTATTGGCGATCACGAATAACCCGCCGGATTGCACCGTCGAGCCGACAACACTCGCCAGCAGGCTGCGATCGACCTCGTTACTGGCCGCCGCGATGCCAACCGAAACGCTCTTGAGCAACCCGAGATTGGCTGAGAAACCGGCGCTGGTCGCCTCGAACCTGGCTCGGTCGGTAGCGAGCAGACGGAGGTCGTTTTGCGCCTTGACGACGGAATTTGCCAACAGCACCCGGGTGACGCCAGTCGCCTGGTTAGTCGCAATCTTGGCATTGGCGGTGAGGCTGGACCCATTGAGCGCGTAGACCTGCAAGCTGGTCAACGTCAAGTCGGCGCCACCAACCAGGGCCTGTACCTGGTCGACGACGGTATTGCGCTGCACACCGACGAGGCTCGAGACCACCTGTCCCTCGACACCGCCGTCAGGCGAATCCAAGCTCGCCGAGCTGACTTGTACCACCCCCGCTGCCGTGCCATCCGGACCGCTGATCGAGAGCCGTGCACCGCCGCTGCCTTCAACCTGTCCCAGGTAAGCCAGCGTGTTGCGCTGCAGGTCTATCCGTCCGAGGCCCAGGTCAAATCCGGTCAGGCTGGTGATTAAGTTGTCGCTGGTGCTGAGCGAGGTCGCCACACGGCTTTGATCCACCGCCTCGACCAGAACGTCGGCGGCACCGTCGGCACTTTGGCCAGTGATCGTGAGCGCTACGCCCCCCATAACGCCAGCAACAGTCGATTGATTGGCAGTGATGGCGAGCGAACTCGACGCCGCGCCGCTGGCCGCGATCTGCAACTGGCCGTAGGTGTGCGCCGTCAGACTCAACCCGCTGGCTTGAACTCGGGCCTGGGCGCCGATCAACGCCTCGGCGGAGGTTTTCGCGTTGATCGTCGGATTACCCAGGACGTCCTTGGGCGAGAGCATCACATCGGTGAACACCGACGCATCCAGGGTGACCTGGGCACCGGCTCGAATCGAACCCTCGATGCTGACTCGAGCCAGCAGGTCTAGCGTCGCCGAAGTCCCCTGAGATTGCTGCGCAGCCGCGCTGGCCAGGAGCGTTACTTCCTCACTAGCAGTCAAGGTCTGGCCCGAGGCCAAGGAGATCGTTTCGGCCTCAACGACCAGAGATCCAAGATCCACGCTCTGAATCACGAGGCTGTCGACACCGCTACCGCCCCGAATACCGAGCAAGACCGTCGGGCGCGTGAATACGATGTCGTTGAAGGTCTCCCCCGACAGCCTGAGCTTGCCATCGCCAGCGGAAGACAAAACCGCTGCGTTGTTGCCAGTGCCTAGGTCGAGAACCAGCGCCGTCAGTTCGTCATTGAGCCTTAAAAGTGAGGGGTCAGAAGCGTCTGCCAACAACGCTGCGTTTTGCTTTGCGCCTTGCCCAAGGTCGATGAAGGTCGCGAAGCCCGCGAACGCATCGAGTTCCGACTGCGTGGACGAATGGATCTGGGTGTGATCGACGGCAACAATTTGCGCAGCGCTAGCGGATTCCGCGGCCGAGGCCACCAAAATCGGCTGGGCTGACAGGAGGATGCGATCCTCCAATCGCTCGACTCGACCGCGCGCGAGATTTTTACCGTTGGAAGTTCGCGTCTCGCGATTTTTTTTGCGCACTGCTATTGACTATCGCGATCAGGCATTCACTCAAAATTTCCCGGCGGCTTAACGTGCACAAATCCGATTGGCGGACTCTGCCTATTGATCCTACTTCTTGAATACGCGTCGATTAATGACGATGATAGTCGACTATAGCCTCAATAGCCACGAACTGAACTAAAGATAACGCCGTCAAAGCCTTGCGGCCCGGGATGTTTACTGGCAGTCGTTGGCACAATCGGGTAACAGACATTTTTGGGGCACTGCGCCGAGGGGGGGCAGCAGCCATGCTCGGGTAGACCTGGAACTAAATCCCGACAGAGCAGCGCTTTTGCTGCTGACGATCGAGTAAGTTGTCGCCTAGCGGTTCATGCACTCGTTCTCCAGGCTTGACTGGTCTGAGGACCGTCTTTGTGGAGAAATCACCGAGGAATTTTTAATGCTGGAGATAATGTTCCCAGCGGTCTAATACAAAAAATAATTCCCGGATTGAATTCAGTCGCCGCCACAGGCAGGGTTCGCCTGAGGCGAGGTTCTATGTCGTAGCCTGACACTCCTTACAAACGATATCGCCCAGTCATTTGGGCGCCGTATTCGTCATTACCCCAATCCGGTCCGAGGGTCGGCTGATGCGCTCAAGACGCCGCCCTCCCGCCATCGGGTCCGAACACAACGCCTACTGCACGACCCGAAATCGATTGGTGCTGCAGTCGTACTCGTAGAGACTGCGCTCGGAGCGCGCGCCCAGCACCGTCGGGCGATCTCGCTCCTCGTTGGATCGGTTCCGGCCGCTTTGGGTAGGCCCGACCAGGGACTGGGCTCTGGGCTACCCTTGTCCTGAAAAACGACTCAGCCTTGCGGGATCGAGTTCGAGATCAAGCACTGCGGCCCCAAGTCACCCAAGAGGCCGCAGGGGGTCGGGGAAAGTTCAGAAAACTTGCAGTCGGCGCCCCTGACGAGCCTCGCGCTTGGGCAGCGTCAGCGTCAGCACACCATTCTCAAACGCAGCCTCAGCTGCATCTTCCTGCACGGCCTGGGGCAATTCGAAGCTGCGACCGTACTGGGTCGTCTGGCGCTCGATGCGAAGCGCTCGGTCTCCCTCCTTGAGCGCACGCGAAACCACCGAATTGGCGGAAATCCGTACCTGGTTCTCATGGATATCGACCCGGATATCTTCCTTCTTGGCGCCTGGCAGATCGACCTGGACCTCATAGCGCTCAGGGCGCTCGATCACATCGAGGCGGGCTCGGGCTGGTTCGCCCGACTCGGGCACCAGGGCATCGAACATACTGTCCAAAATGGAATACGGGCGGCGAAGGACTAAGGTCATGATAAGACTCCAAATGATTCAGGTTTGACGAGGAGCGCCAGTCGGGGCGCCCTCCGATGACCTAAACATGGAGATGCTGATCCCCCTTTCAAGGGGGATCCTAGACAAAATCTGGATCTCGCTGAAAGGTCCAGATCGATTTCAGACCAGGCTGCCAGGCGCGACTCACCACTGCGGCAGGCGGCAAGGATGGTCAGTTCCAGACACCGAGCGCCCACGCCGTTGGGCGACTGGATAGTGGCGAAGATTATCGGAGCGTCGTCGATTGAAACCGCTTCGAAGTGCCGAACCGGCGACACCTTCTTGGGTGATGGAGATACCGCTTCCAGATTGCCCTTCCAGCCTGCGGGGTTCGCACCCTGCCGGTCGCCCTGCGCTGCGGCCGAGGTCCACACGCTCTCGATCCGCCCGCGAACCCGATTCTCGGTCTCCGTCTTCGATGCCCAGATCGGGCGAAGGATCTCGATGACAGGCTTTGAAGTGACCGCATCGACCGGTAAAGCTCCAATGACCTGAAACGCCTAGGTGCTCAGCGTTGAGCGCCACTTCGATTCATGTTTGCGGTTGGCCCAGCCTGCCCGGTGATCTTCGATGTACTGGTTGGCACAGTACTCAAAAGTAGGTGTAACGCTCACCGCAGCCTTCACCGTCGCCCTGGAGCGCCTCTCGTCGAGCGGGTCGAGCCGCTGCGAATCTTCTGAAGGATCGCATCAGCCGCCTCCCGGGCCTCCTTTACGCCCACATCCGGGTAGCTTCCCAAGCCCATATGGCGGCGTTTGCCGTTCGATGCGGTGAATCTCAGGATCCAGGAGCGCGACCCGCGCTGGCCGACATTCAGAATTAACCCTAGGGTGCCGCCCACAAAATGCAGGCCCGTGCCGACTGAAATTTGAGCCAGGGGCGGAAGCCGACTTTGAGACGGTCGTCTCCGTGGCGGCCGGGTCGGGCTATTGGCGCGACTGAGCGCCGGCGTCAAGCAGACTCGCGCCATTAATGTTACCCGTGGCTGCGCGGGTACTGACGCCCTTGCTCGGCTACTTTCCCGGCAAGGCCCTGGGTATGGTCGGCGACCTGCCAGGCCCAGCAATGCGGCAATGGACGCATTGGTGTCGCCATGCTGAATTCGCCTGGGGAGCCGAACCAGAGCTTGTACTACCCAGTCTGCAATCAGCCCGCTTTCGTATCGAAGCGTTCAGCTTTACCGATGATGAGGCAATGACAGAGAACTGCACCCGTAACCGGATGGCCGCGATGCTCAAGGCACCATCGACCGTCAATGTGGTGACGCCGGGTGATGTGAGTCTGGCCAGGATCGAACACACCGATGCCTTCCGAAGTGAAGATGCCGATGCGCTCTGGCCAATGTTTGAACGAGCCTTACTGAAACCCGGTTCAGTTAGCCCATGATGACGAACACCCGTTCGCCTGTACCGCCGGGGTTCGGCCCTATCGTTCGCAGCAGCCCCGTGCTCGATGCGCTGGCTGGATTAATGAGCCGTGGCAATGGGCTACATGCTTTCACCCCGCACAATCGGTCGCAGATGGCTGACCAAATGAATGACGATCGATTACCAAAGAGAGACCAGCCCCAAGTCGCAGGCTCCGTAAGGTCGCACCGGCCATGGGTGCCAACACACAATCGATGAAGGGTAGCTACTTAAGAGATGCTGAAAATGCCACAAATTCAGTAGCTGGCCTCGCAGATTCTTCGATGGCTGTTCGTCTTTCTTTATTCTGCCTCTGTTCAAAACGCGAAACCACCGCCTGGTGTTGCTGAGGCCACGCGGTAATTGACCGGTCGTCGGAGAAGAATTCTTTCCGTAAAAAAGCCAGTATCAGGTCTCGCGTCGCCTTTTTGACCAATGGGTTCAGCGTCTGGCCACCTGTGCCAAGTCGGTCAGTGAACATGCTGTGTGAACCCTCGCTGAATACTGCAAGCGTTTTGGCAACCGAACTTTGTGTTGAGGCTGTCGCTTCAAAAATCGCAACACGGTCTTTAGCAGCTGAATAATAGCCAGGAATGTTGATTTCATCCCCTTGTGCGGTGATATGGAGGCTGGGTACAGCAATGCCGCCGACGATCGATTGCGGATCACCTTGGCCGTAAAAGGGCGGCGCGCTGATGATCACCGCGGAATTAAAGCGCGAATCAGCCAAATCCAGCACTTGAGAATCGCGTTGTACACGTGCCCCCACCAGCAGTAGGACGGTGTTTGCGCCATAGGAGTGCCCTGCAGCAGAAATGCGCGTGGCATCCAGTCTGGTTTTGAACTCTGGGCTGGCAAGCACTTGATCCAGTGCAAAACGTACATCCTGAGTTCGCGCAATTGCCTCTTTGTCTTTAGCGGCCTCTTGCAGCCGAGTGACCACTTGCAGTGGGTTGCCAAACCACAGGCTACGGTCACTGCCCACGTGTTGCACATGCAGTGCGGCAATACCGTTAGCGGCAAGGTGTTTGCCGATGTACGAGTAGCCCTCACGCGAGCCACCGATCCCATGGGAGAAAACAACCAACGGGACGGGCTGACTAGCAGCTGCGTTATCAGAGCCCTTCATCGCCGCAGGCAGATAAAAACGAGCCAGAACTTCCCTGGGTCCATCTGGGCGTAAGGCGTCTGTCCATTGCAAGTCACGGGCCTCAAAGTGACTGGCATCTGGCATGCCCATCGCTTCTGCTAGAGCCTGCGCGCGGTCGCTGAAGCGGTTTTCCAAAAGCTGACTTTGCGTGCTACTTCCGCACCCGGCCAAGATGAATACCGCACCGACCACTGCGAGTGTCAGCTTGCGCCTGAGAGGAGAATCGCGAAGTAATCTTTCCTCCAATCTCGCTCTCATCCTGGTCTCAAGTGTTTGGGAGCGCCGGTGATCCGACCGCAAGGCCCCCCCAGGTCAAGTGCCGCGTACGATCCGCCATGAGGAGCGCAAGAGGAAAGCGCGTCATGGATGGGCTGCGGGGCCGTGGAATCGTCACTCGCTGGCCCGTTGGGTGGAGCGCTGCCATGTGTAGGCGACGCCAAGACCCAGGGTGGTACCAGTAGTTTGCCGCACCAGAGGGCTGTCTTCGTTGGCTGCCCCTGCCACTGTGTCGACCCGGGCGAATCCAAACAGGCGCCAGTCGGGCGCCAAGTTGCGCGAGAACGATGCCGCCAATCGCCAAGCCACTAAGCCATTGCTTGCGGCAAACTCCGGCCGAAGGGGGGTAGCCTCGGACCCATTGACTTCGTAGAATGTCTGTGCCAGGCGCTGATCCGCAATGATCGCGCCCAGACTGGCGTTGTAGCGCCAGCCGTCGCGCGCCTGCCGCTCAAACACCAACCGGGGTTCGAAGGCCAGACCTCGATAGGCGGCAGAGTCGCTCAGGTCGAACACGCCGCGCAGCGGCAATTCTGCACGCCAGCGGCCATCGCCAGGGCCAGCTCCGAGTTGCCACTTTAGGCGCGGGCCAAACTCGACCAGGGTGCCCAGTTCGCGCATGCCGCGTCTTGCCTCAAGCTCTTCCGAGTTGACGCCAAAGGAGCCAGCCACGCCGATGTCGAGCTCGAACCCTGAGATTCGAATCGCGCGAATGCCAGCTGTTTCACGGTCGGCCCGCAGCAGTTCGCCACGGTAAACGAATAATGGCAGGGCGAGGCTTCGTTTAACCTGCTGATCTGACCCTGGGTAAGCCTGTTGCGACACCCCGATTGTGAAGCCGCCCAGCTCCCACAACGGTAACGAAGTCACCGGTTGTGCCTGCACAGCTTGGCTAGCAGCCATGGCCATGGCTGCGAATACGCTTACAAGGTGCAGCGCGGAGACCGGAAAAGAGCGGGCACCGAATTGAAAGGCCTTCATCATGCCAGGTATCCCGCAACAATTTGAAATCAAGGATTATTTCGCTGGACCATAGGTGACTCCCTATGAACCGCCGATGGTCATCGAACCGAGTTGTAACTCGTCACGTCCGCCCCACCAGTGAATTTCAAGACCATGCTGGGTTCAGTTTAGGCCAAGGTCGTGCGAAACCTACTGCTAAACGGTGCGTTGAACGATCGGTAGCGCCCATATTTTGGCGGCAACCAGACTCCAAATCCTAGCCAAGAAGCGCCTCCAACGCAAGGCCACCGAATAATGGCGTTGCCGGACTTCAGAGGAAGAGAATCAACCGAACATCCTGACAAAAAATCGGCCACTTGTTGAAGTGGACGACTCTCACTCCTGCTTTACCCTGTTGCGCCCTAAAGAGCATGGCCGAAATAAGGTTCCAACAATTCCGCCATCTTGGCGGGTGATCGCGAACGGCCGTTGGCATCTTTCTGTACGCTCACCCCGGACACACCAAAGCAGTACTTGCATGAGATCGAGAGCGATCTGATCGCCGGGGTACGACCACAGTCACGGCAGCCCACCGGCAATGCAGTTCCGTGACGCGAAAGTGGCTCTGAATCAGGGCGCGACCTGAGAGCGAGTTGGCTACGGTTACGGTGCGACGCAGGCACCGTTCCATCGTTACGGCCCCCGGTTTTTGCAAACCACTCTCTGCCCGTCCAAAACAGTGTGTAGGTGTTCTGCGGATCCCATCCCGCCGATTTAGGGGGGGGGTACGGTGGGGTCTGGTGTTTGGCGTTTTTTTAACAAACCCCCTGCCCCATCGAGGTCGACTGATGACGGTCGAACCGACCCGCAGCAAGCGCCGTTTTATTGGTATGTCTGATGGTATGTACAAAAAAAAACGCGCCGAAAGGCGCGTCATTGCTTGCGATCTGGCGGACAGGGCGGGATTCGAACCCGCGGTGGGCTGTTAACCCACACACGCTTTCCAGGCGTGCGACTTAAACCGCTCATCCACCTGTCCACAGCACAGCCGGCGATGTTACCACTTGCGCCGAGCCGCGCTCAGGTTCAGGCAGCCCGCAATCCAAGCCGCTTGATCAATGAACCCCAGCGCTCATTTTCCGCTCGGATCATCGCGGCGAAAGCCTGCGGCCCCTCGCCAACTGGTTGCCACCACACTTTCGCCATATCGTGCTGGGTATCGTGATCCTCAATCGCACGACTGAGGACAGCATGCATTTTGGAAACCGTCGTCGCTGGTACGCCTTTGGGCATGGCAAATCCCGCCCAACGCACCGCTTCAAAGCCCTTCATCCCCTGGGACGCTGCCGTGCGGATTTCCCGCATCGCCTCGAGCGGGTGCGCGCTGGTGACGGCTAGTGCGCGCAGACGCCCCGACCGGAGTTCAGGCATCGCCTGCACGGGGTCGAGCAAAATCGCCTGAACCTCATTCGCCACCGCCGCAACGATCGCATCACGCTCACTGGCATACGGCACATGGAGGACCTGGACCCCGGCGTGCAGCATCATGGCCTCACCCGCCAGGTGCCCAGGCGACCCACGACCACCGCTGCCGAAGGTCATCACGCCCGGGCGCTCTACCGCACGGGCAAACCAGTCCCTCAGTCCCTTGGCAATCACCCGGCGCCCGGTACATACAATATAGGGGCGGGTTCCAAGCCAGGTGACGGGCTGGAGGTCGGTGGCAGAAAAATGCGCTCCGGGGTTGAGAAACGCATCGATCACGAGGGATCGGTTATCAACATAGGCCAGCGAGGCTCCGTCGATATTCGCGCGCGTCACCTCCTGTAACACCTCTGCAGGCGATTCATCACCGCGAAACCGATAATTCACCGTCCAGGCGAACGCCTGTTTCAGGCGTGGCGCAAGCGCTTTGCACAGGCTCTCTGCGTAACCGCCCTTGCCTTCGGGCACAACCACCTCGAGCGGACGGGGCGGAGGCCAGGACGGGTCGAGCACACCACCGTCGAGCCGAGCGCCGGCGGCTTCGGAGGCGAAGGCGATCGAGCTCAGCGCAGGTAGCGCACCCCAAGCAGAAAACGCGCTACTGCTGAGCACTTGAAGGGCAAATCGACGATTGGTTTTCAAAAATCGGGGCGACATCGTGGCACAGAATTGACGATTGATGCCGTCATTATGGTTCAGTTCGGGCTCGATGCGGTGTCCACATTCAATCAGCCAAATCTCCGGTCCGGTCGCCAGGATTTCATCCTGGAAACCAACCGTCCGTTCAACTGTCCGTTCGCCCGCCGGAAGGCGGGAAAACCTGCCTTCAAACTGTCTGCTTCAATTGATCCAAAATCCCCGGATTTTCCAGGGTCGAGGTGTCCTGAACAATCTCGTCGCCTTTTGCCAGAGAGCGCAATAAACGACGCATGATTTTTCCCGATCGGGTTTTCGGCAGATTGTCGCCGAACCGGATGTCCTTCGGCTTGGCGATCGGTCCGATTTCCTTGCCCACCCAGTTGCGCAAATCCGTCGCGATGCGTCGTGCGTCATCGCCAACGGGAACCGCCTGCTTCAACACCACGAACGCGACAATCGCCTCCCCGGTCGTGTCGTCCGGACGCCCGACCACCGCAGCCTCAGCCACCAGCGGATTGGCGACCAGCGCGCTTTCGATTTCCATCGTACCCATGCGATGTCCGGACACATTCAAGACATCATCGATACGCCCGGTGATCGTGAAATACCCGGTCGTACGATTGCGCACCGCGCCGTCACCGGCGAGATAGAAGCCCCCGAGTTCGTCGGGAAAATAGGCCTTGCGGAACCGCTCTGGGTCGCCCCAGATGGTTCGGATCATCGACGGCCAGGGTTTGCGCACGACCAGAATACCGCCCTGACCATTGGGCAGCTCATGGCCGATTTCATCGACGATGGCGGCGTCGATCCCAGGCAGCGGCAAGGTGCAGGAACCTGGAACGAGTGGAGTTGCCCCGGGAAGCGGGGTGATCATGTGGCCACCGGTCTCGGTCTGCCAGAAGGTATCGACAATCGGACAACGCCCCTGACCGACCTGCTGGTGATACCACATCCAGGCTTCTGGATTGATCGGCTCACCGACGGAGCCCAGCAGGCGCAGGCTCGACAAATCATATCGGGAGGGATGCGTCTCAGGCGCCGCATCACAGGCCTTGATCAGGGCGCGGATCGCGGTCGGGGCCGTATAAAAAATCGAACAATGGTGTTTCTGAATGGTCTGCCAGAACCGGCCCGCATTGGGATAGGTCGGCACACCCTCAAAAATGATCTGGGTCGCACCGACCGCCAGCGGACCATACGCAACATAGGTATGGCCCGTGACCCAGCCCACATCGGCGGTACACCAGAACACATCGTGCGGCTTGATGTCGAAGGTCCACTGCATGGTGAGGATGGCATGCAGCAGATACCCACCCGTCGAATGCTGAACCCCCTTGGGTTTACCCGTTGACCCGGAGGTGTACAGCACAAAGAGCGGATGCTCGGCACCCACCCAGACCGGTTCGCAGGTATCGGCCTGACCAGCGATCAACTCGTGCATCCACACATCCCGTCCGGGCACAAACGCGACCTCAGCCCCGGTGCGCCGGTAAATGATCACGTGGCGTACGAGCTCGCAGCCCCCCATGCCGAAGGCTTCATCGACAGCGGGTTTGAGCGGGATGGATTTGCCGCCGCGATACTGTCCATCTGCTGCGATGACCAGCGTGGCGCCCACATCCACAATGCGTTCCTGCAGGGACTTGGCCGAAAATCCACCGAAAACCACCGAATGCGTGATGCCCAGGCGCGCGCAGGCCTGCATGGCGACCACCGCCTCGATCGACATCGGCATGTAAATAATCGCGCGCTCCCCCGTGCGATGGCCGAGTGACTTCAGTCCATTGGCGAACTGGCAGACCTGCTCGTAAAGCTGGCGGTAGGTGAGCCGGGTCACGTCGCCATTGTCCGCCTCGAACACAATGGCAGTTTTATGTTCGACCGGGGTCCCCAGGTGGCGATCCAGGCAGTTAAAGGACGCGTTCAGTTCGCCGTCAGCAAACCACTGATAAAACGGAGCATTCGATGCGTCGAGCGACTGGGTGAATGGCTTGTGCCAGACCACGCTCTCGCGGGCCATGCGGGCCCAAAATGCGCTGTGGTCGCGATCCGCCTCGGCACACAGAGCACGATAGGCGGGCATCCCCGAAATATTCGCCTGCGCCGCAAAGGCGTCCGGCGGAGCGAAGACGCGATTCTCCTGCATCACGCTCTCAATCTGACCCGACATGCTGATCTCCCTTGTTTGTTTCAATCATTCAACATCTTGGACGGAAGGTCTTACGCCGCGCGTACCGAGTTTTCTGAGACCGTTGGCCCCACGACGCATCCCACAACGTTAAACTCTAAACGATGAATCCACCCAAACCTCAGTCCAATGTTGCGCCGAACTGGCTCGAACAATTGATGTTCGCCAGCCGCTGGTTGCAGGTTCCACTCTACCTCGGTCTGATCGTCGCTCAGATCGTGTACGTCTGGTTATTTCTCGAAGAATTGACCCATCTGGTCACCATGCTCTGGGACCCGGCTGCGCTTGAGGCCTCCGTCGAGCGGATCGGGATTGCGGAACGCAATCGCGAGACCGTGGTCATGATCATGGTGCTCACACTCATCGATGTTGTGATGATTTCGAATCTGCTGATCATGGTGATTATTGGAGGCTACGAAACCTTTGTTTCCCGCCTCAACCTGCATGACCATCCCGACCAACCAGAGTGGCTGGACCACATCAACGCCAATGTCCTGAAGGTCAAACTGGCGACCGCCATCGTTGGGATTTCCTCGATTCACCTCCTCAAGACCTTCATCTCGGCTGGCACGCTCCCGGAGAAAACCCTGATCTGGCAGTCCGTGATCCACGTTATTTTTCTCGTGTCCGCCATCGCGATCGCCTACATTGACCGCCTGTTATCGCGGCCAGGCGCGGCTCATCCTCCCAACGCTCCCTGATTACGAAACCAAGAAACCACCATGTCTACCGTCATTGCTCAGGACCACCTCATCGAGTCCGTCGCCGATGCCCTGCAATTCATCAGCTATTACCATCCGGCCGACTACATCCGGCACCTCGCTCAGGCCTACGAGCATGAGCAGAGCCCGGCGGCTAAGGACGCCATCGCACAGATTCTGACCAATTCGCGCATGTGCGCGGAAGGCCATCGACCGATCTGCCAGGACACCGGGATCGTCAATGTCTTCCTCAAGATTGGGATGGATGTGCGCTGGTCCGGACCCGATGGCGGGCCGCCCACGCTTTCGATCGAAGACATGGTCAATGAAGGCGTTCGACGCGCTTATCTGAACAGCGACAACACGCTCAGGGCTTCGATACTCGAGGACCCTTTGTTTGAGCGCAAGAACACGCGCGACAACACGCCTGCCGTCATCCATATGACCGTCGTCCCCGGCCACACCGTCGACGTCGATGTGGCGGCAAAAGGGGGGGGTTCAGAGAACAAATCCAAGTTCGCCATGTTGAACCCGTCGGATGACGTGACCGAATGGGTCCTCAAGACCGTGCCCCTGATGGGCGCTGGTTGGTGTCCCCCGGGGATGCTGGGGATTGGCGTCGGCGGTACGGCAGAAAAAGCCATGCTGATGGCCAAAGAATCCCTCATGGAAACCATCGACATGAGCGAACTGAAGGCACGCGGGCCACAAAACAAAACGGAGGCACTGCGCATCGAGCTGTGTGATCGGATCAATGCGCTCGGTATCGGTGCCCAGGGTCTCGGAGGTCTGACCACCGTGCTCGACGTCAAGATCAAGACCTATCCGACGCACGCTGCCAGCAAACCGATCGCCATGATTCCGAACTGTGCAGCGACCCGGCACGCCCACTTCAGCCTCGACGGCTCGGGACCCGCGCATCTCGAACCGCCCAATCTCGCCGACTGGCCCGATGTAGCCTGGGCCCCCGACGTGGAGCGCAGTCTGCGGGTTGATCTGAACACGCTCACGCTGGAGCAGGTTGCGGCCTGGAAGCCCGGGCAGACCCTGCTGCTCAATGGCAAGTTGCTGACCGGCCGGGATGCGGCGCACAAGCGCATCAGCGACATGCTGGCCCGCGGCGAACCCCTGCCGGTCGATTTCAAGAACCGGGTGATTTACTACGTCGGGCCGGTAGACCCGGTCCGCGATGAAGCCGTCGGTCCTGCGGGCCCGACCACCGCCACCCGGATGGATAAGTTCACCCGCATGATGCTCGAGCAAACCGGTCTGATCGCGATGGTGGGCAAAGCCGAGCGGGGTCCAGTTGCCATCGATGCCATCCGCGATTCCAAGGCCGCGTACTTGATGGCTGTGGGCGGCGCCGCCTACCTTGTCTCCAAGGCCATCCGCGCTGCGCGCGTCGTTGGCTTTGCAGACATGGGCATGGAAGCCATCTACGAATTCGATGTTGTCGATATGCCAGTCACGGTCGCCGTCGATTCGCTGGGTACGTCGGTGCACGAGACCGGACCCCGCGAATGGGCCGCTAAGATCGCGAGCGTGGCCCTGCCAATGCCGTCGACTGGCCGCGCGCCACGTTGACCCGCATCAGCAGGATTAAACCGATCACGAAAAACCCGCCGGTCGAGAGAATCGCCTGGCGGTGATCACCATCGGTCGCCCAGGTGACGGCTCCGTAAGTGATGGGCCCGACAATGGAAGCGATCCGGACAGCCACCGTCCAGAGCCCAAAAAACTCCGCTACCCGATCCTGAGGCGCCAACAGACCGGTGAGTGCGCGCCCACAGGACTGACTCGAACCCATCGCCAAGCCCGCGAGGACCGCTGCCAACCAGAAGAGTTCGAGCTGCGAGGTGAATGCAGAAATCAGAACCATCACAATCCAGGCAAGGATCGTAAGAGCCAGTGCCAGACGATGACCCAGCCAGTCCTGCACATGCCCGAAACCAAACGCCCCAATGGCAGCGGCGATGTTGACGGTAAACACCAGCATCATGGTCTGGTTCATATCAAAGTGCATGACGGCCTGAGCGTAGACCGCAGCCAGCGCAATGACGACTGCAATGCCTGCCTGATAAAAGACGGCGCAGGCCAGCAGCGCTGCAAAATCGGGATATTGTCTGAGCAGTGCGAGGCGCGAATCGCTCGCCCTCGATGCGCGCCATCCCTCGCGATGCGCTCGGTCAATTCCCCCGCCGCGAACTGTGCTCCCAGGTGCCAAGGGTTCAACCCCGCGCTCGCGCAACCAGAGAAAGGTCGGCAGGCTGGCCAGCGCAAACACCACGGCCACAATCAGCAGCGTCTGCGGTACATAGGTTGCAGCCGGTTGGCCCAAACCCTGCGCCCGCACGACCCAGGCAAGCGACGCGCCCAGGGTCAGCATCCCGCCGAGATAGCCAAAACTCCAGCCCCAGCCCGAGAGACGCCCAAGGGCGGTCGGCTGAGCCAACTCGGGCAGGAAGGCGGCGATCAACCCCTCGCCCAGACTGAAGCAGACGTTCGATAGCACGATCAACCCAGCGGCCAGCCAGACATCACCCTCGCCCGGCAGCGTGAGGGCGGCCGTCGCCAACACACAACCCAGGGTGCTCCAGCCCAGCAGGCGTTTCTTGCCACGATGCGCATCCGCCCAGACACCGAGCACAGGCGCCAGCACCAACGCTACCAGGGACGACACCGATAAGGCAGACGTCCAGGCGAGCGTTGCCCAAGGCGCCCCACCCGCGATCACGCCGACGAAAAAGACGTTATAGACCGCGGTCAGAACAACCGTGGCGTAGCCCGAATTGGCAAAGTCGTAGAGGGCCCAACCCAGGACCTCACGCCGCCGAACGCCATCGGCCAACACCTGCCTGGACGCGTGCTCGACCGTCCAGGTCGAAGAACCGCTGGTCACCGGCTAGCCCCGCGAAACCGTTAACGGCCGAACAGGCAAACGCCCTTAATGCGCCAGCGTAGCGATTCCGGCACGCGCGATCTCGGCATCCTGCTCGGACTTGACCCCGGAGACGCCCACTGCACCCACGCACTGCCCATCAATCAAGATGGGTACGCCACCCTCCAGCATCCCCTGCAGAAGCGGAGCCGACAGGAAGGACGTCCGCCCACCATTGATCACTTCCTCATAAATGCGCGATTCACGGCGTCCGAGTGCTGAGGTTCGGGCTTTTTCTGCGCAGATGTAGGCCGCGATCGGTGCCGCGCCATCCAGGCGGCGCAATCCGAGCAAGTGCCCACCGTCGTCACAGACCGCGATTGACACCGCCCAACCATGCGCGATTGCATGCGCGCCAGCGGCGGCGAGAATTTGATCGACCTCAGCGATTTCAAGAGTTGCTTTGGATTTCATGCCAGTTACCTTTGAAAAAAGTTACTCATCATACGGGCGTCGGCGTCCGGAAGCGTTGGGCGAACTGACGACCAAATTGGGCCATCCCCACCCCCGCCAGCGCAATCAAGGCGCCCGCGACCTGGATCACGGTGAAGGATTCGCCCCCCAGCACCCATGAAACGGCACCCGCCACGGGAGGCATCAGGTACATGAGCGGCGCAGTTTTGGCCACACCGCGAACTGCATTGATCCACGCCCAGACCAGCCATCCGGCAAAGGATGCAACCAGCACTGACCAGAGCAGACCGGCCCAGACGATCACCCCTGGCAAGTGCCAATCGTAGGTCAATCCCGCATGGGCCGAGACGAGTAGCACCGGCAATGAGCCCAACAGGGTTGACCAGCCCATGGTCGCCGCGCTGCCCAGACGTTCGACCAGGGGTTTTGAGCTCACCGTGTACCAGGAAAACAGGGCTGCAGCTCCCAGCAGAACCAGATCGCCCAGACCAGCTGACCAGCGCCCGAGCAGCAACTTGTCCGACAGAAACACAACGACGCCTACCAGCGCGAGCGCCACTCCCAGCGTCTGCGAACGGCGTGGCGTTTCGACCCCGGTCGCGCGCAGGATCAGCAAGGTAAATACCGGTCCGCAGGCCAGGATCAGTGCGCTGGAAAACGGGGTCGACCAGTAGATGCCCCAGGTCACGAAACCCACATGCAGCAGGTGCCCCTTCAGACCAAGGCTACCCAGCGCCCAAAAATCCTCCCGCGTCGGCAGGCGCAGCAACCCGCGCTGGCGCAAGAGCCAATACGCTGCGCTGGGCAATATCAAGTAGCGGGCGAACAGAAAAGGTCCGGGGCCGAGCGTCGCGAAAACGGTCTTCTGGATCGAAAAATTTGCGCCCCAGAGCAACACCAGCCCGAACGAAGCGAACAACGCAAGCCTTTGCTGATGACGGGCGCGTTGAGCGTCGTTCGGTTCAGGGTCAGACACGCGCCGGGACTTCCAACATCGGCCCGAGAGCGCCCACGTGCAACGATGTGCTCAGGCCCCGAAGCCACACCCAGCACCGACCCAACAGTTCATGGGAGGCTGCGGTGGAGGCTCGCAGAGCGCCAGCGCTTGGCACCCACAATTCCCAAACCGCACCCCCTCCGGCGTTCATTGCGGTGGGCGCTGCAGTCACGCCCAAGCCCGCCGCAACAAACGCAGGTGTTGCGCGTTGAAGATGCGATGGGCTGGTCACCAGAACGATTCGACGAATACCATCGGTCGCGAGCATCTGCGCCGAAAAGCGCGCGTTTTCGCCCGTATCGAGTGAGCGATCTTCGACCCAGCGCACCGGCACACCAAGGTCACGCTCCAACACCCGCCGCATGACCCGGGCTTCCGGGGGGGTCTGTGGAATCGGAGCACCGCCCGACAACAAAATCGGCAACTCGCTCACCCGAGCAAGCCGGGCGGCATAGAGCAGACGGTCCTGCGCATCCTGCTTCGGGGCAAACCCGTCAGTTTCGTCTTCGGAGAGATCGCGGCGAACCCCCCCGCCCAAAATCACAATTGCCTGCGGGGCGTCGGACTGCCCCATGCGCTGCTTCAGCGCGCCAGGCGACAGCGGCATGACGCCCGCCTGGGTCAGATTGACCAACGCATCACTCACGACGCCCAAAGAACTCAACAGAAGGATGGTGGTGCCGGTGAATACCCAGCCCCGACCCGTCCGCGGGCGACGGGCACCCGCGCTCCAGGCCCTCAACAGACCAATCAGGATGAACAGCAAGGGCAACGCAGGCGGCATGAGCCAGCCGCTGATGAGTTTCTTCAGAACAAACAAATCCACTAAGCGCCACCGGCGAGCACGATCTGGCGCAGTTGATCGAGCGCAGCCGGGTCCTCGATGGTCGTCAGTTCTCCCGGATCCCGGCCCTCGCAAACGGCCTGAATCGCGCGTCGCAATACCTTCCCCGAACGAGTCTTGGGTAAGGCCCCGACAAAGTAGACCTTGGCTGGCCGGGCGATTGCGCCGAGTTGGCGGTCGACCGTCGCCATGACTTCGGCGCTCAGACGCCCGCGCTCGCCATCCGCCACCAGGATCGCGCTGTCCTTGAGCACGGCAATGGCTACGGCGGCCTGGCCCTTGAGCGCGTCGGCCACGCCCACGACCGCACATTCGGCGACCGCAGCATGGCTCGAGATCGACTCTTCGATCTCGCGGGTCCCTAGTCGATGGCCGGCCACGTTGATCACATCGTCCGTGCGGCCGAGGATGAACGTGTATCCGTCCTCGTCGACGATGCCCCAGTCAAAGGTGGAATACACCTCGCGCCCGGGAATCGATCGGTAATAGGTTGCGAGGAAGCGTTCCTCATCACCCCAGATCGACTGCATGCAACCCGGGGGCAGAGGCGGAATGATGGCAACCACCCCGCGTTGTCCTGCGGCCACTTCAACGCCAGTGCTTTCGTCCAGGATCCGCACGTCAAAGCCTGGCATCGGAAAGCCCGGGCTGCCGAGGCGCAATGGACGGTCATCGATCGCACGTGCGACGGTGAGAATGGGCCATCCGGTTTCGGTCTGCCAATAGTTATCGATGATCGGCACACCCAGCGCGTCCGAAATCCAGGAAGCGGTTGGTTCATCCAGAGGCTCACCCGCGAGGTACAGGCCCTTGAGGCTAGACACGTCGTGGCGTTTGAGAAACTCCGGATCCTGTTTCTTCAACACCCGAATCCCCGTGGGGGACGAGAACATCGATGACACCCGGAACTGTTCGACGAGCTTCCAGAAAATCGCGCCGTCAGGACGGGTCGGGATGCCCTCGTACAGAATCGTCGCCATCCCGGCCAACAGCGGTCCGTAAACGGTATACGAATGCCCGACCACCCAGCCGATATCGCTGGTCGAAAAATAAGTCTGCCCGGGCCCGCCCTGGAAGATATTGGCCATCGAGTAGGCCAGCGCCACGGCATAACCGCCCACATCGCGCTGCACCCCCTTGGGCTTGCCGGTGGTTCCCGAGGTGTACAGGATGTAACTGATTTCGTTCGATTCGAGCCAGGTGACAGGAACCTCGGCGTCCAGCACGCGTTCACGCTCGGCCGCATAGTCCAGGTCGCGCCCTGGCACCGGCTCAAAGGCAACCCGCCCCAGATTCACCATCAGCACCCGCTCGGGTTTGCACTGGCTAAGCGAAATCGCCTCATCCAGCAGGCCCTTGTAGGGGACCCAGCGGCCCGCCCGCGCACCCGCATCCGCGCTCACCACGAGCTTTGGTCGTCCGTCATCGATTCGACTTGCCAGGGCGTGCGAGGCAAATCCGCCAAAGACCACCGAATGGATCGCGCCGATGCGAGCGCAGGCCAGCATGGCGAAAACCGCTTCAGGAATCATCGGCAGATAAATCAAGACCCGATCCCCGCGTCCGACGCCGCAGGACTGAAAAATCGCTGCCATGCGCTGCACCTCACGGTGCAATTGGGCAAACGTAAAAATCTTCTGTTCATCGACTTCGGTCGAGACCCAGATCAGCGCGGGCTGGTCCGCCTGCGACGCCAGATGTCGATCAACCGCGTTGTGACACAGGTTCGTTTCACCGCCGACAAACCAGCGAACGGACGGCAAGCGCGACTGGTCGCAGGTTGTCGTGAACGGGCGATGCCAATCAATACGGCGCGCCTCGGCGCTCCAGAACGCGTCAGGATCCGCGATGGATCGGGCGTGAATCTCAGGATAATTCATTGGCTTCCCCCTTCTTATTTATGAGCGGTCCAACTCGCGATCCCCGCCAGTATTTCCGGCATCCGGGCGCGGGCGGAGCGTTCTCCCTCAGCGATGACGGCCTCCCGGCCCCGAAAATCGATCGAGGATCGATCACCGATCGCGGGGCGAATCACCGCATCGGCGTCCCGCAGTTCAGCCAGCGCCAGATGCTGTCCCATAATGGTAAACGTTTGCATCAATACGTCGGGCAGCGACTCCGTGCGCTGGGTCTTCGGGTTGGTCGAAATATCAACGCCGATCACATACTGAGCCCCCAATCGACGACACACGCGAACGGGAACGGGTGAGGCAAGACCTCCATCCACGTATTCACGACCATCGATGGTGACGGGATCGAACACCATGGGAACGGCGGCTGAGGCCCGCACGGCCTGTCCAACATCCCCGGTCGTGATCACCAGCAGTCGCCCATCGTTCAGGTCGGTTGCGGTCGCTGCAAAACGGCGCGGCAGGTTTTCGATTAACCGCCCGCCCACCGAGCGGTTGACGAAGTCCTGAATACGGCGCCCCCGCAGGAGTGCGCGACTGGTGATCGACCACTCGCCGAAGGTGGATTCTTCGGTATTGAGCGCGACCTTTCGCAACTGGGCGGCATCCAGTCCGCCTGCATAGAGCGCACCGACCAGACTCCCGGCACTGGTTCCGACGATCAGATCCGGCATAATCCGGGCCTCTTCAAGGGCAGCGAGCACGCCGATGTGTGCAAAGCCCCGTGCCGCCCCGCCTCCCAATGCCAGACCAATGCGCGGGCGCACCGCCACCGATGCGGCGGGTGCCGGCGATTCCGGGCGACCATCGCCCGTGCGGGTTGCACAACCGGCCACCCACAAACCTGTGGAGGCGGCGATCAAACCACTCAGGCGGCGGCGGACGGGTTGGAGGGAATCCGAATTCACCGCCGAATTCTACCCAGTCAAGTCCAAGACAACAGGGTGTGGGTCGTAAACGCCGAATCCTAGGTTGTAAATGAGAATGATTCGCGTTAAGATTCTCCATCCATTCCACTTGTCTGATCCGTTCATGATCCGCTCCGTTCTGTTCAACCAAGCCGCCTCTGGGGTCACGTTGCGCGCCACCGTGTCTGCGCTCCGCACCTCGCGGTGGTCGCGGCGACTGAGCCTTTCGCTCCTGCTCCTTGCGGCGATCCCGCCTGGGATGCGCTGCGTCAGCGCTCAAGAGGCGGTGCTCAACCTCTACTCCGCTCGCCACTATCAGACCGACGAGGCGCTTTACGGCAACTTCACCAAGGCGACCGGCATTCGGGTGCAACGCATTGAGGCTGGCGATGAAGCACTGCTGGCCCGCCTGCGCAGCGAAGGTCGCAATAGTCCCGCCGACATCATCTTGCTCACCGATGCTTCACGGCTCTGGAAAGCGCAGTCCGAAGGATTATTTCAACCACTGCAATCGGCCACGCTGGAGCGGCGTATACCGGTCGAGCTCCGAAGCCGTGACACGGGCAAAGGCAGCGAATGGTTTGGTTTTTCCAAACGCGCCCGCATGATCGTCTACGACAAGTCGAAAATTCGCCCCGAACAGCTGACCCGTTATGAAGACTTGGCCAACCCAGCGTTCAAGGGGCAGGTCTGCGTGCGCTCTGCCAGCCACCCGTACATGCTGTCGCTGATCGGGTCCATGATCGAACATCTGGGTGAGACGCAGGCCGAGACCTGGGCGCGAGGCGTGGTGGCAAACCTCGCACGGGTGCCGCGCGGGGGCGATACCGATCAGATCAAAGGGGTGTCCTCGGGTGAATGCGCGATCGCACTCACCAACAGTTACTACTTCGTGCGCATGCTGCGCTCCAAGGACCCAGCGGAACGCGAGAGCGCCCAGAAACTCGGCATCCTCTGGCCCAATCAGGCAACGCGCGGAACCCATGTCAACATCGCAGGGGGCGGCATCGCGCAATTCGCACCGCATCGGGACACGGCTGTGCGCTTCCTAGAGTACCTTGCCAGCGACGCTGCGCAGAGCTTCTTCGCCGAAGGCAACAATGAATGGCCAGTGGTCGCGGGGGTCGCGCTCAACAACCCGGAGCTCGAGGCACTCGGGACATTTAAAGCGGACACACTGCCGGTCGAGCGCATTGGTCAGGCGCAGGGGGCCGCCCAGCGCTTGATCGATCGCGCCGGCTGGCGCTAGGCCTGCCGTGTTCGGGTCAGCCGGAACAGCCGGCTCAGGCTAGCCGGGATGCCCCGATCGGTGCGTCCCGGCCCAGACCATTCAGAGCGCGGCGATTCAGAGCGCGGCGATTCAGAGCGCGGCGACCACCTGAATCTCGACCCGGTATTCGGGCCTGGCCAACACGGCCTGAACGGTCGCACGCGGGGGGGTATGTCCAGCTGGCACCCAGGCGTCCCAGACGGCATTCATGGCCGCGAAGTCAGCGATATCGCGCAAATAAATCGTCGTCGAGACGATCCGCGTCCGGTCCGTGCCCGCCTCTTCGAGCAACTGATCAATCGCGGCCAGGACCTGCTTGGTTTGACCCCCCGTATCCTCCGTTGGATTCGAAGCGACCTGGCCGGCCAGAAAGCAGAGTCCGCCAACGACGGCAGCTTCCGACATGCGTGGCCCGACATGGAGGCGGGTGATGGGCGCGGTGGCGCCGGATTGTGATTGGCTTCCCATACTGACAATTACTCCGAAAGAAAATCAAGAATTGGCGAAATCTGATCTTGGGCGATCAACGTCGGCGCATGTCCAACGCCCGCGATCTCGATGACCCGGGCCTTGGGCCCGCGGGCCTTCATCCCGGCACAGGTGTCGGGCGACAAGAGATCCGACAAGGCGCCCCGCAAGACGAGCGTCGGCGCGACAATGGCATCCCAAAGTGGCCACATGGAATTGGCCTCAGGCTCTGCGCCCGCCACCGCAGCCGCCTGACCACCGGCAGCCCCGACCGCCACGGCGGCTGCCGCCGCGGCAGCAGAGCCCTGCGACAACGCCTTGAAGGGGACCGCGATCGCTGGATCGTAATGCGCCGTCCAGGTGCCGTCCGGCAAGGCCTTGAGATAGGGGCGGGTCAGCTGGTCCCAGCCGGATTCGTCATGCGGACCAAATCCGCTCATCCTGACCCGCAACCAGGCCGCTGCCTCTTCATAGTCCGTAAAGACGGGAACCACACCGACGTAGGCGGCGATCTGTGCAAGGCCTGACCACTCGAGCCTCGGGCCGATATCGTTCAGGACCAGCCGCCGGATCGGGTTACCCCCAAGTGCGGCGTAGGTCATCCCAATCAGGCCCCCCATGGAAGTCCCAACCCAGTCCACAGAATCCACACCAAGCCGAGCGACCAAGGTCACGCAATCCGAGACGTACTGCGGGACCGAATACAGCATTGGTTCAGTGACACGATCCGAATCGCCGCGCCCAATCATGTCGGGACAAACAACCCGCCAGCCTCGTTGCGCCATGGCGCGTGCCAGAGAATCAAAGTCGGTCGAACGGCGCGTCAGACCATGCACGCAGACAACGACCGGAGCGGCATCGCGAGATCCGGTCGAGTCATCGAACCACTCTCGATACGCGATCTGATGCAAACCCCCGGGGTGCGCACAGGTCAGGCGATGAATGTGGGGCTGGAGTTGGGGGCGCATCGGGAGTCCTTCCAAGGAGTCAATCGCGGGAGGCCTCAGATGGTAGTCGATCCGAAGCGCGCCAGGGCTCGGCAACTCGCCAGTATCGGGCCTCATCGACCCGAAAACGTGAGATTTTGGGCGCAACCCCCGCGCTCAATGCGATCTGGATCGCGCCGTCCCGGTCGGTTCTCAGGATCGGGATGGCGGCCTGCTCGTAGCGCTGCAGCACACCCGGATGTGGGTGACGATAGTGGTTGCGCCAGCCCAGCTGGAAGATCGCCTGCCTTGGTGCGACCGCCGCCAGAAACTCCGGGCTTGACGAGGTTTTACTGCCATGGTGCGGCACGATCAGGACATCCGAACGCAAGCTAGCCGGCCCCAGTCGTTCAACCAGCTCGCGCTCCTGCGGGGCCTCGAGATCTCCGGTCAACAACACCCGCCCGCCTGGCGCCGTCACTGCCAGAACGCAACTCATCGCGTTGGTGGGCGACCCCGCCGAGCGGGCCGGCTTGGGCGCCGGTGGATCGGTCGGATGCAAGACTTCGAAGTGCACCCCATCGACCTCCCAGGCCTGCCCCTGGTGGCAGGCTCGCGTATTCGGACGAAGCGGATGATCCGGGGGCAGCGATGCGAGCGTTTCGGTGACTTTCAATTCCCGCAAGAGCGTCTGTGCCCCACCAATGTGGTCCTCATCGGCATGTGAAATCACAAGCTTGTCGAGGCGATCGATGCCGCGGGCTCTCAGGGACGGCAACAGGACCCGGGCACCGGCATCCATTTCTGGGCCCATGCGCGGACCGGTGTCGTAAAGCAAGGTCTGAGTCGCCGTTTCCAACAGCAACGCACTGCCCTGACCGACGTCATACGCCGTCAACCAGACGACGCCCGGCGCAGGACGTTCTCGCGGCACCGCCATCGCTGGCAACAGCATCAACGCCCCCACCCACCGCGCAGGAACCGCTCGAGGCGCAAAGAGCCACCCTCCGCCCAGAGCGGCCAGCAACAGCAGGCTCATCGATGGCTGGGCCATCACAACGGTCGCGAGCGGCCAGGTTGCCATGGGGCCCAACAGATCAAGCAATCGCTCAGTCAACCAGACGGCCGGAACCAGCACGGCAGCCGCGAGCGCATCAGAGCCGAGGGCCAGCGCAGCGCCCACCAGAGCGGCGGGCGTGATCAGAAACGTGACCACCGGGATTGCGACCAGATTGGCGAGCGGTCCGACCACCGAGAAGGATGAGAAAAACCAGACCGAGAGGGGCGCGAGGGCAATCGTCGCCGCCGCCTGCGCCACGGCACCCGCGTGCAGCGTCGGCCTCAGTCGAGCGAACCAAGACTGCGCGGCCCGGGCCCGCGAATCCTGGGTCCGCTCACGTGCCGTGGGCAGCGTCGGCAGGGACTGACCCGCCCAGATGAGCGTGGCCACCGCGCAGAAAGAAAGCCAGAAGCCGGTGGACATGACCGCCCAGGGATCGAGCGCAACGACCACCGCGGCCGCAACGGCGAGAACGTCGGCGGTAGCGCGGCTGCGGCCGGTCGATCCGGCCAATGCGGCTGCCGCCAGCATCCAGAACGTTCTCTGGGCCGGCAGTCCCCAGCCCGCGAGCTGCGCATAGCCAAAAGCGGTCAAGACCGCTGCCAATCGGACTGCCGTGCGGCGCGACAGCCGCCGAAAAACGCAAGCAGCCAACCATGGCCAGCCGAGCGCGACCCGCATGGCCCAGCCACCGAGCGCCGCCAGCATGGTCACATGCATCCCGGAGATGGACATCAGATGGGAGACGCCGGTGCGTTGAAAGAGCAACCAGTCACTGGCCGGAATGGCATTTTGGTCACCCACTGCGAGCGCAATCAGAATCGCAGCCGCCCGGCTGCGTTGGTCAAGCTCGGATTTCTCGGCAGCGTCCACCGATCGTTGCGACACACCGGCTGCATGCCGCATTGCCTGGCGCAGCTGTTCTCGCCAGCCATCGACCGCACCGCGCCATGAACGCGGCCCCGAGGCCAATCGTAGCCCTGACCTGACCGAGCCAGTCGCGCCGACGCCATCCTCGAGCGCCCGCAGTTCCGCATCGAAGAGGTCTGGGTTCGCCAGAGAATGGGGTGCCCGCAAGCGGACCGTGAAGCGCCAGACCTCGCCCGGCTGCGGATCCGCCGGCCAGGACTGAAGGGGTTTCAGATTCCAGTACAGGGCCACTTCGCCAGGCATCGGAATCGGACGTTGCGTCTCCGGGTCCATGCCGTGCAGCGGACGCACGCGCAAGCGGCGATGGGTATCGCTCAGTTGCGGCAAGCCGACGATCTCGCCTTCGAGGCTGAGATCACGATCCTCTAGCGCGGGAGATAACCGCTGATCGAGCGCCATCTGGGCGCGCCAACCCGCAGCGCAAAGACCGATGAGTAGCCAAGCCGCCAAAGCCACCATCGGGCTGGCGCGCCGGATGATCGAGCGGGAATGTGCGGCCTCTGCCCAAACCCGAATTGCGAGTGCAAGTAAGGCCCCCAGGGCGCAAGCGGCCCAAACCGCAGGGTCTGGCAGGCGCGCGAGTTGATGGACCGCGAAATGTCCAGCCATGAAGGCGATCGCATGGAGCATCGGGGGCATGCCCGATGCTTGCCCACCACATCAGCCTGCGCAATCAGCCTGAAGTCTGCCAAGGCGCGGCAAGACCCGACGAGCTGTCTGGCCGGTCCCCTCGATCACGCTGGCAAGCGGGGCCACCCGCAAGGCCGCGAGTACTTCGGCAATGCGGGGCAGTTCACCCGGCGTATTGCGTTGCCCACGGCACCAGATCGGGGCGATGTCGGGTGCATCCGTCTCCAGCACCAGCGCCGCCAGCGGAAGTTCGCTCGCCAGCGCCCGGATGCGCAGGGCCCTGGGGTCGGTCATGGCACCGCCGATCCCCAGCGCAAAGCCAAGACTGGTGTAGGCATTTGCCTGTTGCAGACTCCCATTGAATGCGTGCGCAATGCCACCGCAAACACGGTGCTTGCGCAGACTCCCCAGAATTGGATCCTGGGCACGGCGGACATGCAGAATGACCGGCAACTCAAACGCACTGGCCATGCGCAACTGCGCCTCCAAAAAACGCTGCTGGCGGACCCGATCCAGTCCCGGAACAAAATGGTCGAGGCCGATTTCACCCACCGCCACCAACCGCGGATCGTCTCGGGACGCTTCGAGGGCCTCGCGCAGGCGCTCCAGATCCGAATCCAGCGCTCGGTCCACATACATCGGATGGATCCCCAGGGCATACGCCCCCCCTGGGACCCGATGCGCGAGTGCCCGGACGGTTGCGAAATTCGCGGCCTCGACCGCTGGAATCACGATCCCGGCCACCCCAGCCCGTTGGGCCTGGTCAATGACGACATCCCGGTCCGAATCAAATTCAGCGGCGTCGAGATGACAATGCGTATCGATCAGCACGCGCAACCGCTACTGCGTCTGGACCTGCTCATCGGTATCAATGGGAACCAGGAAATCGTCCGCAATTCGTAACCCCAGAGCAGCCACCCGGGCGAGGAAGCCCGTCAACCAGACGTGCAAGCCGCCTTCCAGAATGTCCTCAATCCGTCCGTATCGCAATTCAGCCCGCAACAAACCGGCCTGACGCCGGGTTTCGCGCGAACGGTCGTCGCCCACCAGATCCAGATTCAAACAAACTTCGTCGATCGAGGCGCATAGCGACCGAGGCATGTCTGAGCGAAGAATCAACAGCTCAGCGACCCGCTCTGGCGTGATGACATCGGAATACGCTTTGCGATAGATCTCAAACGCAGAACAGGATCGGAGCACAGCCGCCCAGTGGTAGTAGTCATCGCGCGCCATCGACAAGGCTGCGGTGCGACTGCCGTGGAAGCGCACATCGAGCAAGCGGGCCGTATTGTCAGCCCGTTCGAGGAAGGTTCCCATCCGGGTGAAATGCAGGGCCTCATCACGCAACATGGTTCCGATGGTCACGCCACGCGAAAGATGCGACCGGAACTTGACCCAGTCAAAGAATTGCACCGGATCGCGCTCTGGCAACCGCTCGTCAAGCAGACGCTGAATATCCAGCCAGGTTAGGTTGTGCGTCTCGAAGACTTCGGTGGTGAGACTGCCGCGCACAGCCCGCGCGTTCTCTCGCGCCGCGAAGATACAGCTGACGATACTCGAAGGGTTCGATCGATCGCGAATCATGAATTGCAGGACCGCGTCACCCGTGGCGGTGGCATGCCGCTCCTCGAACGCCGGCATCAGTTCGAACATTTCGAGCGTGCCTCGCCAGCCCGCTTCGATCATCGCCACCGGCTGCGGCAGCAGCGATCGTTGAACATTGACGTCGAGGATACGGGCTGTATTTTCTGCCCGCTCGGTATAGCGGGCCATCCAGAAGAGATGGTCTGCAGTGCGACTGAGCATCACCGTTCCTTGGGTAAGTCTTCCTGCAGCACCCAGGTATCCTTGGTACCGCCGCCCTGGCTGCTGTTGACCACCAGCGAGCCCTCTCGCAACGCGACCCGAGTGAGCCCGCCTGGAACCACCGAAATGTCGCGTCCACACAGCACATAGGGTCGCAAATCAATGTGGCGGGGGGCGACACCCGACTCGACATAGGTCGGCGAGGTGGAGAGTGCCAATGTCGGCTGAGCGATGTAGGCCTCGGGGGTCGCGCGCAGCCGGATGGCAAATTGTTCAATCTCGGCGCGGCTTGCGGTCGGCCCGATCAGCATGCCGTAACCGCCGGCCCCATGCACTTCCTTCACGACTAGCGAGTCGAGGTTGGCGAGCACATAAGCGAGCGACTCTGGATCGCGGCATTGATAGGTGGGGACGTTCTGCAAAACAGGCTCTTCTCCAAGATAGAACCTGATCATTTCTGGAACGTACGGATAAATGGATTTGTCATCGGCAATACCCGTACCGATCGCATTGGCCAAGGTCACGCGTCCCGCACGATAGGCCGAGAGCAGCCCCGGAACCCCGAGCGAAGAATCTGGACGAAATGCCAGCGGATCAAGGAAGTCATCATCGACGCGTCGATAGATCACGTCGACCCGCCGCCTGCCGCGGGTGGTGCGCATGTAGACAACATCCCCATCAACAAACAGATCTTGCCCCTCGACCAGCTCGACCCCCATCTGCTGCGCCAGGAAGGCATGTTCAAAGTAGGCCGAGTTGTACATGCCCGGTGTCATCACAACGATGGTCGGTGCATCGACACCAACCGGCGCACTGGCGCGCAAATTCTCCAGCAGGCGGTCCGGGTAATGGGCCACAGGTGCCACATTGATTCCGGCAAACGCATCCGGGAAGAGGCGCATCATGACTTTGCGATTTTCGAGCATGTAGGAGACGCCCGACGGCACGCGCAGGTTGTCCTCGAGGACATAGAACTGCGGCGCTCCCCCATCGGGTGCGGCCGCGCGCACCACATCAATCCCCGCCACATGGCAGTACACGTTCCCGGGGACTGCGAGCCCCTGCATCTCCGGACGATATTGGGAATTCTCGAAAACCTGAGCCGCTGGGATCACGCCCGCCCGGACGATCTCATGCGCATGATAAACATCATGCAAAAAATGATTCAAAGCACGAACGCGCTGCTTCAAACCGGTCTCGAGTCGGGCCCACTCCGAAGCTGAAATGACTCTTGGAATCATGTCAAACGGAATCAGCCGTTCAGTGCCGGCGTCGTCGCCGTAGACAGCGAAGGTAATGCCAACCCGACGAAAGGCCAGATCTGCCTCTGCCCGCTTCTGGACCATTCGATCGGCCGGCTGAGCCTGTAACCACTCAAACAGGGGTTGGCAGTGAGCATGCACTTGCCCAGCCGCCTCGAACATCTCGTCCGGTGCCGGCGCTGCCAATCGATAGTCCGTGATCTTCATAGAACCTGCAAATGCGAAGGTCATGCCATGCACGGCGAAACTCAAGCCGGCCCAGAACGCACTGGATTAGTGCATAGATCCCTGCAAAGGCGCAAATTGTCCAACAACTTCCGAAACCACGCGCCCACGAGGGGCGACTTTCGATGCATGGACGCCTTGCTAGCCCCGATTGCGTGCGTCCAGTTCCTCGTACAACGCAATGAATTCCAGCGTCAGTTTATGCCCCGGTGCAAAGTGGGGCAGCGGCAGACAGGCCTCGTGAGATTCCCGCACCTTGACCGAAGATGACAGACGTGTCTGCAGAACCGGCAGACCTTCATCGAGCAGAGCCTCGACGATCCGGACGGGCAGGCTCGAGCGCGGGTTGAACTGGTTGGCCACGATGCCCTCAATGCGCAGTTTTGGGTTGTGGTCAGCACCGATTTCACCCACTGACTCCAACAACCCATACAGGGCCTGACGCGCAAACTCATCGCAATCGAACGGAATCAGACAGGCGTCAGCCCCGATCAGTGCCGATCGGGTAAAGAAATTGAGCGCCGGTGGGGTATCGATAACGATGTCATCCCACCCCTTCAGTTCCCGCAGGGCTTGCGGCAATTTGAGAATCTTGGCGCGCGCCTCGAGTTTGGACTGCAGATCCGACAGACCCGTATCGCCGGGAACGATCCCCAGTCGAGCAAACGGCGTTTTACGAATACATTGATCGAGCTTGAGCGCATCGAGCCGGAATGAAAGGCTCTGTTCGAAAAAATCCCCAACCGTATGCCCATCCGATGCCGTGCGCGTTGCGCTGCCTTCATCCCCTGGGATGCCGAGCAGGTAACTGGTGGCATTGGCCTGCGGGTCCAGATCGATCATCAGGGTGCGGCGTCCGCGCATTGCACCGATTGCTGCCAGATTGACCGCAATCGTCGATTTCCCAACCCCACCCTTCTGATTGAATACCACTCGAATCATGACCTTGGGCTCCTGCTAGACAGATTGGATTCGTTCATTCGGACGTCCGCGCACAACGATGCTCCTTGCGCTTGGCTCTTATTCTAGGCTGGCGCGAGCCTTCCCTCTTGCATCGAGAGCACGCGGTCCGCTCGAGCCGACAATTCGAGGTCGTGGGTCACGACCACGAACGCGGTGCCAAGACTGCGGTTGAGCTCTTCGAGCAGACCAAACACCTGTCGGGCGCTACCCCGATCAAGATTGCCGGTGGGCTCATCGGCGAGCACACAAGCGGGTTCGGTGACCAGCGCCCGAGCCAGCGCAACCCGCTGACGCTCTCCGCCAGAGAGTTCAGACGGACGATGCGAGGTGCGGTCCTGCAAACCGACCCGCCCCAACATCCGCCGCGCACGGTCCATCGCGATTGCCGGAGCGAGACCTCGAATCCGCAGGGGCATCGCGACATTTTCGGCCGCATCAAATTCAGGCAGCAAGTGATGAAATTGATATACAAATCCAAGCAGTCGATTGCGCAATCGGCCCCGATCGCGCTCATCCAATTGCGCAAGCGATTCCCCAGCGATCGCCACTTGACCGGTCGAGGGTTCGTCGAGGCCACCAAGCAGATGCAGAAGCGTGCTCTTACCCGAGCCGGACGCGCCAATGATGGCGACAAACTCCCCTGCCTGGACCGTCAGATCGACACCCTTCAAGACGGTGAGCGCCCTCGGGCCGTCACCATAGGTTTTGCTCAGGTCACGCGCCTGCAGGACCGCCAGGGGTTCGCGCGGCGCGACCATCGGGTCATTCATGGCGCAAGGCCTCGACGGGCCGCGTTCGCGCCGCCCGGTAGCTCGGGTAGATGGTCGCCACCAGCGACAGCAGGACCGCGACCCCACCGATCCGGATCACATCGTCCCAGCGCAGATCACTCGGCAGGCGCGTGATGAAATAAATCCCAGGCGGGAGAAATTCGACGCCAAACAACTGTTCGATGCCCGCCACCAGGTCACCAACCGACCAGGCCAGGACAACACCGAGCGACACGCCCAGGGCTGTGCCGAGCAGCCCAATCACGGTTCCCTGAAGAATGAAGATCCGTTGAATCGCGCCGGGGCTTGCGCCCAAGGTCCGCAGGATGGCGATATCGGCCTGCTTGTCGGTCACGGTCATGACCAGCATTGAAACGAGATTGAATGCCGCAACTGCAATGATCAGCGCGAGGATGATGAACATCATGCGTTTTTCAACCTGCACGGCTGCGAACCAGCTGCGGTTCTCGGAAGACCAATCGCGAACCGAAAGCCTTGGTGGAAGTTGCGCGGCCAATTCGCGTGCAATGCGTGGCGCTGCCTGCATGTCATCGACCCGCACACGCAGACCCATCGGAGCCTCCACCCGAAAGAGTTTCGCGGCATCCTCAAGCGACGTCAGAGCCAGCGTGCTGTCGTATTCATAATGACCGCTGTCAAAAATGGCCACCACACGAAAGGGTTTCATCCGCGGCATCATGCCAACGGGTGTCATGGTCCCCTGAGGCGCAATCAAGGTCACGCGGTCCCCCAGACCGACCCCCATCGCCCGGGCCAGTTGGCGGCCCAGCGCGATGCCGTAGGCGCCGGGGCGCAAATCCTCGAGCGATCCTTCGTGGACCTGCTCGCCGACCTGAGAGACCGATGTCTCAGCGACTGGATCGATGCCGCGCACCAGGGCTCCGCGGACCATGTCGCCCCGCGTCATCATGGCCTGACCCGCCACAAAGGGCGCTACGCCAAGGACCTGAGGAAATGTCCGAAGCTGGGTTTGCAACGCTGCCCAGTCACTCGCCCCGACGCCCGCCGCTGGAACCTCAGCCGACTGCCCGGCCGACTGC
>JBBAOE010000008.1:67356-111210 GCA_040401595.1 Burkholderiaceae bacterium
GCCGACTGCCCGGCCGACTGCGCGGACAACTGCGCGGCGGACTCCCCAGGGCCCGCAGAAGGACCCGACGAAGGACCCGACACCGGGGTTTCGAACACCTCAATGTGCGCCAGTACCGACAGCATGCGGTCGCGCACTTCCTTCTGAAAGCCGTTCATGACCGAAAGCACAACGATCAGGGCAGCCACGCCCAGTGCAATGCCCAGCGCGGAAAGCCAGGAGATGAATGAAATGAACCGATTGCCGCGGTGACTGCGCCGGCCAGCGCGCACATAGCGCCATCCGATCGAGAATTCCACGGGGGGAAAATGGGAACCGTTCACAGGGCAGGAGTGTGCCACACGACCCCACGTAGAATCGCTGGGTGAACCGATCCAAGCCGACATCGCCCCCCTCCCCCAGCCAGACCGTTCTACTTCCCGGTGCTCTGGCCCCTGCCCATTGGCTGGCAGCGTCCGAGGTTCGGGCGCGCCTGGAACGCCTGGGCCTCGCGCATTTGAACCTGAAGCCCGCAGTCCCTGCGCTCGAACCCGAGGCGTCGGGCCGGCACGCGCGACGCCTCCCCCATGAGCACTGGTTGGCCGAAGCCCTCGGCTGGGACCCACCGACCGGCCCGGCTCAGGACTGGTTTGCCGTCCCGGTACGCTTGGCGATTGGCCTGGATCATCTGGTGCTCTCGAATCTGGATGCCACACTGACCGATCAGGAAGGCCGGCTTCTGGCCCAGTCGATCGAGCCCTTACTCGCTGACGAAGGGGTTCGGCTGACGCGCCATCGACTTAAAGCGACCGAAGTCTGGCAACTGCACTTCGAGCGCGGTCTGAACCTAGAGGCCTGTAGTCCACTGGCTGCGCTCGGGCAAGACACGCACGCTCGAATGCCATCCGGCCCCGATGCAGGGCGGTGGCGAAAATTTGCCCACGAAATTGAAATGGCCTGGCACTGCGCCGGCCCGGACCAGCGATTTGCGAGCGCCCAGGCCTTTCCGGTCAACAGTCTCTGGCTGGCCGGACCGGTCCCGCTAAACACCGGTTTAGCAGCCACCCCGAAAGGCAGCCAAACGCCACGCCCCTTTGGTGAGATCACCGTCATCGACGCCGGGAGCGCCTTCACCCAAGCGCAGATCGAAGCCTGCGCCAACCGCGCCGATGCCGGACCAGACCCGACGCTGTGGCTCGATGCGCGGGCTCTCCACCCCCGGCTGGCGGGCGATCTTGAAGGATGGGTGAGCGCCCTCGAGGCCATCGATTCGACACTCAAGATCAGCGACATCCATCGTACCCAGGTGGTGATGAGCGGGTGCCACGCGCTCCGAATCTGGCAATCAGGACCCAGCGCCCCGGCACAACCGAGTGCCTGGCTGGGTCATTTTTCGATTCCACGCCTCGCCGCATTGGCCAGGGGCGCACTCTGGTCAATTCGCCAGAATCCAAGCTCGGACGCGAGGTCAGGCGCGATTCCGGGCGGCGCCGATGGGTCAGCTCATCTTCTGCCGTTCTTTACGGAGCCAATTGAATGATTGTGGATCGTCCAGTCCCTGCGGCCGCGCGGCACGCGCTCGAACAGGCAGGGATCCATCCGATTCTGGCCCGTGTGCTGGCAGCCCGGGGCGTCAGCCACCCTGCGGAGCTCTCCACCGACCTGAACCGAATGCTGGCGCCAGCACTTCTGAAGGGTGCGGACGCAGCAGCGATCCTGCTGGCGGATGCGATCGAAGCCGAAGCGTCCATGCTGGTCATTGCCGACTATGACTGCGACGGTGCTTCGGCCTGTGCCGTTGCCGTTCGTGGCCTGCGCATGATGGGGGCGACCGTCGATTACCTCGTTCCCAACCGGTTTGAAACCGGTTATGGACTCACCCCGGAGATCGTGGCACTCGCGCTGGAACACCCGCGCCTGCCATCGCCCGATCTCCTGATCACCGTCGACAACGGCATCGCCAGTGTCGAAGGCGCCCAGGCGGCGCAAGAGGCCGGACTGGCGTTACTGATCACCGACCATCATCTGCCCGGCCCTGAGTTACCGGTGGCAGAGGCCATCGTCAACCCCAATGCTGGCGGCTGCACATTCCCCAGCAAATCGATCGCTGGGGTGGGCGTGATGTTCTATGTCCTGATTGCGCTGAGGGCGGAATTGCGCCGGCGTGGCGCACCCGGTGCGGATGCCCAACTTGCACGACTTCTGGATCTCGTCGCCCTGGGGACGGTCGCTGACGTGGTTCGCCTGGACGACAATAACCGGCTGATGGTCGCTCAGGGTTTGGCGAAAATCCGCTCGGGCCGGGCCCAAGCGGGACTTCTGGCGCTGTTTGCGGTCGCAGGTCGCGAGCCGCGGACGGCCAGCGCCCAGGATCTGGGCTTCACCCTGGGGCCTCGGATCAATGCGGCGGGCCGATTGGCCGACATGAGCGTGGGGATCGAATGTCTGTTGACCGATGATCCCGCAGAGGCCCAGCGTCTGGCAGCGATGCTGGATGCGATGAACCGTCAGCGGCGCGAAGTCGAGCGCACCATGCAGGAGGAAGCCTTGGCCAACCTTGCCCTGAACCCAGAGCCTGCGAAGCGGGTCATCGTGCTGGCTGACTCCGGATGGCATCAGGGCGTTGTTGGCCTCGTCGCTGGCAAACTCAAGGAGCGTTTCCATCGCCCGGTCGTCGCCCTGGCGCCGGCGGGCGATTGCCTGCGTGGCTCCGGGCGTTCGATTCCCGGGGTGCATCTGCGCGATTGTCTCGACCTAGTGGCCAAGCGCCTGCCGGGCGCCATCCTGCGCTTTGGCGGCCATGCCATGGCGGCAGGCCTTACCCTGCGGATCGATGCGGTGGATGCGTTCACGGACGCGCTCGAACAGGCGATCGCAGACCTCTCCGATCCGGCTGTCTTCCAGCGTCAGCAAGAAACCGACGGCGAACTCGACCCGGCCCTTGTGGACGATCACCTGATCGATGCCCTGGAGGGCCCGGTCTGGGGGCAAGGCTTTGCTCCCCCCAGCTTTCACAGCGCATTTCAGGTGATCGGACAGCGTGCCGTCGGGACTGGCCACCTCAAGCTGACACTGCGCACTGCTCAATCGGGTCAGCAGCGTCAGAGCACCATCGATGCGATCTGGTTCGGCCGCTCGGAGCCAGCGCCGGATCGCCTGCATGCAATCTGGCAGCCAGTTCGTAATACCTGGCAGGGGCGCAGCCGAATCGAACTACAAATCCTGCACGGCGAGCGATCCTGAACCGGACCCGCGGCGCCCGCACCCGGCGGGCGTGTGGGCCTAGTAGAATGAGGCGCTGCGCACTCTCTGCTCTGATTGAACTGGAACCTCGCCATGGAAGCCGAACGCCTCAACCTGCTGCAAACCACGATCGACGATCTGGCCCGCCGGATCCAAGATCTTCGGGGGTATCTTTGACTTCGATCTGAAGAAGTCGCGCCTCGAAGAAGTTGCTCGATCGCTGGAAGATCCCGGCGTCTGGAATGATCCCAAACGCGCGCAGGAACTGGGTCGCGAACGCAAGTCGCTGGAAGACGTTGTCCTGAATCTGCAGAAACTCGACACCTCGGTCGGCGAGGCGCGCGAGCTTTTCGACATGGGCGCCACCGAGAATGACGACGACACCCTGATCGCGGTTGAAAGCGATATCGCGCAGGTACGCTCGGGTGTCGAAGGGCTTGAATTCCGCCGAATGTTCTCCAACCCGGCCGACCCAGCCAACTGTTTTGTCGACATTCAGGCCGGCGCAGGCGGCACAGAAGCCCAGGACTGGGCGTCGATGCTGCTACGCCAGTACCTCAAATACTGTGAGCGCAAGGGCTTCAAGGCCGAACTGCTCGAAGAAAGCGCAGGCGACACCGCCGGGATCAAGAGTGCCACCATCAAAGTCGAGGGCGAATATGCCTTCGGTCACCTGCGCACCGAGACCGGTGTACACCGGCTGGTGCGCAAGAGCCCCTTCGATTCCTCGGGCGGGCGTCACACCTCATTTGCGTCGCTCTACGTGTACCCGGAGATCGACGACTCGTTCGAAGTCGACATCAACCCGTCCGATGTGCGAATCGATACCTTCCGAGCCTCCGGTGCGGGTGGCCAGCACATCAACAAGACCGACTCTGCCGTTCGGATGACCCATATGCCCAGCGGGATCGTGGTGCAGTGTCAGAACGATCGTTCACAACACCGCAATCGGGATGAAGCCTGGGGCATGCTGCGCGCGAAACTCTATGAACTGGAGATGCGCAAGCGCATGGAAGCGCAACAGGAACTCGAGGCCACAAAAACCGATGTCGGTTGGGGCCACCAGATCCGCTCGTACGTGCTCGATCAGAGCCGGATCAAGGATTTGCGAACCGGCGTGGAAATCAGTGCGACTCAGAAAGTGCTGGATGGCGACCTCGACCCGTTCATCGAGGCCAGCCTCAAACAGGGCCTCTGACGTCAGCGCATGAACTCGCGTACATAGTCTGCACCGAGACCTACACGCTCAAAATGCGCGCGATATTTTTCGATGCGGGTAAAGACGTCATCGTAGCCGGTGGCGTTCCCCTGAGGGTCGACGTACATGAGCGCGCCATGCACGGTGAAGAGCGTCACCATGTCCGTACAGTCCTCAGGCACAACCAGGGTATGGGTCTCGCCCGGCGGCTCGAAGACGTAGCTGCCTGCGCGCGCGACCCAATCATGTTCAAGGTAACGCCACTGCCCACGGATCACATAGGCATGAACCTGGCCGGAGTGCCGATGACGCTGCAGCAGACCCGAGCGACGCACCCGCAACAAATGGACGTAAAAGCCCCCGGTCACGTTCAGATGGATCGGGCGCGACCAGATCCCCTCCGAGATGGGCGCCCACAGACGTTCGTCCCCTTCCAGCAGATCATGCTGGATCATGTCCGGGGTCATTCCCCAGGGCTGGGGCTTCTGGTAAGGCACGTAGTCGTTATGGACTGCCGCAAAGTCAATCGGTTTATTCATCATTTTCCCCAGAATCGAAATGATCGATGCAGCGTTTTTCGTTGCCGTTCAGTCCCCGCCGATGGCCTGACGCCGACGCTCAGAGCCCGGTTTGGATCAGAAGTTACACCTTGTCCGGCATCCGAAGCCGCATCCAGCCTTATTGTAAACCGTGGGTTATCGGCCCACCGGAGAATGCACTGATGTCAGATCACCCCCAAACATCGCGTCCCCAGACCGAACCGGCATCACCCGATCACGAGCCCAGCGAGTCCCATGTCCTCGCGGAACGTCGCGCCAAATTAAGCGCACTGCGCGAACAGGGGGTGGCGTTTCCAAATGACCTGCGGCCGACCCATCAGCTGGCTCAGATTAACGCTCAGTTCGCCGCTTCTACCCGCGAAATCTTGGAGGCGGACGCGGTTCGGATCACGATCGCAGGGCGAATGATTCTGAAGCGCGTCCAGGGAAAAGCGAGCTTCGCCACCTTGCAGGACGGCTCCCACATGCTGGGAACAAGCACGGAAGGGCGCCTGCAACTTTGGATGAACGATGAAGGGATCGGCGCCAGTACGCATGAGGCCTTCAAGCATTGGGATCTGGGCGATATCCTTTACGCGGAAGGCGTCCTGTTTCGGACCCTGCGCGGCGAACTCTCGCTGCGGTGTTCGGCGCTGCGTCTAGTCACCAAGTCGATCCGGCCGCTGCCAGACAAGTTCCATGGCCTCGCAGATACCGAAATTCGTTACCGCCAGCGGTATGTGGATCTGATTGTCACGGAATCCACCCGGCGCACCTTCGTCACCCGCTCGCGCACGCTCGACGCGATTCGTCGTTTCATGAACGAGCACGAATTTCTCGAGGTCGAAACACCGATGTTGCACCCGATACCGGGTGGAGCATCCGCCAAGCCCTTCGTGACGCATCACAACGCACTCGATCAGGCGATGTATCTGCGCATCGCGCCCGAGCTTTACCTGAAACGTCTGGTGGTCGGTGGCTTTGAACGGGTCTTTGAGATCAATCGCAATTTTCGTAACGAAGGGGTCAGCGTTCGCCATAACCCCGAGTTCACGATGATGGAGTTCTACGCCGCCTACACCGACTATCGCTGGATGATGGACTTCACCGAACAGGTGCTGCGCTCGGCCGCTCAACAGGCCTGCGGGACCACCGCCCTGCACTATCAGGGCCGCCCCCTCGATCTGGGCAAACCCTTCGAGCGGCTGACCATCGTCGACGCCATCCGGCGCCACGAGCCATCCCTGTCCAATGCACCCTTCGGGGACCGTGACTGGTTGGTCCGTGCTCTGGGCGAACGTTCGGTGCACGTCGACAAGTCGCCCGCCCTGCGCCACGCTGGCATCGGTGCGCTCCAACTCGCTCTCTTTGAGGAAACGGCCGAATCCAAACTCTGGGATCCAACCTACATCATCGACTACCCGGTCGAAGTCTCCCCGCTGGCCAGGGAGTCCGTCGGCGCACCTGGGGTGACCGAACGCTTTGAACTCTTTATCGCCGGCCGCGAGATTGCCAATGGCTTTTCAGAATTGAATGATCCTGAAGATCAGGCAGAACGCTTCCTATCCCAGGCCAAGGCCAAGGAGGCTGGAGATGAGGAAGCCATGTTCTACGATGCCGACTACATTCGAGCACTCGAGTACGGTATGCCGCCCGCAGGTGGTTGCGGGATCGGGATCGACCGTCTGGTTATGCTGCTGACCGACGCGCCCAGCATCCGCGATGTGATCCTGTTCCCCGCCCTACGGCATGAGGCCAACGGTTCATCGGACGGCTGAGAGCAAGGAACAGGCAGGCGCTACTCAGATCGCGCTGTTATCGGTTTCACCGGTGCGGATCCGGATCACCTGCTCGACCGCCGTCACAAAGATCTTGCCGTCGCCAATTCGTCCGGTCCGGGCCGCCTTGACGATGGCATCAATCGCGCCATCGAGGGCCGCGTCCGAAACCACCACTTCGATTTTGACTTTTGGAAGAAAATCGACCACATACTCGGCGCCCCGATACAACTCGGTATGCCCCCGTTGCCGGCCAAACCCTTTGACTTCGGTTACTGTCAACCCCGTCACGCCGACCTCTCCCAAGGCCTCCCGGACCTCGTCGAGCTTGAACGGTTTGATGATCGCTGTGATCCGTTTCATGGTCAGTTCTCCCGTATCAGACTGATGGAATGCTCTCACGAAATCGAGAGGTGATCGGGTAGCGCCAGTCGCGTCCAAATCCCCGATGGGTGACCCGGATGCCGACCGGAGCCTGCCGTCGTTTGTACTCGTTGATTCGCATCAGCCGCATGACCAGGCTGACGGCCTCCGGCGGAAATCCAGCTTCCACGACGGCTTCGGCGCTGCAGCCCTGCTCCATGTAGAGCGAAAGGATGCCATCCAGCACTTCGTAAGGGGGCAGCGAATCCTGATCCGTCTGATCCGGCCTGAGTTCGGCCGAAGGGGGGCGGTCGATGATGCGGGTTGGAATCACTTCGCCAGTGATCGCCTGGGCCACCAGCGATGGTGTGTGCAGATTGCGCCACCGGCAAAGACGCCAGACCGTTGTCTTCAGCAAGTCCTTGATCACCGCAAAACCACCCGCCATATCGCCATACAAGGTGCAATAGCCGGTCGCCATTTCACTCTTGTTGCCAGTCGTCAGAACGATCGAGCCATGCCGGTTGGAAAGCGCCATGAGCAGGGTCCCGCGAATTCTCGCCTGCAGATTCTCTTCGGTGGTGTCGCTGGCGCTTCGCCCGACCAGTTCGTCGGCCAGAAGCGCGTGAAAGGCTTCAAACGGGCTGGCGATTGGAATTTCATCGTAGCGAACACCCAGGCGGGTGGCCATTTCACGCGCGTCAATCCAGGAAATATCGGCGGTGTAACGGCTGGGCATCATGACGGCACGGACCCGGTCGGCGCCCAGCGCATCCACCGCCACGGCCAGCGTCAGAGCCGAGTCCACCCCACCCGAGAGCCCCAGCAGCGCACCCGGGAAGCCGTTCTTACCAATGTAATCGCGCACGCCCAACACCAGCGCCGAATAGATCTGCTCATCCAGGGAGAGACTCGGTTCGATCCGGCCAGACACCTCCAGAGCACCGGTATCGCTCTGCTCGATATCGATCAGGAGGAGATCGGACTCGAACTGGCGCGCCTGCGCCTTGATCTGCCCCTGCGCATCCAGCGCAAATGAACCCCCATCGAAGACCAGTTCATCCTGGCCGCCGACGAGGTTGGCAGCAACCAGAGCGCAACCGAGTGCGCAGACATGGGCACGGGCCGTCTCCAACCGAAGCGGCTGCTTGTCGAGGTGATAGGGACTGGCGTTGAGCGCCAACATCACCTGTGCGCCGTCCGCCTGAGCCTGAGCGGGAACCTCTGCACGCCAGAAATCCTCACAGATCAGAACGCCGAGCCGCAGACCCTTGACCTCAACAACGCACGAACGCCCCCCCGGCGTAAAATAGCGCTGCTCATCAAAGACGTCGTAGTTCGGCAACTCTTGCTTGAAATACTCCGCGATCACCTGACCGCCTCGGACAATCGTCGCCGCGTTGTGACGCTGCCCCTCTCGCTCGACGGCTTGACCAACGACCAGAACCAGATCAGGCCACGCCTCACTGGCCTGCAGCAATCGGCCAAACGCCATTTCGCCGCTTCGATAGAATGCGGGACGAAGCAACAGGTCCTCGGGCGGATATCCGGCGAGCGCGAGTTCTGGGGTGAGTACAAGATCGGCGCCTGCCTGGTTGGCGGCGCTTGCAGATGCCAACAGTTGTGACAGGTTCCCGTCGAAGTCGCCGACGACAGGGTTGCATTGCACAGCGGCAATTCGAACGCGGGAGCGCGGATTCATCGTGAACGGTTCGGCATTGAAAGACCAAGAATATCGCACGGAGATCGCTCAAGGCATTAAAAGCATTGATCGTGCGCAATGGGATGCCCTGATTCAGGCAGACGCAGCCGATCGTGGAGATCTGATCGATACTCCGGGCTATCTGCCCCATCCCTTCGTTCGCTACGACTGGCTGGCCGCGCTCGAGTCCAGCGGGGCCGCCAGTCCGGATACGGGCTGGACCCCCTTGTATCTGGTCCTGCGCGATCGCGATGGCACCCTGCTGGGCGCCGCGATGCTGTATGCCAAAGAGCACTCTTGGGGTGAGTTCGTCTTTGACCATGCCTGGGCCGACGCGCACCATCGCAACGGACTCGCCTATTACCCCAAACTGGTGGCGGCGATCCCGTTCACGCCGGTCAGGGGCCCGCGCCTTCTCGCCCGCAATGCGCATGTGCGCGCCGCGCTGGCGTCCGGTTTACCCGTGCTGACCCGGGCAGCGAACATGTCCTCGGTCCATGTCCTGTTTCCACAAGCGGCCGACGAAGCAGCGATTGCTGCAAGCCAACCGTCCGAACCGGCAAGAGTACCGGCAGCAGAACCGTCAACCACGTCCCCGACCTGGCTGCATCGAACCGGCATTCAGTTTCACTGGCAATCCGCTGGATGGAAGGACTTCGATGCGTTTCTCGACTCCATGGCGCAACCCAAGCGCAAGAAAATCCGTGCCGAACGGCGCAAGGTTGCCGAGGCTGGGGTCGCGGTCCGGGTGGTCGAGGTGGCGCAGGCCAGCGCGCAGGAACGCGATTTTTTTGTCGCCTGTTACGAAAGAACCTACCAGGAGCATGGCGGTCCGCCCTACCTCAGCCGTGGATTCTGGGCCCAGGTATTTGATGCAATGCCTGAGCATTTCGCACTGGTGCTGGCCACGTCCGGTGAACGCCTGATCGCCTCCAGCTTGATCGCCCACGACGGCGTGAATGCCTGGGGACGCTATTGGGGCGCAATCGAACGGGTACCCTGCCTGCACTTCGAGTGCTGCTACTACACGCCGCTCGAATGGGTGATCCGTCGGGGTCTGCAGCGTTTTGAGGGCGGTGCGCAGGGCGAGCACAAACTCGCTCGGGGTCTATTACCCGTGGCCACTGCGTCTTACCACTGGTTGGCAAATCCCGCCTTTGAAACTGCAATCGAGCGTTGGCTCATGCGCGAACGTACGGGTGTTTCGCACTATCTCGATGAGCTGGATGAACGCAGTCCGTTACGAATCCAACGTGTAACACCTCCCTAAAGTCGCTGTGCAGCCATGCTTCAATGGGACACGAGACCCAATGGAGATTGCGCAATGTCCAGCGACACCACCCTGCAGCTCTCTGCGGTCTGCGGCCTTGCCGCGGTCGCTTACGGTTTCGTTCAGCGGCGCTGGATCCTCGGGCTGTCTGCCGGCAATGCCCGGATGCAGGAGATTGCAGACGCAATTCAGCAGGGTGCCGCAGCCTATCTCGCCCGTCAGTACCGCACCATCGCAGCCGTCGGCGCCATTCTCTTCATCATCATCGCCTTGATCCCGGCGCTGGGCACGACAACCGCATTGGCATTCGCACTTGGCGCAACGCTCTCTGGGGCCTGTGGTTTCATCGGTATGAACGTTTCCGTGCGCGCCAATGTGCGTACCGCGCACGCAGCCTCCCTGGGTATTCCGGAGGCGCTGAACGTCGCGTTTCGCGGCGGTGCCATCACCGGCATGCTGGTCGTCGGACTCGCGCTGCTGGGGGTCAGCGCCATGTTCTGGGCACTCACCCGGGACCTGAACGACGCGATCGGCGCAGCCGCAGGCACCGAGCTTTCAGCACGACTCAAGCCCTTGATGGGGTTCGCCTTCGGGTCCTCTCTTATTTCTATTTTTGCCCGTCTGGGGGGTGGCATTTTCACCAAAGGGGCTGACGTCGGTGCGGATCTCGTGGGCAAAGTCGAAGCGGGCATCCCCGAGGACGATCCGCGCAACCCTGCCGTCATCGCGGATAACGTGGGCGACAACGTGGGGGATTGCGCCGGGATGGCCGCAGACCTCTTCGAAACCTATGCCGTCACCCTGATCGCGACCATGGTCCTGGGCGCTCTGGTTGTCCCGGCTGCGCCAATGGCTGCCGCCCTGTATCCGATTGCCTTGGGCGGGTTTTCGATTCTGGCGTCGATCGTCGGATGCCAATTCGTCAAAGCGACGCCGAGTATGAAGAATGTGATGCCTGCGCTCTACAAGGGTCTCACGGTTGCCGGCGTGCTGTCTCTCATCGGGTTTTATTTCATCACGCAGTTCGTCATACCCGACAATGCGATTCGGGAAACAGGCAGCCAGATGCGCTTGTTTGGATCCGCCACCGTGGGCCTTCTCCTCACGGCAGCCATGGTCTGGATCACGGAGTACTACACCGGGACCGAGTACGCTCCGGTGCGCCATGTGGCGCAGGCATCTACCACCGGCCATGGGACCAACATCATCGCTGGGCTTGGCGTCTCGATGCGATCGACGGCCTGGCCGGTTCTTTTCGTTTGTCTGGCCATCCTCGCTGCCCATGGACTTGCTGGGCTTTACGGGATCGCGACTGCGGCGATGTCCATGCTATCGATGGCCGGCATCATCGTCGCACTGGACGCCTACGGTCCCATCACGGATAACGCGGGCGGAATCGCCGAAATGGCCAACTTACCGGAAAGTGTACGCAACGTCACGGATCCGCTGGACGCCGTGGGCAATACGACCAAAGCCGTCACCAAGGGCTACGCGATTGGTTCAGCAGGGCTTGCAGCCCTCGTTCTTTTCGCCGACTACACCCACGCGCTGGAATCGATCGGCCGCCACATTGTTTTTGATTTATCGAACCATCTGGTGATCATTGGCCTGTTCATTGGCGGTCTGATCCCCTATCTGTTTGGCGCGATGGCGATGGAGGCTGTCGGTCGGGCCGCTGGTGCCGTAGTCGAAGAGGTGCGTCGTCAGTTTCGCGAGATCAAAGGCATTATGGACGGCACAGGCAAACCGGAATACGGACGCGCTGTCGACATGCTGACCACAGCAGCCATCCGCGAAATGATCATTCCGTCGCTGCTGCCCGTCATTGTTCCGGTGGCCGTCGGCTTGCTGCTCGGTCCGGAGGCGCTGGGCGGACTGCTGATGGGTACCATCGTTACCGGTCTTTTTGTCGCCATCTCGATGTGTACCGGCGGTGGCGCCTGGGACAATGCCAAAAAATATATCGAAGAGGGTCACTTCGGTGGCAAGGGGTCTGCGGCCCACAAGGCCGCTGTGACCGGAGACACCGTTGGCGACCCGTACAAGGACACCGCTGGCCCGGCGATCAACCCCTTGATCAAGATCATCAACATCGTGGCGTTGCTGATCGTGCCCCTGTTGGACACTGGGCTGTTAAATCTGGGCGGCTAAGCCCCGCGCTGGACCGAGCAGCCGCCGCAGTCAGTGCAGCCCGAGACCCTGGCCAAGTCGACTCAGTTACTTGGTTTGGGTCTCGCGATAGCGGCGCATGCCGTCCACGATCTCTTGTTTCGCAGAGTCCGGTCCTTCCCAACCATGCACCTTGACCCACTTTCCGGCCTCGAGATCTTTGTAGTGCTCGAAAAAATGCTGAATCGCTTTCAGACGCAAGGGGTTCAGATCCTCGGGTTTCTGCCAATGGGTATAGATCGGCAGGATCTTGTCCTCGGGTACTGCAAGTAATTTGGCGTCCCCGCCGGCCTCATCATCCATCTTGAGCACGCCGATCGGACGGCAGCTGACCACCACCCCGGGGATCAGTGCAAAAGGGGTGATCACCAACACGTCAACCGGATCGCCATCATCGGCGATGGTCTGCGGCACATAGCCATAGTTGCAGGGATAGTGCATCGACGTGCCCATGAACCGGTCAACGAAGATCGCACCAGTCTCTTTATCGACCTCGTATTTGATCGGATCTGAATTCATCGGGATTTCGATAATCACGTTGAAATGCTCAGGGACTCGTTTCCCTGGTCCGACTCGATCAAGATTCATGTGGTGCTCCGGTTAGGCCTTGCCATTGAAGCCCGGCATGATAACAACTCCCTAACCCTCATCCTCGGGCAGGGCCATCGGCGAAACCGGTACCAAAGCTACACCGCGGTTGGCAACAGCCAACTCGGCGCCGGCCAACGCACTCGCACGCCAGTGATCGGCGGCCAGCGTTGGCTCCCCAAGCGCTTCATGCAGACGCGCCATCGCGAGATGCATTGCCGCCGAAGCGGGTTCACGCCGCAGTGCCTGACCCAGATATTCCTTGGCTTTACCCCAAAGCTTCTCGAGGAGGCAGAGTTCGCCCAGGAGCAGCAACAGACCGCTCTCGGTCGGATAACGCGACCGCCACTGCTCGGCACGCGCCAATCGATCCCGCGGGGCAACGCCTTCGATCCGTGCGTAGTGGGCCCCCAGACGAGCAGACCAATCCTGCTCCAGCGCGGCTTCGATCACCCGACAAGCGGTTTCCTGATCGCCCGCGCGCTCGAAGGCACGTGCAGCCGAATCCGCAATCGCAGTGACCTGACGATCGCGCTCGGGGACATCATTCCAAACCCGGCGTACCAGCGCCAGATCATCAGTCGCGGCTTCGAACAACGCGGTATGGGCGGTGATGCGCAGACGCAGCGAAACGGTCGGATGCATCGCATCGCGCTTATCCAGCGTGCGCAACGTGCGCAGCACGTCGGTCCAGTGTCCGGCCTGTTCATGGGCTCGCAGGGCTACGCGCTGCGCATAGAGATGGCGCGCCCCGCCCGCCTGCATCGCTGTCAGGGCTTCAAGCGCTGCGTCGGCCCGGCGCTCCTCAACGGCCAACTCTGCGCGCGTCATCAGCAAGGCCTGGTGCAATCGCGCGTCGTCTGCCACTCGATTGAGCCAGGCATCGCGGCGACCAAATTCCCGCAATCGGTGCGCGGCGCGGGCTGCCACCAGAGCGGCAGTGCCTGCCAGCGCAGGCACCTCCTGAGCCGTTTGCGCCAAACGCTCAGTCCGACCAAATCGCCCCTCAAAAAAGGCCAGAACCGCATCGCGCAAAGCGTCCGTGGCGAGCTGAGCGCGACGACGCTCGCGATATTCCCGTACCCGAACCGGTAACTCCAGCGCGCGCCGAAAGCCAATCAAAAACAAGTGCAAGAACACGAATCCCAGCGTCAGGATCAATGCCACCAAATTAACGGAAGCATCCACCCGGTACGGCGGCCAGAGAATGGACACATTGCCGATACTGACTCGAGCCAGCAAAGCCACCGCCACGGCGACCGCAAACAGCAAGATGGACCAGACGAGCCAACGCATGGATCTCAGAGGCTCCAGTCACATGACAAGGGAACAGGCATGGTGGTCCTAACCAGGCTCGCGGGCGGCCCGCACCAATCGGATCGCTGAAAGGCTTTGGTGAATCGACGGCAAGGGCACATCACTACTGATCGACCGTATCTGCCCTAGGGTCTGAAGCGCCTGTGCCACGACACGCTGATCCCGATCAAACCAGTGCTCAAGCGTCTCGACCGCCTGCCCGAGGTCAAATCGCAGGATCGAGTCATTTCGGGTCAGAAGCGCCCAACGCACCTGCGCTAGTCGTAACTTTAGGTTCTCGCGAACAAACCAGGCCTGTTCGGGCGCCAGGAGCATGGCGTCGGGCCGGTCGACCCTGCGCACCCGTACCCAATGACCGAGTTCCTGAAAGACCAGAGTCCAGTCAGCCAGACGCTGCGCCCATCCCTCCTGCCCCAGTCCGAGCATCGAAGAAAGCCGGCCTTGGGATGCAGCAGCCGCGCGGTCCTGCCCGGTCTGCGGGGTCGGGGGCGCACGCTCCCTGCCGCCCACGCGGGCATCGGTTGCTCCAGCGAGGCGGGGCTCTGAGAGCAGCGCCATCTTGTCGACGATTTCTGATATCGACTCGATCTTGGTGGCGAGCGCGCCAACATCCACCGATTCGGCCTGCCGCAGCAACAGCAAATCGGCAGCAATGGCGCGCCGGATTGGCGACTGCGCAGGCAGCCGGATGCGTTCGAGCCTTGCATCGGCCTCCTGCAGCGCGAGCAGCGCAGCCCGCACATTGCCACCCAACTGCAGTTGCTGAGAGGCAGACACGAGGGTTGATTCGACTTCGGCCAGCACAGCATCGTTTCTGGACTGAGCCAACTCCTGATAGAGCCGTTCGAGTTGCGCCTGCTGCGCCACCGAATCGCTCAGTTTCGCCTCCAAGGCCGCGAGACGATTTTGCGAATCTCGCAGCGCGTCGCTGGCTTGACGCAACTGTGTGCCCGTCTCTGCCAGGTTACGTTCCGCCCCCTGCAAACGCCGCACGACCTCGCGCTCGACGACATCGGCACGCTGAGCCACCCACCATCCACCAATTAAGGTCAACGCCAGCGCGAGCGTGGACAATGTGACTGGCAGATTCAGGGCTGGCATTCGCCAGCGCCAAGACCAGGCCTTCGTTGGTCCCGGCCCGTCCAGCATCACCGCCGAGTCCAGGCCTGACTCCGGGCCTGAACCTGAACCTGAGCCCGCAGCAGAACCCAACGTCGAGCCTGAACTTGGGCCCGCAGTTGGGCCCGCCGTTGGGCCCGCAGTCGGACCCGACCCAGAGCTGACCGCTGAGTCTGCTCCAGAATGCGCACCCGGGCGGGGACTACCACCATCGTCCGGATGACCGGCAGGGCCATCCTGCCCCGCCATAGCTGGCGCGGCACTCAAATCGGTGAGATGAAGTGCGGAAGGTTTGACCACAGGTCAGATGATAACGCGGCATCCAGAGCCAAGGTGCCGGGCGGAATCAGGCGAACGGCTCCGAACCCCGCCTGATGCAGCGATTGTTGAATCCGGGGATGGATGGTCAGGAACGCTTGCGCGTGCATCCACTGCTGTTCACGGGGATGCCACGGCTGCGCCACGCGGTTGAGCGCCTCGGCGGTTTGCGTCTGCGTCACCACACCAACCCAGGCATGTTCCCGTGCGCAGAGCGACTGCCACCGGTCGATCGCCGCTGGATCCGGCGCACAGGGTTGACTCTGGTAGGCCGTCAAGACGTCCAGCGCTGCGCCCAGCGACTGCAGTTCAGACGACCAATCGGTGCGACTGGTCGCGCCACAAACGACCAGAACCCGGCGAGGCTTGACGCCTTCTTCCCGCATCGAAGCCAGGAGCGCACTGGCATCCCAGGGTGCCCGGGTGGGGGCAATGCGGCGCACCGAGGAAGCTAGCCCGGCCGTCTCCAGAGCCTCGAGGGTACCCGGACCCACGGTCGCAACCGAGATTGCATCCGGCCAGTCGACCAAACCGGCCTGCCCCTGAAATGCGGCAACGGCTCCGGGACTGACAAAAATGACGAGATCCCAGGGCACAGGCGCATCAGGCGAACGAGCCATCGACTGCCGGATCCATGATCGGGCGTTTTCGACTGCTGACGCGAACGGCTCGGTCTCAAGACTTGAGAACGCGACAACCAGTGGCTCTAGACCGAGGTGCGCCAATCGCGAAGCAATCGACTGCACCCGGGGTTGCGGTTGAGTGAGCAATACGACCCGGCGGGGAGCATCCTGGTCAGAACCGCTCATCTCAGGAGGCAAGAATCGCTTCCGCGCCTTGATCGCGAAGTTCTGCGGCGGCCCGTTCACCCAGAGCCTCTGCCGCTACCAGCGTTTCCTCGCGGGTTTCGACAATGACCCGGGCGATGCGTTTCCCGTCGATCGAAGCCACCAGTGCTTCGAGTCGAAGTCCACCCAGCGCTTCATGGGTCGCGAAGGCCGCGAGCGGAACACGACAACTACCCCCCAGTGACCTGGACACTGCACGTTCGGCGGTCACCGCCAATCGGGTGGGGCGATCTTCCAAGGCCAGCAGAAGTTCAGCGATATCGTGCCGATCCGAGCGAATCTCGATCCCCAGCGCACCCTGCCCTGGGGCGGGCAAACTTTCAATCGGTGGAATGACCGCACGGATTCGCTCCGCAAGGCCGAGTCGCTTCAAGCCTGCCGCCGCCAGAACAATGGCATCGAACTCGCCCCGATCCAGTTTTGCCAGCCGGGTGTCTAGATTCCCCCGCAATGGGAGCACTTCACAGTGTGGGAAACGGGCACGTAAGAGGGCAGCCCGACGAAGGCTGGAGGTACCGATCCGGGCGCCTGCGGGCAGTTCCTCAAACGAACTGTAGGCTGGTGACACCAAGGCATCCCGCGGGTCCTCGCGAGGCAAGATCGCCGCCAGTGCGAACCCTTCGGGCAACTGCATTGGCACGTCTTTGAGCGAGTGCACAGCGAGATCGGCCCGACCATCGAGCAGCGCCATCTCAAGCTCTTTGGTGAATAGCCCCTTCCCGCCCACCTCATGCAACGCCCGATCCAGGATCTGGTCACCCTGTGTCGTCATTCCGAGCAGCGTGACCTCACCAACCTGCGGCCGAGCGGAGAGAAGCGACTGGACATGTTGAGCTTGCCAAAGCGCAAGCCGACTTTCGCGAGTGGCAATGACCACTCGCTTCGTGGAAGACTCCTGCACCACGATCCCCTTCTGATTTCAAGAGAATCGATGGTACACCGGCCAATTAAGTCACCAAACCTTTGACCAGGGACCATTGCCGCCGTGAAACGGGGAGGCGCTCAGAGATCTCCCGCAGGACAACCTGCCAATAGGGATCGCCACCCTCACTCTCGACCTGCGCCACGCGCTCAAAACCGCCGATGGAATTACGCGCAACCAGCGCGTTGCGATGGATCCGCACAAAGCGCTCGCCAAACTCCTCCTCCAGGGCGGTCAACGACTCCTCGATCAGAAACTCCCGTTCGACGGTTCGAACGGTGATGTACTTGAGTTCTGCCTTGAGATAAATCACTTCCTCGATCGGCACGAGGATCACCCGTCCGCGCTCGTGCACCGAAAGATGCCGGCGACGAGTCAGCGTCGCGCGGGCCAGTTGATCGATCGCCTGCCAGTGTTCGGCCGGACGAATCGTGAGCGCCCGGCGTAGCGCAGCGAGCAGGCGCTGCGCTCGAACCGGCTTCAGGAGGTAATCCACCGCGTTGACCTCGAAGGCCTCAACCGCGAATTCATCATGCGCGGTAACGAAGATGACGAGCGGCTGAACACGATCGGGTTCCGCATGCACCCGAGCCGACATATGCCTCGCCAACTCGAGACCCGACATGCCCGGCATCTGTACATCCAGCAAAACGATTCCGGGGCGCTGGGAATCGATCAGTGCAAGTGCCTCAGGCGCATTTCCTGCCTCGCCGACAATGCGATGCGGGAATTCGTCGCCAAGATCCGCCAGAAGTTCTCGCAAGCGTCTGCAGGCGGGCGCCTCATCATCAACGATCAAGATTGCGGTTTCATTCATGGCGTCCCCTGCGTTCTGGTCGATAGGGAAAATCAAGCGTGAGGCGGAACCGATCCCCTTCGGTGTCCATCCGGAGTTCGGCCTCCATGTCGAACAGAAGCATTAATCGTTCTCGCACATTGGACAGAGCCATCTGGTTGCCCATCCGACCCGGACCCGTCCCTTTCACAGGTAGAGGATTGACGATTTCAATCCGGATCCGATCCACTCTCAGTTGCCCAGACACTTCGACCAGGCCCGGATCACTCGACGGCTCAATGCCGTGATGAACGGCATTTTCGATCAGCGGCTGAATCAGCAAGGAGGGCACGAGGGCGTCCATCGGCAGATTCGATAAGGCCCAGTGCACTTCGAGGCGGGGTTTAAGCCGCAAGGTTTCAATGGCCAGGTACTGGCGACAGGTTTCGAGCTCTGCTGACAGGGGTACGAGTTCGCGGGTATCACGCATGAAGACGCGAAATAATTCGGACAGGTCCTGCAAGGTCGACTCTGCCTGACGAGGGTCGGAGCGTAGCAATCCCAGGACGGTGTTGAGACTGTTGAACAGAAAGTGGGGTCGGATTCTCGCCTGCAGCGCGATCAACCTGGCCTCGGATAAGGACGGGGAAAACGCCCTCGCCCTTAGCTGGAAATGATCGAGCAGAACAAACGTAACCGCCACCGTCGCCAGTGCGCGCACACTGACCCAGAGCCAGGGATCGGCCACGCTCACGGCCCCGACCGCAACTGAAGCGCCCGCCACCAGGGACATGCTGAGGGTGGGCACGCCCAATCCAACCAACCACTGGAGTGCCCTAGACCGGCCGATGACCAGGGGACGCATCAGGCAGAGTGAAGTCAGGCTGCCCAGTAAAGTGACCGACATGAGCCCGAGATTGATCACCATGATCGATGACCACTGTGGCAATTGATCCGCGATCAATAAGGCCCCCACCGTGAGGCCCCCCAGCGTTGCGAGCACAATGCGCAGTGCGACACCGGGATTGCAGCAATCTGGCATCACGGGCACCACCGCGCCATCGACCAGCCGTCGAAGCGGGTGTAGAAGATTGACGGCCGCCACCGCGCCCTGATTTGCGATGTCGCCAGACCAACGGTTGATATCGGTGGCGTTCCAGACGACCGAACGCAAGGGCGCGCGTGCTGCCCCTTGTTTCCGACGCTCAGGCTGCGCCCCTCGGGAACCCTGACGGCCTTGTACGCCGTGCATGGGTAAAGTCATCGAAGGCTCTGGCGACTGGGAGGCTGAAGACGTGGGCGGCGGCTTGGGCGGTTCAAATCGAGGGTGGGCACGCGAGGACAATGGGCTGCACCGGGAGTTGCCCTATATCATCCGGTTAGGAGCCACTATGACAGACCAACTTTCGCACAAAGCCGACGCCTGGTCGGGTCGTTTTTCGGAACCCGTTGCTGAGCGCGTGAAGCGCTTCACCGCTTCCATCAACTTTGATCAACGACTGGCGCTACAAGACATCGCCGGCTCTCTAGCCCATGCCACGATGCTCTGCACATGCGGGATCCTGACGAACAAGGACCTGGCCGATATCCAGCGCGGAATGGCGGTCATCCGCGAAGAGATCACGAGTGGACAGTTCAACTGGTCGCTCGACCTCGAAGATGTTCACCTCAACATCGAGGCTCGGCTGACAGCGCTCGTCGGTGACGCCGGCAAGCGTCTCCATACCGGCCGCTCGCGCAATGATCAGGTCGCGACTGACATCCGTCTATGGCTTCGTGAAAGGATCGACGAGGCGCTCCTCTGGCTCGAGCGCCTGCAACTCGCTCTGGTGGATCTGGCAGATCAGCAGTTCGACACCATCATGCCTGGCTTCACGCATCTCCAGGTCGCCCAGCCTGTCACCTTCGGCCACCACCTCATGGCGTACGTCGAGCAACTGCGTCGGGACGCCGAGCGGATGCGGGACTGCCGCAAACGGGTGAACAGGCTGCCGCTTGGCGCCGCGGCTTTGGCGGGTACACCGTACCCCATCGATCGTGAATTAGTCGCATCGCTGCTGGGTTTTGAGGAAGTCTGCGAGAACTCGCTGGATGCCGTGAGCGACCGCGACTTCGCGATTGAATTCTGTGCGGCGGCAGCGTTGATCATGACCCACATTTCAAGGTTCAGCGAGGAACTGGTCCTCTGGTCCAGTCCAGGTTTTGGATTTATCGAACTGGCCGATCGCTTTTGTACGGGTAGTTCGATCATGCCGCAGAAAAAAAATCCAGACGTACCCGAATTGGCCCGAGGCAAAACGGGACGGGTTACCGGCAGCCTGGTCAGCCTGCTGACCTTGATGAAAGGTCAACCGCTCGCTTACAACAAGGACAATCAGGAAGATAAGGAACCGTTATTCGATGCGGCCGACACCGTCATCGACACCCTGGCCATCTTCGCCGATCTGGTTCCAGGGATTTCCGTTAATGCAGCGCGAATGCGTGAGGCAGCGAGCCGAGGGTATTCCACCGCAACCGACCTCGCGGATTATCTGGTTCGACTTGGCCTCCCCTTTCGCGACGCCCACGAAGCGGTCGCGCTCGCGGTCCGCGCCGCCATTGATTCCGGCCGAGATCTGTCGGCGCTGCAACTCGAGGAAATACGTCAGTTCGCGCCCAAAGTCGCTGATCGGATCGGTGAAGACGTCTTTGCGACGCTCTCACTCGAGGGTTCGGTCAATTCCCGTAACCATCTCGGTGGAACGGCCCCGGCCCAGGTCCGGTCGGCAATTGCCCGGGCCCGCATTCGGCTCAACCAGAATGCATAAAACCAAGGGTAAATACGGGTCTCCAAAAACATCGACACCAGAAAGCTTTGGGTCGTATTCGCTGACAAACCCACTACAATCGCGATAAGCATTTCGCTAACGCCTTAAACCACGAGTCAAAGGAAGATCGTTATGGATCGACGTCAAATCATCAAAAACACAGGTCTTGCCGGCATCCTTGCCACCGGGGTCGCCCCTGGCATTGTCGGGGCCCAAGCGCAAGTGCGCTGGCGGATGACCTCGAGTTTTCCGAAACCGCTCGACACCTTGTTTGGGGTGGCTGATGTCTTCGCCAAGAAAGTCAACGAGATGACGGGCGGAAAATTTGTGATCTCGACCCATGCGCCTGGCGAGATTGTCCCGGCATTCGGTACGATCGACGCAGTCCAGCAAGGTACGGTGGAATGTGCCGGTACAGCCAGCTATTACTATTTTGGGAAAGACCCCGTCTTTGCTCTGGGTTGTACCATCCCGTTCGGCCTGAATGCTCGCCAGATGACCGCATGGCTTTATGAAGGCAATGGCCTGACCCTGATGCGGGATTTTTTCCGCCAATACAACATCATGATGTTCCCGATGGGGAATACGGGTTCCCAGATGGGTGGCTGGTGGCGTCGGGAAATCAAATCGGTCGCCGACATCAAAGGAGTCAAATTCCGCACCGGTGGCTTCCCGGGTCGGGTCTGGGAACGGCTCGGTGGTATTGCGGCGAATATCCCGGGCGGCGAAATCTACTCAGCCCTTGAGAAAGGGACGGTCGATGCGGCCGAGTGGGTCGGCCCCTATGACGATGAACGGCTTGGTCTGCACAAAGTTGCCCCGCTCTACGCCTACCCTGGCTGGTGGGAACCGGGTCCGAATATCGATCTGCATGTCAACATCAAGGCCTACGAGGCCCTGTCGCCGGAATACCGCGCGATCATTGAAAATGCTGCCGCATATGCCCACACCGACATGCTGGCCAAATACGATTCGCGAAATCCCGCGGCGCTCAAGCGCCTCGTCGCAGGCGGAACCAAGCTGTACAAATTCCCCAAGGAAATCATGGACGCTGCCTTCAAGGAGGCCATGGCGATGTACAGTGAACTATCGGATACCAATCCGAACTGGAAGAAGATCTATACGGATCTTTCGAATTTCCGCCGCGACTCGAACCTGTGGTTCCGCCTGACCGAGGCCGCGAATGACGACTTCATGCAGGCAGCACGCCTTTAAAAACTGAGCGCGCGGGCGCTTGACTGCGCCACGCGACCGATCAGTAGTCGACTTAGAACGCGCCAACGAAGTTCGCTTCGTTGGCGCTTTTTTTTGACCCCGGATTCTATTTCTTCAACTTGTCCTGTTCGATCGAGCGACGCAAGGCCTCCATCGCGTCGTCTGCCGAATCGCTGGCCTTGTTGTCCGACTCACTACCCGACGGACCACCCTGCGCGCCAGGCAGACCTGATGGATCCGTCGTGGCATTTGAATCCGATGGCCCCTCGGATTTGCCATGGATATCTTGCAGTTGCTCAATCGCCTTGTCCAGATCCAGCACTTTCTCCTTGTCCAGAAACACCGTGACGGTCTGCGGAAAGAAAATGACCACCGCAACAAGAATAAGTTGGATGATGATGAACGGGATTGCACCAAGGTAGATGTCTCTGGACTCCACCTTGCGTGGCAGAGATCCATTACGGTGTAGCGTGTCCGAGATCCCGCGCAAGTAAAACAATGCAAAACCAAAGGGCGGGTGCATAAAGCTGGTTTGCATGTTCACGCAGATCATCACGCCGAACCAGACAAGGTCGATCCCAAGTTTTGCCGCCACCGGGGCAAGGAACGGAATGATGATGAAGGCGATCTCGAAGAAATCCAGAAAAAATGCCAAAAAGAAAATAAAAATATTGACGACGATCAGAAAACCAAGTTGACCACCTGGCAAACCAGCGAGGAGATGCTCAATCCAGATGCCTCCATCCACGCCCTGGAAGACCAGTGAAAACACCCGTGAACCGATCAGAATAAAGACCACCATTGCCGTGATCCGCATGGTCGACAGGAGAGCCTGCTTGAACAGGTCAAAACTCAGTCGCTTGTGGATCGCAGCCAGAATGAAGGCGCCCGCAGCGCCCATGGCCCCCGCTTCGGTGGGCGTGGCGATGGCGATGTTGAGCCCTGGCAGGCCCCCCATGCTACCCAACACCGTCAGGATCAGAACCGCCGATGGAACAATGCCGCGAAGGCACTTGCTCCAAAGCGCCCATCCGTCCAGGGTTCGGGCTTCCTTGGGCAAACCCGGGACATGGGACGGGCAGATTCTCGACAGCATGAAGGTGTAGAGGGCAAACAGCAGAACCTGAAGGATTGAGGGTCCCCAGGCCCCTTTGTACATATCGCCAACAGGTTTACCGAGTTGGTCCGCCAGGACAATGAGGACGAGCGATGGCGGAACCAATTGGGTAATCGTTCCCGACGCCGCCAGAACGCCAGTGGCATAGCGCATGTTGTAGCCCCAGCGCATCATCACCGGCAGCGAGATCATCGCCATGGCAATGACCTGGCCGGCAACGGTACCGGTGATCGCCCCGAGAATGAATCCAACAATAATGACCGAATAGCCAAGCCCGCCACGGATCGGGCCAAAGAGCTGGCCCATGGAGTCCAACATGTCTTCAGCGAGTCCGCAGCGCTCAAGGATCGTTCCCATCAGCGTGAAAAATGGAATCGCAAGCAGCAGTTCGTTGGACAGGATGCCGAACACGTTGAGCGGCAATGCCGACATAAACGAGGCCGGGAACCACCCCATGTGAACCGCGAAGAATCCGCATCCAAGGCCGAGTGCGGTCAACGAGAACGAGACCGGAAATCCGATCAGCAGCACAATGACAAGCCCCGCAAACATCAGCGGGGCAAAGGTATCCATCGTCATTGCAGAGGCCTCTCGTAATGAAACTCGGAGTCGTAGCGGTTCAGCAACCAGGCGAGCCGCTTGATGGCTTCGGAAACACCCTGCGCGAACAACAAGCAAAAGCCCAGAGGCAACATCAGCATGGCCGGCCAGCGAATGAGGCCTCCGGCATTACTCGAAACCTCGCCACTGGCGTACATTTTCAAAAATAGTGGCAGCGCGAAATGAATCATCACCGCCATCGATGGCAGCAGGAAACACAGCAATCCAATGAGATCAATCCAGGCTTGAACCCGTCCGGAGTACTGGCCATACAGAACATCAACACGGACATGCTCATTGACTCTCAAGACCTGCGAAGCGCCAAGCATCACGCAGGCGGCAAACAGATACCACTGGATTTCAAGAAACGCGTTGGAACTGTAGTTAAAGCCGTAGCGCACCACCGCATTCAAAGCGCTGATGAAGCAGGAGGCGCCCATCGCCCACTTCGCAACGATTGCAAAACGATCCGTCACGCCATCGATGAGTCTCATCAACCCCAGCAATGCATCCATGCAAAATCTCCCGTCAGCGGACCGTCAAGGTGGCCGGACTTAGACACCGATCAAAATTTCAAGCTCCGGGCTTGAACAACCATTCAGCCTACGCAAAACACGAAGCACAGAACCATCGAGGTCGCGTCATGCGACTCGATGAGAGCAAAAGGGTGTCCGATCGTGGGCCAGAACAATCGTCGCAGGGTCCCGGTTCCATGCCTTGATGACATGGACTTTCCCTGCGCCCTTCATTCCGCCAAGCGTGGAGTTTAACAAGCCCTGCCCAAAAATGGGGAATCCCGTCAATCGGGGTTGGTCAAGCTACAGGCATCTTCAGATTAGGCTTGCTTGATTGCCTACGGGATCGGCCATTTGCAGATGCAGGGGACGCAGATGCGCAAGAGCGAAGATATGTGCGGGCTCGGTCTGCGGATCCACCCGGTCATTCCAAGAATCGACCAGTCGCCTTTGGCGCTGCATTGTTAGCAGCAGGTAGGGCAAATCCACCTCGGGGACACAAAGCCCCCGGCTCTCGAGGACTCTCTGCAGCGTCAATTCATCAGAATTCACCATCATTGTTCGATCTGAACATTGGCTTTTTCGATGATCACGCGAACGCTCTTGAGTTCGTCTGCGAGCCATTTGGCATGCGCTGCCGAACTGCGCTGATTCGCGGGAAATATGCCAGTACCCATGTCCAATAGTCGCTTCTGGACAGCGGGGTCTGCCAGAGCGAACTGCAGTGCTCCGTTCAATTGGTTCACGATCGCGCCCGAAGTACCCTTGGGGGCATAGAGTCCATGCCAGACGGAAACGTCGACCTGGGGAATGCCGAGCTCACGCGTGGTCGGAATGTCGGGGAATGCAGCATTTCGCTGCGGCGAAGTGATAGCGTAAGCCTTGATCTTCTTCGAAGCCAAATGCGGAAAAGCATTCGTCGTCTGGTCGCACAACAGGTCGACATGCCCCGCAATGACATCCTGAAGCGCCAGGCTCGTGCTCTTGTATGGGATCAAATTGGACTCGGCGCCCAACGCCTGGGCCAGCATGATGGCGCACAGGTGCGACCCAGTACCCACGCCAGCGTTCGAAAATGCGACCCCTTTGCCGTTGGCCTTCAGGTTTGCAAATAACTCCTTCGCGTCCTTGGCTGGATAAGCTGGGTTAGCCGTGAGGACATAGGGACCAATATTGACGAGCCCGATCGGCTCGAATGCCGTCGCCGTGTCATAGCTCAGGTTGTTATAGAGCGCGGCCGACAGGGCAATGGTCGTGTGGATCAGGATCGTATATCCATCCGGTTTGGCGCGCGCAACCCGCGCTGCCGCAATCGTCCCGCCGGCTCCAGGCACATTTTCCATGATGACTGGCTGGCCAAGGTTTTCCGCCAACTTCGCGCCAATCAGGCGGGCGATCGTATCGGTGGCGCTACCCGCAGGAAATGGAACCACCATGCTGACAGGGCGAACCGGGTAAGACTGAGCCTGAACTGGCGAGCTTGCCAGCGTGATGACCGTCATGGCTGCACCGAGCATCGTACCGATCCGCTTAACGAGCTTATTCATGGACAAATAGTTCCGGAAGTGAGTAACATAATTAGAGAGAGGGGCAAGGCTGCTGCGCGACAAACCAGTCGTTGATCTGACCGCCTGACCAGAATGCCACGCCTTCCCGGCTTGCCAGCCTATCCAGCATCTGCTCGAAATAAGCGATTCGATGGGCTGCGCCAGAAACATAGGGATGGACGCCGAACGCCATAATGCGGACGGAGTCTGCACTTTCTGCATAGAGACGATCAAACGCATCACCAGCGCGGCGCAGCATGGCATCGGATTCGTGCATGCCGCTGATCATGATCGTGATGTCATTGATTTCAACGGTGTACGGGATGGAGAGCAGCGGGCGCGTCGCCGTTTTCACCCACAGGGGTTGGTCATCGAGAATCCAGTCACCAAACCAGTCAAATCCCGCCGCCGCAACGTGCTCCAAGGTCTCGAGCGTCTGGGTCCGGCCAGGCCCGAGCCAGCCGCGCGGACGATGTCCGAGGAAGCGATGGAGCAAATCCGCTGACTGGTTGATCATCGCTGCCTGATCTTCGACCTTGTGAATCGGCATTTGCACGTGGCAATGCGCCATAAACTCCCAACCCGCATCCCGGGCCGCCTCCGGAACCTGCGGTACGGTTTCGCACACTTTTGAATTGATCGACATCGTGGGTTTGATGCCGCGTTTTTCAAACGCATCCAGAAGGCGCCAAAAACCAACTCGCATCCCATATTCATGCCAGGTCCAGTTCGGCATATCTGGAACGACGCCTGAAATACCGCCAGGCGGTGGCGAAGCATGGCGGGGCATCGGGCGTTCAATTTCCCACTCCTCGACATTGACGACCGGCCAAATGATGAGACGCGTACCGTCGTTAGTCTTGAGTGGAGCGCGCCGAAACGGCGTTGAGTACTCAATGCGCTGACGTGGATGCACGCTGTATTGCCTCAGGGTCAGTTGTGTTGCATGGCGTTAGAACAGGTCGGCGCAGATGCCATTGGGTTGCGCTTTCGAAGGATTGCGCCACGCGATAGACCATCGCCTCGCCAAATGCCCGCCCCACCACTTGGAGACCGATCGGGAGCCCGTTCTGGGAAAACCCCATCGGGACCGAAATGGCCGGTGATCCTGTCAGGTTGAAGGGGGTGCGCGCCTGCCGATCGTAGGTTCGTTCCACCGCTTCTTCATCATCGATGGCGCAGGGCATTTCAAGGCTCGAAACGCAAAGCGCTGCGTCGACTGTCTGCATGGCGGCAGCAAATTCCTGCGAAAGCAAGGTTCGCATCTGCTGCGCGCGGATGTAATCGCTCGCGCTAAGAAAGGCGCCAGACAAAAGACGGGTTCTTCCTCGCCTGCCGTATGCGTCAATCGACGTTTTGAGCCAGTTCTCATGAATTGCGAAACTTTCGGCCTGGAGTATCAGACGACCGCAGCCAACGTAGGTGTCAAGCGGTGAGAGTTTGAGTGGTACCAGTTCAGCCCCCAGACCCTCAAGCGTTGCACACGCTTGGAGAAAGGCCGAACGGATCTCGGGGTTGGCAAGCGCACCGAATTCATCGAGCACACCAAGGCGCAGTCCCTTCACTCCATCGTCAAGGGAGGCCTGAAAACTCGGGTTCGGATGGTCGACGCTGGTGACGTCCTGAGGATCGCGCCCGAGGAGTGCCTCGAGCACAAGTACGTTGTCGCGCACATTGCGGGTCATGGGCCCGATATGGTCCAGGGAAAAGGAAAGCGGGAATGCGCCCGTCCTGCTGACGGCCCCATAGGTCGGCTTCATGCCCGTGATTCCACAGGCGCTGGCTGGATGACGGACGGACCCGCCAGTGTCCGTACCAAGCGCGACCGGGGCAAACCCAGCAGCAATCGCAACGCCAGACCCGCTGGAGGAGCCGCCGGGGTGGTGGCTGCGGTTCCATGGATTGCGGGCAGGTGGCCATGGAAGGTCAAATGAAGGTCCCCCGGTGGCGAATTCGTGCAACGCGGTCTTACCAATGATGATCGCCCCCGCCTGACGCAACTTTGAAACGACGAATGCGTCACGATCGGCAATGTGATGAAACCGGATTTTTGAATGCGCCGATGTGCGCTGTCCAGCCACGTCGACGATATCCTTCAAGGCGACAGGCACCCCATGCAAAGGGCCGCGCCACCCGCCCTGGGCGATTTCGCGCTCCGCCTTGCTCGCCTCCAAAAGCGACCGTTCACGGTCAATCGCAATAAAGGCGTCGAGTGCGTGATTGTACTGATCAATACGTTCCAGAAAGGACGTCAGGTAAGCCACGGGGGATAAGTTTCCCGAACGAAGCAGGCCGGCTGCGTCGTTCAGCGAAAGCTGCGTCAGATCATCCATTTTCGGCTGACTTTTCATGGGAAGTGTTCATGCTGGCTGTCGCCCGACGCAGTTCAAGGGAAACCGGCCCCAGGTGTTCGTAGTTGTTCCGGATCGAGTTATTCCTGGGAACCGTCCTGGAGGTTCAGGCGGTGACGGCCAACGGCAAAGTCCAAAGCCAGATGCTATCTGGAGTTTTGCGCTTCAGGCTGCGATGCCGGGTCACCTGACTCTGGGAGCTACAGGTTTCGCTTGGGCGCAGGATGATTTGGCACAGTTGCGCACGATCCTTTGAGATCGTGTCTTGCGAACAGATCAGTCAGATCAACTGCAATCTCGGCTAGAGGTCGCTAGCGGCCGAACCTGATCCAGGAGCGGCATCCATGAATGGCGTCAAACGACGCGATCGAAGGTCGGTCTGCAACAGTCGTCTGAATGCCCTGCGGCCATGAATGGAAGCCGGGCACGGGCTTCATGGCCGCAGGGTATCGACGCGAGTTCATCGGATCAATCGGCTCATCAAAAATCCGATGGCGAGTGCAATACCAACGATAGCCAATGGGCGCTCACGAACCCGCTCACGCGTTTGCGCGACCAGGCGGTCCTGTACCGCCTGCCAGGCTTCACCGCGAACGACGAATTGATCGGCCGCCTGGTGCACGACCGTAGCCAGTCGATCGACCGTGCGATGGGCGCGGTGTTGGTGGGCATGCGATGCGCCATTGGCATGTTCGGGAGAGCCCTCGCCTGAGGCGACTGGCTTGGAAGATACCTGCGGAACGTTGGTTTCCATCAATGCGGTCTCCTCAGTGGATGTCGGTCACACAAGGAGACACAGCAAGCGACGTACCGTCACCAAGATTAGTGGCCGGGTTTATTCAGCGCCATTTCACCCACCAGATTCGAGAGATGTTCCGTGCTGATCCCGAGCATCGCCGCCGCGCGATCCTCAACCCAGGCGCACTGCACCAGCGTGGCCAGAGCCAACTGACGTTTGGCCTGCTCAATTGACGAGCCGATGCGGATAACCACCCCGCGCCGATCGACCTGAGTATCCGATTGCGCTGTCGCTGCGATGCTCTCAGCGGCGTGTTCATCCTCAAGCAAGACGCCATTGGCATCCAGCACCTCATCCGCAAGAATATAGGCGCGCTGAACGGCATTCCTCAATTGCCGGACATTGCCAGGCCACGGCGCGTCATGCCACCGGGATACCACCTGAGCATCAAAGCGTTTTTGGGTGCCCTCGCTGCGATTGAGTTCCTGGAGGAAATGCGAGGCGAGTAGTTCGATGTCCTCACGACGTTCTCTCAGCGGTGGCAGCCGAATGGGAAATGCATTCAGCCTGTGGTAGAGATCCTCGCGCAACTTTCCAGCCTGAACTGCCTGCTCTGGAATCCGATTCGTTGCCGAAATCAGCCGGACATTGGTGTGGATCGGTTGAACACTACCCACCCGGGTAAAGGTCCCGGTTTCGAGGACCCGCAGTAGTTTGACCTGCAGTTCGAGCGGCATCTCGGTGACCTCGTCGAGAAAAATGGTCCCGCCATCGGCCCGCTCGAAGAATCCTTTGTGTTGACGGTCAGCACCGGTGAAACTCCCGCGTTCATGACCGAACAGTTCACTCTCGATCAATTGCGCGGAGACAGCCCCGCAATTCAGTGGGAAGAAGGGTTGACGGGCGCGTCGACTCAGACGGTGAACTGTCTGGGCAGCCAATTCCTTACCAGTGCCACTCTCCCCGATGAGTAACACCGTCGCTGAAGTGGGCGCAACCCTGGCCAGTTGATCATAGAGCGCTTTCATGGCCGGGCTGCGACCGAGCAGGTTGCCGAACCAGCCTGGCTCGGCCGCAAAATCGATGACGGAGACCCCGACAGGATGCGGCGAGTCTGCGGAAGTCCCGATCGACGCCAGTGCATGATGAACCCGCTTGAGTTCGAGCGGTAACGGCAAAAAATCAAACACACCCGCGCGCAATGCCGATAACGCGGTTTCCACCGAGGGCTTGGCTGCCATCAAGACGGTCGCGGTCTGCTCGCGACCCGGCAGGTCCGAAATCAGTGCGAGCCCCTCGCCATCCGGCAGGCTCTGGTTGATAAAGGCGATATTGGGCCGGTGACGGCCAATTTCGATGCGGCCCTTTCGAACCGAATCGGCGAGGCTAAGCGTCATCCCCTCACTACGAACGATTTCTGACAGACAGCGTTGAATTTCGAGGTCTGCGTCAACAACCAACGCATGGGCCATCCGGTTCCTTTGGGTGAATATGCCTCGGGTCGCCCCAAGAACAAGTGGTCAAATCGGAACGCAACATCATCAGCCGGCAACCCTTCGTTGGAGCGTGACGGAATTGGCATTCCGACAAAGCTACGCCGCTCGTCCAACGAGCCAACCAAATGGCGGTGCGGGAACGCCAGTTGCTCAAGTCATCTTCGCGCAATCGACGGAGACCCCCTGATGGGTATGATCGGAATGGACTTACGGGCTCGCCAACAGCTCGCCCTCACGCCTCGGCTACAACAGTCGGTCAAGCTCCTTCAACTCTCCGCCATGGAGTTCGAGCAGGCCCTCCGACAGGCCATCAGCACAAATCCCTTCCTCGAAGACGACGACCCCCATGGTGAGTTTGAGGCGGGAGCAGAGCCCCTCGATCTCGACCGGGCGCCAGCGTCCCTCGACGCGCCAACCGAGGGCCCCGATGACGCCATTGAACAGATCCCGAGCGCCGAGGAAGCCCTCGAGGAGCGCTTTGATTTCGAGGTCCTGTCGGAGCGCACCGGCAGCAGCCACGAAACCGAAGACAGTGACTGGACCGAGTGGGCTGAATCGACCACTTCCCTGCGAGATCATCTGCAGGAGCAGCTTCTCAGTCTGAGGCTGAACGCCCGGGATCTGGAAATGGCCCAACTGATCATCGAAGCGCTCGATGAGGATGGCTATCTGCGCCAATCCCTGGAGGATCTCGCCAAGGTATCCACCCTCATCCCCCAGACCGAGCCGGAAGAGTTTCACACGCCCCTCAAGCTGATCCAATGCATGGACCCGCTCGGCGTTGGCGCCCGCGACCTTTCCGAATGTCTGACGATTCAACTCCGGGATCAGCTGCCCAGCCCAGAACGCGAAATTGCCTTGGCCATTGTCCGCGATCATCTCGGCGCCCTCGCCCGACGCGAATTCGCCCGCCTGCAGCATGCCGTTGGCTGCAATGAGTCAACGCTCAGAACGGCCCACGCCAAAATTCGTCGCCTGAATCCCCGTCCCGGCGCCTCATTCTCCAAAAACGAAGTTCGTTACGTGGTGCCCGATGTCATCGTGCGGCGCCATCGCCAGCAGTGGGTCGCCACCATCAACCCTGCGGTCCTGCCCAATATTCGGGTCAACCGCCGCTACGCCGAAATCTTTCGCCGCGCCCGCGACGCCAGTCATACGCAACTCGGGCAGCAGCTTCAGGAAGCCCGTTGGCTGGTGCGCAATACCGAACAACGATTCGCAACCATCCTCCGCGTCGCTGAAACGATCGTCGCCCGGCAGAAAAACTTTTTCGACTATGGCGATGTCGCGATGAAGCCGCTCGGGTTGCGCCACATCGCCAGCGAACTGGAGCTCCACGAATCCACGATTTCCCGAGCCACCGGCAACAAGTACATGTCGACCCCGCGCGGCATGTTCGAATTCCGACATTTCTTCTCAAGAGAACTGGATACGGATACTGGGGGTACCTGCTCTGCCACCGCAATTCGCGCGCTGCTGCGCGAAATGATCACTGCCGAGGATCATGCGGCGCCCTTGTCGGATGTGCGGCTGGCCGACCAACTGGCCTCACAGGGCATCAAGGTTGCGCGAAGGACCGTGACCAAATATCGTCGTCTGATGCAGGTCCCACCCGTTGAGTTACGCCGCCTCAGTTGACCTTCACGGCGGCCGAACGCCGCCGGAACGACTCATAAAGGACGATGCCTGAGGCGACCGCCACGTTCAAACTCTCAACCTGGCCGGCCATGGGGATCGAGACCACTTCATCGCATCGATCCCGAACCAGACGGCGTAGCCCAGTGCCCTCGGCACCCAGCACCCAGGCTGTCGCCGGGGTCAGGTCAAGCTCCCAAAGACTGACCTCCGATTGATCCGAAGTTCCAATCACCCGAATATCGCGCTCCTGAAGCTCGACAACCGTCCGTGCCAAGTTGGTGACCATGACATAGGGGACGCTCTCGGCGGCACCGGCCGAGGTCCGGACAGCGACATCGGTCAGCGTGCAGGCCCGATCCTTGGGGGCAATCACGGCATGGGCCCCGGCGCCATCCGCGACCCTCAAACAGGCACCCAGATTTCTTGGGTCCGTGACCCCATCCAATAAAAGAAGTAGCGGTGGAACCTGCAACCCATCGAGCAACGCGTCGAGGTCCAATACCGCTTCCAGTGCCCGGGCAACCGCCACGACCCCCTGGTGTCGCCCCTCCGGACATAAGGTGTCCAGCCGGGACGACGGAACCGCTCGGGCGACGACACCCGCAGCAGCCGCTAAGGCCACCAGATCGCGGGTTCTGCCGTCATCGCGACGCGCATCCACATACAGTTCCGAAACACTGGATGGATCTCGACGCAACCGGGCGCCGACCGAATGAAAGCCATAAATCAACATGGATGTCGGATCGCGCCTTGCGGTGGGGTTATTTCGTACGGCGGGCGTTGCGTCGCGCTGAACGCTCGCCAGCCGCTGCGACGCGCCGCTCGGCCTGAACCTTGGCCACGGCAGCCGGCTTCCCTTTGACTGCCTTGATTACCCGCTTGCTGGGGCGCGCCGCAGATCCATCAAGCGGCGCAGATCCGCCCACCTCCCGGGCGGAGCGGGACGCAGCCGCTTCGACCACAGCGCGCGCGGTCTCGCGTTTGGGGACCAGACGAAATTCGATCCGGCGTGCTTCCAGATCCACCCGTGCGACCTGAACTTCGATCGGATCGGTCAGGCGGAAACGAACGCCAGTGCGCTCGCCGCGCAATTCGTGCGAGGTTTCACTGTACTGAAAATAATCGGTACCGAGTTCCGAAACATGGACCAGACCTTCGACATACAGGGCATCCAGCGTCACAAAGACACCGAAGCTAGCCACCCCGGTGATCCGCCCCGAGAATTGCTCACCCACATGATTGCGCATGTACTGGCTCTTGAGCCAGGCCTCGACATCTCGCGAGGCATCATCCGCACGACGCTCGTTGGCTGAACAAATCAGCCCGAGACGCTGCCAGCGGTCTGCGACTGCAGGGCGTTCCGGGCGTGCCGAGCTGCCGGGTGCGTCAACCGACACCGCCTCGCGGCGCGCTTTCAGAGCGCTGCCAGAGCCCGCCGCTTCGTGAGTGGCGGACGCAGGTTTGGCCATTGCTGACCGGCGTCCCCGTGGCATGGGCAGCCAGGCATCACTGTCTTGCGCAATAAAGGGCTCATGGCGTTCGCCGCGGATCAGCGCCTTGATGGCCCGATGGGTTACCAGATCGGGATAGCGACGAATCGGCGAAGTGAAATGGGCGTAAGCATCGTAGGCGAGGCCAAAATGTCCGGCATTGTCTGGCGAGTAAATCGCCTGCTGCATCGAACGCAACAACATGGTCTGCAAGAGCGCGGCGTCCGGCCGATCGCGGATCTTCTCAGTGAGACGAGCGTAGTCACCCGGTTCGGGTTCTGCAGAGACGCCTAGCGATAAGCCGAGGTTACGAAGAAACTCGCGAAGGGTGGCCAGTTTCTCGGGGGTTGGCCCCTCGTGGACGCGGTACAGGCAAGGATGCTTCCCGCGATGGACAAAGTCTGCAGCGCTGACGTTGGCTGCAAGCATGCACTCCTCGATCAGCTTGTGCGCATCATTGCGAGTGCGCGGCACAATTTTCTCGATTCGACCCGCTGGGTCGACCACGATTTTGGTCTCGACCGTATCGAAATCAATCGCTCCGCGGCCGACACGCGCCTTGGACAGGACGCGATACAAGGCGTAAAGATGGTTCAGGTGCGGCACCAGCTCCGCGCGACGTCGGCTGGCCTGCGCATCGCGCCCGGACAAAATGTTCCAAACTTCGTCATATGTGAGTCGCGCAGCCGAATGCATGACCGCTTCGTAGAACTGATAGGCACGGCAAACCCCGTCGCCATCAATCACCATGTCACAAACCAGAACGAGCCGTTCAACCTGCGGATTGAGCGAGCAAAGTCCGTTGGAGAGCTTTTCTGGCAGCATCGGAATGACCCGACGGGGGAAATACACCGACGTCGAACGGGCCAGGGCTTCGCAGTCCAGCGCATCACCCGGGCGGACGTAATGCGAGACATCGGCAATCGCAACCAGGAGGCGCCATCCGGCCTTGCGACGCGATTTTCCGGTCCCGACCTCACAGGGCTCACAGTAAACCGCATCATCAAAGTCACGAGCGTCTTCACCGTCGATCGTGACCAACGGTACATCGCGCAAGTCCACCCGATCGCGAAGATCCGCGGGACGTACGGTATCGGGAAGGCTCTCGGCCAGAGCAAGCACTTGCGCCGGAAACTGATGGGGCACATCAAATTTACGGACTGCAATTTCGATTTCCATCCCAGGATCATCGATCTCGCCCAGCACTTCCACGATTCGCCCAATGGGCTGGGTATAGCCGGAAGGTTGCTCGAGAATTTCGACCGTGACCACCTGCCCGGGTTGCGCGATGGTCGGCTCGCCGGGCGGAATGAGAATGTCGTGCTTGATGCGCTGGTCCTCCGGCACCACGACCGTGATGCCGCGCTCCGAGAGAAGGCGGCCGACCAGACGCCGATTGGCACGCTCCGTGACCTCGACGATCGTTCCCTCGGGCTTGCCACGACGATCGAACCCCGTGCGTTTGACCAGAACCCGATCGCCATGCATCGCCTTTTGCATCTCGCGAGGCGTCAGAAAAATATCGGGTCCGCCATCATCGGGTATCAGAAAACCAAATCCATCGCGGTGCCCGGAGACCCGCCCAGCCACGAAATCGAGCTTGCTCGCCAGCAGCAGAACGCCTTTGCGATTCGGCAAGAGCTGGCCATCTCGCTCCATCGCTGCCAGGCGTTTGCCGAGTACTTCGAGCGCGACTTCGGAGACGGAAAGCCGATCTCCCAACTCTTGCGCAGTCAATGGGGTATCTGCCTCGCGCAAGCAGGCGAGGATTGCTTCACGAGTGGGAACTGAAGAAGGCATCACCGCCATCGGTGTTGGTGTGCGGCGACTGGAGATGGGGCGGTTTGACAAAGGCGTTCCAGACCGTAAACTGATGGGCTTGGCGCGTTGATATTCATCACGCGGACATTCCTAGGATAGCCGACTTAGGTTGCAATTCCGAGGAACGTCATTGCCCTGGTGGCGGAATTGGTAGACGCACTAGTTTCAGGTACTAGCGGTTAACAGCCGTGGAGGTTCGAGTCCTCTCCTGGGCACCAACCATTAAGTGACGACGCCTGAAACCACGCGTCGGTCAGCTTGAATACAAGCGAGTGGATCAGAATCCGGGCCCGCTGCTTGAACACGACGTTCAGCGGGTCAGGTCCGTCGGCAACGTCCGGTCGTACTTTTCAAACGGCTGGTGGATCCAGGGATCGCCCGACAAGCGCTCGGCCACATAATCCGGCTGAAAGCGTGAGGCGGCCTTTTGCCAGAGGACTGCGGTTCGCACTTCGGTGAATTGCGGCCATTTACGTTTCAGCTCGGGCATGAGCGAGACGAATGTCGATCCGGTATCGACCAGATCATCGACCAGCAACAGCCGTGGACCCCGCAGCGCCACCGTCGAGGCGATCGTTTCTCCGATCAGCAGCGATCCCTGCTCGGTCCCGGCATGTTCGCGATAGGAACTGGTGAACAGGACGCCCAGCGGTTTTCTGAAAATCCGCGAAAGGACATCTCCAACACGCATCCCGCCGCGGGCGAGACAGAGGATTTCATCGAAGTCCCACTCTGAGCGATGCACGCTCTCAGCCAGCCGTTCACAAAGCCGATCGTAGTCGGGCCAGTCGCAATACAGATGTTCCATGACGTGCAAATTCAGTGGCGAAAGGGATGCCGTAACACGATCGTGTCGTCACGGTCAGGACCGGTGGAAACCATATCGATCGGCGCACCGGTCAGTTCAGACAGGCGCTCGAGATACTTGCGCGCATTGACTGGCAATGCGCTCCACTGACGGACGCCAGCGGTTGTTTCAGACCATCCGGGCAACTCTTCAAACACGGCCTCGCAGGCCTCGACCTCGTCAGCCCCGAATGGCAACATGTCGAGCGACTCGACGACGCCATCGGCACGCTTGTAGCGATAGGCCACCGCCACCCGGATCGTCTCGAGTCCGTCGAGGACGTCGAGCTTGGTCACGCAGAGGCCACTGACGCCGTTCAATGCGATCGTCCGCTTCAAGGCCGGCGCATCAAACCATCCGCAACGTCGCGCCCGGCCGGTCACAGACCCGAATTCATTGCCCCGTTGCGCCAGACGCTGACCGGTCTCATCGAACAGCTCAGTCGGGAAAGGCCCTGAACCGACACGAGTCGCATAGGCTTTGGTAATCCCAAGCACGTAGGACAGGGCCTGAGGACCCACCCCAGCGCCGGCCGACGCCGCACCTGCGACGCAGTTGGAGCTGGTGACATACGGATAGGTCCCATGGTCCACATCGAGCAGTGCGCCCTGTGCCCCTTCAAACAGCAGGGGATCCCCACGCGCGATGGCCTGTGCAAGCAGGGCGGGCACGTCCGCCACCATCGGACGCAAACGCTCGGTCAGCGGAAAGACGGTGTCGCAGACCTGATCCAAGGAAATTGCCGGAGCGCCAAGGTATTTCTCGAGTACAAAATTATGAAGCTCGAGCGCTTCTGCGACGCGGGTTCTGAAGCGTTCGGGCGCAAACAGGTCCCGCAGACGAAGCGCCCGACGTCCGACCTTGTCCTCGTACGCCGGCCCGATTCCCCGGCCGGTCGTCCCGATCTTGGCCTCGCCGCGACGGGCCTCCCGCGCCTGATCAATGGCCACGTGATACGGCAGGATCAGCGGCACGTTATCGGCGATCCGAAGCCGCTCGCGCACGGCCACGCCCGCTGCCTCGAGTTCATCAATCTCGGCGAGCAATGCCCCAGGGGACAGGACCACCCCATTGCCGATGTAACAGATCACGCCCGCACGCAGGATTCCGGACGGGATGAGACGCAATACCTGCTTGCGTCCTGCTACCACGAGGGTGTGGCCTGCGTTATGGCCGCCCTGAAAGCGCACAACGCCCTTGGCCGACTCGGTCAACCAGTCAACGATCTTGCCCTTGCCTTCGTCACCCCACTGGGTGCCGATTACCACGACGTTTTGCGTCATTACCATTTTCTCAATCGGGAGGAGTGACGATCAGGCGCCGAACTTGCCACGCCCCGTCCATGAAACACAACTCGCGGTCACACCGAAATTCTTCCTGCTCTTGCTCGTGACCTGGGAGAGTCTGCACGACAATCTCCCCTGCCGCACGAAGCCGAAGAATAGCCGCTGCAAGCCCACGATCATCTAGCCAGGGTGCGCGCACCGCTGGACTGGGCTCGACCAGGTCTGCAAGTGCTGCGAGCTCGCGAAGTTCAAGCGAAAACCCTGTCGCTGGTCGCCCCCGACCGAATACCGACCCAATGTTGTCATAACGACCACCGCGGGCAATGGCAGCCGAGCGACCGGATACATAAGCCGCAAACGTAATGCCGGTATGGTACCGATACCCGCGCAGGTCACCCAGATCGATCGCGAGCGACGACCCACCCCGGCGGGCCAGCAGGGCCGAAGAGACAACTTTCTCGAGTTCGTCGAGTGCCCGCAGGACCGCTGGCACCGCCGGCAACTGAGCGCGCGCGCGCGTCAACACATCGGTGGGGTCGGATCCATACAGCGCCGGCAGCGCCAGCAAGGCCGACATCACGACCGGTGAAAGCCCCGCCATTTGGGCAAGCATGGCCGACAAGCCAGGAAGGTCCTTGCGCTGAAAGAGCGGGAACAATACTTCTTCGTCAAGACGCGGATCTTGGCCCAGCAGGGCCCGCACCAGCCCGAGATGGCACAGATCGACCCTCACTTCATCGACACCACCGCTACGCAGGGACGCGAGCATCAGGTCAATGGCCTCCAGATCCGCTTCGAGCCCCTCATGACCGTAGATCTCAGCCCCAATCTGGATGGGTTCACGGGTCGAACCGAGATTCCCAGGTCGGGCGTGCAAGACACTGCCACAGTAGGCGAGCCTGACGACACCGCTTCGATCAAGGCGCTGTGCGTCGATCCGCGCAACCTGAGGCGTCATATCCGGGCGCAGCCCTAAGGTCCGACCCGAGAGCTGATCGACTAGTTTGAAGGTCCGCAGGTCGAGATCACCGCCCCGCCCGATGGCGAGCGAATCGAGATGCTCCACCATCGGTGGCTGCACCAATTCATAACCGTATGATCGCGCCAGGTCGAGCAAGCGACGGCGTAATTCTTCAATCTGCCGCGCTTCGGTTGGCAAGATATCGGAAAAGGCTTCAGGCAATAGCCATCGCATCATAGGAACATCGCAGGGATCGATTGGAGAGACCTCAAGGGGCAGCCTTGGCGCAAAAGACAGACACAACAGCCCCAAATTCTGACACGAAGCGTCATCCGAACGCGACGAGCAGACCTCCAACAACAATTCCGCCCAGACCGATGAACCGAATCTGCCCATCTTGCATCTGGGCAATTCGTTGCATGGTTTCCCGCCACATGGCCGGTGCGATAAAGGGGAGAACCCCTTCAAGCACCAGAACCATTCCCGCGATCGCCAAAATCGACATCAACGGCGTGCAGCGTTGCCTGAAGGAGCGGGTTCCCCGGGTGCCGCCCGCCCACCACTGGAGCGGAAAAACCGGAAAAAATCTGAGGAAGGATCGAGCACCATGACATCAGATCGATTGCGAAACGACGCCCGGTAGGCCTCCAGAGACCGATAGAACTGGGCGAACTGGGGATCCTGACCAAAGGATTTGGCGTAAATCGCCGAGGCGTTGCCATCGCCCTCCCCCTTGGTCGCTTGGGCATCCCGATACGCTTCGGCGAGAATCACTTCGCGCTGCCGATCTGCGTCTGCGCGAATTTTTTCACTTTCGGCAGAACCGGTTGCGCGCCGTTCATTAGCCACGCGTTTACGCTCAGCCTGCATCCGATCAAAGACGCGCTCGCTCACCTCGGGAGCAAAATCGACCCGTTTCATGCGCACATCAATGATCTCGGCGCCAATTTGCTTGGCATCTTCGGCCACCTTGTTGCGCACGCTCGTCATCATCAGTTCACGCTCACCCGAAATCATGTCGGAGACGGTGCGTTTGGCGATTTCGTTATTCATGGCGTCACGCACACTGCGCGAAATCCGGTCTGCCCCGATGAGTTCACTCCCGCCAACCGAGACCACAAAACGCTTTGGATCGGCGATGCGCCATTTCACGAATGAATCCACCAGCACGTTGAGCTTTTCACTGGTGATGAACCGATCCACATCAGCGGTATCGATCGTGAGGATGCGCTTATCGAAGTACGTAATGCTCTGGATAAGCGGAACTTTCAGGTAAAGCCCGGGTTGATCGATGACGCGGCGGATCTCTCCGATCTGGCGCACCACGGCATATTCGCGCTGGTCCACCATGAACAGGCTGGCGCTGCTCACCACAAATAGCGTCAGGGCAACCAGCCCCGCAAACAGAATTCGTTGCATGTCAGTGCTCCAGCCTATTACGGACGCTCGCGGTTACGCAGGTTCTCGCGCGGATCGGTCCGGGGTCGTGGATCCGGTTCCATCGGGGGAGAGGAACCCGCTGGCGCCTGGGCCACCGAGTTGGTCGCAGCGGGGGCGTTCGCTCCCCCGGCAGCGGACAATGCTGCAGTCGATCCCGCACCAGCCTGCTGGATCAACTTATCGAGCGGTAAGTACAGCAGATTGTTCCCATTCCTGGAGTCCACATAGACTTTGCTGGTGTTCTGGAAGACCTGCTGCATCGTATCCAGATACAAACGATCCCGCGTGACCTGGGGGGCTTTGGCGTACTCCTTCAGGACGGACTCGAACCGGCTGGCATCACCGGTTGCCATCGCGATCACGCGCTGCTTGTGTCCATCGGCTTCCTGAAGCAATCGGGCGGCGGTCCCGCGAGCCTTGGGAATGACGTCGTTGGCATAGGCGCGGCCTTCGTTGATGAGACGCTCGCGATCCTGTGCCGCTTTGTTGGCGTCCTCAAACGCAGCCTGAACCTGTTCGGGCGGCTGCACCTGCTGAACCGTCACATCCACCACGCTCACCCCGGCTTTGTAGCGGTCCAGGACGTCCTGCATCAGTTTCTGGGCGATCTTGGCGACCTGCTCCTTCTCTTCGTACAGGACCTGATCGATCTGGCGACGTCCCACCGTCTCGCGCATGGCGGTCTCAGCGCTCTGGCGGATGATCTCCTCGGGCTGCGGGCCAGGGTTGTTGTTAAACAACCAGGCCTGAGGATCGCCAATCCGGTACTGCACCGCGTACTGCATATCGACAATGCTCTGATCGCCAGTGAGGATCAGCGACTCTTTGAGGACCTTGTTTTTGACGTTGCTGCGATAACCCACCTCGAGCTGACGCAACTGCTGGACATTGACCAGTTCGTGGGTCTCGATCGGCGATGGAAAACGCCAGGTGAAACCCGCCCGGTTGTTGAGTTCGCGGAATTCGCCAAAGCGCATCACCACCGCGGCCTGCCCTTCCTGGACGATATAAAAGCCACTGCCCAGCCACAGCAACAGCAACAGCGCGAGCAAGACGCCCAGGCCAATGCCGGCATTCAGGTTTGAACCAAACGGGTTGCCGAAAGGGGTACCCGGACGATTGCCACCGCTGTTACCCGGATCACCACCGCGCCCGCCGAACAGCGAGGACAGTCGGCGGTTGAAATCCCGCCAGAGCTCGTCAAGGTCGGGCGGACCATCATTGTTTTTGGGCCGCCGCGATCCCTGATCGCTGTCGGATTTTTGGCCGGCATTGCGGCCCCAGTTTGGGTCATTCAGGCTCATAGGGCCGGTGTCCAGTCAGGGGGATCCAGCGAGGCTGGCTTATTGCCAAGCCCGAGGACCAAAAGCGGGTCATGGCCGGGACGGCGCTCGAATTCGGATGGGATTGCATTGTCACCATCGACGCCTGGTCCGGACAGTGCGCATCGGCTCACTTCGGCAAGTGCAGCCCGCAAACCGTCCAAACCCGCGCCGGTGCGGGCGCTGACAAAAACGCGTCGGATCGTACCATGGGCATCACGTTCAACGCCCGGCGCAGTGTGGGTCTCGTCGATCTTGTTGCAAATCACCAGCAAGGGGACCTCAGCCGCGCCGATTTCGGCGAGCACCCGGTCGACTTCAGCCGCCTGCTCGTCGCGTTCCGGAGAACTCCAGTCCACGACATGCAGCAACAGATCTGCGCCAGCTGTTTCCTGAAGCGTCGCCCGGAACGCCGCCACCAAGGTATGCGGCAGATCGCGAATGAAGCCAACCGTGTCGGACAGCACCAGTTGCGCCGAACTGCCGGTCGCAGGGTCCGCCACGTGAAGCTTTCGGGTCAACGTGTCCAGGGTCGCAAACAGCTGGTCGGCGGCATGGGTTCCGGCCCGGGTCAGGGCATTGAACAGGGTACTTTTTCCGGCGTTGGTGTAACCCACCAGCGATACGGAAAAGGTCCCTTGACGAAGGCGTTGGCGTCGGCGCGTCACACGCTGGCGTTCGGCGCGATCAATGAGGGTGCGCAACTGGCGGATTTTGTTGTCAAGCATGCGCCGGTCGAGTTCGATCTGCTTTTCACCGGGCCCCCCGCGAAGGCCGATCCCGCCCTGTTGGCGCTCCAGGTGGGTCCACCCCCGAACGAGTCGGGTGGCTTGATGCTGCACCTGGGCCAGCTCTACTTGCAGCTTACCTTCATGACTGCGCGCGCGCTGGGCAAAAATCTCGAGGATCAGCCCGATTCGCTCAACCACCTTGACGCCCCAGATCTGCTCGAGGTTGCGCTGTTGAATCGGCGAGAGCGCATGGTCAAACAGGACATGGTCAATCTGCTCGTTGACCAGGCGATCGCCGATTTCGGCAACCTTCCCGCGGCCTATAAAGTAGGCAGGGTCGGGTCGCGCGCGGTGGACGGCGATTCGCCCGGCGACAGCAATCCCGGCCGAACTGGCCAATGCGGCAAGTTCGTCCAGCGATCGCTCATCGCGCCGGATGCGCCCAACCCCGACGCCGACCAGCAGCGCCCTCCGATGGGCTTGCAGCAGATTCAGGTGGCCTCGCTTTCCTGCTGGAAGTTCACGGGGCGCGCCGGGACGACGGTTGAAATGGCGTGCTTGTACACCATTTGCGTCACGGTGTTGCGCAACAGTACGACGTATTGGTCAAAGGATTCAATCTGCCCCTGCAGTTTGATCCCATTGACGAGATAAACCGCAACCGGGATGTGTTCCTTGCGCAAAAGGTTCAGAAATGGGTCCTGGAGAAGTTGGCCCTTATTGCTCATTTTCTGGAGAGGCTCCGTTTTTAGGAATTCTTGGGGCGGAGTCCGCGGACATCGCTAGTGGATGAGTCCGGTCAGAGACACAGACCTTTCAATGTATCCGATTTGTGACCTTGCTGCCATGCAGTGGCACATCGCCCAGGTCATTTCGAGAAGGGATTGGCCCCCGTCCGGAATTCGATGCGCATCGGTGTTCCCTCGAGATCAAATTTGGCGCGGACGGCGCCCTCCAGGTAGCGTCGATAGGTCTCAGGAATATCGGCCAGCGAGTTGCCATGAATGACAATGATGGGCGGATTACGGCCACCCTGGTGGGCAAACCGCAATTTTGGCCGCGTGGCTCCTCGGCGGGGCGGATTTTGTCGCTCCACCGCGTCGATGATGACCCGCGTCAATCGGGGGGTCGACAATTTGCGGTTTGCCGCCGCGTAGGCCGCGTCCACGGAACGCAGGACCGCTCCCACCCCGAAACCGACAAGCGCACTGACAAAATGCGTCCGGGCCCAGCGCAGGAAATAGAGTTTCCGGGCAAACTCGCCGCGGATGCGTTCGCGCGCACCGGCATCCAGGCCGTCCCATTTATTGACGGCAACAACAAGCGCGCGACCAGACTCCAGAATGAAACTCGCAAGATGGGCATCCTGCTCCATCACGCCATCCTGGGCATCGAGCATCAGCACAACGACGTGACTCACGTCGATCGCCTGCAGCGTCTTGACCACAGAAAACTTCTCGACCGTATCGGTGACCTTGCCACGACGGCGAACGCCAGCGGTGTCGATCAAGACATAGGGGCGACCCTCGCGCAAAAACGGCACGGCGACGGCGTCGCGGGTCGTACCCGGTTGGTCGAAGGCGATCATGCGCTCCTCGCCCAGCAAGGTATTGACCAGCGTCGACTTCCCCACATTGGGGCGCCCGACGATTGCGATCCGGATCGGGCGCTGCGGGTGGGTGGAGAGTTCGGCCGATTCGGCAGCGGCCAGGGCCTCAGCCTCGCTTAACCCCTCAATCGAACCCTCGATCGAACCCTCGATCGAAGCTTCAATCGACTCATCGGCCTGTGGCGCCGGTTCGG
>JBBAOE010000008.1:111310-129693 GCA_040401595.1 Burkholderiaceae bacterium
ATCGAACCCTCGATCGAAGCTTCAATCGACTCATCGGCCTGTGGCGCCGGTTCGGTATCGTCCCATTCCGAATCCAATTCGGCATGGTCCTCAGCGCCCGGGGGCCTTGCCAGCGCTGCAGCGCCCTTGGAGGTCCTTGCTGTTGCAACCGCCTCCGTCGGATACCCGGGCTCTTCTGTGTCCTCGTCAGGCAGATCCTCAACGGCCTCAACGCCTGCAAGGCCCTCGAGCGCGATCTCAAGCAGGTCGCGAACGCCATCGCCGTGCGCCGCGGATATGGCCCAGGGCTGACCGAGACCGAGCGCCCAGAACTCAGCCGCGACCTGCTCTCTGGGTAGGCCCTCGGCTTTATTGACCGCCACGAACACGCGGGCCCGGGACCGCCGCAATTCATCCACGATGGTCTGATCGTGCGGACTCAACCCATCGCGGGCATCGACCACCAAGAGAACCACATCGGCCTCCAGGATCGCCAACCGGGTCTGGCGGGCCATGGCCGCAACGATTCCGTCCTTGACGACGGGCTCAAAGCCGCCGGTATCGATCGCGATGAAACGACGATCACCGACCTGTGCCTGCCCATAGTGGCGGTCCCGAGTCAGGCCAGGACGATCGTAAACCAGCGCCGCCCGACTGCGGGTGAGCCGATTGAACAGCGTTGACTTGCCGACATTGGGACGCCCGATCAGCGCCACCACGGGAAGCGGGACCAGCGGTAGCAGGTCAAAAATCGGGTCAATACGCTGGTCGCGAATCAAAATAGGGTACTCAATCGGTAGCCAGCCCGAATACGGAGCCACGCATCGTCTGGACGATGGCCAGATTGCCCGCCGCAATGGGTGGCGACTGGATCGGACCGCCGTTCAGATCTCGGCGCGCCTGAACGGTCCCCGCTTCACGCGAGAACCAGTGGACGATGCCATCCCGATCGGCAATCAGCACCGAACCGCCGCTGGACAGCGGTTGCGACAGCCGACGCATTGAAAGGGCCTCCTGACGCCAGACCTGTTCGCCGGTCTCGCGCCGCAGGGCGAGCAGATTGCCTCGATCGTCGGCGACGAAGGCAAACCGTGGGTCAACTGCGAGCCCCGACCAGGCCGGTAAGTCGCGTGACCAAATCGGGGCCCCGCTGACAGCATCGTGGCAGGCAACCCGGCCCTGATAGGCCGATGCGCAGACTTGGCGCCCATCGATCCAGGGGCGACCGAGCACATCGGAAATCCGTTCAATCTCATTGGTTCCGCGCGGCTGTGCAATGGCGATCTCCCAGCGCAGCGCACCCGATTCGAGATTGAGTGCGACCAATCGCCCCCCCGGCAGGCCCGCAAATGCGAGACTCACCAGTCCGTCAGCGGTTGGCATCGAGGCGATCGCGACCGGAGACGGCTGGCGTAATACCAGCGTGGGTAGTGCCCGCTGCCAGGACCAGCGGGTTTTGCCGTCAGCGGCTTCAAGCGCCAGGATCTTTTCGCCGACCCGAACCAGCACCGTATTCAATCCGACGCTCGGGCTCGACAGCACTTCCGTGCCCGCGGCAACTTTCCAAAGCTGGCGTCCATCGGCAGCATTGAGGGCAATCACCTCACCGTCACGCGAAGCAACCACCGCAATGGCTTCGCTCGCGCCAACCCCGGCGCTCAGCGTCTGCCCCACCGAGACCCGCCACACGACCTTGCCACTACCTGCCTCAAAGCGGACTACGGTGCCGTCTGCGGCGGCGGCAAAAACCGCCTCACCCACCACCACCGGCTGAAAACCAACGCCCCCATTGCCGATCGAAGCTGACCATGCCACTCGTGGGCTGACACCGCCGACTGTTGGCCGCAATGGCGGCGGCGTGGGATCACCCCGGCCCAGCAAGGAGCACGCCGGAAGCAGCGTCAGCATCAAAAGGGCCAGGGCCAGACGGCCAGCATGGCCCCTGCCAAGCATTGCAATCTTCATCATGAACCGGCTCCGAGGGTATCGAGCTTGAGTTGCACCAGCGGGCGCAGCGGGCTGTTGCCATCCAGCTTGCTCAGAGCGTCGGTCCAGGCTGCCTTGGCTTCTTCGCGTCGTCCCAGTTCCGCCAGCAGATCAGCCTTGCGGTCAAGCCATGCGCCAGCCATCTCCGCAGGGGGGGCGCCTGCCAGCAATTTCAGCCCTTCATCGAGCTGTGGTCGATCGGCAACGCCCTCATCGAGCATCAGTCCGGCCAGGCGGATGCGCGCGATCGATCGGATGCCTTCGTCATCCCCGTGATCCATCGCCCAGGTCAAGGTCGTCCGGGCCGATTTCGAGTCGCCAGCATCCATCTGCGCCCGCGCAACCCGCAAGGCCGCCAGCGGCGCGTAGGCGGTACGCCCATAATCTTTCATGAGCGTGGCGGCCATTGGCGCCGCTTCGGCAAGTTGTCCGCGACGCAGTGCCTCATCCAGTTTCTCGTGAATCGCGGAGGCAGCGCCAGCCTCGCGCATCTGCCACCAGCCCCAGCCGCGCCAGCCAGCGACGACCAGGAGAACGACCGTGAGGCCGAGCGTGATCGGGGTACCCCAACGGGCCCAAAACGCCTTCAGTTCATCCAGGCGTTCCTGTTCTTCAAGATCGTAGGCCATGTGCGTTCCCTATGCTCCCTGCTCAATGTGATCCCCGACTGGCGGCAACGCCTCTTCCTGCGCGGCATCGGTCCGATACAACGCATCAAGGACTGCGGCTGGCAAATCCGCCAGGGCGACGTTCTGTTGACTCCCGGATGAATGCGCAAGACCCGGAGCGTTACGCAACCATTTGATCGCCGCCTCATCGCGCTCGGCCTCCTGGTCGCCGATCACCACCGCCAGCGTCGCGCCGCTCGCATCGGCGCGCTTGAACTGCGACTTGAAACTGCCGCCGCCGCAATGCAGGATGACATCAAGCCCCGCATCGCGCAGGCGCTCTGCGGACCGGAACGCGAGCCGACTGGCCGCTGCTCCCTGATGCACGACGTAGACAGAGCAAGCGGCGCCCGCCGCAGCTTCGCCCTGCTCGCGCAATAATTCGATCAGACGCTCGACGCCAATGGCAAAGCCACAGGCTGGGGTCGATTTACCACCCATCTGCTCGACCAGCGGATCGTAGCGACCACCGCCGCACACGGTGCCCTGCGCGCCGAGCAGCGTCGTCGTCCACTCAAACACGGTCCGATTGTAATAGTCCAATCCCCGCACCAATCGGGGGTTGAGCTTGAAGGGGATCCCCAGGTCGGACAGCAGTTGCTGCAGCCCTTCGAAGTGCGCGCGGGACTCCGCACCCAGATGATCCACTGGTTTTGGAGCGGATTCGATTAGGGCCTGCAGGGCAGGATTCTTGGAATCCAGAATCCGCATCGGATTGGTGTGCAGACGACGTTTGGAATCATCATCAAGTTGATCAAGATGCTGATCAAAATAATCAATCAGGGCAGTCCGATGAGCCAGGCGCTCGTTGGCATCGCCGATGGAATTGAGTTCGAGCTGCAAACCATCCAGGCCGAGATCGTCCCAGAGACGCTGCGCCATCGCGATGACCTCGGCGTCAATGTCCGGCCCGCCAAACCCGATCGCCTCGATCCCGATCTGATGAAACTGCCGATAACGCCCACGCTGCGGACGCTCGTGGCGAAACATTGGACCGAGATACCACAGGCGTCGGGGGCCCTCGTAGGTGAGATGGTGTTCAATCACGGACCGAACCACCCCCGCGGTATTCTCGGGGCGCAAGGTCAGGTGCTCGCCATTGAGCGCGTCGACAAAGGAATACATCTCTTTTTCGACAATATCGGTGGCCGCACCAATACCCCGCGCAAACAGCGCTGTCGGTTCGACGATCGGCGTCCTGATCTGCTGATAGCCGTAACCGCGGGCCCAGTCACGAACGGTTTCTTCGACCAGTCCCCACAAATGGGCATCGGCCGGCAACAAGTCGTTCATCCCCTTCACGCCGGCGAGAACGCCGGGCTTGGCAGCGCTCATGCAGGCTCCGTCTGATTGCGTGACGTCAACCCTGCAATGCCATAGCGTCGTTCAACATACTGCGCCACGATGGCCTGAAATTCTTCAGCGATCCGATCCCCTTTCAGGGTGACGGTGCGCTCGCCGTCCACAAAGACGGGTGCAACCGGGGCTTCGCCAGCCCCGGGAAGACTGATGCCCACATTGGCAAATTTGGACTCCCCAGGCCCGTTGACGACACATCCCATGACGGCAACCGCCATCGTCTCAACGCCTGGATAGTTGGCCCGCCACTCGGGCATGCGATCGCGCAGCCAGCGCTGGATGGAATCGGCCAACTCCTGAAAAAAGGTCGAGGTGGTGCGACCACATCCCGGGCAGGCCGTCACCAGCGGTGTGAATGCCCTCAGGCCCATCGTCTGAAGGATTTCCTGCGCGACGATCACTTCGCGCGTCCGTTCGCCACCCGGCTCTGGGGTGAGCGAGACCCGAATGGTGTCGCCGATCCCTTCCTGAAGCAGAACCGCCAGCGCCGCCGTGGAGGCCACGATCCCCTTGGAACCCATCCCCGCCTCCGTCAGACCGAGGTGCAACGGGTAATCGCATCGGCTGGCCAGGTCCCGATAGACAGCAATCAGGTCCTGAACGGCGGAAACCTTGCAGGAAAGCACAATCTGATTGGGAGCGAGCCCGATTTCGACCGCACGCGCTGCGGAATCGAGAGCGGAGCGCACCAGTGCCTCACGCATCACCGCCGCAGCCCCCAGTGGGTCTGGGCGAGCAGCATTTTCGTCCATCAACCGGGCGAGTAGATCCTGATCCAGACTGCCCCAATTCACGCCAATCCGAACCGCTTTGTCATTCTGGCAAGCGATCTCGATCATCCTGGCAAAGTTATCGTCGCGCTTGGTCCCGGTCCCGACGTTGCCGGGATTGATCCGGTACTTGGACAAGGCCTTCGCGCATTCTGGGTACTGCGTGAGCAGGCGATGTCCGTTGTAATGAAAATCACCACACAAGGGAACGGACACGCCCATGCGGTCCAGTTGCTCGCGCACCGCCGACACCGCTTGGGCTGCCGCAGGCGAATTGACCGTCAGCCGGACGATTTCGCTTCCGGCGGCGGCCAGCGCCTTGACCTGAATCGCAGTCGCGATCACGTCCGCCGTATCGGTATTCGTCATGGACTGCACGACCACCGGCGCCCCGCCGCCGATCCGAACCAGACTTTCACCCCAGCGCACGACGGCAGCGCGGGTCGGATGCCGAACCAACGGTCCGGGCGTAGAGGGCATGCTTGAACTCATGGTGCTTGGTTTGGGAGTCAGCGGAGCGATTGAGCCGGGACGGTTTCAATCACCGTCGGTCCGGTAGTGGATGAGGCTGCAGCAGGTGCAGACCCGGGCGTGCCGGCGGCGCCCGGAGCCGTATCCCTGAACGCTTGGGGCAGACCCGAGGGCGCCTGAGACTGACCGGTGGTGGAACCAGCCGGATCGGGACTGGCGAGATTACCGGGCGCAGCGCTGGCCGCCGGGTTCTCACCAAGCCGCGCCGAGCGACCGTAGAACAGGGCAAATGCGGCGAGCGCCGCCACCGTCACGACCACTAGCAAGATCCAGTTGCGTCGACCGCCCGAAGAACCCGAAAAGTCCAGACCATCTGCGCGCGGCATGGGTTCACTGAGCGACGCCGCCGAACGAAGGTCGCTGGGCTGGCCCGCGGCGCCGAGGGTATCGATCAGCGGTTCGACCCCCACCCCGAGCAACCTTCCATACCCGCGCAGAGCACCGCGCACGAAGGTCCCCCCCGGGAGCTCTGTCCAGTGCCCCTGCTCCAGCGCCTGAATCTGGCGGGTCGCCAGACGCATGCGCTGGGCGGCTTCCTGCACCGTCCAGCCGCGGGCCTCGCGCACGGCCGCGAGTTCTGCGGCTGTGGTAATCCCATGGGCGCCGGCACTCGAACCGCTATCAGGATTGGTGTTTGTCATGATCGGCTCATTCGATGGTTGTGTGCCTCGGGACGCTCGGGGAGGATCGGGATGGTCTTGCCATCCTTGCGTTCCGCCCGGCGAGTCCGATCACGTACGTCACCCGCGAGTTGGCCGCAAGCTGCGTCAATGTCATCCCCTCGCGTGCGCCGCACGGTTGTCACGATACCAGCGTCCGAGAGCCGGCGCGCAAAGCGCATGATCCGCTCCCAGGGCGAGCGCTTCAATCCCGATCCCGGGAACGGGTTGAATGGAATCAGGTTGAATTTGCAGGGTAGATCCCCGACCCACCGCAAAACCTGGTCCGCCTGATCATCGGAATCGTTGATTCCGTCCAGCATCACGTATTCGAAGGTCACGAAATCGCGTGGCGCGGATGCCAAATAACGAGAGCAGGCGGCCCAAAGCTGGGCCATTGGGTATTTGCGGTTCAACGGCACGAGCTGGTCACGCAAGGCATCATCGGGCGCGTGCAGCGACACCGCCAATGCTACCGGGCAGTCCTCGCGCAAGCGGTCCATCATCGGAATGACACCAGAGGTAGACACCGTCACCCGGCGTCGCGACAACCCGTAAGCCCGATCATCCAGCATGAGACGCAGGGCCGAGAGGGTCACCTCGTAATTAAGCAAGGGCTCGCCCATCCCCATGAACACGACGTTGCTGATTCGACGCTCGGCGCCCGGTTGCTGGCCACCCAACGCCTGCTCGGCCCACCACAACTGACCGATCACCTCATCGAGGCGCAGATTGCGTGAAAACCCCTGCTTGCCCGTCGAGCAGAACCGACAATCCACCGCACATCCGGCCTGGGTCGACACGCAGAGGGTCCCGCGTGTCGTTTCAGGAATGAACACCATTTCGACGGCATTTCCCTGACCGACATCGAGTAACCACTTTCGGGTCTCATCGGCCGCCTGATGATCACTGAGGACCGCAGGGGCACGGATCTCGGCATGGACCGTCAGGTGGTCACGCAGGCTTCGGGCCAGATCGCTCATGGCACCAAAGTCACTGGCACCGCGCTGGTGAACCCACTTCAACAGTTGCTGGGCCCGAAAGGGTTTTTCTCCCCAGCTTGCGCACAGAGCCGCCAACCCGGCGGCGTCCAAACTCAGCAGGTTTACCCGGCCAGCGACCGGGTCGTTCTCAAGGGAAGGATTGGCACAAGGCAAATCAGCGCGAATGAATCGCCATGGCGGGGAAAAAGAATGCAATCTCGGCCGCGGCGGTTTCCGCGGCATCCGAACCATGCACCGCGTTGGCGTCAATGCTCCGGGCAAAGTCGGCGCGGATCGTGCCTGGCGCTGCTTTTTTGGGATCGGTTGCCCCCATCAGATCACGATTCTTGGTGATCGCGCCCTCACCTTCCAGAACCTGCACCATGACGGGACCGGAGATCATGAAATGCACGAGGTCAGCGAAGAAAGGCCGCTCGCGGTGAACGCCGTAAAACGCCTCTGCATCGGCCTGGGAAAGCTGCATCATTCGGGCCGCGATGACTTTCAGACCGGCTTCTTCGAAGCGGGACAGAATACGACCGATGACGTTGCTAGCGACAGCGTCGGGCTTGATGATGGATAGGGTGCGCTCGATGGCCATGCGAACTCCGAAATTCGTTGACGTTTCAAAAGGAAAGCCTTGGAGTTTAACATGCAGGTACCCTCTCCTGCCTCGGCGCGCCGAACGACGAGACCCAATCCATCGGCAATCCATCGGTTTGCTCAGCGCCAGGTTCTGCAGCGGGGCGACGTACCCAGGCTCAGGCGTTCGCAGGCGCCTCGAACAACATCAGAGCAGGCTTTGTAAGCCCGGAACGCACTCCCCGACCGACGCTTAGGGCAAGTCTCGACTTGAATGGTTTGAGGCGGTGCTCTAGAGTCCGCACATTCACAACTTGAGGGTTCACTCCACCATGGCTTTTGAGAACAACCACCCGATGTTCGCAACTCGCGGTGCGCTCGTCGGGGCATCCAGAAACCGCGTACTTCGCAACACCTATGCGCTGTTGGCGCTGTCGATGGTGCCTACCGTGTTGGGCGCCTTTGTAGGGGTGCGCACCGGGTTCTCGCTGTTGGCCGGCAGCCCGTTCATGGGCGCCATTCTCTTTATGGCAATCGCGTTTGGCTTCTTCTATGCCATCGAGCGGACCAAAGACAGTGGCTTCGGGGTCGCCCTGCTGCTTGCCTTCACCTTCTTCATGGGGCTGATGCTGTCGAATCTGCTGTCGCATGTGTTGGGCATGGGCAACGGGGGGCGTCTGATCATGGCGGCCTTTGGCGGGACTGCGGTGATCTTTAGCGCGATGGCGACCCTTGCAACCGTCAGCAAGCGCGACTTCTCTGGCCTCGGCCGGTGGATGTTCGTCGGCATGCTGGTCGTGATTGTTGCCGGCCTGGCCAACATCTGGCTGCAACTCCCGGCACTCATGCTGGCGTTGTCTGTGATCGTGATCGGGATCATGTCCGCATTCATCTTGATCGATGTCCAGCGGGTCCTGAACGGTGGCGAGACCAACTACGTGACCGCGACGCTGTCGATCTATCTGAGCATCTACAACATCTTCACCAACCTTCTGTCGTTGCTTGGCATCTTCGGCGGCGAGCGCGAGTAAAACGCAACGGGTCGGCGGAGAGGCCGGCCCATCGTCGACGGGCGCGAGGAATCAACTGGGCAACGCAGAGATATCGACTGCGTCGAGCACCGCGATGGACTCAACGTGTGAGGTCTGGGGAAACATGTTGACGACCCCAGCCCCGCTCAGTTCCCAGTAGCCCGACTGAACGAGAATCGCGCAATCCCGAGCGAGCGTCGCCGGATTGCAGGACACGTAGACGATCCGTTTGGGCCGAACGACTGCGGGCTGCGCTGGCGATTCAAGCCCTTGCGCCGGCGGCGGCCGGTACGCGAGAAGTTGTACGACCGCCAGAGCCCCCTCCCGCGGCGGGTCAATCAGTAGCCGATCAAATGGCCGCTCGCCATTGAGCGTGGTCCAGCGCTCAACACCCCATTCGAAGAGATTCTCAACGGCAAACTGCACCCGGTCCGCGAGTCCATTGCAGCGGGCATTCTCGGTCGCACGCGCCACCAGGGCTGAACTGCCTTCGATGCCCACGACGCTGGCGGATCGGGTTGCCAGCGGTAGGGTGAAGTTACCCAGACCACAAAACAGATCGAGAACACGATCGCCGGGCTGAGGATCAAGCAGTTGCAAGGCCTTGGCGACCAGAACCTGGTTGATCTGATGGTTGACCTGGGTGAAATCGGTCGGTCGGTACGGCATGACCACGCCAAATTCAGGCAACCGATACGAGAGTCGGGAGTGCAAACCGACATCCGCCGGCGCGGGCAGCGCAGAATCGTTGGGCTGGGGCAGACCACTGGCAAAGAGCGCGACCGTATCCGGACCCTTCGCCTGAAGCCAGATCTCCAGGCGATGCAGGGTGGCGAACGCGCGCAAACTTATTTCATCCCGCGGCGAAGGGGGCTCCAGCACCCGCATGACCAGAGCAATGACGGCGTCATCGGCGCTCTCATCAGGGCGTTCAAGATCTGCCCCGATCGCGAGCTCGATCTGCGGCAGGCGCTCCCGAATATCAAGATCTCCGACCAGAACCCGCAGCAGGGGCAAGAGCGCGGACATCCGATCCGGCAGGACTCGACATTCTTTCATGTCGGCCACATAACTCGATCCCCGCTCATGAAACCCCACCAGAACGCCGCCCTTACGAGGGACGTAACGCACCGACAGTCTTGCTCGGAAGCGGTAGCCCCATTGCGGGCCACTGATGGGACGAAAAATCTGCTGCGAGCGCACACGCCCAAGGTGCCACAGGCTGTCCTCCAGCGTGCGCTGTTTGACGGCCACCTGAGAGCGGGCGGCGAGGTGTTGCATCGAACAACCGCCGCAATTACCGAAATTCGGACAGAGCGGCGCCTCGCGCGCCGCTGAGGGCGCAAGCACTTCGACCAGTTCCGCGACCTCGAACTTGGGCTTGCGCCGCACGGTCCGGCTCCGGACCCGCTCGCCGGCTAACGCGTCGCGCACAAAGATCACCTTACCGTCGCGATGGCTCACGCCGCGCGCCTCCTGATCGAGCGATTCGATCAGGAGGGGTTCAGGGTCGACCGGAAAATCTGTTTTGCGCATGAAGCCCCGAAGCACCGGGTCGAGCGTGGGTCCTACCGTCCAGACTTAACGCGGTGGCAGGATCGGGATGGGGTCAACCGGACGACCTTGACGGCGCACTTCAAAGTGCAGCTTCGGGCGATCCGAATCCGTATCGCCCAGCTCCGCAATGCGTTGACCGCGAACCACCGAGGCGCCTTCCTTGACCAGGACTGCCCGGTTGTGTGCATAGACCGAGAGCAGATCCGCGGGGTGCTTGACGATGATCAGATTGCCGTAACCGCGAGGGCCCTGCCCGCTGAAAATCACCTTGCCGTCGGCCACTGCGATGACGGGATCACCAAGCGTTCCAGAAAGCGTAATCCCCTTGGTCTTTCCCGGCTCGAACGCTTGCAACACCCGTCCAGCCGCTGGCCAGACCCACACCGATTCGGGCTCGGCGGGCATCGGGCGGGGTTCCACACGATTTTCAGCCCGCGCCTCTGGCGCCGCATTCTGGCTGGATTTCAGGCCAGAATCCGAACCGAGTGCCGCGCCAGTCCCTGGGTTTGGCGCCGCGCCCAATCCCGGAGATCCACCCCGCGGCGGCGTAGCGCCCGGCGTGCGCAGGGGCTCAAGCACCAGGGGCGTGGTCTTGATACCGGAGCCACCCGGCATCGGCGAACCGATTCCTGCAACGCCAGCATCCGTGGCCGGTTGTGCCGGCTTGTCGAACGCAGCAGAACCGGCAGACCCGGAAAGAGCTGATGGGGCTGATAGGGCTGATGGGCGGCCGGTCCCGGGCGCGCTTGGACCAGCACCCGGCCGAATCCCCTGCTCAGATGCCAGCACCCCACGTGCACTCCGATTCTCGATGGGAGCCTGCCCCCCACCCGCACAACCGGCCAGCATCACCACAAACCCCATCCAAACTTGGTATTTCACGCCGTTCCCTCACGTAATGGCACAAATCGCGCATCCTCAAGAACCGTCAAGCGCCAGTCTTCTTGACCCGCCCGTTCAACCAGGTGCAGTGCCTGCTCTTCCCCGCCCACTGGTGCGATCAGCCGCGCGCCAATGGCCATCTGATGCAATAACGCCTCAGGCAGTTCGATTCCAGCCGCCGCAATCACGATAGCGTCAAACGGAGCGACCTGAGGCAACCCTTCCCGACCGTCGCCAAACGCCAGCCGAACATTGGCCAGGCGCAGGGGCGCAAGATTTTTGCGCGCGGTTTCATGCAACCCGCGAATCCGTTCCACCGAATAGACCTCACCGAACAAACGAGCCATGACCGCTGCCTGCCAACCACAGCCCGTCCCGATTTCGAGGACCCGCGCCCGCTTTCGGATATCGGTCGTCATCTGGGCGCTCACGGCCGTCAGCATGGTGGCAACCACAGTCGGACGCGAGATCGTCTGTTCATGCCCGATGGGCAATGCCACGTCTTCATAGGCGCGGCTGGCGAGTGCCTGATCCACGAAACGGTGTCGCTCCACGCCCCCAATCGCTGACAAGACAGCCGCATCCCGAATCCCAGAGGCGCGCAAGCGATCGATCATCCGCGAACGGGTGCGATCCGACGTCAGTCCCAGGCCGGCAGGCGGCGCGAGATCAACGACGCCTCTCGGCACCGTACGACCCTGCGGATTCATCGGGGCTTTATCCGCCAATCACTCCACCTGAAGATTCCATGGTGGCGCCGCCGGATTCGCCAGTCGCTCCTGAACCCAGGGCAAGGCTTGGCGGGCCGTGAGATCCACGTCCAGCGGGGTCACCGAAACCCACCCCTGTGCCGTTGCGTGAAAGTCCGTTCCTGGCCCTGCGTCGCGTGCCTCACCCGCGGGTCCAATCCACCAGATCGGCTCTCCGCGCGGATCCTGGCTGGCAACCACCGGCTCCGCTACATGCCGTTTGCCCAGACGCGTTGCGGCGATACCCCGCAAGTGATCCTTGGGCAGATTGGGAATATTCACATTCAACAGAGTTTTGGCCGGCGGATTCGAAGCCAGAAACCCTTCGACGACTTCGCGGGCGATCAGTGCCGCCCCGCTCAGATGAGCCCAGCCCCGGCCAACCAGCGAAAACGCGATGGCCGGCACGCCGAGCAGATATCCCTCCATCGCTGCCGCAACCGTACCGGAGTAAATGGTGTCATCGCCCATATTGGCGCCATCATTGATGCCAGAGACCACCAGATCCGGGCGGTGGTCGAGCATGCCGGTGATTGCCACGTGGACACAATCCGTCGGGGTTCCATTGATGAACAGAAATCCGTTGGCGGCCCGACGCACCCGTAGCGGGCGGTCAAGTGTCAGGGAGTTCGACGCACCGCTGCGATCGCGCTCGGGCGCGACCACGGTGACCTCACCCAGTTCCGCCATCGCCTGTGCGAGCGCAGCCAGGCCTGGGGAAAAATAACCATCGTCGTTGCTGATCAGAATACGCATGCACGCATTCTAGGCCACCCGGCCCTTGCCTGCTCTGGATTAACCGGTCGCAGGCCAGTCACGGATGTAGGCTTTGAGCATCCGGTTCTCGAAACTCTGCGCCTCCAGGACTGCACGTGCCAGATCGTGGAACGATATAACGCCCAATAACAGGCGCTCATCCATCACCGGCAGATAACGCTGGTGGCTCTCGATCATGATTCGACGCAGCTCATTGATATCCATTTCTGGCGTGGCAATGATCGGCTGTGCATTCATCACTTCGCGAACAACGATCTCGGCGACGGGCGGCGTTGGCCCCGTCCGATGTTCGCGCTGGCGAGATGCCAGCACCTGGATCACCTCCCGAAATGTCAGCATGCCGACCAAGCGACCACGTTCCATCACCACCAGTGAACCGATGTCGTGTTCAGCCATCACCATGACCGCTTCGGACAGCATCGCCTCGGGAGTGACCGTATAAAGAGTGCTTCCCTTGACTCTCAGGACCTCACGCACTTGCATCGACTTCTCCTCCCAAACTGTTCTGGACGATTGCCTGCATTGTGTGCGCAGACGCTGGGTTTGACTACCGCGTTCAATTAACGACCGCGTTCAAGCCAGACGCCTGACGAGCAGCGCACACGCCAGACCCAGCACACTGGCTACGGCCGCGCCCCACCACATCGCGGCGGGACCGAAGGCCTGCCAGAGCCAGGCTGCGCAGAGCCCGCCCGCAGTTCCGCCGAACCCATAGGCAACGACGGCATAGACCGCTTGAGCACCCGCCTGGGAACGGTTCCCGAACCACCGATGCAACATCGCGACCGATGCGCTGTGGTGTACCCCAAAGGTCAGGGCATGCAGCAATTGCGCCAACACCAACCACCCAAGGTCCGCGCCCGCCCAGGCAATCAGGACAAACCGTAATACCGCCCCCACGAAACTTGCCACCAGCAAGCCCGGAATTGCAAAGTGATCAAAGAGTCGACGTTGACCCAGAAACAGTCCGATCTCGGCCGCGACCCCGACCGCCCAAAGCACCCCGATCGCCGTTCGGGAGTATCCCAGGCGTTCAAGATGCAGCGAATAAAACGAGTAGAGCGCAGCGTGCGCAAACACCATCCAGAACGCCGCGAACAACAAGACGATCGCGGCGGGCTTTAGCCAGCGCTCACGGGGCCGAGAGGCGTCCCGCACTGCGGGCGCAACAGCCACAGCCGGAATCCATAGCGTGACCAGTAACAACAACGCTGCGAGCGCCGCCATCCACTGCGGCAACCGATGGATTCCGACCAGATCGAGCCAGGGTCCGGTGGATGCGACGGCACTGATGAAACCCACCGAGCCCCAAAGCCGCACCTGCCCATAGCGGCCCGGATCACCGCGCACCAGCCCCAGCGCGAGCGCTTCAGTCAGCGGACCCTGGGCACTGGTTGCAAAAAACAGAAGCAGCATCACCACAATGAAACCCGGGTAACCCTGTGCGAGCGAAAGCGCCAGCGCACACGCAACGGTCGCCAAGGCGCTTAACCGTAACAACTGAACATGGCGACCCGAGCGATCCGCTAACCATCCCCAACACGGCGGCGCGACGATGCGCAGAGCCTGTGGAAGCGCCATCAACACCCCAATCTGGGCGATTGACATGCCCTCGGCTGCGAACCAGAGCGCGAGGTAGGGGGAAAAAGCGCCGACGAACGCGAAATAAGCAAAGTAAAGCGCTGCGACCGAGCGCAGGCGAAGCCCCGGCAGAATCAAACGCGCTGAGGCCCTGCAATGCGTGGCGTCGTCACGCTCACGTCACCACACTGCGCGCGGTGGCGCAGCGCATGGTCCATCAAGACGAGTAGCAGCATCGCCTCAGCGATCGGCGTCGCCCGGATACCCACGCAGGGATCGTGGCGACCCAGCGTTTCGATCGTGGTGGGCTGCCCCGCGAGGTCGATTGACTGGCGAGGAATTCGGATACTCGATGTCGGTTTGATCGCGATCGAGACCGTCACCGGTTGACCGGTCGAAATGCCACCCAGGACGCCGCCAGCGTGGTTGCTGCCGAACCCGTCAGGGGTGAGTTCATCGCCGTGCTCACTACCTCGTTGGGTCACGCAGGCAAAGCCCGCTCCGATTTCGACCCCCTTGACCGCATTGATTCCCATCATTGCGTGGGCAATATCCGCGTCCAGTCGATCGAACAAAGGCTCGCCCAGCCCCACCGGGACTCCGGACGCTTCTACAAACAATCGGGCACCGATCGAATCCCCAGCCCGGCGCAGTTCATCCATGTACGCCTCGAGCTGAGGGACGATGCCGGCATTGGGCGCAAAAAACGCGTTCTCATGGACCACAGCCCAGCACTCGAACGGAATCACGATCTCGCCCAGTTGACTCATGCAACCCCGGACCACGGTCCCGTAGGCTTGTGCGAGCCATTTGCGGGCAACCGCACCGGCGGCGACCGTAGCGGCAGTCAGACGAGCCGACGAGCGGCCACCGCCGCGTGGATCGCGGATGCCGTACTTGTGATGATAAGCATAGTCCGCATGCCCCGGCCGAAACGACTGGGCGATGGCGGCGTAGTCTTTGCTGCGCGCGTCGGCGTTGTGAATGACCAGTGCGATCGGGGTCCCGGTCGTCTGCCCCTCAAACACACCCGAAAGAATTTCGACTGCATCAGGCTCCTGACGCTGCGTGACATGGCGGGAGGTGCCCGGCCGTCGGCGGTCAAGATCGGGCTGAATATCGGAAGCATCCAGTGCGAGCCCGGGGGGGCACCCGTCGATGATGCACCCCAGCGCAGGCCCATGAGACTCACCAAAGGTGGTGACCCGAAAGAGCTCCCCGATCGAATTCCCAGCCATGGTCATGCCTCACTGATCGATCACCATTGTATCGCGGCGGATCCGCCCCGTAGTTTGGCGCCACCAGAAGCCACTTGTCCAAGAAACTACCGATACACCGTATCCCGTGCCACAATTCGGACAGAATCCATCGCGCCGCGGCGCGATCCCAACCGTTATCAGAGAGCCCATGCAGCCCGCTTACACTCCTGCGCAATCCTCTCAGAAAGAGGACGATTTCGAGTCGCGATTCCTTCTCGCCGTCGAGAAACTGGACAAAATCGCGAATCTGAACGACCGGCCTACCAACGTACCCTTCGAAACGGTTGCGGGCCTGCAGGCCAAAGCCGCCCGTTGCCACTCAGTCCATGAAGCCAACGCCGTGCTGTGGTTGGGCCAGGCATCGCTGGTCGACGCCTGGGCTCGAATCGCCCTCTTCCGGTTTCATGAAGTGGCGGATTGCTCAATCGAACTGATCGCAGGCAACAAACTCCTTACGGCACCGTCGCTGGTAAGGTCTCTGTTCGAGCAGGCGTGCTTCGGTTTCGAGGTCGGCAGCGCGATCGTTCTGATGGCCAAGGAAATCAAGCGGACCGATCTGCACCGCAAACTGCTGACATCGACAGATCACGAGATGGTGTTGTACCGCGCCATGTACGGCACGGCGTCGAGCGACAAGCTCGAGGCCAGTCGCATTATCGATCTTCGCATCATGCTTGGGATCCTGGCCAAAATCGAGGCCGAAGGTGGGGCGGACCGCGTGACCGAGGTCTGGACCAAGCTGAGTGACCTGACCCATCCGAACTCGCTGGGCCGATCAACCCTGTCGCGCCCGGAAAATATCAAAAGCACGAATGAATGGACGACAGGCGTCTACAACCCCAGCTGGGAATCCTCCGTCACCGCATTCCTCAAAAAAGTCATCACCTGGAGTATTGAGACGATGACCGACGGGATCGTCAAAGCCCAGGAAGCGGCGAACGATATCCGCAAGATCATCAATCCGCCAGCGACCGCGCCCACGCCCGCCAAGCAGGTTTTTTAAGCGACGGTACTCAGTAGACGCTGGAGAACGATCGCGCGGGGCATCGCAGCCAGCATCGTATCCACCGACGGCGTCTGGGCCTGCCCAAAGACGAGCAGGCGCACCGGTATGGCCAGCTGGGCCATTTTTAGCTGATGTTCAGCCAGGATGGATTTCATCGTCGCCGTGATGGTCGCGGGTACCCAGTCTGAATCCGGCAAGGCATCGAGCTTGTCGGCCAGCGCCCTGACCGCCTGAAGTGCGCCAGCGCTCAGATGCGTGGATCGATCGGTCTCCGTGACCGACGCTGGTCTGTAGAACAGTCCGACCCAATCGGCGAGCTCCTCAAGCGTCTGCGCGCGCTCGAACACCAGTGCACAAGCGGTGGCCAGATCGGGCCCGCAGCGAAGGTGACTCTCTTCCCAGCCGCGCGTGACCAGATGCGGCATGAGCCGCCCTGACAGTTCGGCGGGCCCCAGGCGTTTCATCCACTGCGCGTTGACCCAACGCAATTTATCGAAGTCCAGTTGCGCAGGGGATCGGCTGATCTGTGCAGCATCAAACCACTGCACCAGGTCATGGCGATCGAAAATCTCCGCATCGCCGTGGCTCCAGCCCAATCGCGAAAGGTAGTTCACCATCGCCTCTGGTAAGAAGCCCTGCGCGTCGTATTGCACGACTGAGGTCGCACCGTGACGCTTGGAGAGCTTCTCACCATCAGGGCCGAGAATCATCGGCAGATGGCCATAGGCTGGTTCCTGCCCGCCAAGCGCACGCAGGATGTTGATCTGACGCGGCGTATTGTTGACATGGTCATCACCCCGGATGACGTGTGTGATCGCCATGTCAAGGTCGTCAACCACAACGCAGAAGTTATAGGTTGGCGTGCCATCGGCGCGCGCGATCACCAGATCATCGAGTTCCACGTTCGCAATCGAGATCGGACCCTTGACCAGATCGTCCCAAACAACCGCACCATTGTCTGGATTGCGAAACCGGATCACCGGCGCAACCCCAGCGGGTGGCGACCACCCTGCTCTGGCCGCATTTTCCGGCCGCCAGCGTCCGTCATAGCGAGGCTTTTCACCCTGAGCCCGTTGCGTCTCCCGCATCACGTCCAGTTCTTCCGGCGACGCCCAGCAGCGATAAGCCGACCCCTGGTCGAGCATCTGAGCGATCACTTCACGGTAGCGATCCATCCGCTGGGATTGAAAAATCGGGCCCTCATCCCACTCGAGATTGAGCCAGTGCATTCCGTCCATAATCGCCTGAACAGCGGCCGGGGTTGACCGCTCGAAATCCGTATCTTCGATCCGCAAAATGAATTGACCGCCATGCCGGCGCGCCCAGGCCCAGGCATAAAGCGCGGTGCGAGCGCCCCCAAGATGAAGGTCTCCCGTCGGGCTCGGCGCAAATCTTGTGCGTACTGGCCGCGTAAGTGCCTCAGCGGGCGTAGGCGCTGCGATCGGGTTTGGCTTGAAAGCTTCGGTGCTGGCCGAATAAGGCGTAGGGTTCATACGACGGATTTTATCCGACCCCGGTTTCAAGCGCACAAGGGTGTGACATACTTATCGGCTGGACTCTCGGCGGAAATCGCGTATTCGCGACCGCAGGGGCGCGTAGCTCAGTGGTAGAGCACTGCCTTCACACGGCAGGGGTCAGGGGTTCGAAACCCTTCGCGCCCACCAAAATAAATCCAATAGAATCAACGACTTAACAGTCCGGTCGTTTGCGATTTTTGTATAAATTTGTAGTATAGCTTGTCCTATACTACTCATTCTTTGGTCTAGGCACGGGTTTTCATTGGTCTAGGACTGGGGACCAGGGTTGGTTGTCCACAGATTGGCTGTGGATAGATCTTCTTACTGACGGCCGAGCAGGCAGTTCGATGTCTCCGGCTCTAACCCTGCCCGGCGAAGCGGATGCGTCCCGCCGCTACTCGAGTCAGCCAGATGAGGCAACCTTGACCCCGAAGGTATTTCCGCCACCTTCACCTAGTCGAGGTTGCTCCTTGCAGCGTGCTGATGGTAGTTATTCGAGATCGCTAG
>JBBAOE010000009.1:0-129284 GCA_040401595.1 Burkholderiaceae bacterium
GGTGGTCGTACCGTGGGTGCAGGTGTGGTGGCCAAGATCCACGCCTAACTCTGGTCGGTTTTAGGATGGCTCGGTGGATGCAGCGCGCAGGTGCTGCGGCCATCGGGCAGATGAGATTGTTCTTTTAATTGCTCTTTGAGGACTAAAAATGCAAAGCCAGAAGATTCGGATTCGCCTGAAGGCCTTCGACTACCGACTGATCGATCAGTCAGCCGCCGAAATTGTCGAAACGGCCAAGCGCACGGGCGCCGTGGTTCATGGGCCAGTGCCGCTCCCAACGCGTATTCAGCGTTATGACGTTTTGCGTAGTCCTCACGTTAACAAGACCTCGCGCGATCAGTTCGAGATCCGCACCCATCAGCGGTTGATGGACATTGTCGACCCGACCGATAAAACGGTGGATGCGCTGATGAAACTGGATCTTCCATCGGGCGTCGAAGTCGAAATCAAGCTCCAGTAAGGGCATATTCTGCAGACGTTGGGCTGTACGTGTTCGAAAAAGCACGCCAATCCAACGTTTGATCAGGATTCGCTTGCTAGATCGACTTTAAACTGTTATATTTTTCGGCTTTCCCGCGTACCCGTGTCTTGCGGCACGGCTATGCACCACACCCGGCCAATCGTAGCTGGGAACGGAGATAAACATGACTGCCGCTGTCCAGGGCTTAGGCCTCCTGGGACGGAAAGTTGGCATGATGCGCATTTTCACCGACGACGGCGACGCCGTTCCGGTGACTGTGCTTGATGTGTCCAACAACCGTGTCACGCAAGTGAAGACCGTCGAATCCGATGGCTACACTGCTGTGCAGGTCGCATTCGGCCAACGCCGTGCGTCCCGCGTTACCAAGCCAATGGCTGGTCATTTCGCCGCTGCTGGCGTTGAGTCCGGGTCGATCCTGCGCGAGTTCCGGGTCGGCGCAGACGTCGCGGCCGAACTCAAGCCCGGAGCGGTGCTTCCCGCCGAAACCTTCGCCGTTGGCCAAAAGGTCGATGTGCAGGGGACGACGCTGGGTAAGGGCTTTACCGGCGCGATCAAACGGCACAATTTTTCGTCCAATCGCGCTTCGCACGGCAACTCGCGCTCGCACAACGTGCCGGGGTCGATTGGTCAGGCGCAGGATCCTGGGCGCGTGTTTCCCGGCAAGAAAATGCCAGGGCACTACGGCGCGGTCACGCGGACGGTTCAAAACCTTGTCATCGCTCGAATCGACACGGAGCGGGGGCTGTTGCTCGTGCGCGGTGCCGTTCCGGGGCATGATGAAGGCCATGTTGTGATTACCGCGGCTGTCAAAGCCCCGGCCAAGGCCTAAGCGGGGATCACCATGGAACTCAAACTCCTCGATGATCACGGACAGTCGTCGGCTACGGTGGGCGCCTCCGATACGGTTTTTGCTCGCGAGTTCAACGAACCGCTCGTGCATCAGATCGTCATCGCTTATCAGGCCAACGCTCGCAGCGGTAATCGCAAGCAGAAGGACCGTGAAGAAGTCCGCCATTCGACCAAGAAGCCCTTTCGCCAGAAAGGAACCGGTCGAGCACGGGCGGGTATGACGTCATCGCCCTTGTGGCGCGGCGGCGGCAAGATCTTCCCGAATTCGCCGGACGAAAACTTCTCGCAGAAAGTCAATCGCAAGATGTACCGGGTCGGTGTCTGTTCGATCCTGTCGCAGTTGGCCCGTGAAGATCGCCTTGCGGTGATCGACGGGTTCGTACTGGATGCGCCCAAGACCAAGCTCCTGGCGCAAAAAGTCAAAGGGATGGGACTGGAGTCGGTTCTGGTGATCGTCGACTCGGTCGATGAGAACCTGTATCTGGCCTCGCGAAACCTGCCCAATATTGCCGTGGTTGAACCGCGGCATGCCAATCCGATGTCACTGGTGCATTTCGACAAGGTGCTCGTCACCCGGGCTGCCCTGGCTCAGTTTGAGGAGATGCTGGGATGAGCGCCGCACAACAAGGAGCGGCCGGGCACAGTGCTGCGCAGCATCGCGAAGAGCGACTGCTGCGCGTGCTCCTCGGTCCGATCGTTTCCGAAAAGAGCACCATGCTCGCCGAGAAAGCCGGCCAGATCGCATTCCATGTGGTCCCGGATGCAACGCGTGCCGAAGTCAAAGCCGCCGTTGAAATGCTGTTCAAGGTTGAGGTCAACGCCGTCAACATGCTCAACATCAAGGGCCGCGCCAAGCGCTTCGGGCGCTTTCACGGACGTCGCGACGATGTGCGTAAAGCGTACGTCCGTTTGGCGCCGGGCCAGGAAATTGACTTCACGGAGGTGAAGTAACATGCCCGTCGTTAAAGTCAAACCGACCTCGGCCGGACGCCGGGCGGTGGTCAAGGTGGTTTCGCCGCACCTGCACAAAGGTGCACCCTTTGCGGCTCTGGTCGAAAGCCAGCATCGCACCGCGGGACGAAACAACAATGGCCACATCACCACGCGCCATCGCGGCGGTGGTCACAAGCAGCACTATCGCCTGGTGGATTTCCGTCGCAACGACAAGGATGGGATTCCTGCCAAGGTTGAACGGCTTGAATACGATCCGAACCGTACGGCCCATCTGGCACTGCTGTGCTATGCCGATGGTGAGCGTCGCTACATTCTGGCGCCCCGGGGTGTCGCGGTCGGTACGACCCTGATTTCCGGTGCTGCTGCGCCGATCAAGGCAGGTAACACGCTGCCGATCCGCAATATTCCGGTCGGTTCGACCATCCACGCGGTCGAGATGCTCCCCGGCAAGGGCGCCCAGCTGGCGCGTTCGGCTGGGACCTCGGTGCAACTGCTGGCCCGCGAAGGTCTCTACGCCCAACTGCGGTTGCGTTCGGGTGAGATTCGGCGGGTCCATGTCGATTGCCGGGCAACGCTCGGTGAGGTCGGTAACGAGGAACACAACCTGCGTCAGATCGGGAAGGCCGGTGCTGTGCGTTGGCGTGGTATCCGTCCGACCGTTCGGGGTGTCGCAATGAACCCGATCGACCACCCGCATGGTGGTGGTGAGGGCAAGACCGGCGAAGGCCGGGTGCCTGTCAGTCCGTGGGGCCAGCCGACCAAGGGCTATCGCACGCGTCGCAACAAGCGCACGACCTCGATGATCGTGTCGCGTCGCAAGAAATAACGGGAGCCGAAAACGATGGCACGTTCCGTCAAAAAAGGGCCGTTTGTCGACGACCATCTGCTCAAGAAGGTCGATGTGGCCCTGGCCACGAAGGACAAGCGCCCCATCAAGACCTGGTCACGCCGGTCGACCATCCTGCCCGACTTCATCGGTCTGACCATTGCCGTGCACAACGGTAAGCAGCATGTCCCGGTGTTCGTCAACGAAAACATGGTTGGACACAAGCTCGGCGAGTTCGCCCTGACGCGCACCTACAAGGGGCACGTTGCGGACAAGAAGGCCAAGCGCTAACCAGCGCATCAGAAACGTATCGGCATTGCCAGGGCATTGCCCAGGAGCGCCAAGGAAATCATCATGGAAACCCGAGCGATACTCAAAGACGCGCATCTCTCTGCCCAGAAGGGCCGGTTGGTCGCTGATCTGGTCCGCGGCAAGTCGGTCGAGCAGGCACTGAACGTGTTGACGTTTTCGCCCAAAAAGGCCGCGTTTATCATCAAGAAGCTGCTCGAATCGGCGATTGCCAATGCCGAGCACAACGACGGTGCCGACGTGGATGAATTGAAGGTACGTACGATTTATGTCGAAAAGGCGACTTCGATGAAGCGATTCATGGCGCGTGCCAAGGGTCGTGGGGCGAAGATCGAGAAGCAGACCTGCCACATTTATGTGACGGTCGGCGATTGACGCCGGAACGGCGTCGGCCTTGCTCTGTGCTTCGTATCACTAATCCGCGGCTTCGTTTACGACAGCCAACTCAACACTAGAGTCAATACCAGGGTCATCCATGGGACAAAAGATTCATCCAACCGGATTCCGGCTTGCGGTCACCCGCAACTGGTCTTCGCGCTGGTATGCCGGCCGAGGCACCTACGCTGCCACGCTGCATGACGATATTCGTGTGCGCGAATTTCTGCGCAAGAAACTCAAGAATGCGTCCGTGGGGCGGGTCGTCATCGAGCGACCGGCCAAGAACGCACGCATCACGATTTTCTCGGCTCGTCCGGGCGTGGTGATTGGCAAAAAGGGCGAGGACATCGAGAACCTCAAGGCCGAGCTGCAGAAGATGATGAAAGTGCCCGTGCACGTCAACATCGAAGAGATCCGCAAGCCCGAGACCGACGCGCAGTTGATTGCCGATTCGATTACCCAGCAGCTCGAGCGTCGGATCATGTTCCGCCGCGCGATGAAGCGCGCCATGCAGAATGCGATGCGCTTGGGCGCTTTGGGGATCAAGCTGATGAGCTCTGGACGTCTGAACGGGGCGGAGATTGCACGGACCGAGTGGTACCGCGAAGGCCGCGTGCCTTTGCACACCTTGCGTGCTGACATTGAGTACGGTTTTTCCGAGGCGAACACCACCTACGGGATCATCGGGGTGAAGTGCTGGGTCTACAAGGGCGATACCCTGGGCCGCAACGAGCTCGCAGCGGCGGAGAAAGAGGCTGCACCGACCGAGCGTGACGATCGTCGCGGTCGTCGGGGTGCGCCGGGCGGTCGTGGACCGGGTCGTGGCGAAGGTCGCGGCCCACGGGCTGATGCCGCAGCACCAGGTGCCGGAGCTCCAGTAGGAGCGCCGGGAAGTTCTGAGGGTCGGCCTGCCGACCGTCAGCGCGTGCGTCGGGCAGCGCCTGCTGCCGATGCCGTCAAGAGCGAATGAGGACTAGGTCATGCTGCAACCGGCAAGACGGAAATACCGTAAAGAACAAAAGGGTCGCAACACCGGTCTCGCGACTCGCGGTGCCGCGGTGTCCTTCGGGGACTTTGGCCTCAAGGCTATCGGTCGGGGTCGGCTCACGGCTCGTCAGATCGAATCCGCGCGGCGGGCGATGACTCGCCACATCAAGCGCGGTGGACGCATCTGGATCCGCATCTTCCCCGACAAGCCGATTTCGCGTAAGCCGGCCGAGGTCCGCATGGGCAACGGCAAGGGCAACCCGGAGTACTACGTCGCCGAAATCCAGCCGGGCAAAGTCCTGTACGAAATGGACGGAGTGGCCGAGGATCTGGCGCGCGAAGCCTTCCGACTCGCCGCGGCCAAGTTGCCGATCGCAACGGTCTTTGTCAGCCGGATGGTTGGCCAATAGGCCAGCGCATCTCTCTAGTTCCAGATCAGGATCGACCTTGATGAAAGCTACCGAACTGCGGGCCAAAGACGCCGAAGGCCTCAACAAAGAACTCAAAGAGTTGTTGCGGGCGCATTTCTCGCTGCGCATGCAGCATGCCACCCAGCAACTCACCAACAACAGTCAAATCCGCAAGGTGCGTCGCGACATCGCCCGCGTTCGCACCGTGCTCCACGAAAAGGCGACAGCGGTATGAACGAAACCGTGAACGAGACAGCCACGATCAAAGCCACCAAGCGTTCGCTGGTTGGGCGCGTCGTGAGCGCCAAGATGAAGCAGACCGTGACCGTACTGGTCGAGCGCCAGGTTCAACATCCGCTGTATGGGAAATACCTGACACGGTCGAACAAGTACCACGCCCACGACGAAAGCGATGCGATCAACGAAGGCGATATGGTGGAGATCATCGAGGTCCGTCCTATTTCGCGCACCAAAACCTGGCGCGTGGTGCGGGTCGTCGAGGCCGCACAAGCGATCTGATGTCGCTGGCCGCTCGGGCGGCCACCACTCTAGGGTGGCAGTAGCGCAACAAGGGTTGTGTTGCTTGACAAAGCCGATTTTGTTTCCTAAACTAGAGGGCTTCGTTTTTGATTTGTCACCCGGGCCTAGCCCCGGTACGCAAATCGAAGAAGATACCCCCGCTCTACGGGACCAAGACTGACCGATTTCCTCGGGTGCGCCGCACCGGAGCCTTCGGATCAAGTTGGGAGAAATTTCATGATTCAAATGCAGTCGACGCTTGACGTCGCCGATAACACCGGCGCTCGGTCCGTCATGTGTATCAAAGTCCTGGGTGGTTCCAAGCGGCGCTACGCGGGCATCGGTGATGTCATCAAGGTCAGTGTCAAGGACGCGCAGCCCCGTGGCCGCGTCAAGAAGGGCGAGATCTACAACGCGGTCGTCGTTCGGACGGCCAAGGGCGTCCGCCGTGCGGATGGATCGCTTGTGAAGTTCGATGGCAACGCCGCCGTTCTTCTGAACGCCAAGCTCGAGCCGATCGGCACGCGCATCTTCGGACCGGTCACGCGTGAGTTGCGCACGGAGCGGTTCATGAAGATCGTGTCGCTCGCGCCCGAAGTGCTTTAAGCCCAACAGAGCCGGACCGGGAGCGGACGCATGGACAAGATCAAAAAAGGCGACGAGGTCGTCATCATCGCTGGCCGCGACAAAGGCAAGCGGGGCACGGTCAACAGCCGGGTCAATGAGACCCATTTGATGGTCGAGGGCGTGAACCTCGTCAAGAAACATCAGAAACCAAACCCCATGAAAGGGGTGACGGGTGGCGTGATCGAGAAGTCGATGCCAATCGATCAATCAAACCTGATGCTGCTCAATCCGGCGACGGGCAAGGGCGATCGCGTGGGTTTTCGCGTGCTCGAGGACGGCACCAAGGTGCGGGTCTTCAAGTCGAACGGCGAACAGGTTCGGGCCTAACGCGCGTCTGCGCATCGGCACCGTTATCCGTATCAGCACCAGCTAGGACAGGCAGGACTGCAACATGGCGCGTTTTCAACAACAGTACCGAGATCGAGTGGTACCCGAATTGATGGAAAAATTCGGCTTCACCTCGGTCATGCAGGTACCACGCTTTACCAAAGTGACCCTGAATATGGGCGTTGGTGAGGCGATTTCCGACAAGAAGCTCATCGAGGCCGCGGTGGCCGATCTGACCCGTATCGCCGGTCAGAAGCCGGTCCAGACCAAGGCGCGCAAGGCAATTGCTGCGTTCAAGATCCGTGAAGGCTACCCGATCGGCTGTATGGTCACCTTGCGCGGCGAGCGCATGTGGGAGTTTCTTGACCGTCTGGTCACGATTGCCCTCCCCCGCGTTCGGGACTTCCGCGGGATTTCCGGTAAGTCCTTCGACGGTCGCGGGAATTACAACCTCGGCGTCAAGGAACAGATCATTTTCCCCGAGATCGAGTACGACAAGGTCGATCGAGTCCGAGGAATGGACATCAGCATCACGACGACCGCTCGCAATGACGAGGAAGCCAAGGCGCTGCTCGCGTCCTTTCGCTTTCCGTTCCGCAACTGATTCTGCAGGCGAACCTACTATGGCAAAGAAATCGCTGATCGAGCGCGAAAAGAAGCGCGAAGCACTGGTGAAGAAGTTCGAAGTCAAGCGTGCTGCGCTGAAGGCTACGATTGACAATCAGAAGCTGTCCGACGAGGTGCGTATGGATGCGCGTCTGGCGCTGCAGAAGCTGCCGCGCAATGCGAGCCCGACTCGGCTACGCAATCGCTGCGCATTGACGGGCCGGCCTCGCGGCACGTTCCGAAAGTTCGGTCTGGCGCGCAACAAGCTGCGCGAGATCGCGATGCGTGGAGAGATCCCCGGCATCGTTAAGGCCAGCTGGTAATCCAGTCAGGCCACGGCAAGTACTAGGTCGGAGACCAACTTATGAGCATGAGCGACCCGATCGCCGATATGTTCACGCGCATCCGCAATGGGCAGCGCGTTGAAATGCAGTCGGTGGCAATGCCTTCTTCCAAATTGAAAGTTGCAATCGCGCAGCTTCTCAAGGATGAGGGCTACATTGAAGATTTTTCGGTCCGTCATGATGGGCCGAAGTCGCAGCTGGAAGTTCAGCTGAAGTACTACGCGGGACACCCGGTGATCGAGCGCATCGAGCGCGTCAGTCGTCCGGGCCTGCGGGTTTACAAAGGGCGCGAGAGCTTGCCCCAGGTCATGAATGGCCTGGGTGTCGCGATCGTTTCCACGCCGCGCGGACTGATGACTGACCGCCATGCCCGCAAAGCGGGGATGGGTGGTGAAGTCATCGGTATCGTGGCCTGACGCGCAAGGAGGCCAAGATGTCCCGAGTCGCAAAAATGCCGGTGGATCTGCCCGCCGGCGTCAAGGCCGAGATCGGTCTTGAGCAAATCGTTGTTCAAGGTCCATTGGGGTCGCTCCAGCAGCGCACCGATGCCGGTGTCGAAGTGCGCCATGAAGGTGGCGCGCTCCAAGTGGTTGCCTTGGGTGAGAGCCGGTCTGCTCGCGCCATGAGTGGGACGATGCGAGCGCTGCTGGCCAACATGGTCCATGGGGTGAGCAAGGGCTGGGAAAAGAAGCTGATGCTCGTCGGCGTGGGTTACCGGGCTCAGGCCCAGGGCACATCGCTGAACCTCTCGCTCGGATTCTCGCACCCGATTGTTCACAGCATGCCCGAGGGCATTACGGTGACGACGCCCACGCAAACCGAGATTTTGATCAAGGGAACCGACCGCCAGCGTGTCGGCCAGGTGGCAGCTGAGATCCGCGCTTATCGTTCACCCGAGCCCTACAAGGGCAAGGGCGTGCGCTATGCGAATGAGGTTGTCGTGATCAAAGAAACCAAGAAGAAATAACCGGCGGGTCTGACCATGTTTGACAAAAATGAGCAGCGGCTGCGCCGCTCCCGCCAGACCCGATTGAAAATTCGGGAACTGTGCGTTGGACGGCTTGCAGTGCATCGTACAAACCAACACATCTACGCGTCGGTGTTCGACGAGGCGGGTGTGCGGGTTCTGGTGACGGCTTCGACCGCTGAGAAAGAGGTTCGTGAGCAGTTGGCCGGTAAAAACGGCAGCAATATCGAGGCCGCCAAGCTGATCGGTGAGCGGGTTGCCCGCAAGGCGCTGGCCGCTGGCATCGCTGAGGTGGCGTTCGATCGCGGCGGGTTCCGCTACCACGGTCGCGTCAAGGCGCTCGCCGAGGCTGCCCGTGAAGCCGGCCTCAAGTTCTGATTCGAATCAGAATTTTCTGATTCGCTGAATCAAACAAGGAATAGACGATGGCGAAAATTACGCCCCGTATGCAGAGTGAAGAGCGCGATGACGGGTTGCGCGAGAAAATGATTGCGGTCAACCGCGTGACCAAGGTGGTCAAAGGGGGTCGGATCCTGGGGTTCGCCGCGCTGACCGTGGTCGGTGACGGTGACGGACGGGTTGGCATGGGCAAGGGTAAGTCCCGCGAGGTTCCGGTCGCCGTGCAAAAAGCGATGGACGAAGCGCGACGCAAGATGGTGAAGGTACCGCTTCGCAGCGGAACGATTCACCACGCGGTGACGGGCCGTCATGGCGCATCGCGGGTCTATCTGGCCCCCGCGGCCCAGGGTACTGGCGTGATCGCCGGTGGTCCGATGCGCGCTGTGTTCGATGTCCTCGGGGTGCAGAACGTGGTAGCGAAATGCCATGGCTCGACCAACCCTTATAACCTCGTGCGTGCCACCCTCGACGCGCTGACCCGGATGACGACGCCATCCGAGATCGCAGCCAAACGGGGTAAATCGATCGAGGAAATCCTCGGCTAAACGGCGGGGCGGAGAACATACGATGGACAAGAAGACACTTCGCGTGACGCTCGTCAAGAGCCCCGCTGGTACCCGGGGCACGCACAAGGCGACGGTGCTCGGCCTCGGGCTGAAGAAGATTAACCAGACCCGCGAACTCGAGGACACGCCAGCGGTGCGTGGCATGGTTCGCAAGGTGGCCTACCTGGTCAAGGTGGACTGACATGATGAAACTCAATTCTCTCTCGCCCGCCGAGGGATCCAAACACCCGAAGCGCCGCGTTGGTCGCGGTATTGGTTCGGGCCTTGGCAAGACGGCGGGTCGTGGTCACAAGGGGCAGAAGTCGCGAGCGGGCGGCTTTCACAAGGTCGGTTTCGAAGGGGGTCAAATGCCCCTGCAGCGCCGCCTACCCAAGCGCGGTTTCAAGTCCTTGTCGGCTTGGCTCACCGTGGAGATTCGTCTCTCGGATCTCGAGCGTCTGGAGGCCGTCGAGATCGATCTCCTCACGCTCAAGGCGTCGGGCTTGGTCCATGGACTGGCGCGGGCTGCTAAAGTCATTCTTTCGGGCTCGCTCAGTCGCAAGGTGACGCTGCGCGGCATCGGCGCGACCAAAGGGGCTCGAGCCGCCATTGAGGCAGCAGGTGGGTCCCTGGTCGATGCACCGGTCGGGTCAGACTCGGCTGCTCCCAGCGCCGTCTGAACCCAGATCTGTTGTGTTCACCCGCGTGCAACCCCTTAACGAGACCAGCAGGTTTTGGTGACTTCAATCCCATCCTCTGCTGGCCCGACCAAGGCAGGAAAGTTCGGCGATCTGAAGAGGCGCCTGATTTTTCTGCTACTGGCGCTCGTGGTGTATCGCGTGGGAGCTCATATTCCGGTGCCCGGAATCGATCCCGACCAGCTGGCTCAACTCTTCAAAGAGCAGTCGGGCGGCATCCTCGGCATGTTCAACATGTTTTCGGGCGGGGCGCTGTCGCGGTTTACGGTCTTTGCGCTCGGGATCATGCCCTACATCTCGGCCTCGATCATTATGCAACTGCTGACGGTGATAGTCCCGCAGTTCGAGGCGATGAAGAAGGAAGGCGAGGCTGGACGCCGACAGATCACCAAATACACCCGCTGGTTCACGGTCGGACTGGCGAGTTTCCAGGCCTTTGGCATTGCCGTAGCACTCGAGTCGCAGCCTGGCCTGGTCATCGACCCCGGTATCGCCTTTCGGTTCACCACGGCGGTGACGCTGGTCACTGGGACCATGTTTTTGATGTGGTTGGGCGAGCAGATCACCGAACGCGGGCTGGGCAATGGGATTTCGATCTTGATTTTTGCAGGGATCGCAGCCGGCCTACCCAGCGCGGTCGCAAGTATGGGCGAGCTCGTACGGACGGGCGCACTACACGCGGCGGCGGCGCTCTTTATTGTTTTGCTGGCCGCAGCCGTGACGGCAGCGGTCGTGTTTGTCGAGCGTGGCCAGCGCAAGATCACTGTCAACTATGCCAAGCGCCAGGTCGGCAATCGGATCTACGGCGGACAGAGTTCGCATCTGCCGCTCAAGCTGAATATGGCCGGTGTTATTCCGCCGATCTTTGCGTCGTCGATCATTCTGTTTCCTGCCACGCTCACGCAGTGGTTCTCGGCCGGAGAGAACATGCGCTGGCTCAAGGATATCGCCGGGATGCTGTCGCCGGGGCAACCGGTTTACATCTTGCTGTACGCCGCAGCGATTGTGTTTTTCTGCTTTTTCTACACCGCTCTCGTCTTCAACAGTCGCGAAACTGCGGACAATCTCAAAAAGAGTGGGGCTTTCGTTCCTGGGATCCGGCCTGGCGAGCAGACGGCGCGCTACGTCGACAAGATTCTGATGCGTCTCACGCTGGCGGGTGCGGTCTACATCACCTTGGTCTGCCTATTGCCCGAGTTTCTGGTGTTGAAATGGAATGTGCCGTTTTACTTTGGTGGAACGTCGCTGCTGATTATTGTCGTGGTGACCATGGATTTTATGAGCCAGGTTCAGGCTTACGTGATGTCGAATCAGTACGAAGGTCTACTCAAAAAAACCAGTTTCAAGGGAGGGCGACGCTGATCGCTTCCGGCGATTGGGTTAGCCAGAGGATGGTGAATGTCCAAGGATGATGTGATCCAGATGCAAGGGGAGGTCCTCGAAAACCTGCCCAATGCAACGTTTCGGGTCAAGCTCGAGAACGGCCATGTCGTGCTCGGTCATATTTCCGGAAAGATGCGTATGCACTACATCCGAATTTTGCCGGGCGACAAGGTGACGGTCGAACTCACGCCGTATGACTTGTCGCGTGCCCGTATTGTGTTTCGCTCGAAATGAGCTGGGTCACCCGCAGATGCCCTGCGGATGATTCGCTGAGTTATTAGGAGTTTAGGAATGAAAGTCATGGCATCGGTCAAGAAGATCTGCCGCAACTGTAAGGTCATCAAACGCAAGGGCGTGGTTCGGGTGATCTGTACGGATCCCCGCCACAAGCAGCGTCAAGGCTGAACGTAGAGGACAACGATGGCACGTATCGCCGGGATTAACATCCCCAATCACCAGCACGCCGAAATCGGCCTCACCGCCATTTTCGGAATCGGCCGAACCCGTTCGCGCGCCATTTGCGACGCAGCAGGCATTCCCCGTGATCGTAAGATGAAAGACCTGAACGACGCGGAGCTTGAGCGGCTGCGCGACGGCGTCGGTCGGTTCACGATCGAGGGCGACCTGCGCCGTGAAGTGACGATGTCGATCAAGCGTTTGATGGACCTCGGTTGCTATCGCGGGATGCGTCATCGCCGCGGGCTCCCCGTGCGTGGGCAGCGCACTCGGACCAATGCCCGTACCCGCAAGGGCCCGCGTAAAGCCGGCATTGCGCTGAAGAAATAAACTGGAGTACGCCTCATGGCCACCAAGTCCCAACAACAGCAAAAAGCGCAGGCCGCAGCGCGCGTCCGCAAGAAGGCGAAGAAAAACGTCTCGGACGGCGTCGCCCATGTGCACGCGTCCTTCAACAACACGATCATCACGATCACCGACCGTCAGGGCAATGCGCTGTCCTGGGCGACCTCGGGCGGACAGGGCTTCAAGGGCTCACGCAAGTCCACGCCGTTTGCGGCGCAGGTAGCAGCCGAAGTGGCCGGGCGTGCAGCACAGGAGTGTGGGATCAAGACGCTCGATGTCCTGATCAAGGGTCCTGGCCCCGGGCGGGAGAGTTCGGTGCGCGCGCTCAACGCGCTCGGCATCAAAATCGTTTCGATCGCGGACGTCACGCCCTTGCCGCACAACGGTTGCCGTCCTCCCAAGAAGCGGCGCATCTAGGTTTCGTAGATCCCGGAGTTTGGCGTCCGTATCTGCCTTGGGCAGTGTACGGATTCATCTTAAGACCCTTGTTTGCGGTGGCATGCGACCGTGAACTGACCGCAGCGAAAGCGCTGCAGACCCAGGCCAGTCGGGCTGGGGCAAGGCATTTGAAGAAGGAGCCCTAACGTGGCACGGTATACCGGTCCCCGCTGTAAATTATCCCGGCGCGAAGGCACGGATCTCTTCCTGAAGAGTTCCCGGCGCGCGCTTGACTCGAAATGCAAGCTTGACACGCGTCCGGGCCAGCACGGCCGCACCTCGGGTACGCGCACCTCGGACTACGGCAAGCAGTTGCGCGAAAAGCAGAAGGTCAAGCGGACCTACGGCGTGCTGGAGCGGCAGTTTCGGCGCTATTTCGCCGAGGCTGAGCGTCGCAAGGGCAATACCGGCGAGACGCTGCTGCAGTTGCTCGAGTGTCGCCTGGACAACGTGGTTTACCGCATGGGCTTCGGTTCGACCCGCGCAGAGGCCCGTCAGCTCATCAGCCACAAGGCGATTCTGGTCAATGGCCGGATGTTGAATATTCCGTCGGCGCAGGTCCGCTCCGGTGACGTGGTTGCGGTTCGGGAGAAATCCCGTACGCAGGCTCGGATCCAGGACTCGCTCAATCTGGCGGATCAGACGGGTTTCCCCGACTGGGTTTCGGTCGACAAGGTCAAGATGGAAGGGACGTTTCGCCAGGCGCCGGATCGTTCGGAAATTGCAGCCGATATCAACGAAAGTTTGGTTGTCGAGCTGTACTCACGCTAAACGTCTTCGCGAAGTTTCTCGCCGAGATTGCGCCTCACTGATTTGCGTTAAATTTTCGCGTTAATTTTTTGCGCTCATGCGCGGTTCCACCAGGAACAAGGGAATTCGTAACGATGCAAACCGCAATGCTTAAGCCGCGGATCGTGGAAGTAGAACAGCTCGGGCCCTCACATGCTCGCGTTGTCATGGAACCATTTGAACGCGGGTATGGTCACACTCTGGGTAACGCGCTTCGGCGGGTTCTTCTGTCTTCGATGATTGGTTACGCACCCACCGAGGTGCAGATCGTTGGGGTCGTGCACGAGTATTCGACTGTGGACGGCCTTCGTGAGGACGTCGTGGACTTGCTTCTCAATCTGAAGGGAATCACCTTCAAGTTGCTCAACCGCGACGAGGTCTACCTGACCCTGCGCAAAGAGGGCCCGGGTGAGGTGCGCGCGTCCGATATCGATTGTCCGCACGACGTCGAAGTGATCAATCCGGAGCATGTCATTGGGCATTTGACTGCCGGTGGCAAGCTCGACATGCAGATCAAGGTCGAGCGGGGTCGCGGGTACATTCCGGGCACTGTGCGCAACCACGGTGAATCGAAGACCATCGGGCGCATCGTGCTCGACGCCTCTTTTTCCCCGGTCCGCCGCATCAGCTACGCGGTCGAGAGCGCCCGTGTCGAGCAGCGCACCGACCTTGACAAGCTTGTTTTGGACGTTGAAACCAATGGGGTTGTCGCGCCCGAGGAAGCGGTGCGTTACGCTGCCCGGCTTCTCGTCGAACAACTCTCGGTGTTTGCTGCGCTCGAAGGAGCGGAGCCTGCGATCGAGGCTGCCCGAGCGCCCCAGATTGACCCGGTGCTGATGCGTCCGGTCGATGATCTAGAGTTGACGGTGCGTTCGGCCAACTGCCTGAAAGCCGAAAACATCTACTACATCGGCGATCTGATCCAGCGCACCGAAAACGAGTTGCTCAAGACCCCCAATCTGGGCCGTAAATCGCTCAATGAAATCAAGGAAGTGCTGGCTTCACGCGGCCTGACCCTCGGGATGAAGCTCGATAACTGGCCACCGGCCGGGCTCGAGCGTCCCTGAGAGACCGTCCGCGACTTGTAGACACGCTCCGACAGGACTTAAATCATGCGCCACCGCAACGGACTTCGAAAACTCAATCGCACCAGCTCGCACCGCGAAGCGCTGCTGCGAAATCTCTGTAATGCGCTTCTGCGCCACGAGCAGATTAAGACAACGCTGCCCAAAGCCAAGGAATTGCGCCGGGTGGTTGAGCCCATCATTACGCTCAGCAAGACTCCGTCCCTGTCCAATCGCCGGCTCGTCTTTTCGAGACTGCGCGATCGCGAGATGGTGGTGAAGCTGTTTGACGATCTGGGGCCCCGGTTCGCCCGCCGTCCGGGTGGCTACACCCGGATCCTGAAGTTCGGTTTTCGCTTGGGCGATGCCGCACCGATGGCTCTGATTGAACTCACGGAGCGTGTTGAAACGCCGGTTGCCGCCGAGTAAAGCGCCCACCTACCAAGGGTGTACGGGGTTGCTCCTGAGCGAGGCGCTCAGGAGCGTTGAGCCGCATAGACCGCAGTCTTGCCGGCGACCTCGCAAGGCTTGCCGCCAAGGTCGAATTCTATTGTTCGACCTGCCTCAGGACCGCTGCATCCAGCGGGCAACGTCTCTCGCAAAATAGGTCAGGACGCCCGCTGCGCCCGCGCGCCGGAATGCCAGCAAGGATTCCAGGGCAACGGCCTGTTCGTCGAGCCAGCCGTTGGCGCCTGCCGCCTTGATCATGGCGTATTCACCGCTGACCTGATAGGCAAACGTCGGGACGCCAAATCGCTCGGAGACGCGCCGGACGATGTCCAGATAGGGCATCCCGGGTTTTACCATCACCATGTCCGCGCCCTGTTCGAGGTCGAGTGCAACTTCGCGCAAGGCTTCATCGGAGTTGGCAGGGTCCATCTGGTAGGTTTTTTTGTCGGCTTTGCCCAAGTTGGAGGCCGAGCCCACCGCATCCCGGAATGGGCCGTAGAAGGCAGACGCATATTTCGCGGCATACGACATGATCCGGGTGTGAATCTGCCGGTCACGCTCGAGCGCGTCGCGAATCGCCCCGATCCGTCCGTCCATCATGTCGGACGGTGCGACGATGTCGACACCGGCCGCAGCCTGCACGCGGGCCTGTTCGACCAGGATGGCAACCGTCTGATCATTGAGCACGTAGCCGTGTTCGTCGAGCACGCCATCCTGGCCGTGGCTGGTGTAGGGATCGAGTGCGACGTCGGTGAGCAGACCGAGTTGCGGGAAGTGCGCCTTGAGTGTCCGGACAACGCGCGGGACCAACCCGTCCGGATCCGTGGCAGCACGCCCGTCTGGGGTTTTGAGCGCCGTGTCGATCACCGGAAAAAGCGCCAGCACGGGGATACCGAGCGCCACGCATTCTTCGGCTACTGGCAGTAGTCGGTCGAGCGAGCGGCGCTCGACACCGGGCATGGACGCGACGGTTTCGATCCGCTGCTCACCATCGAGCACGAAGACCGGATAGATGAGGTCGGCGGCGCTGAGTCTGTGCTCGGCGACGAGGCGGCGACTCCAGTCATCGTGGCGCAGGCGGCGGGGACGTTGGCGCAGGAATTGGGGGTGGTTATCGGGGAAACTCATGCTGTGTTGCCGGATCGGTTGGGCTGGTTGGGAAATCGCTGCTGGGATCGGTCGGAGGATGGTCGGTTGGCGCAGATTGCGCGACGCCGGCATCGATGGCAGGCGCTGAGTCCAGATCCTGCGTCAAGCGGTAGAAAGCTGCAATCCGGTCAGACGCTTCCTCCAGACCGATGCGATGGCTTGAGGAGAATAAGACCAGATCGAACTGACGTCTGGGGTGGCGAAGTGCGAGTTCGGCGCGTACCGCCCGCAGCGCCGCCTGCTGCTGGTTGCGCCCGAGCTTGTCGGCCTTGGTGAGTAAGCCGAGCACGGGGATCGTGGTGGGCGTCCAGGCCAGCAGTCCGTGGTCGAGTGCGGTGACGCCGCGCCGGATATCGAGCATCAGCACGACGGCGACCAGGGGTTGACGGTTGCGCAGATAATCGCCGGCCAGTCCGACCCAGCTGTCGCGCACCGCACCAGGCGCGGTGGCGTACCCATACCCTGGCATGTCCACCAAAAACCCGCTGGGTTGATCCTGGGGACCGATTGCAAAGAAATTCAGAGCCTGGGTGCGTCCCGGCATTCGGCTCGCAAAGGCAAGACGGCGCCGGTTGCACAGGACATTCAGTGCAGAGGATTTGCCCGCATTCGATCGGCCCGCGAAGGCAACCTCCGGCAGGCCGTCGTTGGGCAGTTGGCGCATTTGCGCCACGGTCGTGGTGAAGCGGGCGCTCGCCAGCAGGGTCATGGCCGGCATGGCTCCGGAAAGGAAGGCCCTATTGTACAATTGGCAGTGGTCATGGCTACAGACTTTATATCGTAGCTTTGGTTTTTAAGGCCTTGTGCTTGGAGCACTGCATGATTCGCCTGAATGTGATGAAGTCGTTGGTCGTCTGGTCGTTCGGTCTGATGACCGGAGTGGTGTTGGCCGCTCCCGCTACCCCGATGAAAGCCGATCCGATCGCTGGGCAGAAGGTGGCTGAGCAGGTCTGTGCCGCATGTCATGCGGCGGATGGCAACAGTACGTCACCGGCTAATCCAAAGCTCGCTGGCCAGCATGCGGATTATCTGGCCAAGCAACTGAATAACTTTCGGGTGCAGGCACCGGCAACCACCGCCGAGCGACAGAACGCCGTGATGGCGGGGTTTGCCGCCACGCTGTCGGAGGCCGACATGCGTAACGTGGCCAGTTGGTTTGAGTCGCAAAAACTCAAGCCCGCCGTCGCCCGGGACAAGGTGCTCTCGGACGCCGGACAACAGATTTACCGGCGCGGGATTCCGGAAAAAAATGTCCCTGCTTGCGCCGGGTGCCATGCCTCCAATGGCGCCGGGATGCCGGCCCAGTTTCCGCGTCTCCAAGGGCAATATGCCGACTACACGGAGTCGCAGTTGTTGGGAATGCGACAAGGTGGGGTGCGGCGTAACAGCGCGCAAATGACCGCGATCGCGACCCGTATGACCGATCGCGAGATCAAGGCAGTGGCTGATTACGTGGCTGGTTTGCGCTGACCCAGATGCGGATTCCCGCTCATTCGCCTGCAACGCCCCTCGCGTCGGAGATCACGCCCAGGGTGCTGTTTGAGCGGAGGCGTCTGTTGTTGCAGGCAAGCGCGGCTGGTCTGGCACATGTGCCTGCCGCCTGGCTGACCGAGGCTTCAGCACAAACCGTCGCTCCAGCTGGGACCGGGTTGATGCCCCTGCCCGCCCGTCCCGGGCCCTATGCGACGATGGAAAAGCCAACGTCGTATCGGGACGTGACTTCGTATAACAACTTTTACGAATTTGGTACCGGCAAGGACGACCCCGAGCGCAATGCCCGCAACTTCAAGGTGCGGCCCTGGACGGTTGAGGTCGGCGGTGAGGTGGCGCGGGCGCGTACGTTTGACTTGGACGAACTCCTGCGTCTGGCCCCGATGGAAGAGCGCGTTTACCGCATGCGCTGCGTGGAGGGCTGGTCGATGGTCATTCCCTGGGTCGGATTCCCGTTTGCGGAACTGGCCCGGCGGGTCGAACCCACCGCTCAGGCCAAGTACGTCGAATTCACATCGCTGGCGGACCCGAAGCAAATGGTGGGGGTCCATCGTAAAGTCCTGGATTGGCCCTACATCGAGGGCCTGCGTCTGGATGAGGCCATGAATCCGCTGACACTGCTGGGTTTTGGACTCTATGGTGAAGTGCTGCCCAATCAGAACGGCGCGCCCGTGCGTTTGATCGTGCCGTGGAAATATGGCTTCAAAAGCGCCAAGTCGCTGGTGCGGATTCGATTCGTGCGGGAACAACCCATGACGAGCTGGTTGCGCAGTGCGCCCCAGGAGTATGGGTTTTATGCCAATGTGAATCCCGATGTCGATCACCCCCGCTGGTCCCAGGCGACCGAGCGGCGTATTGGTGAGGATGGTTTCTTGCAGAAGAAACGTCGGACTCTGCCGTTTAACGGCTACGCCGAACAGGTGGCTTCGCTCTACAGCGGCATGGACTTGCGGCGCCTGTTTTAATCCACCCCGCTCTGACCACGTCAGAGGTTTAGGAATCCGCGCGCCAGCGTGACATGCTGGTCGCGGTCTTCGAGCGCTGCCTCCCAACATACACCGTTCTTGGCCGCCCGCTCACGGGTTCGGTCTTCCTTCAAGGGGAATGGTCTATGCATACCGTTAAGGTCTATGGGCGTTCTGGACGACCGCTGCGGGGAGCCATCTCGCGGATGCTGGTGCTCCTCGCAATCCCGGCACTGTTGTCGATCACCGGTTGTGGCGGCGGCACCTCGGACGGCATGTCCGCCGTTGGAACGTCGACGGCAACCATCAAGGCGGCGACGGTGACCTATGGTCGGGTCACGGGCGTTGCCGCCCCGTTATCCAGTGCGACCGCGGGCGCTGCGGGAGGCGTGACAATCAACGGCGTTCGCTACGATGACTCGAATGCGGCCTATGCCGATGACCTCGGAGCGGTGCTCACGGCCAGGCAGATTGGCCTTGGCATGATGGTCGCTGTCGAAGGCGATGTTGATTCAGGCGGCTCGAGTGGGGTGGCCCGCCGGATTGTCGTGGTGGACGACATTGTGGCGCCGCTCGTGGATGTCGATCTGGTGGGCAGAACCGTCACGGTGCCTGGCGCACGGGCCCAGGTCGACGCAACAACGGTCCTCGTGGGGGTGAGTTCGCTTGAAGCACTGAGTGCTCATCGGGGTGAAGTAGTCGTTATCCACGGCCCTCTGACCGATTCGGGCGTGATCAGCGCGACCCGGATCGAGTTGCGGGGTGCACCAACGGACGGCATGTGGTTCAAGGGCCGCGGCGTGGTCCGCAACCTCATTCCCGCCCTGACCGACTTTGAGTTGGGTCCGCAGGGCGCCCAGGCCGCGGTGTGTTACTGCCACAGCTTGCGTGATCCGGCCGACCCTGCCATTGGCGAAGGGCGGATGATCCGGGTCTGGTCACTGACCAGTCCGGTCGTCGGGACGACCAAGCTCTGGGTGTCCGACAAGGCCCGCGTGATGGGTACGCCCGTCATTGGCACCAACGCCCACGTCGAGGTGGACGGGATCTGGCAGTCCGTGCTGGGTCCGGGGGTCGACGCGAGCGCCAGTGGTCAGATTGGCGCCTACCCGATTGATCTCTCGGCGCTGAGCCCGGACCGGATGATCCGACCGGTGGCCGGACAGTACGTGGCCATCAAGGGAAGCTGGCTAAACGGCCGATTGGTCGCGACACGGGCGAGCATTCTGAGCCCCGCTGAACTGGCGAAGGTGCAATTGACCGGTGTGCTCCAGAGTCTGGCCAACGGATTTTGGAAGCTGGGCAGCGACTCGATCGCGTTTGATTCGGCTCAGTTCGAGAGCGGAAACCTCCAGAGTCTGGCACCGGGCGTGAAAGTCATCGTCGATGCGACGCTCACCGATCGCGGTTTGCGTGCCGATCGGGTACAGTTGCGCCCCTGAGCGCTCAGGCTGGGGGAAGCGGGCGCTCGCTGGCAAACAGTTCCTGGACCGACTCGCGCGGGCGGGCGACATGGACCCGGGCGCCGTCCACGAGAACTTCAGCGGGGCGCGCCCGGGTGTTGTAGTTGGAGGCCATGGTCATCCCATAGGCACCGGCGCAGCCAATCGCCAGCAAGTCATCTTCGGCCAGGGCGAGCGCGCGCGCGCGCGCCAGCCAGTCGCCGCTTTCGCACACCGGCCCGACCAGGTCGTATGCCTGAATTGGCCGATCGTGTCGGGCGACAACGGCCTGAACCGGATGCCAGGCCTCATAGAGAGCTGGGCGCATGAGGTCGTTCATGGCGGCATCGACAACGGCAAAGTGCCTTGAACCGTTGTCTTTGAGATACTCCACCCGGGTCAGCAAGAGGCCGGCTTCGGCGACGAGGGCACGGCCAAACTCGAAGATCACCTCAACGTTGGCCCGGTTCGGGTGAACACTGCGCCACCGATCGACGCGATCGAGCAGCTGGGTCAAAAATTCGCCCCGATCCGGTGGCGTTTCGCTGTCGTACCGAATCCCGAGCCCGCCGCCGAGGTCGAGGTGTTGCAGAGCGATTCCGTCGGATTCGAGGAGATCGGCCAGTGCCAGCACCCGATCCAGCGCATCGAGAAACGGCGCCGCCTCGACAATCTGGGAGCCGATATGGCAATCGATGCCGAGGATTTCGATGCCCTTCAGACCGGCTGCGTGGGCGTAGACCGCGCGTACCCGGTCGTGGGCGATGCCGAACTTATTTTCCTTCAATCCGGTTGAGATATACGGGTGGGTGCCCGCGTCGACATCCGGATTGACGCGGATCGAAATCGGCGCGCGCCGCCCGAGCGCGCGGGCGATGGTGTCAATCCGGTCGAGTTCTGCTTCGCTCTCCACATTGAAGCATTTCACCCCAATCTCAAGCGCCCGGCGGATTTCGGTTCGGCTCTTGCCGACACCGGAGAAGACGATCCGGGCCGGGTCGGCGCCAACCGCGAGCGCGCGCTCCAGTTCTCCGCCCGAGACGATATCGAATCCAGCCCCTTGGCGGGCCAGAAGATCGAGCACGGCGAGGTTGGAGTTGGCCTTCATGGCGAAGCACAACAGGACGCCCCGCCCGGCGGCCGCGCGGGCGAAGCTGTTGAATGCCGCTTCAATTGCTGCGCGCGAGTAGACGTAGGTTGGCGTCCCGAATTCTTGCGCGATCGCGGTCAACGCGACCTGCTCGCAGTGGAGCGTGCCATTGAGGCTGATGAAGGACACCGGGTTCATGGACGGCTCTGCAGCGTAGGTTCCAAGCGCAGCGGGGCTGGCTCGGTGGTTTCTGGGGGCAAGGTGGAGATTCGGGCCGGGTCTCGTGGGCGCTGACGAGCAGGGGCGGTTCCGGCCGATTGAGGGCCCTCGGCAGCGCCTGCGGCGCGATCAGCCGGGGGCGGCGCCAAGCGCAATGGGCCCCGCTGTCCACAGCCGAAGGTCCCGGTGACGAACAGACAGGACAACCCGCAGGCTAGAATCAAGCGAACGCCACTGAGCATCGATCGAGAATACCATGAGCTTTTTTGCGGATGAGGCCAGCTTTCTGACCGCGGTCGACCGGGTTTTCGCGGCGATTGAACGTGCATTGGATGCCAGCGGGCTCGATGTCGATAGCGCCCGCCAGGGGGCGGTCCTGGAGATCGGATTCGACGATGGCTCGCGCGTCATCCTCAATGCGCAGGCGCCACTGCACGAGATCTGGCTCGCATCGCGCAGCGGTGGCCGGCATTTTCGAGCGTCCGCGAACGGGCTCTGGAGCGATACCCGCTCGGGCGCGCCTCTGACCGACGAGCTGGCGGCCGCGCTGAGTCTGCATAGTGGTCAGCCAGTGGCCCTGAGGGCTGACTTGCTGCGTTGAACTGCGGTGTTGAGCTGCGGGACCTGCGCCTCAGTTTCTCACCGGCGTCGCGCCTGGCTCTGGCTCCAGGCCGAGTCCCGGAACGGCGCCCTGGCCGGGGCGGGTTTCCTGATAGAACCAGTCGTTTCCTTCGCGCACGATACCGGCGGGCGGCGGGGCTTCGATTTCTGCTTTGCCATTGAGCGCGCGCTCCATGTAGGCGATCCAGATCGGTAGCGCCAGGCCACCGCCCGTTTCGCGTTCGCCGAGTTTGCGCGGCTGGTCGTAACCGACCCAGGCAATGCCGACGATCTCCGGGTTATAGCCAGCGAACCAGGCATCGTGGGCGTCGTTGGTTGTGCCGGTCTTACCCGCCAGATCGGTGCGTTTGAGCGCGAGCGCCCGGGTCGCTGTTCCCGCCCGAACGACGCTCCTGAGCATATCGTTCATGAGGTAGGCATTGCGCTCGTCAATGACCCGAAGGCTCTCGTCACCGGCCAGCTGCGGATGCGACTGCGCGAGCAGGCGGCCCTGGCCATCGACGATACGTTGGACCAGCCAGGGCTCGATCCGGTAGCCGTTGTTGGCGAACACGGCATAGGCGCGGGCCATTTGCCAGAGGGTCACAGAGCCTGCGCCGAGCGCCATGGTGAGATAGGCTGGATGGCGTTCGGCGTCGAATCCGAACCGGGTGACATAGTCCTGCGCATAGCGCGTACCGATCGCCTGCAGCACCCGCACGGAAACCATGTTCTTGGATTTGGCGAGTCCGGTGCGCAATGGCATCGGCCCTTCGTACTTCCCGTCGTAGTTCTTCGGCTCCCAGGGCTGCCCGCCGGTGGTTGCCGCATCGATGTAGATCGGTGAATCGGCCACCAGGGTGGCTGGGGTGAAGCCTTTCTCGAGCGATGCGGAGTAGATGAAGGGTTTGAAGCTCGATCCCGGTTGGCGCCAGGCCTGCGTCACGCGGTTGAACTTGTTGCGGCCAAAATCAAATCCGCCGACCAGGGCCCGGGTCGATCCATCGTGGGCATTGATCGCGACAAAGGCACTTTCGACTTCGGGGACCTGGACGATTTCCCAAATTCCGCTGCGGTTGTGCCAGACCCGCACGACCGCGCCACGGCGCAGGCGTTTTGCGGCGACCACCCGGTCGGGCGGCCCCAAGGCGCCCGCGACAAACTTCAGTCCTTCGCCGCTGATTTCGATGGCCTGACCGCGGCCGCGTGAGACCCGAACGGCTTTGGGGGAGGCCTCGAGGACGACAGCGGCCAGAAAATCATCCACATCGGGATGGTCCGTGAGCGCATCGGCCACGGCGTCTTCTTGCGCCGCATTGTCGGCCCCGAGGTCGACGAAGGCTTCCGGACCCCGGTACCCGTACTTACGGTCGTATTCCAGAATCCCGTTGCGAACCGCCGCGTTGGCCGCGCGCTGCTCACTGGAACTAACGGTGGTGTAGACCTTCAGGCCGAGTCCGTAGGTGTCTTCTTTGAACATTTGTTCGGTGAGCTGGCGCGCCATTTCGGCGACATAGGGCGCGTGCAGCGGCGTGTCCATACCGGTTGCCCGAACCGTGGGTGGTTCCGCCACCGCGCCACGGTATTCGGCCTCGGTCAGGTAGCCGAGCGCGCGCATGCGACCAAGCACATAGAGCTGGCGGATCCGCGCCCGCCTCGGATTGACCACCGGATTGAACTCCGAGGGGGCCTTGGGCAGTCCTGCGAGCATGGCAGCCTGAGCCGGTGTCAGTTCGCCCAGGGTGCGCCCGTAATAGATCTGTGCAGCCGCGGCGAAGCCGTAGGATCGACGGCCTAGAAAGATATGGTTGATGTAGATCTCGAGGATCTGTTCTTTGCTCAGATTCTCTTCGATGCGCAGCGCGAGCAGGACCTCGAAGACCTTGCGGATATAGGAGCGCTCGCTCGAGAGGTAGAAGTTTCGCGCAACCTGTTGCGTGATCGTGCTGGCACCCCCGCGCCCGCGCCCGGTCACGTTGTCAACGACGGCGCGCAGCACCCCCAGCGGATCGACCCCGGAGTGTTCGAAAAAGCGTTCGTCCTCGGCCGCCAGCAGCGCACTGCGCATCATCAGCGGGAATTCGGATGCGGCCACAAAGGAGCGCCGCTCCTCGCCAAATTCGCCCATCAGGACGCCGTCGCTGCTGTAGATGCGCAATGGAATCTTGGGCCGGTAATCGAGCAGCACCGACATGCTGGGCAGACGCTCATTGGCGAGCACGATGGCCAGCATGCCCACCATCACTGCCCCGCAGGCTGTGGTGACGGGGACTGCTGCCAACAGGAGCAGCACTTTCCAGAGACGAAAACGACTTCCGGTGCCCTGGCGGGTTGGAGCGGAGGGCGTCGACGGGTTCGTCGTACGTTCGTTCATACACGCGGTCCCTGCGTTAGGCCGAAGAGACTCGAATCAAGAGACGGCCCTCAGTATAGCGGCGCGCCGTCGGGCCTACCCCAGCCATGGCCGCGCAAGCACGCGGGGCACCGCACGGGGGTTCTGATGGAGAATGGAAGACTGGCATCTTCAGCAAGCATCTAAAACCGTGCAAAGTTCCAAGGAAATCAGCGGATCCCTCTTGTTTTGTGAGCGCCCGATCGTTCTCGTGGGGATGATGGGTGCCGGTAAATCGACCGTTGGCCGGCGCCTTGCGGGACGTCTGCGCAGGCGGTTTGCCGATGCCGATCGGGTGCTCGAAGACCGTCTTGGCGTCCCGATCGCCACGATGTTTGAACTGGAGGGTGAGGTGGCGTTTCGGGATCGCGAGAGTGCCTTGCTGGCGGAGCTGGTCACGGATCGGGATCAAGTCCTGGCGACTGGGGGCGGCGTCGTGTTGCGTGATGCAAATCGCGCGTTGCTCCAAGAGCGGGCCTGGGTGGTTTACCTGCGCGCCAGTGCGCTCGATCTCTGGCTCAGAACCCGACGCGATACCTCGCGCCCGCTCCTGCGCAGTGCTGATCCCCGAGCCCGGATCACGGAACTGTTGACGCTGCGGGCACCGCTCTACGAAGCAGTGGCGCACTGCACGGTCGATACCGGGCGTCAACCCGTGGAACGCGTGGTCGACCAGATCCTGCAACGACTCGCCGACCGCGTCGATCCGGTCCTCGATCCGGCCCTCGATCCAGCGCTCGGCCAGACGCCCTGAGGGCCCTGGTTCTCAGGCGACCCCCTCCTGTGGCAAGCTTGTCTGCATGACTACTTTGCTGAGCGTTGCGCTGGGCGATCGCAGCTATCCGATCGAGATTGGTGCCGGTTTGATGGCGCAGAGTGAAACCCTGGCCCGGCTGGTCGCAGGGCGCCAAGTTGCCATCGTGACCAACACCGTGGTCGGGCCCTTGTATGCGACGGCGCTGGAGCGGCGTATCGATGCACTGGCGGCACAACGCATCACCATCGTCCTTCCCGACGGGGAGGCGAGCAAGCATTGGGAGACCCTGGATCGGGTCTTCACAGCGCTGCTCGAGGCCCGCTTCGATCGCTCCGCGCTGATCGTCGCGCTGGGCGGAGGGGTCGTGGGCGACATGGCAGGATTTGCGGCTGCGGTGTATCAGCGCGGGATTGAATTCATCCAGATCCCGACCACGCTGCTGGCGATGGTCGATTCCTCGGTCGGCGGGAAGACCGGGATCAACCATCCCGCGGGCAAAAATATGGTCGGCGCTTTTCACCAGCCCAAGGCCGTGATCGCCGACCTGGATGCGTTGGCCAGCCTGCCGGCGCGCGAGCTGTCGGCGGGGCTGGCCGAGGTCATCAAGCACGGCGCCATCGCTGATGTGCCCTATTTCGAGGCGATTGAGCGCGATCTTCCGAAGCTGCTGGCCGGTGATCCGCAGGCGATGGCCTACGCCGTACGACGCTCGTGCGAGATCAAGTCGGCGGTGGTCGCGGCCGATGAGCGCGAGGGCGGATTGCGGGCGATTCTGAATTTCGGCCATACCTTTGGCCATGCCATCGAAGCTGGTCTGGGGTATGGCGTCTGGTTGCATGGTGAGGCCGTCGGCGCGGGCATGGTGATGGCGGCGGATTTATCGTGTCGGGTGGATGGCCTGGAGCGCGCCCAGGCGCAGCGGTTGCGGGACCTGATCCAGGCTGCGGGTCTGCCGGTGGAGGCACCGGCGTGGCCGCTCCACGAGTGGCTGGCGCGCATGAGTACGGACAAGAAGGCTCAGGCCGGGACGCCCAAGTTCATTCGGATTCCCCGCTTGGGTGAGGCAGTTGTTGGCCGGGTCGCACCCGAGCCCCTGGCCGCCACGGTCGCTGCAACGGCGACGCTGCTTCAACTCCCGCGCGGTCTTGGGTATATTGAAGCGTTAGTTGATGCCCGCATGGCCTGAGGGCTCGTGTCGGGCCGACCCCCTCCCCTTAGAAGCGCCCGCCAAGACGGGCATTGGAGTGCATTGGATGAGCGCGGTGTTCGACCCTGCCTCAGATCCCGCGGTCTCGCAAACCCTGGGTCGTGTTACCGGATTGCCGGCGCAATCACCCGTTGGTGCAAATCCGCAGGCGGTTAGCGCGCGTGACGCATCGTCGCAGAGTGAGGCTCGCGACGAGGCTCGGGACGATGCGCAAGCGCGCGGCCTCTATGCGCGCGATCAGGAGCATGACGCTTGCGGCGTGGGCTTTATCGCCAACATCGAAGGCCGGCGCAGTCACAGCATTGTTGAGCAGGGCCTGCAGATTCTGGTCAACCTCGATCATCGCGGCGCGGTCGGTGCGGATGCTCTGATGGGGGATGGTGCCGGGATCCTGATTCAGATTCCGGATCAATTCTTTCGCGAAGAAATGTTGGCGCAGGGCATTCAATTGCCTCCCGCCGGTGACTATGGCGTGGGTATGGTGTTTCTGCCCAAGGAGCATGCCTCACGGCTAGCCTGTGAACAGGAACTCGAGCGCGCGATCCGTGCGGCCGGACAGGTCTTGCTGGGCTGGCGCGATGTGCCGCTCGATCACGCCATGCCGATGTCGCCCACGGTGCGCGCCAAAGAACCCGTGATCCGGCAGGTCTTCATCGGGCGCGGCGCTGACGTGATGGTGACCGACGCGCTTGAGCGCAAGCTCTATGTCATCCGCAAGATGGCGAGTCACGCGATTCAGGCGCTCGATCTTGCCCATGGCCGCGAGTATTTCGTGCCCTCCATGAGCGCGCGCACGATCGTCTACAAGGGGCTCTTGCTTTGCGATCAGGTGGGCCGGTACTACCTCGACCTGCGCGACCCGCGGGTCGTTTCCGCCTTGGCGCTGGTCCATCAGCGGTTTTCGACCAACACATTCCCGGAGTGGCCGCTCGCTCACCCCTACCGGCTGGTTGCTCATAACGGCGAAATCAATACGGTCAAGGGCAACTACAACTGGTTGCGCGCGCGAGAGGGCGTGATGCAGTCGGCCGTCCTGGGTGACGATCTGCGCAAGCTCTACCCGATCGTTTACGCAGGCCAGAGCGATACCGCGACGTTCGATAACTGTCTCGAGCTGCTGGTGATGTCGGGCTACCCGATTGCGCACGCCGTCATGATGATGATTCCCGAGGCTTGGGAGAACCACACGCTGATGGATCCTAGGCGGCGTGCGTTCTATGAGTTTCACGCGGCCATGATGGAGCCCTGGGATGGGCCCGCCGCCCTCGCCTTCACGGATGGGCGCCAGATCGGCGCGACGCTGGATCGCAACGGCCTGCGCCCGGCGCGCTACTGCGTCACCGATGACGGGATGGTGATCATGGCCTCCGAGGCGGGTGTCCTGCCGGTGCCCGAGAGCCGCATCGTTCGCAAGTGGCGCCTGCAGCCTGGCAAGATGTTTCTGATCGACCTCGAGCAGGGCCGCATTATTGATGACAAGGAACTGAAGGATCAGCTCTCCGCCAGCAAACCCTATCGCGAGTGGATCGAGAAGGTTCGCATCAAGCTCGAGAGCATCGGCGACCCCAGTGCCGATGTCGATGGTGGCGGGGCGACGGGTTCGGCGGCAGACGCTGCCTCGGCCGATGTCCCCAGTACGGCGGCGGACTTCGGGTCGCCCGCCTCGTTGCTCGATCTGCAGCAGGCGTTTGGCTACAGCCAGGAAGATCTGAAGTTTCTGATGACCCCGATGGCTGCAGCGGCTGAAGAGGCCGTTGGGTCGATGGGAAATGACAGCCCGTTGGCGGTCTTGTCGAATAAGGACAAGCCGCTCTATCACTATTTTCGCCAGTTGTTCGCCCAGGTCACCAATCCGCCGATCGATCCGATTCGCGAACAGATGGTCATGTCGCTCGTCAGTTTTATCGGGCCCAAGCCCAACTTGCTCGATCTGAACAACGTCAATCCACCGATTCGCCTCGAAGTCGCGCAGCCGATTCTCGATGCCCAGGAAATCGCAAAGATTCGTGAGATCGACCGATTCACCGGCGCCAAGTTCAAGACTTCGGTGCTCGACATCTGTTATCCGACGGCCTGGGGTGCGGAGGGGATCGAAGCGCGAATTGCGTCGCTCGCGGCGCAGGCCGAAGACGCGGTGCGCTCGGGCTTCAATATTCTCATTCTGTCCGATCGGGCGGTGTCGGCCGATAGCGTCGCGATTCCGGCCCTCCTGGCGACGAGTGCGGTTCATCAGCATCTGATCAATCAAGGTTTGCGCACCAGCACCGGGTTGGTGGTCGAAACGGGCAGTGCCCGCGAGGTCCACCATTTCGCCTTGCTCGCGGGTTATGGCGCCGAAGCCGTGCATCCTTGGCTGGCGCTGGATACGATCGCGGCGATTTCGCGCGCCTTGCCTGGGGCCACTCCGGCCAAGGCCATGGCCAATTACATCAAGGCGGTCGGCAAGGGCCTGTTGAAGGTCATGTCGAAGATGGGGATCTCGACCTACATGTCCTACTGCGGGGCGCAGATTTTCGAGGCCATCGGATTGTCGAGCGTCTTCATCAACAAGTACTTTGCCGGGACCCCGACCAAGGTTGAAGGGATCGGCGTGTTCGAGGTGGCTGAGGAGGCGCTGCGTACACACCGTGCCGCCTTTGGTAACGATCCGGTACTCGCGACCGCGCTCGAAGCTGGCGGCGAATATGCGTATCGTGTTCGCGGCGAAGAGCACATGTGGACGCCCGACGCGATTGCGCGACTGCAGCATTCCACCCGATCTAACAATTACAGTACCTATAAGGAATACGCCAGCATCATCAACGACCAGAGTCGTCGCCACATGACCTTGCGTGGACTGTTCGATTTCCGCTTCGATCACTGCGTGGCGGTGCCACTGGACGAGGTCGAGCCCGCAACGGCGATCGTACGGCGCTTCGCCACTGGGGCCATGTCGCTCGGTTCGATCAGTACCGAGGCCCATGCCACGCTTGCGATCGCGATGAACCGGATTGGTGGCAAGAGCAATACCGGCGAAGGCGGCGAAGACCCATTGCGTTACCAAGACGAAGTGCGTTCAGGCCAGACCTATGCGGCGGGCAAGGGCTTGTTGCGCAGCGGCCAGACCCTGGCTTCTGTGCTCGGGCGCAGCTCGGTCGAAGTCGATACCCCCTTGCAGGATGGCGATTCGCTGCGCAGCCGCATCAAGCAGGTGGCTTCAGGGCGCTTTGGTGTGACAGCGGAATATCTGGCCAGCGCCGACCAGATCCAGATCAAGATGGCCCAGGGCGCCAAGCCTGGTGAAGGCGGGCAGTTGCCCGGCCACAAGGTGTCGGAGTACATCGCCAAGCTGCGGTTTTCGGTTCCTGGGGTGGGGTTGATCAGTCCGCCCCCACACCATGATATTTATTCGATCGAAGATCTCGCCCAGCTGATCCATGATCTGAAAAACGCCAACCCCCGCGCGTCGATTTCGGTCAAGCTTGTCTCCGAGATTGGCGTCGGAACCGTGGCGGCCGGCGTGGCGAAGGCCAAATCCGATCATGTCGTCATCGCGGGTCACGACGGGGGAACTGGGGCCAGTCCGCTGTCGTCGATCAAGCACGCCGGCAGCCCCTGGGAGCTGGGCCTCGCGGAGACTCAGCAAACCCTGGTTCTCAATCGCCTGCGCTCGCGCATCGCGGTGCAAGTCGACGGGCAGATGAAGACCGGGCGTGATGTGGTGATCGGTGCCTTATTGGGGGCGGACGAGTTCGGCTTTGCGACCGCTCCGCTCGTGGTCGAAGGCTGCATCATGATGCGCAAATGCCATCTCAATACCTGCCCGGTCGGTGTCGCGACCCAGGACCCTGTGCTGCGGGCCAAATTTCAGGGCAAGCCCGAGCATGTCGTGAATTACTTTTTCTTCGTCGCGGAAGAAGTCCGTGAATTGATGGCGAAGTTGGGCGTACGCCAGCTCGACGACCTGATTGGTCGAAGCGACCTGCTCGATATGCGCGCTGGCATCGAACACTGGAAATCGAGTGGTCTGGATTTCTCGCGGATTTTCTACCAGCCCCGTGTTCCGGAGGATGTGCCGCGCCGGGTCGTTGCCACTCAGGATCACGGCCTCGAGGGCGCCCTCGATCATCGCCTGATTGAACTCGCCCGCCCCTCGCTGGAGCGTGCTGAGCGCACCTCATTCATCACCGAAATCCGCAACGTCAATCGAACCGTCGGTACGATGCTCTCGGGCGAGGTCGCCCGCCGCTATGGTCACCAGGGCCTGCCCGACGACACGGTCCATATCCAGCTCAATGGGACTGCGGGGCAGAGCTTTGGTGCGTTCCTGGCCCGTGGGATCACGATGGATCTGATTGGCCAGGCCAACGACTATGTCGGTAAAGGCCTCTCGGGTGGGCGGGTGATCGTGCGTCCGACGCGTGATTTCCGCGGGGCGTCGGCCGAGAACATTATTGTCGGCAATACGGTTCTGTACGGGGCCATTGAAGGCGAGGCGTTCTTCTGCGGTGTCGCTGGGGAACGGTTCGCCGTCCGAAATTCGGGTGCGATCGCGGTCGTCGAAGGCACGGGCGATCATGGCTGCGAGTACATGACGGGCGGTACCGTGGTCGTGCTCGGTGAGACAGGGCGAAACTTCGCAGCCGGCATGTCGGGCGGGATTGCCTACCTCTGGGATCCGAAAGCGCAGTTTGCGGCCCGCTGCAATACGGCGATGGTCAAGCTCGAGCCCGTCCTGTCGACGCGTGAGCAACTCGAAGGGACGGATCCGTCCAGTTGGCACCGCGGCGAGTGCGACGAGATCGTTCTCAAGGGTCTGATTGAGGCGCACTTTCGTCAGACCGGCAGTGAGACCGCGAAGCATCTGCTCGCCGACTGGGAGTCGGCGCGCAGTCAATTCGTCAAAGTCTTCCCGAACGAGTACCGCCGTGCCCTGGGTGAAATGCATGCGGCAAAACTAAACGTCAATCCCCCGAATTCATTGGAAAAAGTTCATGGGTAAGGTCACCGGATTTCTTGAAATCCAGCGGTTGAGCGAAGTGAGTGATGCGGTCGAGTCGCGACTGCATCACTACAAGGAATTTGTCCATCGACTCGACGACGCGGCCGCGGCCAAACAGGGCGCGCGATGCATGGACTGTGGTATTCCGTTTTGTCAGACTGGTTGTCCAGTCAATAACATTATTCCAGATTGGAATGATTTGGTTTATCGGGGCGACTGGCATCGCGCGATCGAGACGCTGCACTCGACCAACAACTTTCCCGAATTCACGGGTCGCATCTGTCCTGCGCCGTGCGAGTCGGCCTGTACGCTCAACATCAATGATGACGCGGTCGGCATCAAGTCGATCGAGCACGCGATCATCGACAAGGCCTGGGAAGAGGGCTGGGTGGTGCCGCTGCCGGCTGCGCAGCGCAGCGGCAAGACGGTGGCTGTCGTGGGTTCCGGACCCGCGGGTCTGGCCGCTGCCCAGCAGCTTGCCCGTGCAGGGCATGCGGTCACCGTGTTCGAAAAAAACGATCGCGTCGGTGGTCTGCTGCGATATGGCATTCCAGATTTCAAGCTCGAGAAGGTTCAGATCGATCGACGGGTCGAGCAGATGCGCGCCGAGGGTGTCGAGTTCGTGACCGGGGTTCTGGTGAGCGATCAGCCGCCCGATCAATGGGATGCACCCGTACCGAACCTGGCGCAATCGCACCGGACCCCGGCGCAGTTGCTCGAAGCCTTTGATGCCGTCGTGTTGGCCGGTGGTGCCGAGCAGCCGCGCGATTTGCCGGTGCCAGGGCGTGATCAGGCAGGCGTGCATTTCGCAATGGATTTTCTGCCGCAGCAAAACCGTCGTAATTCGGGCGATTCGGTCACTGGGCAGATCCTCGCCACGGGCAAGCATGTCGTGGTGATCGGTGGGGGCGATACCGGCTCGGACTGCGTCGGCACAAGCAATCGCCAGGGTGCCGCCTCGGTGACGCAGTTCGAGTTGATGCCCCAGCCGCCTGAATCGGAGAATAAGGCGATGACCTGGCCGTATTGGCCCACCAAGCTGCGGACCTCGTCGTCGCATGAAGAAGGGTGTGATCGCGACTGGTCGGTCACGACCAAGGCCTTCAAAGGCACGGGTGGCCGGGTGACGGCCTTGCAGTGTTCGCGTGTCGAATGGGTCCGCGATGCGACGAGCGGGCGTCTGGAAATGCGCGAGATTGCCGGTTCGGAATTCGATATTCCGGCCGATCTGGTGCTGTTTGCGATGGGCTTCGTGGCCCCCGTGGGGAGCGTTCTGGAGGCCTTTGGTGTGGATCAGGACGAGCGCGGCAATGCGCGGGCTTCGACCGAGGGCGCCGGGTCCTATGCGACCCGGGTACCGAAGGTCTTTGCGGCCGGGGATATGCGCCGTGGCCAGTCGCTGGTGGTCTGGGCGATCCGCGAGGGGCGGCAGTGCGCGCGCGCGGTCGATGAATTTCTCATGGGTCACTCGACGCTGCCGCGCTGATGGCGGGACGTCGCCAGACCGGTCTCGCCGGCGCGCAGCCTCAGGCTGCGGGAATCAGCGTGCGGCTCGATAAGTGGTTGTGGGCGGCGCGATTCTTCAAGACCCGCGCGCTCGCTCAGGAAGCCATCGAGCACGGCCAGGTACTGGTCGATGAAGAGCGGGTCAAGCCGGCTCGACTGGTCCGCTTGGGCGATCCGGTGCGGGTTCGGGCGGGCGACCTGCAGCGGACCGTTGTCGTTTGTGGCCTGTCTGATCAGCGCGGCCCAGCGCCGGTCGCCCAGACGCTCTACGAAGAAACCGATGAATCGGTTCGCCAGAGGGCGCTCCATGCCGAGTGGCGTCGGGTCAATCCGGAGCCCGCGCATGCGATCCGGGGTGGCCGGCCGACGAAACGCGACCGGCGGGATCTCGAGCGGGCCGGCTCAGACGCTGGCGATGCTTAACGGGCACCCTCAGTCAACGCCTATTGGCATTGGGCGGAGCGCCCGGGGCCTTGCGCGCGCTCAGGTCAGGTCGTAGCGTCTCAGCCGCAGGACGCGTCCCGGGCCAGTATTCGTGCCAGGTGCGCGCCCGTATGACTTCGAGTCGCGCCGTGGGCATCGAGGCCGAGGCCGAGGGCGGCCAACTGTTCGGGCGACCCGCAACCCAGCAGCCGTCCGCCGCCGGCACCGCCTTCGGGCCCGAGATCGATCACCCAGTCGGCGGTTTTAATCACATCCAGGTTGTGCTCGATCACGAGTAGCGTGTTGCCATGCTGAGCGAGCCGCTGCAGGACCTGCAGCAGTTGTGCGATATCGTGAAAGTGCAGACCCGTGGTCGGTTCATCGAGCACGTACAGGGTTCGGCCGGTGTCGCGTTTGGAGAGTTCTTGCGAGAGCTTGACGCGCTGCGCCTCGCCGCCCGAAAGCGTCGTCGCACTTTGACCCAGACGCAGGTACCCGAGGCCGACTTCCATCAGCGTATCGAGTTTGCGAGCGATCGATGGGACGCTGGCAAAAAAGCGCTGGGCTTGTTCGACCGTCATCTCCAGCACCTGGGCGATATTGGAACCCTTCCAATGCACTTCGAGTGTTTCGCGGTTATAGCGCTTTCCAGCACAGGTATCGCAGGGCACGTAGATATCGGGCAGAAAGTGCATTTCCACCCGCAGCACGCCGTCGCCTTCACACGCCTCGCAGCGACCGTCTTTCACGTTGAATGAGAAGCGCCCCGGGCCGTAACCGCGCTCGCGGGCCAGGTTCGACTCGGCAAAGAGCTCGCGGATCGGCGTGAAGAGACCCGTGTACGTGGCGGGGTTGGATCGGGGCGTGCGACCGATCGGACTTTGGTCGATCGCGATGACTTTGTCGAAATAGTCCAGACCTTCGATCGCATCATACGGCGCGGGCTCGGTCGCGCTGCCATGTAGGTGTCGCGATACCGCGGCCAGCACGGTGTCGTTGATCAGGGTGGATTTGCCCGAGCCCGAAACGCCGGTCACGCAGGTAAACAGACCGATCGGAAACGCCACGTCGATCCCGCATAGATTGTTGCCGCGTGCGCCGCGCACGATCAATTGACGGTCCGGGTCCGGGGAGCGTCGTCGCTCGGGCGGGGTGATGCGCAGCGTTCGTGCCAGATAGCGTCCGGTGAGCGATGTCGGGTGCTGGGCCACTTCCTTGGGCGTGCCCTGGGCGACGACCTGACCGCCGTGCACGCCAGGGCCAGGGCCAAGGTCGACCACGTGGTCGCAGGCCCAGATGGTGTCTTCGTCGTGTTCGACCACGAGCACCGAGTTACCGAGATCGCGCAGATGGCGCAAGGTCTCGATGAGCCGTTCATTGTCGCGTTGATGCAGACCGATCGAGGGTTCATCGAGGACGTACATGACGCCAGTGAGGCCCGAGCCGATCTGGCTGGCCAACCGGATTCGCTGGCTCTCGCCGCCCGAGAGCGTTTCGGCTGGGCGATCGAGCGACAGGTAGTCAAGGCCGACGTTGACCAGAAAACGCAGTCGGGAAGCGATCTCACGCAGGATCCGTTCGCCCACCGCCGCCCGCGAGCCCGGCAGGACCAGGGTCTCGAACCAGGTGAGTGCCCGGCCCAGGGTCCAGTGCGAAAGTTCAGCGATGGGTTTGTCGGCCACGCGCACGAAACGCGCCTCGGCACGCAGTCGCGCGCCTTCACATTGGGGGCAGACTTTGACATGGCGATACTTGCCCAGCTCCTCGCGGATCGCTGCTGAGTCGGTCTCTTTCCAGCGTCGATCCAGATTGGGCAAGACGCCTTCGAACGCATGCATGCGCACCGTCGGTTTGGCGCGGTCGCTCAGGTAGGTGAATGGGATTTCGGTGCTCCCCGAACCCTCGAGAATGATCTGTCGAACCTCCGCCGATAGCGATTCCCAGGGTGCGTCGATTTCGAACCCGTAGAACGCTGCCAGGCTTTGCAGCATCTGGAAGAAAAACGCGTTCCGGCGGTCCCAGCCCCGGATGGCTCCGCTCGCCAGGCTCAACTGCGGGAATTGAACGACGCGGCGCGGATCGAAGTAGGTCACATGCCCCAAACCGTCACAGCCGGGGCAGGCCCCGGCTGGATTGTTGAACGAAAACAGCCGCGGCTCCAGGCCGGGCAACGACCAGCCGCATTGGGGGCAGGCAAACCGATTCGAGAACGTCACCTCGGCCGATGGAGGGGCGTCAGGGGCGTCAGGGTCGTCGCCCGCCTGCGGCTCCAGGTCCACCACGACCGCGCGACCTTCGGACAATCGAAGCGCCGTTTCGAACGACTCCGCCAAGCGTTCGGCGGCGTTCGGCCCGGTCTTCAGGCGATCAACCACCACGTCGATCGAATGACGCTGATTACGCGCCAGCGCCGGGACCGCGTCGAGCTCATGCAGGGTGGCGCTACCGTGACTCTCGGTTGCGACGCGCACGCGGGCAAAGCCCTGAGCGCGTAGGGATTCGAAGAGCTCGACGTGTTCGCCTTTGCGTCCGATCACGATCGGCGCCAGCACCATGAGCCTGCGCCCGGGCGGGCGGGCCATGACCGCGTCGACCATTTGTGAAATCGACTGTGCGGCGAGGGCTTCGGTCGGGTGGTCCGGGCAATGTGGCGTCCCGACCCGTGCGTAGAGCAGACGCAGGTAGTCATGAATTTCGGTGACGGTGCCGACGGTCGAGCGCGGATTGTGACTGGCCGCTTTCTGCTCAATCGCAATCGCGGGCGACAGGCCTTCGATCAGATCGACATCGGGTTTTTCCATCAGCTGCAGAAACTGACGCGCGTAGGTCGACAGACTTTCGACATAGCGGCGCTGCCCTTCTGCATAGAGCGTGTCGAAGGCGAGGGACGATTTTCCAGAACCCGACAGGCCCGTGATCACGACCAGCGCCTGGCGCGGCAGATCGAGCGAGATGTTCTTGAGATTGTGGGTGCGGGCGCCACGAATGCGGATGGCATTGGTTGCCTCAGCGCTGAGGCGACCAGCGCTCGAACCTTTAGGCTCAACTTTGCGTTCAACTTCGCGTTCAAGGCCGCTGGCGACGGTACGGGCGCCATCGGGGCGAAGCAGAGGGTGTTCGTTCATCGGGTCGGGCATCGGTGCGGGCAACTTGCTACTATAGCCGGCCCGTGCTGACCCCTCATACGCCCTCTCTTAAGAATGACCGGATGGCGCCGTTTGCGCGGCGTGAGTCGGCGTCGCTCGCCTCGATTTTCGCGCTGTGGGTGCCGGGATTGTTGCGGATCCTGTCCCCGTGCGCTCACGACCTGCGCGCGCTGGCGGACCCGGGCGCTGCCAACGGGGCATCGGTTTGCCCTCTGGCTTAAACCGCTCAGGTCAGCCACGCGTCTGAACGAATCGCTCGCCAAACACTGTATATTTAACCAGAACCTTGGGAGGCCATCATGTCATATGCAAAAGTTAGCCTGATTGGAAATTTGGGGCGTGACCCCGAAGTGCGCTTCACCCCGGACGGCCGAGCGCTCGCCAGTACCAGCATTGCGGTTACCCGTAAAACCAAGGCGGGCGAGGAAACCGACTGGTATCGCATCACTTTCGGTGGAAAGCTTGGTGAAATCGCCGGTGAGTACCTCAAGAAAGGCCGCCAGGTCTATGTAGAAGGCCGTCTCAAGCTCAACAAGTACACCGATCGGGACGGCGTCGAGCGGCATTCGCTCGATGTCGACGCGACCGAGCTGCAGATGCTGGGAACGCGCGAGGGGATGGGTCGCCCGGCCGAAGAGGGCGGCGGATCCTTTGGGGCGCGCGAACAGGGAGCGGGCGGCGGGCAGCGGGAATCCTCGGCGGGATCCCGGCCGGGCGCCGCCCGTGCACCCGCGGGAGGATCGGGCGGTCGGCCGGGCGGTGGCCTGGGCCCCGAGGACGATGACATCCCATTTTGAGCGATGCGTTGGGTTGAGTCGATTGCAGAAGTGCCAATCGGCTCAGCCCACCCTGCTGCGCTGAAGCTTGATCGGAATAAGCGATCAGAAAGATCGGAATGATCTGTTGGCGCGATTGCTATCGGGCTCGGCATGATGCGTTTCACCACAACGCTACATGCAGGAGCTTCTGATGACCACCATAACCCCCACGCTCGCCACGCCCTCTGTCACCCTCGCTAATCTCGAATCCGCGTTTGCTGGCGAGTCGATGGCTCACGTCAAGTATCGTTATTTCGCCAGGGTCGCCCGCGAGGCCGGTGATGAAGAAACGGCCCGCCACTTCGAGGCCACCGCGGATCAGGAAGTGATGCACGCGTTCGGCCACCTCGATCTGCTCTATCCCAAAGCCAGGTTGACCCCCGCGCGCGCTCTGGAAATCGCGATCGAAGGGGAGACCCATGAGTACACCGAGATGTACCCCAAGTTTCGCCATCTCGCACTCGAGGAAGGGCAGCAGGCAGCGGTTGCCGAATTTGACGATCAGATCGCCGAATCACGCCAGCACGCCGATGCGTTTCGGGCGCTGCTCGACAAGGCTGCCAAGCGTTTTGCTGCGTTGGCCCGGGTTGAGGAAAAGCACGCCAATGCCTACAAAACCGTTCTTGCGCGGGTCGAGGCTGCGGCGCACTGAGTGCTGCGGCGTGCACGCGCGGTCGCGTGCGCATTGTTCGGTCTACGCGCTCGAGGACGCGCCCCTTTTTTTCTTAAACACCACGATGAGTCAGGAAATTTTGATGAATACGTATCTTTGTATCGTTTGCGGTTTTGTGTATGACGAATCCTCTGGTCGCCCGGAGGAGGGCATCCCGGCTGGTACCCGCTGGGACGCGGTCCCAGCGGACTGGGCCTGCCCCGAATGTGGGGTGGCCAAGTCCGATTTCGAGATGGTGGTGATCTAAACCATGAGCGCCCCTTTGGTCATTGTCGGGACTGGGTTGGCCGGTTGGACGCTCGCGCGCGAGTTTCGCAAGCTCGACGCCGAGACCCCGATTGTTCTGATCAGCCGCGACGACGGGTCGTTTTACTCGAAGCCGATGCTCTCCAATGCTCTGGCCGCGGGACGCTCGCCCGCCAGTCTCGTCACGACGCCGGCAGAGGCTGCGGCCGCGGCGATTCAGGCCACCGTCCTCGCGCACCGGGAGGTCTTGCGCATTGACGCGCAGGCCCACCAAGTGGTCCTCGATGATCGGGTGCTCGGTTATCGCCAGCTGGTCCTCGCCCAGGGCGCCGACCCCATTCGGATCGCACTCGCCGGCGATGCGGCGGATGCGGTGCGTTCGGTCAATGATTTGGTCGATTACGGGCACTTTCATGCGGCGCTGACAGCGGGCGCCCATGTCACCATTCTCGGTGCCGGGCTGATTGGTTGTGAATTTGCCAATGACCTGATCGCTGCTGGGTACCGTGCAGAGGTCATTGATTTAGCCCCACTGCCCTTGGGCCGGCTGGTTCCCGAGCCGGCCGGGCGCGCCTTGCGTGATGCGCTGGCTGGCGTTGGGGTCCGGTTCCGATTCGGCACCTCGGCCCGGGGGGTCTATCGGGATGGGGGAAGATTTTCGGTTGAACTGGCGCAGGGCGAGCGCCTGTCGACCGATCTCGTCCTGTCAGCGGTGGGTCTGCAGCCCCGCATCGCGCTTGCGGCGGCCGCGGGCCTGACGGCGGATCGGGGCATCGTTGTCGATCCGGCACTCCGAACGTCGGCGCCTGACGTCTACGCCCTGGGCGATTGCGCACAGGTTCATGGCCAGGTTCTGCCCTACGTGTTGCCCCTCATGACAGGCGCACGCGCGCTCGCCAGAAGCTTGACCGGGGTGTTAACGGACGTGGTGTATCCGGTGATGCCGGTTGCCGTGAAGACGCCCGCTCTCCCCCTGAGCGTGCTCCCGGCACCCGTGGGCATGGAGGGCGACTGGCGCTATGTCGATCAACCCGAGGGCGCTGCTCCAGGACTTGAAGGCCATTTCAGGGACCGCGAAGGGCGTTTGATGGGATTCGTTCTGGCGGGGGCGGCGACGGCCAGGCGGGCAGCACTCGTTCGCGCATTTGGTCAGACCCTCTAGATGCTTTGGATACTCTGCCTCGGAGGTTGGGCGCGGGCGCTATACTTGAGTGTTTTTCGTCGTAGAACCTTCGTCACCCCATGCCCATCTACGCTTATCTTTGCGACGCTTGTGGACACGAACATGACACCTTGCAGAAGTTGTCAGACCCGGTGCTCACCGTGTGTCCAGTCTGCCATGCCGAACGCTATCGTCGAAAACTCACGGCGGCCGGGTTTCAGCTGAAAGGGACTGGCTGGTATGTGACCGATTTTCGCGACAATGGCCCCAAAAAATCGGCCGCTGGTGCGGACAAGGCAGCTGGTGGCGACGCCGCTTCGGCTCCAGGCGATGCCGGCCCAGCGAAATCGCCTGCCGGATCGACCAGTGGGGAGGGCGCATCGTCGGCCAGCGGCGCCTCCGGCACGGGCGCTTCGGCTGGCGCCGATTCGGGCGCAGCCAAAAGCGCCGCTGGCGCTGGTGGGTCGAGCGGCTCGGGTTCTGGCGCATCCGCCAGTGCGTCGAGCTCACCCGCCAGCAGTAAACCTGGCACCCCAACCTAGCGCTGATTTGGCGGTTTCACTTGAACAAACCTGCACCCACGCCCATGAATCGTTTGCGTAGCTACCTGGTGACGGGCCTGCTAATTTGGGTGCCACTCGTCATCACGCTGTGGGTCTTGAATCTGATCGTCAGCACCCTCGACCAAAGTCTCGCCTTGTTGCCCACCAGTTGGCAGCCCGAACGATTTACAGGCCTACGGATTCCCGGCGTCGGTGCCTTACTCACCATTCTGGCGGTTCTGCTCACCGGGATGTTGACGGCGAATTTTCTCGGGCAACGCCTGGTCCTATTCTGGGAGGCGCTGCTTGCCCGAATCCCGATCGTTCGGACGATCTATTCCAGCGTCAAGCAGGTGTCGGACACCCTGCTATCGGACAGCGGGCAGGCCTTTCGCAAGGCGCTGCTCGTCCAGTATCCGCGCGTGGGATGCTGGACCATCGCATTCCAAACCGGCCTGCCAGCGCCGGAGGTCGCTCGTCGGGCGGGCGAAGGGATGGTGTCTGTTTATGTGCCGACGACCCCGAACCCGACCTCTGGTTTTTTCCTGATGATGCAGATGGATGACGTGATCGAACTTGATATGAGCGTGGATGAAGCGCTCAAGTATGTCGTTTCCATGGGCGTGGTCGCGCCGGGCGTCAAACCCCCGCCGCGACAGCGCTGAACGCGGGCACGCCGGCTCCAGGTTACCGGCCGGAGCACCTGCGCGCTCAAGATCTGTCACCCCTTCCACGATTGATTTTTTTACAAAGTTTTCTGCCATGAGCGCACCGACTTTCGGCCGCACCTGCTATGCCGGCACCGTCTCGGCCGAGCATCTTGACCACACTGTGACGCTGTTTGGCTGGGTCCAGCGCCGGCGCGATCACGGTGGCGTGATCTTCATCGATCTGCGTGATCGTGAGGGTATTGTTCAGGTGGTCTGTGATCCGGACCGCGAAGTCGTGTTTGCGAGCGCAGAGCGGATTCGCAACGAATTCTGTTTGCGCATGACCGGCCGCGTCCGTCAGCGTCCGGAGGGCACGACCAATCCGAACTTGCGCAGCGGCGAAGTCGAGGTCTTGTGCCACGAGCTGGAAATCCTCAATCCATCGGTCACACCGCCATTCCAGCTTGACGATGACAACCTGTCCGAGACCACCCGCCTGACCCACCGTGTCCTGGACCTGCGTCGTCCACCGATGCAGCGCAATCTGATCCTGCGCTACCGGGTTGCGATGGAAGTGCGCCGCTACCTCGATGCGCAGGGTTTTCTGGATATCGAAACGCCGATGCTCACCAAGAGCACGCCCGAAGGTGCGCGGGACTACCTCGTGCCTTCGCGGGTGCATGCCGGGCAGTTCTTCGCGCTCCCCCAGTCGCCCCAGCTCTTCAAGCAGTTGCTCATGGTCGCGGGGTTTGATCGCTACTACCAGATCACCAAGTGTTTTCGCGATGAAGACTTGCGCGCTGACCGCCAGCCGGAATTTACCCAGATCGACTGCGAGACCTCGTTTCTCACCGAGCAGCAGATCCGCGAGTTGTTCGAGGACATGATCCGGCATGTGTTCGAGAAGGCGATCGGGGTGAGCTTGCCCAAGCCATTCCCGCTGATGGCCTATTCGGAGGCGATCCGGCGCTTTGGGAGCGATAAGCCCGACCTGCGGGTCAAGCTCGAACTGACGGATCTCACGGACGCGATGGGCGAGGTGGAGTTCAAGGTCTTTGCTGACGCGGCGCGCATCAAGGGAGGCCGGGTAGCCGCCCTGCGGGTACCGGGTGGGGCCAAGATCTCGCGCAGCGAGATCGATCAGTATGCGCAGTTCGTGGCGATCTATGGTGCGGCTGGATTGGCCTGGATCAAGGTCAACGAAGCAGCCAAGGGTCGCCCCGGGTTGCAGTCTCCCATTGTCAAAAATCTGCATGATGCGGCGATTGCGGCGATTCTCGAACGCACCGGTGCGCAGGACGGGGATATTGTTTTCTTTGGTGCGGATCGCGAGAAGGTCGTGGCCGATGCGCTCGGTGCCTTGCGCCAGAAAATCGGCCATTCCGAGTTTGGTCGTGCTCAGGGGCTGCTCGATGCGGCGCCTTGGAAGCCCCTGTGGGTGGTGGATTTCCCGATGTTCGAGCATGACGAGGCCGACGGGCGTTGGGTTGCCGTACACCATCCTTTCACCGCCCCCAAGGATGGCCACGAGGATCTGATGGAGACGGATCCCGGTGCTTGCATCGCCAAGGCCTACGACATGGTGTTGAATGGCTGGGAAATCGGCGGTGGGTCGGTGCGAATCCATCGAGAAGAGGTGCAGAGCAAGGTGTTTCGCGCGCTCAACCTAGAGGCCGAAGAGGCCCGCGCCAAATTCGGCTTCCTGCTCGATGCCCTGCAGTACGGCGCCCCCCCGCACGGCGGGATTGCATTCGGTCTGGATCGGATCGTGACCATGATGGCGGGTGCTGAATCGATCCGCGACGTGATTGCCTTTCCGAAAACCCAGCGTGCGCAATGTCTGCTGACCCAGGCACCGAGCCTGGTGGACGAAAAACAGCTGCGCGAGTTGCACATCCGGGTGCGCGGCGCGAGCCCGGTCGGGCCGTCCGACGCGAGCAGCTGAGCATGCGCCGGATCGCCACCGATCGGCCCGTCCCCTGATGCGGCATTGCGCGTGAGCGGCGCCAAGATCCCGGAGTCCGTGTTGGTCGTGATCCATACGGTCGCGCTCGACGTTCTGATCCTAGAGCGTGCCGACCGGTCGGGTTTCTGGCAATCGGTGACGGGCAGCAAGGACGCCCTGGACGAGCCGCTGATGGCAACGGCCCGGCGTGAACTGGCGGAAGAGACCGGGTTTGATGCCGATGCGATCGCCGGTTCCCGGCTGACCGATTGGCGCGAACAACATGATTATGAAATCTATCCGCATTGGCGCCATCGTTATGCCCCGGGGGTGACCCACAACACCGAGCATGTATTCGGTTTCTGTTTACCATCGACGCGCGCTCCGAGGCTCTCGGCGCGGGAGCATCTGGGCTTTCTCTGGCTGCCCTGGCGCGAGGCCGCGCAGCGGTGCTTTTCCATGACTAATGTCTCGGCCATCGAATCCTTGCCCAAACGCCTGAACCGCTCTGAACCCTGATGACTCCCGAGTGAGGGACTCCGTGCGCGCGTTGCGTGTTGCGACCTACAACATTCACAAGGGCGTGGCGGCTGAATTGTTTGGATTTCGGCGGGCGGCGACCCTGCATGAATTGCGCCTGCGTCTTCATGAACTCGATGCGGACCTGATTTTTCTCCAGGAAGTTCAGGGCCGTCATGACCGTCATGCGCGGCGAATCGCACACTGGCCGAGCGAAAGTCAGGAAGTCTTTCTCGCGCGCGGCCCCCAGCTGCGACCGATCTTCGAGTCCGCCTATGGGCGCAACGCGAACTACCTCCATGGGCACCATGGCAACGCGCTCCTGTCGCGCTTCCCGATCCTGCGACGGGATCATCTGGACGTGTCGGACCATGTGCTGGAGCGCCGCGGTATTCTGCATTGCGTGATCGAGATGAATGGGGTGGAGGTCCACTGTTTTGTGATTCATCTCGGTCTGCTGGGCGCTAGCCGGGAACGTCAAGTGGCCGCGTTAATCGTTTGGATCCGCCAGATCGTTCCGAGCGGGGGGCCGCTTCTGATTGCGGGGGACTTCAATGACTGGCGCCATCGCTTGAGCGAAACCTTGCGCGTGGAGCTCGACGTGCATGAGTGCTGGGGCACGGCCCAAGCCGGATCGCGCGCGGCCCGCACCTTTCCCAGCCTGTTTCCGTGGTTGCAGCTGGACCGTATCTATCAGCGCGGGTTTGCGGTCGATCAGGTCAAGGTTCTTCAGGGCGCGGCCTGGTCGCGGCTTTCTGATCATGCCCCGCTGGTGGCCGATCTGCGGCCCCTGGCGGGGGATTGATCGCCGTCTGGGCGAGGTCTGGGCACCATGCGCTTGCCCACGCCCCATTGGGTTGAGCCCTTGCGATCGCGTCTGGTGGCCGGCAATGCCGTGGTGTTGCTGTGCAACGGAGCGGAGTATTTCCCGGCGCTCGAACGCGCACTCGATGCGGCGCAGCGCACCGTTTTTCTGGAGACCTACCTGTTTGAGGCCGACCCGAGCGGCTGGCGGATCGCCCGGGCGATGGCTGCGGCCGCGGGGCGTGGCGTTGCCGTGCATCTGATTGTGGATGGGTTCGGTTGCGCGGCGTTCGACCCGACCTTGCGCCAGCATCTGCATGGGGCGGGTGTCCGGATCGAAATCTTTCGCCCCGAGCGCGGGCGTTTTTCGTTGAGCCGTCAGCGCCTGCGACGTATGCATCGAAAGCTGGCGGTGGTCGATGGCGAGTTGGCGTTCGTGGGCGGTATCAATCTGATCGATGACCTGGTGGATCCTAACCATGGCCCGCTGGCATCGCCGCGCGCGGACTTTGCCCTGCAATTGCGGGGCCCGATTGTGGCGAGTGTGCACCTCGCGGCCTGGCGGCTGTGGTGGCAATTGACGCTCGCCAATGTGCCCCACCGATTGCGGCCGTGGCGTGGCTATGAGCGCAGGCGCTCGGCCTTGTCGCACATGCCGGAACCACCCGGCGCGCCATCCCCGGCAGTCGGGCGATTGCGCGCCATGTTGGTGTTACGGGACAACCTGCGGATGCGGCACGCGATTGAGCGTGCCTATCTGCGAGCGATCGGACACGCCCGGCGGGATATCCTGATCGCCTGCGCCTATTTTCTGCCGGGAATCCGTTTTCGACGGGCGCTGATGGCCGCTGCAGGTCGCGGGGTTCGCGTGCGCCTGCTCTTGCAAGGCCGCCAGGAGTATCGGTTACCGCATTGGGCACAACAAGCGATGTATGAAGAGTTTCTCCGCGCGGGTATCGAGATCATCGAGTATCAGCCCAGTTTTCTGCACGCGAAGGCTGCGGTCGTCGATGACTGGGCAACCGTGGGTTCCTCCAACATTGACCCGTTCTCGCTGCTCTTGGCGCGTGAAGCCAATATCGTCGTATTCAATGCGGATTTTGCGCAGCGCCTTCGGGGGGCCATCGAAGGGCTGATCGAGACTGGGGGGCGCTCTCTTGCGCCCAACCATCATGCACGCCGTGGCCTGATCGCCCGATTGCTGCAAGCGCTGGCATTTGGGCTGTTGCGGGCGGTGGTGGCGTTCTCGGGTCATGGGTCGGGAAGCCGTGCGAAGTTCTGAGCGGGTCGCACGGGAGATGCGATGACGTCCTGGACCCTGCTCGGCGTGGACTTCACCAGTGCGCCCTCGCGGCGCAAACCGATCACGGTCGCCATCGGCGAGGTGGATCCTGGCCAGATCGATCCCGCGCAGATCGTACCCGGCCAGGTGCAAACGCTCAGACCGCTTCGGGTGCTGGCCCTCGAGCGCTGCCCGGATTGGGCGACGTTTGACCTCCAGCTCAAGCGCCCGGGACCCTGGGTAGGGGCGTTTGATCTACCGTTCGGATTGCCCCGTGAACTGGTCCAGACCCTCGGCTGGCCCGACGACTGGCGCGCCATGATCGCCACCTACGGCAGCCTGTCGCGCGATTCGATTCGAGCGTTATTTCGCGCGTTTTGTGCAGCCCGGGCGGTCGGTCAGCGCTTCGCGCACCGGGCAACCGATGGACCCGCCCGCTCGAGTCCGTCGATGAAATGGGTCAATCCGCCGGTGGCGTTCATGCTGCATGCTGGGGTGCCCAGGCTGCTGGACGCGGGGGTCTCCCTGGCCGGGTTGCATGCCGGCGATCCACAGCGCATCGCCCTCGAGGCCTACCCGGCGCTGGTGGCGCGCGCATGCGTTGGCAACCAGTCCTATAAAAGCGATGCGTCGCGCGGTGCGACCGCACAGCGCCGCGCGGTGCGTGCTGCAATCGTCTGTGCGCTCGAGCACGGCGCCCATGGCTTTGATCATCGCCCGGTCGTGCTGGCACCGAGCCTGCGCGAGCAACTGATCGAGGAGCCGGGCGCCGATCAGCTCGATGCCGTCCTGGGGCTGGTTCTGGCGGCGTGGGCGTGGACCCGACGGGATCAGCATTGGGGTCTGCCGGTCGATCTGGACCCACTTGAGGGCTGGATTGTCGGGGCGGGTGCTGCAACGCAATGACGTGGGCGATCGGTTCGGGTTCGGTGTCCGCCAAATAAAGGCATCTTGGGTCGATCTTGGGTCGATCTTGGGTCGAAGGCGCCCTGACAACGGCCAGGCCCTGGGGTGGGTTCATGCCCCGGGCGGGACCCTGGATTGCGTGCGACCTCTGGGTTGCGTCGACAACCCCGCCACTGCACCGCACGGTCAGGAGAATTGCCATGAGCCGAAACCTCGTTCGGGTCATCATCAGCGTTGCCGCGAGCCTCAGTGTTGAGGCGCACTGGCACCTGGCGACGGCCGCCACCACGCCCCCAGAGCAGGAATCACGGGTTTCCGACACGCTGCCGACGCAGCCGATCGCCCTCGAACCCGATCCAAGACCGGCGCAGGTCAACCCGGAACCGTTCCCTGCGGGCCGCGCGCAGCCACAAGAGCAGGCGACGGCCACGCAAGATTCATCCGATCACCGGTCCCGCGCAGACGCAGTGACGAGCGCCCAAGCGCCTTCCAGCGTTGCCAGGGGCGACCCTGACCGAAACGCGCAGGCATCCAAGCGTGAGCGCTGGGAAACGCCCCTTCCTCCCGTCGGGATGATGCCCTGAGGTTCCACCGTCTGATGACTTGACATTTCGAGCCGATTCGAAAATAGTACGATCGTTCGTATTTTTAATTCCTCCATTCCCCAATCAAAACTCCATGGGCAAAGGCGAGCAAACTCGTGCCGCGATCGTCGATGTAGCCCTCCAGATCGCCTCGCAACAGGGACTGGAAGGACTCACGATCGGTCAACTGGCCGAACATCGGCAGATGTCCAAAAGCGGGGTGTTTGCCCATTTCGGATCGCGCGAGGAGTTACAGATCACGGTCCTCGAGGCCCATGAGGCTCGGTTTATTGAGGACGTGTTGCGGCCGGCGCTCGCCCGGCCGCGAGGCCTCGAGCGTTTGCATGCGATCTTTGCGGCCTGGGTGTCACGGACCGTCCACACCGCGCCGCAGGGCTGTATTTTCATCTCTGGCGCCGCCGAATACGACGACCGTTCAGGGCCAGTTCGTGATGTCCTGGTCCGGATGGTTCGGGGCTGGCAGCGCGAATTGGTCCGAGCGGTTTCCCATGCCATTGAGGCCGGTCAACTCGATCCGGCAACCGACCCTGAACAACTGGTCTTCGAGTTACACGGGATCATTCTGACCTTGCACCACGACGGACGACTGTTGCGCTCGACCGGATCGTCGGAGCGGGCGTATCGAGCGTTTGACCGATTGATTCGATCGTTTTCTCTCGAGACCGCAGCGTAGCGCGGGGTTGATTTCAATTTTGACTTCAATTCTGATTTTTATTTAGATTTTAATTGTTTTAATCGTATATCGAGGAGTTCTCGCGATGCCCCAATACCATGCTCCGCTGCGGGATCTGCAATTTGTCCTGCACGAACTGCTTGATGCAGAGGCTCACCTGGCCATGTTGCCCGCACATGCCACGACAGACCGGGCCCTGATCGATCAGGTTCTCGAGGAAGGCGGGCGCTTCTGCTCGGAAGTCCTGCAGCCGCTGAATCACTCGGGCGATGCCATTGGGTGTCGCCATGACCCCGCGACTGGTGCGGTCACAACCCCGCCAGGCTTCAAGGAGGCCTGGGACCAGTTCCAGTCGGCAGGATGGCCAGCGCTGTCAGCGGACCCGCAGTACGGTGGTCAGGGCTTGCCCGCCATCATGGGCTCGGCCATGAATGAGATGCTCAACTCGGCCAATCAGGCCTGGGCCATGTATCCCGGTCTGACGATCGGGGCCTACTCGTGCCTGCATGCCCACGGTAGCCCGCAACAACAAGCCACCTATCTGCCCAAGCTCGTTTCCGGGCAATGGACCGGCACGATGTGTCTGACCGAACCGCATTGCGGCACCGACCTGGGTCTGCTGCGCACGCGTGCCGAACCGTTGGCCGATGGCAGCTTCAAGATCACCGGGACCAAGATTTTCATTTCTTCCGGCGAGCATGATCTGACCGAGAACATCGTGCACCTCGTCCTGGCGAGACTGCCCGATGCCCCGGCCGGTACGCGTGGAATCTCGCTCTTTGTTGTGCCGAAATTCTTACCGGTTGGCGAGGGGGAGTCGGCGACCGTGGGCGAGCGCAACGCCGTCAAGGCGGCGCGTATCGAGGAGAAGATGGGCATTCACGGCAATGCCACCTGCGTCATGGACTTCGATGGGGCAACCGGCTGGATGGTGGGTCAACCCAACCGTGGTCTGCCCGCGATGTTTGTCATGATGAATGGCGCGCGCCTGGGCGTGGGTATCCAGTCCCTGGGGCTGATGGAAGTGGCCTATCAGAATGCCGTGGTGTATGCCAAAGACCGGGTCCAAGGGCGCAGCCTGACCGGAATCAAAGCCGCAGACAAACCCGCTGATCCGATCCTGGTGCATGCCGATATCCGGCGCATGTTGCTGACCATCCGGGCCTGGACCGAGTCGGGCCGAGCGCTTGCCCTTTGGGGCGCACAGCTGCTCGATACCCTGGTCTCGCATCCCGATGCGCAAGCGCGTCAGGACGCCGACGATGCGTTGGCGCTGATGACGCCGGTGATCAAAGCGTTCATCACCGACAACGGGTTTGCCTGTACCAACCTGGCGCTACAGGTCTTTGGGGGTCATGGCTACATCCGCGAGTGGGGGATGGAGCAGTACGTACGCGATGCCAGAATCAATATGATTTATGAAGGTACCAACAGTATCCAGTCGCTCGATCTTCTCGGGCGCAAGGTGCTGGGCGATAACGGTGCGAAGCTGAGAAAGCTCGGCAAGCCGATGCGTGAATTCATCGAGGCTCACGGGCATCGCGAGGACATGGCGGAATTCATCAACCCGCTGGCCGACTTGTCGGAGAAAGTTGAGAAGCTGACGATGGAAATCGCCATGAAAGCGATGGGCAATGCCGACGAAGTCGGTGCGGCGTCGGTGGATTACCTGCGACTGATCGGTCACCTCACTACGGCGTACCTGTGGGCGCGGATGGCCCTGTTGGCACTGGACAAGTCCGGGGCCACGCCCGATGGGGATCCGTTCTACCGGGCCAAGCTCGCGACTGCACGGTTTTACTTTGCGCGACTGTTGCCCGAAACGGCCAGCTTGTTGCGTAGCGCACGCGCTGGGGCGACCTCGCTGATGACGCTCGAGGCTGATTTGTTCTGAAATTCAGTCTTATTCGCAGAGTCTTGCAAGCGTAATCGCCTCGCCCCGGCGTCGCTGGGGGTTGAGGTGTTTCATGGGAATTTTCTGATGAATGCAATCGATCAACGATTTCTGGTGCGCCGAGTCGCGGTGCTGGGCGCGGGCGTGATGGGCGCGCAGATCGCGGCCCATCTGGTCAATGCCGGCGTCGACCCGGTGCTGTTTGATCTGCCGTCGCCAGGCCCGTCCTCGCGAGCTATCGCGGAACGCGCGATCGCAGGGCTGCGAAAACTTAGCCCAGCGCCCCTCGGGTTGGCGCAACTCGCCGACGCGATCCAGCCGGCCGACTATGAACATGACCTGGGCCTGCTCGCGCACTGCGACCTGATCATCGAGGCGATCGCCGAACGCCTTGACTGGAAGCATGATCTCTATCGGCGCATTGTGCCGATGGTCGGGCCCAATACCATTCTGGCGTCCAATACCTCGGGGCTGTCGATCACCTCGTTGGCCCGGGATCTTCCAGAGGACCTGAAGGCGCGGTTTTGTGGTGTGCATTTCTTTAATCCACCCCGCTACATGCATCTGGCAGAACTGATCCCGATCGCACAGACCCGCGCCGATGTGCTCGATCGTCTCGAAGGATTTCTCACCACCACGCTGGGTAAGGGCGTGGTGCGCACCAGAGACACGCCGAACTTCATCGCCAACCGAATCGGTGTCTTTGGCATGGTCGCGGTCATGGCGGAAGCCGAGCGCCACGGGCTCAGCATGGATGTCGTCGATGACCTGACCGGCGCCCGTCTGGGTCGGGCCAAGAGTGGCACTTACCGCACCGCCGATGTGGTCGGGCTCGATACGCTCAGCCATGTGATTCGGACCATGGAAGAGCACCTGCCCAATGATCCATTTCATTCGCTCTATGCCCAGCCCAAGCTCTTGAGCGCACTGCTCGCTGCCGGCGCCTTGGGGCAAAAGAGCGACGCCGGTTTTTACCGCCGCGAGGGCAAGACCATCCTGCGCATCGACCCCGAGCGGGCGCTCGCGCTGCATGCCAAGGGTGCGGGGGCCGATCGGTCTGAATGGGCGGGCGCGTATGTCCCCGCAGGTGCCAAGGCGGACGAAACCGTCGCCCGGATTCTGAAGAAAAAAGATTGGGGTGAGCGCTTACAGTTGCTGCGCGAATCGACCAATCCGCAGGCGCGTTTTCTGTGGTCGGTGATGCGCGACAGCTTCCAGTACGCAGCGATTCATCTGGCCGAGATCGCGGCGAGTGCGCGCGAACTCGATCTCGCCGTGCGTTGGGGCTTCGGCTGGGGCGAGGGACCCTTCGAGCTCTGGCAATTGGCCGGTTGGACCCAAGTGGCCCAATGGATCGCTGACGATATCGCCTCGGGGCAGGCCCTGGTGGCGGCCCCCTTGCCGGCTTGGGTCTTCGAGGGGCCGGTCGCGCAGCGGGGCGGCGTCCATCAGGCGGAAGGCTCCTGGTCGCCCAACGCGGATGGAACCCACGGCAGCCATGGCGCGTTTGTCGCTGCGCCTCGGTTGCCGGTGATGGACCGCCAACTCTTCCCGGCGGTACTGGTCGGGAGCGGGGCGGCGGATGCGAAACAGGCGGGTCACACCGTGCATGAAGACGAGTCGGTTCGGCTCTGGACGCTGGACCGCGCAGGGCTTGATGATGTCCTGATCATTTCATTCAAGACCAAGATGCATCTGATCAATCAGGGCCTTGGCGAGGGTTTGCTGCGCGCGGTCGAAGCGGCCGAGTCGCGCTATCAGGGCCTGGTGATCTGGTCGCCCGATGAGCCCTTCTCCGCCGGTGCTGATCTGGAGTCTTCCATGCCCGCCTTCAGGAAGGGTGGTCCGAAGGCGGTCGAAGGCGATATCAAAAATTTGCAAGAGGTGATGTTGCGGATGCGCTATGCGCAGGTGCCGGTGGTGGCTGCGGTGCACGGGCTGGCGCTGGGCGGGGGCTGCGAGATTGCATTGCACTGCGCCAAGCGGGTCGTGGCACTTGAGAGTTACATGGGGCTGGTGGAGGTGGGTGTCGGCCTGATTCCGGGCGCGGGTGGTCTAACCTACGGCGCGCGCCATGCGGCGCAACTCCAGGCCGAGGCACCGGACTCGGCGCTGTTTCACTTTTTAAGACGGCATTTTCAGGCGGCTGCGATGGCCACGGTTTCCAAGTCTGCGCTCGAAGCGCGCGACTTGGGCTATTTGCAAGCGACTGACCCGATCATGTTTCATGCCCGGGAGCTGCTGTTCGTGGCGATCCGCCAGGCGCAGGCGATGGCTGATGCGGGGTATCGGGCGCCGCGCCGGGCCCGGTTCAAGGTCGCTGGGCGTGAGGGTGCAGCGACCTTCAAGGCCAGCATCGTGAATTTGCGCGATGGAGGGTTTGCCAGCCCGCATGACGCGCACCTCGCGTTCACGATTGCGGATGTGATCTGTGGGGGGGATGTGGATGCCGGCACCGAGGTCGATGAGGCCTGGATCATGGCACTCGAGCGTCGTGCCTTCACGGCGCTTCTGGGACACCCGAAAACCCAGGAACGCATCATGGGACTGCTGCAGACCGGCAAGCCGGTGCGTAATTAAGGAAATCATCATGACCCGACCCCTGCAAGCCGCTTACATCGTTGCGGCGGCCCGCACGCCGATTGGCAAATCCCATCGCGGCGCATTCCGTGCGACGCGCCCCGACGACCTGCTTGCGCATGCCATCCGTGCAGCCATGGCGCAGGTCCCTGGCCTGGACGCGGCCGCGATCGAGGACGCCATTATTGGTTGCGCGATTCCTGAAGCGCAGCAGGGCTTGAACATTGCGAGGATGGCGGTGCTGCGCGCCGGGCTGCCTGATACCGTGGGTGGTGTGACCGTGAACCGCTTTTGCGCTTCCGGCCTGAGCGCGATTGCCATGGCGGCCGATCGGATCCGGGTCGGCGAAGCCGACGTCATGCTCGCGGGTGGAACCGAATCCATGAGCATGGTGCCCATGATGGGCAATGCGCCCTCCTTCAACCCCGCATTCTTTGAGTCTGATGAGCCCATCGGGATCGCCTATGGCATGGGTTTGACGGCCGAGAAGGTCGCGCAGCGCTGGCAGGTGTCGCGTGAGGATCAGGACGCCTTTGCGCTGCAAAGTCATACCCGCGCGCTGGCTGCGCAGGCGGGCGGTGAGCCCCTGGGGATTGCACCGATCGAGGTGACCGAGCGTGGCGCCGATCTCGCCTCCGGGGAAGTGCTCACCACGACGCGCACGGTCACGCAGGACGAAGGGGCGCGGGCGGACACTTCGCTCGCAGCGCTGGCGAAACTGCGTCCGGTGTTTGCGGCTAAAGGATCGGTCACGGCCGGAAACAGTTCGCAGACGTCGGACGGCGCGGGCGCCTTGCTGGTGGTGTCCGAATCGGCGCTCAAGCGCTTCAACCTGACGCCGCTCGCGCGCTTCGCCGCGTTTGCGGTGCGCGGTGTGCCTCCCGAGATCATGGGGATCGGCCCCAAGGAAGCGATCCCGATTGCGCTGCGCCAGGCCGGGATTACGCAGGATCAACTCGAGCGGATCGAATTGAACGAGGCCTTTGCAGCGCAGGCGCTGGCCGTGATTCGAGAGCTCGGCCTCGACCCCCAGCGGGTCAATCCCGTGGGTGGGGCGATCGCGCTCGGTCATCCCCTGGGTGCGACCGGCGCGATTCGCGCGGCCCAACTGATCCATGGCATGCGCCATCATCAGGAGCGTTGGGGCATGGTCACCATGTGTGTGGGTTCAGGCATGGGGGCCGCTGGGGTGTTTGAGCGCTGTTGATGGGGGGCTTTGATCATCGGTTCGAGCTCATCGGTTCGAGCTCATCGGTTCGAGCTCATCGGTCCGACCGGTGCTCAAGCGACCGGCATCCGTTTTCCGATCAGCACGATCGCCACCACGGCCAGGGCAAACGCGACGGTCGACCAGGATAACGGCTCACCCAGGACGGGTACGGCCATCAGGAGCGCAAGAAAGGGCTGGATGAGTTGCACCTGGCTGACCCGAACCGTGCCGCCGATCGCCAAGCCCCGATACCAGGCAAAAAATCCCAGCCACATCGAAAACACCGACACATAGGCAAACCCGCCCCAGGACGACCACTGCACCGAATGGCTTGGCCAGTTGAGAAGGGCCACCGGAAGGGTCAATGGCAATGACGCGACGAGCACCCAGCAGATCACATGTTGTGCAGGCACATCGGCCGAAATCCGCGCGCCCGCGACATAGCCGATCGAGGTACTGAGCATCGCCAGACCGAGCCAGAGGTCAGCCCGGCTCAGTTGTCCACCGCCTTCGCGCCAGGCAAAGGCGATGACCAGCGTGCAACCCAGTAGTGCGCATGACCAGAAGGCGCGCGACGGGCGTTGCCGGAAGTAGAGGGCGGCCGCAACCGCGGTGCCCAGGGGCAGCAGACCGGTCACGACCGCGGCATGCATCGCCGGAACTTCGCGCAGCGCGAGGGAGAGGAACAAGGGAAAGCCGACCACTGTTCCGATCGCTGAGACCGCAAGAGCGGACCAGTAGCGGCGCGGCAGCGGTGCGGCCCGGGTGATCAATAGATAGGGTGCGCTCAGCAGGCCCGCAAACAAGGCCCGCCCCGCCGTGACGAAGAGCGGACTCAGTTGTGGCGCATCGGTGGGGCCCACGGCCAGTCGCGTCATCGGCAGCGTCATCGCGAAAATACACACGCCGATGAATCCCAGCACGAGACCCCGGGTCTCCTGGGCGGATCGGTTCTGCTCGAGTTGCATGGGCTGAGTGTGCCTCAGAACCCAGGGGTAGGTTGCTGGGGGGAGGGGTATTGGAGGGGTATTGGCTGGGCCGCAGTGCTGTTGGCCGCGCTTTTTCGGTAAATTCGATCTCTCCAATTTCACCAGAGAACCACATGATTCAGGTCGAACTGCAGGATCGGGTGTTGAGCGTCGGATTCGATCGTCCGCAGCGCAAAAACGCCATCACGGGGGCGATGTACGAGCAGCTCGCCGACGCATTCGGACGCGCACACTCAGACGCGCAGGTCAGAGCCGTGTTGCTCCACGGCAGTGAGACCTGTTTCACCGCGGGGAACGATCTCGAGGACTTCATGGCGCAGCGCCCGCGCTCCGAGGAGACGCCCGTCCAGCGTTTTTTGCGCGCTATTTCGACCTGCCCGAAGCCCATTGTTGCGGCCGTCGCCGGTCCTGCGGTGGGCGTTGGCACGACCATGTTGTTGCATTGTGATCTGATCGATGCGGCCGAAACAGCTCGGTTCTCCGTGCCCTTTGTGCCGCTGGGCTTATGCCCGGAGGCCGCTTCGAGTCTGTTGTTGCCGCAACTTCTGGGCTGGACCCGGGCCGCCAGTCTGCTGATGCTGGGCGAGCCCCTGGATGCGCAGACGGCGCTCGCGCAGGGCCTGATCAATCGGGTCGTGCCGGCGGCCGAACTGTTGTCGCAAGCGCGTGCGCGCGCCGCGCGGCTGGCGAGCTTGCCAGCGGCGTCGTTACGGGAAACCAAGCGGCTGATGAAGCTCGGTCTGGCCGAGCAGGTCCAGAGCCGGATGGCGGTCGAGTTTCAGGCGTTCGGTGAACGGCTGCAGTCTCCCGAGGCGCAGGAAGCGTTCGCGGCGTTCATGGCGAGACGCGCGCCGGACTTTACCCGCTTCGATTGAGGCGTCCGATCCTTCGCGCTACACCCGCCCCGGAGAGGATCGTGGCGCGCAAGGACTGGGTCGACCTGCTGGCCATCCTCGGGCTGGGGCCGTGGCTCCTGGTGCAGGGCCGTCGGGTACGCCGCGAGACCCCGGTGTTTCCCGAACCTCCGGGACCCCGCAACGGATTGGCGCCGCCGCCGCTACCCCAACGCTCGGAGGCTGGCGTCGCCGAAGTCCTGCGCGTCCTGATCACCGGCGATTCGGCTGCGGCGGGGGTGGGCGCGTCGCATCAGCGCGAGGCCCTTGCCGGGCAACTCCCGCCGCGACTGGCGCAAGGCCTTGCGCGCCCGATCGCCTGGGATCTGGTGGCGCGCACGGGCCTCGATATCGAGGGCTTGTGCAGCCTGCTGGTGCGCCACGCGGGCCAGCAGCGCTACGACTTGGTGATGGTCTCCATCGGCGTCAATGAGGTGACTGCAGGGACCGGCTGGGTCGCCTGGCAGCTCGGGCTGAGGCGGCTCCATCACCTGCTTCAGACGCAACTGGGTGCGCGCCTTGTCGTCTATTCCGGCATCCCGCCGATGCACCGGTTCCCGGCTCTGCCGCAGCCGCTGCGCTGGTTTCTGGGCCGTCGGGCGCGGCGCTTGGACCAGGCCCTGGCACAGTGGACCCAGACCGCAGCGGGCGCCCAGTGGGTGGCATTGCCCGCGCTGCCCGATAGCGCGATCGCCGCCGATGGCTTTCACCCGGGTCTCGAGGCCTACCCCGCCTGGGCGGAGGCCTTGGTGGAGGCGGTCCTTGCGCGCCGCAGCGCGATCGATTAGCCCCGGTCCCGGGGCCCTGAACCCTGGTCCGGCCGGGACCCGAGGGCTGGTTCGCTCAGGTCTGAGCGGCGGGTACCGGTCTGGGGCGGCGTTGTTCGTCGGTCGCGACAAAGGTCAGGGTGGCTTCCGTGACTTTGACGACCTGGCGCTGCGCCGGATTGCGTTCGGCCCAGACTTCGACGTTGACGGTGAGCGAAGTCCGTCCGACCCGCACGATATCGGCATAGAAGCTCACCCGATCACCAATCAACACCGGCTCTTTGAAGACAAACGAGTTGACCGCTACCGTCGCCACCCGCCCGCGGGCGCGTTCGGCGGCAATCGTGCCGCCGGCGATATCGACTTGCGACATGATCCAACCGCCAAAAATATCGCCGTGCACGTTGGCGTCGGCAGGCATGGGGACCACTCGCAACGCGGGTTGACGACTGGCGGGTGGCAGGGCGGTGGGGGTCGGGTCGTCAGACATGGCTCGGCTCCTCGGATTGGCCTGTTCGGAACGGGGGCGCTGATTTCATTGCGGCTCCATCATGATCCCGAATCCGGGCCGATCGCCGATGTGCATACCCGGATAGCGCAGAATATCGGTATGAGCCGAGATCACGCCACGCGGGCGGGTTCAGCGTCCGCATCCCCGATCCCCGTGCCGGGACACTCCAAAACGCCCGGTCGAACCGACTGGCAGACGCTCAGGTCGCTATTGCCCTACCTGTGGGAATGGAAGGGGCGCGTGGCCATCGCGCTTGGATGCCTGGTCGCCGCCAAGACAGCGAACGTGAGCGTACCGATCATCCTGAAGGCGATCATCGATCACCTGGCACCCTTGACGCAGCTTGCGCCCCCAGGGGCGGGGGCGGGATCGATCGCCGGCGCGAACACAGGGCCTATCGTCGGCGGGGCACTGGGCGGCAGTCCCGTGGCGCTGGCGGTGGCGGTTCCAGCGGCGCTGCTGGTGGGGTATGGCCTGCTGCGTCTGGCCACGTCGCTATTCACCGAGTTGCGGGAATACGTCTTTGCCAAGGTGACCCAGCGCGCGGTCCGCGCAGTCTCGCTCAAGGTGTTCGGGCATTTGCATGCGCTCAGTCTGCGCTTTCACCTGGACCGTCAGACCGGTGGTTTGACCCGCGATGTCGAACGCGGCTCGCGGGGCATTTCGACCCTCGTGTCCTATACGCTCTACAGCATCCTACCCACCATCGTTGAGGTCCTGCTGGTGCTGGGCTGGCTAGGGACCCACTATGAAGCCTGGTTCGCCGGCATCACGGTGGTCGCCCTGTCGGTCTACATTCTGTGGACCGTTTCGGTGACCAATTGGCGAACCCACTTTCGCCGTGAGATGAATGATCTGGACTCGAAGGCCAATACGCGGGCGATCGATTCGCTGTTGAATTACGAGACCGTTAAATACTTTGGCAACGAAGGCTTCGAAGCCCGGCGATACGATGAAAGCCTGCAGCGCTGGGAGCGAGCCGCGGTGCGCAGCCAAACCTCGCTGTCCTTGCTCAACACGGGGCAGAGCGCGATTATCGCGACGGCCGTCACGATGATGGTCTGGCGCGCCACCGTCGGGGTGGTCGAGGGCCGGATGTCGCTGGGCGATCTGGTGCTGGTCAACGCCTTCATGATCCAGCTCTACATTCCGCTGAACTTCCTGGGTGTGCTCTACCGGGAGATCAAGCAGAGCCTGACCGATATCGAGAAGATGTTCGGCATGCTCGATGCCAATCGGGAGGTCGATGATCTCCCCGGCGCGCCGGCTCTGCACTTGGCCAAGCCCAGCGAAGCGGGGGCGATTGGCCCCGAAGTGCGTTTCGAGAATGTCTCGTTTTCCTACGAACCGGCACGGCAGATTCTGCGTGATGTGTCGTTCACGATCGCCCCGGGCGCAACGGTGGCGGTGGTCGGTAGTTCGGGCGCTGGCAAGTCGACACTGGCCCGACTGCTGTATCGCTTCTACGATGTCAACGGCGGACGCATCACCATCGATGGTCAGGATCTGCGCAGCGTCACGCAGTCGAGTCTGCGCGCGGCGATCGGCATCGTGCCCCAGGACACGGTGCTGTTTAATGATTCCATCGCTTACAACATTGGTTACGGTCGACCCGGGTCGACCCAGGACCAGATCGAGTCGGTGGCGCGCGCAGCCCAGTTGCACGACTTCATTGTGCGCTTGCCCCAGGGCTATGACACGCCGGTGGGTGAGCGCGGACTCAAGCTCTCGGGTGGTGAAAAACAGCGCGTCGCCATTGCCCGCATGCTGCTCAAGGACCCTCCGATCCTAGTCCTCGATGAGGCCACGAGTGCGCTGGATTCCACCAATGAACAGGCAATTCAACAGGCCTTGCGCGAAGCGTCCGCCCGGCGCACAACGCTGGTGATTGCCCACCGGCTTTCGACCGTGGTCGATGCAAATCTGATCATCGTTCTGGAACAGGGGCAGATCGTGCAAAGCGGTACCCATGAGCATTTATTGCTTCAGGGCGGGCGCTATGCCGAACTCTGGGCCATGCAGGCGCGTGAAAGTTCTGAGCATTGAATGCGAGCAAACACGTAACGACGCCTTAACCTCGGTGCTAAACTGTTTTTGAAGCAACCTGGAGCTTGATTATTATGAAATTCACCCGATTGTTTGCTGCGAGCGCAGTGGCGTTTGCAACCTTCGCTGCCTCCAGCCTGACCGCTTCGGTACAGGCACAGGAGCTGACCGGCACGCTGAAAAAAATCAAGGACACCGGCGCCATCACGGTGGGGCACCGCGAGTCCTCGATCCCGTTCTCCTATCTGGACGATAAGCAGCAACCGATTGGTTATGCGATGGACCTGTGCATGAAGGTCGTCGATGCAATCAAGGCGGATCTGAAGCTGCCCAATCTGAAAGTCAACCTGCAACCGGTCACCTCGAGTAACCGGATTCCCTTGCTGATGAATGGCACCATCGATCTGGAATGTGGTTCGACCACCAATTCCGTGCAGCGCCAGCAGCAGGTGTCGTTCGGACCGACCTACTTCGTGATCAACGTAACGGCGGCGGTCAAGAAGACGTCGGGCGTCAATTCGCTGGCTGAACTCAACGGCAAGAACATCTCGACCACGTCTGGCAGTACGTCGGTTCCGCTGCTGAAGGCTTATGAGAAAACAGCTTCGATCGACGTCAAGGAGATCTATGGCAAGGACCACGGCGAGAGCTTTCTGCTGCTGGCCGATGATCGGGTGACGGCATTCGTCATGGACGACATTCTGTTGGCCGGTCAGATCGCCAACAGCAAGGAGCCGGCGAGCTACAAGATCCTGCCCGAGTCACTGCGTACCGAGCCCTACAGCATGATGTTGCGCAAGGACGATCCGCAGTTCAAGGCGCTGGTGGACAAAACCGTGTCGGCGATCATGAAATCGGGTGAGATTGAAAAGGTCTATGCCAAGTGGTTCTTGAGCCCGATTCCACCGAAGAACGTCAATCTGAACTTCAGCATGACGCCGGCGCTGCGTGAAGCGTTCCGCAACCCGAACGACAAGGGCGTCTAAGTCGTATCGAGTGACCGTTGTCGGCCGGTCCGCCGGCCGGCATCCCGCCGGTCCGCGGACTCGGACGCAGACGCGGCGCACGATCAGGCAGCCGGTGCGCACGTGCCCGATGATGGCTAGCGCAGCGAGCGATCCATCGATTCACCTGGAGGCCGGGCATGATCGGCCTTTTCCATGAATCCCGATATTTTTTTCGAACTCGCGATTGATGGCGAAACGCCCTGGTGGCAGATGCTGGTCGATGGCCTGCAGTTCACCCTTGGGGTTGCCTTCTGGGCGTGGTTGCTGGCCATGAGTGTCGGGGCGCTGGTTGGGGTCGTGCGCACCATGCCACGACCATGGCTGGCGAGATGCGGGGACGCCTGGGTCGAGCTCTTTCGCAATGTCCCGCTGATCGTTCAGTTTTTCGTCTGGTATTTCGTGCTGCCGGGGCTCTTCCTGCCGCTCAAAGTCTGGGTGACGTCGCTCGATCCGACGCATCATCAGTTCATCACATCGATTCTCTGTCTGGGCTTGTTCACCTCGGCGCGGATCGCCGAGCAGGTCAAAGCGGGCCTGCAGGCCCTGCCCGCCAGCCAGCGTTCGGCTGGTCTGGCGCTCGGTCTGACCGAATGGCAGACCTATCGCTATGTACGGTTACCGATGGCGTTTCGGATCATCATTCCGCCGCTCACCAGCGATACGATGAGCCTGATCAAGAACACCTCGGTCGCGTATTCCATCGGACTGACCGAACTGTTCTTTCGGACCCGCGAGATGGGTGAGCTCACGTTTCGCTACTTTGAGGCCTTTGCTGCCGCGACCGTGGTCTATATCGCGATCTCGCTGCTGGCGAACCGTGTGATGGCCTACCTGGAAAGGCGTGTGCGCGTGCCCGGCTATATCGGCGGTGGTCGATGAGTCATCTGGAATTTGATGTCATCTGGCGCACCTGGCCTTATGTGCTGGGCGGGCTCCAGTACACGGTCCAGCTGACGGTCGTCGCCACTGTGGGCGGCATCCTGTTCGGTACCCTGCTGGCCATGCTGCGGCTGGCCTCCAATCCAGTGCTGGCATCCATCGCTGCCGGTTACGTGAATTTCATGCGTTCGGTACCGCTGCTCTTGGTGATCTTCTGGTTCTATTTCCTGATGCCAGTTATTGCGCAGTGGGTCACCGGGGCGGATCGACCCCCCAGTATCGGTGCCCAGAATTCCGCCTACATCACCTTCGTCTTGTTCGAAGCAGCGTTTTTTTGCGAAATCATGCGCGCGGGCATCCAGTCGATTCCCCGCGGTCAGCCGCAAGCTGCGATGGCCTTGGGCATGAGTTATGGGCAGACGATGCGCTTTGTCATCCTGCCCCAGGCCCTGCGCAACATGTTGCCCGTGTTGCTGACGCAAACCATCATCCTGTTTCAGGACGTCTCGCTGGTATCGCTCTTGAACGTCACCGATTTTGTCGGGGCAGCCAGTAAGATCGCGCAGCGCGATTCCCGGATTGTCGAGATGTACCTTTTCGTTGCGGTGGTCTACTTTCTGATGTGCACGGGCCTCTCCCGTCTCGTGCGCTGGCTGCAGGCACACGTTGCGATTCCGCGCTAAGCGCAGCCACCCCGGTCGCGCTGAACCCAACCCGTTGACACGCTCACCATGGCCATGATTTCCATTGATGCGGTTTCCAAGTGGTACGGCAGCTTCCAGGTGCTGGCGGACTGCACCACGCAGATTGATCGCGGAGAGGTCGTGGTGGTCTGCGGCCCGTCCGGGTCGGGCAAATCGACCCTGATCAAATGCATCAATGCACTCGAGCCCTTTCAGCAAGGATCGATCACCGTGGATGGTACGCGGGTCAATGACCCAGCGACGAATCTGCCGCGCTTGCGGGCCCGGGTCGGCATGGTGTTCCAGCATTTTGAATTGTTCCCCCATCTGTCGATCACGGAAAACCTGGCGTTGGCTCAGGTTCAGGTGTTGGGGCGATCGCGCGAAGAGTCGATGGATCGCGGACTCAAATTGCTCGACCGCGTTGGACTGCGTGAACACGCCAGCAAGTTCCCCGGACAGCTCTCGGGTGGCCAGCAGCAGCGTGTGGCGATCGCTCGTGCGCTCGCCATGGATCCGATCGCCATGCTTTTTGATGAGCCGACCAGTGCGCTCGATCCGGAAATGATCAACGAGGTGCTCGATGTCATGGTCGAACTGGCCCGGGAGGGGATGACCATGGTCGTCGTGACCCACGAAATGGGGTTTGCGCGCAAGGTGGCGCACCGGGTCGTGTTCATGGATCAGGGCCGTATCGTCGAGGACCGTGCAAAGGACGAGTTCTTTGGTGAGTCGGCACAGGCGGGCCTGAGCATTCGGGCGCGCGAGTTCCTCTCAAAAATTCTCAGCCACTGACCGGCCCCCCCCCAGGCGCCCCCCTCGTCAGCATGACCCAGAGTTCCCCAGGCACACCGGTGGGCCAGATCCCGCCGGGTCAGATCCCACCGGGCCAGATCCAGTCGGACCCGATCGATCACCTAGCGCTCAGTCGGCTGTTCCCGGGCTTTGTCGAGCAGCGTGTGCGGGTACCGGATCGGGCGGCAGGACCTGCGCAGACGATCTCCATTCCGGTTTTGCGGGCCGGCCATGGCCCGGCGCTGCTCCTGCTGCACGGGCATCCGCAGACGCGCGCACTCTGGCACCGGGTGGCGGCGCGTCTGGCGCAGCAGTTCACCGTCGTCCTGACGGATCTGCGCGGTTACGGCGACGCCGACAAACCGGCCCTCCTGGCCAACCATGCCCAGCAGAGTTTCCGGGCCATGGCCGGGGATCAGGTCGAGGTCATGCGCGCCTTGGGTTTTGAGCGCTTTCGGGTTCTGGCGCATGACCGCGGTGCGCGCACGGCACACCGTATGGCGCTCGATCATCCGGCCTGTGTCGAGCGGATGACGCTGCTCGATATCGCACCCACGCTGGCGATGTATGAGGCGACCGATCGGGAATTTGCCACGCGCTACTGGCACTGGTTTTTCCTGATCCAACCAGCGCCCTGGCCAGAGCGACTGATTCAGGCCGATCCGCAGGCCTACCTGGCGGCCACCATGGGGAGCCGGCACGCGGGTCTCTCCGTATTTGATCCGCAGGCGATGGCGCAGTATCAACGCTGTCTGAGTGATCCGGCAACGATTCAAGCCCTGTGCGAGGACTACCGGGCGGCGGCGACGATCGATCTCGAGCATGACCGGATCGATCGTGCGGCCGGGCGCCGGGTCATGTGCCCCGTGCAGATTCTCTGGGGCAAGCACGGTACGATCGAGGCTTGTTTCGATGCCCTGGCCGAATGGCGTCGGGTTGCTGATACGGTCAGCGGGCATGCGCTGCCCTGCGGCCATTACATCGCTGAAGAAGCCCCGGACGCATTGCTCGAAGCCGTTCTTCCATTCCTCCAAGGACCCTCTCCATGAGCCTCAGTTCCGCCCAGACGCCGGGTACGACCTCAGCCATGCGTTCAGCCACTACGCATCGGATTGCGGTGCTCGCCGGTGACGGCATCGGCAAGGAAGTGGTCCCGCCGGCAATCGAGGTTCTCGATACCGCGGCGCGCCGATTCGGTATTTCGCTTGCCTGGGATCATTTTGATTTTGCGTCCTGCGACTGGTATGCCAAGCACGGCGAGATGATGCCGGCGAACTGGAAGGACCAGGTGGGTGGCCATGAGGCGATCTTTTTTGGCGCCGTCGGCTGGCCCGCGCTCGTGCCAGACCATATTTCTCTGTGGGGTTCCCTGCTGAAGTTTCGCCGCGAGTTCGATCAGTACGTCAACTTGCGCCCGGTCCGCCTGCTGGCGGGTGTGCCGTGTCCGGTGGTGCGCCGCGACGGCAGTCCCCGCCAGCCCGGTGAGATTGACTTCTATGTGGTGCGGGAGAACACGGAGGGGGAATACTCATCGGTGGGCGGTCGTCTGTTCGAGGGTACCGAGCGCGAGGTCGTTCTTCAGGAATCGATTTTCAGCCGTCACGGAACCGACCGCATCCTGCGCTACGCCTTCGAGCTGGCGAACCGGCGGGCGCGTCGCCATCTGACGAGTGCGACCAAGAGCAATGGCATCTTTATCTCGATGCCCTGGTGGGATGAGCGCGTCGAGGCGATGGCCCGTCAGTTCCCGGATGTGCTTATGGATAAATTTCATATCGACATTCTGGCGGCCCATTTCGTTCGATTTCCCGAGAAATTTGATGTCGTGGTGGCGAGCAATCTGTTTGGCGACATCCTCTCGGACCTCGGGCCAGCCGTGACGGGCACAATCGCGATTGCGCCCAGTGCCAATATCAATCCGGAACGGCTCTGGCCCAGCCTGTTCGAACCGGTCCATGGCTCGGCCCCCGATATCGCCGGCCTCGGCATTGCCAATCCGATCGGGCAGATCTGGTGTGGCGCCATGATGCTGGAGCATCTGGGCTACAAGCCGGCCCATGATGCGATCCTGCAGGCGATCGAAACCGTCACGTCGCAGGGCCCGCGCACGCCCGATATGGGTGGGAGCGCGACGACACTGGACGTCGCCCGCGCCATTGCCGAAGTCGTGGCCCAACACTGAATCGGAGCGTCAAGCTCCGCGCGTCAACTTCAGAGCGTCAACCATGTCGAATCCTGCGATCGATCGTCTGCGCATCACCCAGCCCGATGATTGGCATTTGCATCTGCGTGACGGCGAAGCCATGGTGGCTGTTCTGACGGCGACGGCTGGCCGATTCCGGCGCGCGATCGTGATGCCCAACCTCAAGCCACCGATCACCAGCGTGGCGGCCGCACAGGCCTATCGCGATCGGATTACGGCCGCCCGCGACGAGGCCGTGCGTCGCGCCGAGGCGATGGGGTCGATGGCGCACGCGCGCGCGGTCCGGATGTTTGAGCCCTTGATGACGCTCTATCTGACCGATCGCACCACGGTGGCCGACGTGGTGGCCGCCAAAGCGAGCGGATTCATCCACGGGTTCAAACTCTATCCGGCCGGGGCGACCACCCATAGCGATGCGGGCGTCACCGACCTGGGCAAGCTCCACCCGACCCTGGCGGCGATGCAGGCCTGTGCCCTGCCCTTGTTGGTGCATGGTGAAGTGACAGATCCGGCAATCGATATCTTCGATCGCGAGGCCGTCTTTATCGATCGGGTCCTGCAGCCCTTGCGCCGCGACTTCCCCGCATTGCCCATCGTCTTCGAGCATGCGACGACCCGCGAGGCCGTGCAGTGGGTACGCGAGAGCCCTGGACCGGTCGCCGCGTCGCTCACGCCCCAGCATCTGCTGTACGACCGCAATGCCTTGTTTGTGGGTGGAATCCGGCCACACTGGTATTGCCTGCCCGTGCTCAAGCGCTCGGTGCATCGCGAGGCACTGATCGGTGCCGCAACCTCCGGGGAATCGAAATTTTTTCTCGGAACCGATAGCGCTCCGCACGCCCGGCGCCTGAAGGAGCATGCGTGTGGCTGTGCGGGCTGCTACAGCGCGCCGCACGCCATGGAACTCTATGCGAATGCATTCGATGCAGCGGGCGCACTGGACCGACTGGAAGGATTTGCTTCGCATCATGGCGCTGATTTTTACGGGTTGCCACGCAATCCCGGGTTTCTGACGCTTGAGCGGCGAGATGGGGTCGTTCCCATCGAATTCCCGTTTATTCAGGGCGACACCCTCGTGCCCCTGGCCGCGGGCGAGCCGCTGCAGTGGCAGGTGGTCGACGTCGAGGCTTGAGTCTCGCTGCGGGTACGGGCACGGTTACCGCCACGGTTACCGCCCCGATCTCGGGCGCGGACACGGGCGCGGATATGGGGTTCGCGCGCGCGCCGTGGCTCGCGGACTGGCGGTTACTGGAACCGGAGCTGGGTTTGAGCCTCGATGCGCTCGGGCTGATGGATCCGGTCGAGCGATTGCGTCGCCTGAATCGGGTCGCCCAAACGCGAGGGCTGTGCCTGCGTGCGGGTCAGCGGCTGCGTTTTGTCGCCCAGACCGAGACTCTGGCAATGCCTTACGAACGCGCGGTCGCTCTGCAGGCGGCGATTCCGACCCGAGTCGCCGGACCGGGGGCGCGCCACGATCTGCTCAATGCGCTGGCCTGGTTGCTGTTCCCCCGCACCAAAGCCGTCCTGCACGATCTCCAGGCTAGGGTCATCGCGCGTGACGGCGTTGGCGCGGTGCGCGGGCGCTTGCGCGATGGCGTGACCCTGCTCGATGAAAACGGGATATTTCTGGTCGTGCAGGACACAGCCGATGCAGCCAGTCTCCAGGAGCGGGCGTGGCATCGGCTACTGGTGGACGGCCGGGCGCGCTGGGGCGCACAGATCTGTGCGGTCCCGATTGGACATGGCCTAGTTGAACGTCTGGTGCAACCCTTCCCGGCGCTGACCGCTCATGTGCGCCCGCTGCGTCTGCCCGCGCCGTGGTTCGGATTGCCGGCGCCGGAGCGCCTCAGGCGCCTGGATCGGGCGGCCGCAGCACGTCTGCGGGTGCGCCCGCCGCTTCCCGGCACGCTGTACCCGCTGCCGGTGCTGGGCGTTCCGGGCTGGTGGGCCGCTAACCTGGATCCCGGCTTTTATCGCGATACGCGTGTGTTTCGCCCGCAGCGCGCGTAAACTTCAAGCGGGATGCGGACTAGGCGATCGCTGTCGTTCATCGGCTTCGTGCTGGTGGCGGGGGAGGAAGGTCCGGGCTCCGCAGGGCAGGGTGCTGGCCAACGGCCAGGCGTCTGGTGATTTCGGTCACCGGGCGACGGAAAGTGGCACAGAAAATATACCGCCGAAGCCGTAAGGCTGGTCAGGGTGAAAAGGCGAGGTAAGAGCTCACCGCGGGTCCGGTGACGGGCCTGGCAGGCAAAACCCCACCCGGAGCAACATCAAATAGGCACGCGCAGTTCCGGTTTTCGGACTGGGACGGCAGGGCGGCTCGCTCAAGCGTGCGGGTAGGTGGCTAGAGCGACGCAGCAATGGGTCGCCCAGAGGAATGATCGCCACGCCGGGTAACCGGCGCACAGAACCCGGCCTATCGGTCCGCATCCCCCCTTACGGGTCGCTGGAGCGCCCAGCGACCGACGCCGACGCCTGGATTCGGGCGTCCATGACCAAGTCCCGATGACTCGATTCGGCCGAACCCCGGGGCTGATGACAACCCACTTGCACAGCACCATCCAAGGCTCTGATTCGACTTGATTTTTATTTTCAGCGAGAAACTTCGAATCGCGCGTAAGTCCTTGTCGTCATTGAAAAAAACCTTGTTTCTCAACTTGACCAGACGTGCATCTTTGGCTTAAAGTGGGGCACAGTGTCAAAACGTGGTGGGTAGTGGGGTGTTGAGGATTGTTTCCTCTTCAATCCGACGTAGTAATCGTGTTCCAAGGAAGCTCAGCACTCAGCCTCGATCCGAAGGGTCGGATGACGGTCCCTGCGCGGCATCGCGACTCCTTGGCGTCGCTTTGCGACGGGGCGCTGACCCTTGTGCGTCATCCCGACGGTTGTCTGGTGCTGTATCCCCGCCCGACCTGGGAGCAGCAGCGCGAACGAATCGCCGCTTGGCCGGCCAATGCCCGAGCCTGGCAGCGGATTCTTCTGGGCAGTGCGACCGATGTCGACATGGATTCGGCCGGAAGGATCCTGGTCTCACCGGAATTGCGTTCGGCCGCCATGCTCACGCGAGATGTGATGTTGCTCGGCCTTGGGAATCGCTTTGAGGTTTGGGACGCAGGTACGCTGAGTGCACGCGAGGCCGAGGCGCTCACGGGTGCGCCGCCGGATGCAGTGGCGTCCTTTGCCTTCTAATGCAAGCCCAGTTCCAACATCGTCCGGTGCTGTTCGAGCAAACGCTCAGCATGCTGGCCGTTCGCGCAGGCGGGATCTATGTAGACGCCACGTTTGGACGCGGCGGCCATGCCCAGGGCGTTTTGGACCGTCTGGGGCCGGACGGCCGACTGATCGCCATCGATCGTGACCCGCAGGCGGTAGCGGCGGCGCGGGCAATCAATGACGCCCGTTTTTCCATCGATCACGCGCCATTTTCGGAACTCGATGCGGTTCTGCAGGCGCATCAGGTGGTGGCCATCGACGGTGTGCTGCTGGATCTGGGTGTTTCCAGCCCACAGCTTGATGACCCCGCCCGGGGGTTCAGCTTTCGCCACGATGGCCCTCTGGACATGCGGATGGACCCCACACGCGGCGTCTCGGCAAGGGAGTGGCTCCTGACAGCCGATGAGGCGCACATCGCCGACGTCCTGAAGCTGCATGGCGAAGAGCGGGCTGCGCGACCGATTGCGCGAGCGATTGTGGCCCGACGCCTGGAGGCGGGCGAACACGCGTTTCTTGGAACAGCGGAGTTGGCTGCGTTGGTCGCGGGGGTCGTGCGGCGCCGTACCGGATCCGCAGCTTCGGGTAAAGATCCGGCGACGCGGACCTTCCAGGCGATTCGCATTCTCGTGAATGCCGAACTCGACGAGGTCGCAGCGGTCTTGCAGATCGCCACCGAGCGCCTCAAGCCGGGTGGGCGCCTGGTGGTGATTGCGTTTCATTCGCTCGAAGATCGCATCGTCAAGCGGTTTCTCGCCCAAGAGTCGGGCCGCGCGGGCGCGTCATCGGGCGATCTCCCCACCGCCTCGGGCCTACGCGGGCTGCCCCCGCCGACCGATGCGCAAGCGCAAGCGCCGGCGCGGTTGCGACTGCTACCCCGGGTGTTGCCTGATTTGGCCGAAGCAGCGGCCAATCCGCGGGCCCGTTCAGCCGTGCTGCGCGGCGCTGAGCGTCTTCAGGGGGCCGCTTGATGACCCGGATCGATATCGTCATCACCGTGCTTCTCGTCATCAGCTCGCTGCTCCTGGTCGAGTCCCAGCATAAACATCGACGGGCGTTTATCGAGCTCGAACGGGCGCAGCAGGCGGAGGCGAAGCTACAGGTGCAGTGGAACCAGTTGCAGCTCGAGCAGTCGCGTCTGACGAAAATCTCGCTGATTGCCGAGGCGGCTGCACGGGACTTAAAAATGCAGGGCGTACTCCCCGCTCGGACCCTCTACCTGTCTGAGACCGCGGGCGCCAAACCATGAGAAAGTCCCGCATCCATGCGTTTACGCCCAACCCGCTGCTCAAGGTGCAGCTGCCGGCGGGACGTTCCCGTTTTGCGATGTTTGCATTGTCCTGCGCGTTCCTGGCGCTCGTCGCCCGGGCGATTTGGCTGCAGGTCTGGTCCAACGATTTTCTCCAGCGCCAGGGTGAAGTGCGCTTCATGCGGACGCTCGAAATGCCGGCGACGCGTGGTGGGATCACGGACCGCAATGGCGTGATCCTCGCCAAGAGCTTGCCAGCGCGGGCGATATTTGCGAATCCGGGGGATGCTCAACTGGAGCCAGCGCAGATCGCCGAACTGAGCAAGCTGCTGGGAATGCCCGAGCGCGACCTGACCAAGCGACTGGCGTCGGATAGCAAGACATTTGTCTATCTCAAACGCCAAGTCGACGCGCCAGCGGCTGAGAAAATCGCCGCCTTGAAGCTCCCCGGTGTGCATCAGCTGCCGGAATACAAGCGGCACTATCCGGACGGATCGACGATTGCCCATGTGGTCGGGTTCACCAATGTCGAGGACGTGGGCCAGGAGGGTATCGAGCTGATTCACCAGAAGGGCCTGGCCGGCCATGCCGGCGCCCGTCGAGTGATGCAGGATCGGATGGGCAACATCATCGAAGATGTGGGCACCTTGCGTGAACCGCAGGATGGCAGCGATCTGCAACTCTCGATCGACACCCGGATCCAATATCACGTATTCGATGCAGTGCGCGACGCGGTCAATGCGCACCGTGCCGTCGCTGGTGCTGCGGTGGTGCTCGATGCGCAGACAGGCGAAGTGCTTGCGCTGGCCAATCTGCCGACCTACGACCCCAATGAGCGTGGCGCGCTGTCGGGTGCACAGCTGCGCAACCGGGTGATGACCGATACCTTTGAGCCCGGTTCAACATTCAAGCCATTCGCGATTTCCGCCGCCCTTGAGGCCGGCATCGTCAAACCGAATTCGATGGTGAACTGCGCCGGCAAGCTCACGATCGGTACGGCATCGATTGGCGATGCCCATGGCCACGGGACCTTGTCGGTCGAAGAAGTGCTACAGAAATCCTCCAATGTGGGGACCGCCAAAATTGCCTTACAACTGCCTGCGCAGCGGATGTGGGATCTCTACACCGCGCTCGGGTTCGGTCAGGCGCCCGAGGTCGGATTTCCCGGCGCTGTGGCCGGGCGCGTGCGGCCGTGGAAAACCTGGAAACCGATCGAGCAGGCCACGATGTCCTACGGCCATGGCGTATCGGTTTCGTTGCTGCAGCTGGCCCGCGCCTATACCGTGTTCGCCCGGGATGGCGAAGTCATCCCGCTCACCTTCCTGAAGAGCGAACAGCCTGCGGTCGGCAAACGGGTGATGGCACCGGAGACGGCTCGAGCCGTGCGGCACATGCTCGAACTTGCCGCCGGCCCCGGCGGCACGGCGCCCAAAGCACAGATCCCAGGTTTTAGCGTCGCCGGTAAAACCGGCACGGCCCACAAGCTAGAAGGCGGCCGTTATGTGACGCGCTACGTTTCATCCTTTGTGGGCTTTGCCCCGGTGTCCAATCCCCGCGTGATCATTGCGGTCATGATCGACGAACCGTCGGCCGGTGAGCATTACGGCGGCACGGTGGCCGCGCCGATTTTCGCCCGGATTGCGAGCGACACGATGCGCACGCTTCGGGTGACGCCTGATATCCCGCTGCGGGCCGACGCAGCCTCGGCCCGAGGGGGGGCTGCCGTCGCCGTCCGTGCGGCAGCGAACGGGGGCAAGCCAGCGCCGGGGCGTGGACCGATGACGCCGGTGGTCGAGACCAGTTCGGGAGTAACGACGGTGCGCAGTCCGGTGCGTGGGCGAGGAAACGCGTGATGACGGCCCGCCCGCCCGCCTCCGCCTTTGCCAACGCCGCGACGCTGTCGACCGAGGCCCAGGGGGTAGTCAGTTGCTTGCACCGTGAAGGGGCCTGGAGCCCGACCGCGCGGCTGCGGCTCGATAGCCGTCTGGTGCGCCCGGGCGATGTGTTCGTTGCGGCACCCGGTGGTGCGATCGATGGCAGGCAGTTCATTGTCGATGCGATCCGGGCCGGCGCCCGGGCGGTGCTCTGGGACCCAGCAGATGGATTCCATTGGCCGGCCGATGCGGTGGCTCAGCTGGCCTCCCCGTGGCCGCCGGTCGTGCAAATACCCCTGGTTGGCGCCCATCGTAATTGCGGCCCGATTGCAGCGCAATTGTTGGGCCATCCTTCGGAGCGGATGGCGATTACGGCATTCACCGGGACCAATGGCAAAACCACGTGTTCGCAGTGGCTGGCGCAACTTTTGGAGAGTGACGGTACGCCATGCGCGGTCGTCGGAACCCTGGGTGCTGGTCGTTTTGGCCCGCTTGAGAATCTCCGGCCCCTGGGGCTGACGACCCCGGAATCGGTGGATTTGCAGTCGCTCTTGGTCGATTGGACGCATGACGGCCTGCGCGCTGTGTCGCTGGAAGCGTCTTCGATCGGGATTGCGGTCGGACGTCTCAATGGCACCCGGATCAAGACAGCGGTTTTTACCAATCTGAGCCGCGACCACCTGGATTTTCATCGCGATTTCGCCGAGTACGCGCAGGCAAAGGCCGCTCTGTTCTCGTGGCCGGGGCTGGAATGCGCCGTCGTCAATTGCGATGACGCGGTGGCCGATCAGATGCTGGAAGCGGCGCCCAGTCATGTCCAGCGCATTGGCTATCGGATCGAATCGAGGCGCCGTGGGGTTCTCGCCAGCGCACGGGTCGACGCATGGTTGCGGGTCGAACGGATCGAGACGCTGGATTCTGGTGGTTACCGGATTGAGATCGATGGCGATTGGGGCCGGGGGATGGTGAATGTGCGTGCCCCGGGGCGCTTCAATATCAGCAATGCGCTCGCTGTGGCAGGCGCTGCACTGGCCAATGGCATGGGCTTTGAACAGGTGCTCGCGGGACTTGCCAGGCTAAGCCCGGTCCCTGGGCGGATGGAAACCCTGGCCGCCCGGCAGGCGCCGCTGATCGTGATCGACTATGCCCATACGCCGGATGCACTGGTTCAGGTCCTGGGCGCGTTGCGCCCGATTGCCAAGGGCCGTGGCGGTCGCCTGCATTGCGTGTTCGGAGCCGGCGGGGATCGCGATGGGGGTAAGCGTGCGCTGATGGGTGAGGCGGTTGCCCAGCATGCTGACACGCTGATGATCACGTCGGATAACCCGCGCAGCGAGGACCCGGCGCAGATTGCGCAAGCAATCTTGGCGGGGGTCGCCCGGGTGAGTGGCTGCACCGGTGCTCAGGTCGAGCACGATCGGCGTCTGGCCATCCAGGCGGTCGTGGCCGCCTCTGTCGCAGCGGATGTCGTTCTCATCGCAGGCAAGGGGCATGAATCCGTCCAGGAGATCGCAGGGCAGAAGCTGCCGTTTCGCGATGTCGATGAGGCCCGCCTTGCCCTGAGCCAGTGGGTGAGTCATGCAGCTTGACCTGCAGCTGGCGCAGCACTGGATGCCTGGATCGATTGTGCGGTTCCCGGACGGGGCGGCCACGGCCGTCAACGCGGTTTGTACCGATACCCGTGCGATCGCGCCGGGATGCCTGTACGTCGCCTTGCGGGGCGAGCGGTTCGATGGTCATGATTTCGCTGATGCGGCGATGGCCGCTGGAGCGAGTGCGTTGATGCTCGAGGCGGACTCGCCTGCAGCCGCGATGCCGTGGCCGATTGCGCACGTGCTGGTGCCCGATACGACGCTCGCGCTGGGGGCACTGGCGGCCGGTTGGCGCGCCCAGTTCGACCTACCCATCATTGCCGTGACAGGCAGTAATGGCAAAACAACGGTCAAGGGCATGATCGCGGCGATCCTCGAGGCCGCTTGCGGCCCGACGCATTGCCATGCGACGTCGGGCAACCTGAATAATCAGATCGGCGTTCCGCTCACCCTGCTGGGTCTGAACGCGAGTCATCGGGCGGCCGTGGTGGAGCTCGGGATGAATCACCCGGGCGAAATCGCCGGGCTCGCCCGAATGACCGGCGCCAGCGTTGCGCTCGTTAACAATGCCCAGCGTGAGCATCAGGAGTTTCTCGATGGGGTCGAAGCGACCGCGCGGGAAAACGGTTCAGCTATCGCTGAACTCGCTGCGGATGGCATTGCCGTGTTTCCCGCCGATGATGCGTGCGCGCCTGTTTGGCGGGCCTTGGCGGGTACACGGCGGACGCTGGAATTTGCCCTCAACGATCAGGTTCGAACCGACGTCAGTGCCGCAGAGAACGCAGATCCTGCGCGCTTCCTCATGCGTCTGCACGGCCTCGCAGTCGCGTCGGATTCGTCTGCATCAGCGTCTGCAACGGCATTTGCATCCGCTTCGGAATCCCTGGATCTCGAGGTACGTCTCGCGATCGATGGTCAGCACAGTGTGCGTAACGCGTTGGCAGCGGCGGCCTGTTGTTGTGCCATCGGGATTGCGCCGGCGGCAATCGTGGCCGGACTGGAAAGCTTTCGCCCCTTGCCTGGACGGCTAGTGCGACATGCCTGTGCGGATTCGGTGGTCGTGATTGATGACAGTTACAACGCGAACCCCGACTCGGTCCGGGCTGCCATCGATCTGCTCGCGGGATTGCGTCAGCGTGAGCAGGCTGGACGTGTGGTTCTAGTCCTGGGCGATATGGGCGAGGTCGGTGCGCAGGGGCCCGAGTTTCATGCGGAAGTGGGTGCCTGGGCCCAGTATCAGGGGCTCGATGCGCTGATTGCGACCGGGGCGTTGGCGAGCGCAGCCGTTCGCGGCTGGCAGTCTGCAGAGCTGGCTGGGGCGCAGTTCTGCCCGACGATCGACGAGGCCATCGCGGCTGCGCGCGTGGCCGCTACGCCTGGAACGACGCTGCTCGTCAAGGGTTCGCGCTTCATGCGCATGGAGCGCGTTGTGCGCGGCTTGCTTGAACCGGCCATGGCGGCGCAGGTCGGGGGACACGCCTGAATGTTGCTCGAACTGACCCAGTGGATTTCGCGTGAATTGCGGTTCTTCTCCGTCTTCAACTACCTGACCCTGCGTGCGGTGCTGGCGACGATGACGTCGCTCGGGATCGGCTTGATCCTTGGGCCGATCGTGATTCGTCGACTGGCCGCGTTGAAGATCGGCCAGGCGGTGCGCACCGACGGGCCGCAGACCCATCTGGTGAAGTCCGGAACGCCGACGATGGGCGGGGTGTTGGTCCTGCTGTCGATCGCCGCGTCGGTCCTGCTGTGGGCGGACCTGAAAAATCGCTTTATCTGGATCGTATTGGTTGTCACGCTCGGATTTGGTGCGATCGGCTGGTTCGATGACTGGCGCAAGGTGGTTGACCGGGATCCGGCCGGCATGCCGGCTCGCGAAAAGTATTTCTGGCAGAGCGCGATCGGAATCGCAGCCGCCATCTGGCTTGCCTTTGCGGTCCCAGCCGAGAGCGGGAGCGAAGCCTTGCGCCTCCTGGTCGCCTGGGCGGGTAGTGGGTTTACTGGTGAGTTACCGCCGAAGGCTGACCTGATCGTTCCTTTTTTCAAGAATATCGCCTACCCACTGGGCAGCTTCGGCTTTATGGTCCTGACCTACCTCGTGATCGTTGGCACGAGCAACGCGGTCAATCTCACCGATGGGGCCGACGGTTTGGCGATCATGCCGGCGGTACTCGTCGGGAGCGCGCTCGGCGTATTCGCCTATGCCAGCGGCAACGTCCTGTTTTCACGTTATCTGTTGATTCCCTATATCCCGGGCGCCGGCGAACTCGTGGTGATCTGTGGTGCTCTGGCCGGCGCGGGTCTGGCTTTCCTCTGGTTTAACGCCTACCCGGCTCAGGTCTTCATGGGTGACGTGGGCGCTCTCGCCATTGGGGGTGCGCTCGGCACCATTGCCGTGATCGTCCGCCAAGAGATCGTGCTCTTCATCATGGGGGGCGTATTCGTCGCGGAGACCCTATCGGTGGTGGCCCAGGTGGGATGGTTCAAGTACACCAAGCGCCGTTATGGGACTGGGCAGCGGATCCTGCGCATGGCGCCCTTGCACCATCATTTCGAACTGTCCGGGGTCAAAGAATCCCAGGTGGTCGTTCGCTTCTGGATCGTCACGATGATGCTGGTCCTGTTTGGGCTGTCCTCATTGAAGCTGCGCTGAGCCCATCACCATGACAGCCGCCATCGCCACGACAGCCGCCATCGACGCCATGGTGGGAGCGCCGGTTACGGTATCGGGCGAGGACTTGGCCGGGTTGACGTCCAGCATGGCGGTCGGCGTTTCGAGCGCCTGCGGTGGCACCGCGACGGCGCGTACCCCAAGGCGTCGGACAGCTCGCACCAAGGCTGCAGGATCCCCGGCACGGGAGACGGTCGCACTCGCGCGGTTTGCACCCTTGCCCGAGGGATTTTCCTGGACGGGGTCTAGGGTTGGGGTCGTCGGTCTGGGCGATTCGGGCCTCGCGATGGCGCGTTGGCTGGTCGCCCAAGGCGCTGAGGTCCGCATTTGCGATAGCCGCGAAAACCCGCCGCGACTGGCGGACTGGATGCGCGAGCACCCTGAGGTGTGCTTCAGCGGGGGGACGCTGGACCTGAGCCAGAGTGCTTGGCTGGAGAACGTCGACTGCCTCGCCTGGAGTCCCGGGCTGTCGCCGTATCAGGGGCCAGCCGCTGGTCTCGCCGCACTGGCGCGCGAGCGGGCGATCCCGGTAGTGGGCGAAATCGAACTGTTTTGTCGCGCGATTGCCCAAGAGCCCGAACCACCCCGCCTGATCGCGATCACGGGGACCAACGGCAAGACCACGACATCGTGCCTACTTGCCCATCTGTTGCAGGCAGCTGGCCTCGAGGTGGCCCTGGCCGGTAACGTCGGTCCGCCAGCGCTGGAAGCGCTCATCGAGCGGCGCCAACGTGGCATCTCCCCAGCGGTGTGGGTCCTCGAATTATCGAGCTTTCAGCTGGAATTCGCGCCATCGCTTGCGCCGCATGCCGCGACGATCCTCAATCTCAGTGAGGATCACCTCGACTGGCATCCGAGCCTCTCGGCCTATGGCACGGCCAAGCAGCAGATTTTTGCGCGTGCGGGTGTCTGCGTCTGGAATCGCGATGACCTCGTGACCCAACCCGCGCCGAGTCCGGGTGTGCGTCGTCCCGCGCGCCGGGCAGCCGTTGCGGATCTGGGGACTCCGGCGCCAGAAGTCGAACCCACAGCGTTGGGTGTTGTGGCTAACACGCTGGCCGACACGCTGGCCGACACGTTGGCCGACACGTTGGCCGATACGCCGGCCGATACGCCGGCCGAGGCTGGCGACGAAGCGGGGGAGCTGCGCATGCCGGCCCCCCTGCCGCAGCGGAGCGGTCCGGCGCCGGGGGATCGGGTGGCGATGTCCTTCGGACTTGATGCGCCGAGTCGCCTGGGGGATTTTGGCATTGTCTGGGATGGCGGCTTGCCATGGCTGGCCGAGGGGGTCGCCGCTGACGTGTCCTTGCGTCGTCGGGCGCTTGCCCCAGGAAAGGTCGCGGTACGGGCCAATCTGTTGATGCCGGCCGATGCGCTGCGGATCCGTGGCCGCCATAACCAGGCCAATGCCCTGGCCGCGCTCGCGCTCGCGCGTGCCGCCGGCGTGCCGATGGCCCGTCTGCTGCGCGGGCTGCGCGAGTATGTCGGTGAGCCGCACCGGTGTGAATCGGTGGCGATCATCGACGATGTCGAGTACGTTGACGACAGCAAGGGCACAAACGTCGGCGCCACGGTCGCCGCCCTCAATGGCCTGGGCCAGAGCACGGGGTATCCGGCAGCACCAAGGCTGTTGTTGATTGCCGGTGGCGATGGCAAGGGGCAGTCCTTTGAGCCGCTGGCGGAGCCGGTGGCACGCCACGCCAAGGCCGTTTTTTTGATTGGTCAGGATGCGTGGCGGCTGCGGGCGGCGCTTGCGAATACGGGTGTCGAACTGATCGATTGCACGACGCTCGAGCAGGCCGTCGACGCGGCTGCCGAACGCGCCCGCACCGGGGATCTGGTGTTGCTCTCCCCGGCTTGCGCGAGCTTTGGCATGTTCCGTAATTACCTCCACCGCAGCGAAGTGTTTGCAGCCGCGGTGCAACAACTCGCCCATCGCCGGGGGCAGCCATGTTGAGCCGCCTCTCGCTGCCCGGGCTGATGACGGCGATGGGCGGCGCCCGATCAGGGCGCGGCGCGACCGATACGCGAGAGATCGACGTCGGTCTTCTCCTCGTTGGGATCGCGATGCTCGCCTATGGGCTGGTGATGGTGTATTCGGCTTCGGTTGCGCTGCCGGATTCGCCGCGCTTTGCCAACTTCCGGTCGACCCACTACCTGACACGCCACCTGTTTGCCCTCGTGCTCGGCGGCGTTGCCGGTCTGATGGTTTTTTCGGTACCGATCAAGAAATGGCAGCAGTTGGCCCCGTTGGTCTTTGTCGCCGGGCTGGTCATGCTGGTCGCGGTTCTGATCCCCGGTCTGGGCAAAGTGGTTTATGGGGCGCGGCGCTGGTTACCGCTGGGACCGTTGAACCTCCAGCCGTCCGAGGTGATGAAGCTCTTTGCAGTGCTGTATGCAGCCGACTATACGGTGCGCAAACAGGACTGGATGCATCGCTTCTCGAAGGGCTTCTTGCCGATGGCCGGGGCCATGTGCCTGGTTGGCATGTTGCTGCTCCTGGAGCCCGATCTTGGCGCCTTTGTGGTCATCGTGACGATTGCCATGGGCGTGCTGTTCCTGGGCGGTGTGAATCTGCGTCTGGCCTTGGGCATCCTGGTGACACTGGCGGTCACGTTCTGTGTCCTGATCTGGACCTCCGAGTACCGCCGAGCCCGAATTTTTGCTTACCTGGATCCGTTCGATCCGAGCAACGCGCTGGGACGCGGCTATCAGCTCTCCCACTCCCTGATCGCCTTCGGTCGAGGCGAGCTGTTTGGGGTCGGCTTGGGGGGTAGTGTTGAAAAATTACACTATCTGCCCGAGGCGCATACCGATTTTCTGCTCGCCGTCATCGGTGAAGAGTTGGGCCTGCTTGGCGTGATCGTCGCGATCGGATTGTTTTTCTGGTTCACCCGTCGCGCATTCGAAATCGGCCGTCAGGCGATCGCGCTTGAGCGCAGCTTCGCCGGTCTGGTTGCCCAGGGCATCGCGATCTGGATTGGCGCGCAGTCCTTTTTCAATATGGGCGTCAATCTCGGACTGTTGCCGACCAAAGGACTCACGCTGCCCTTCATGAGCTACGGCGGTAGCGGCATTCTGGTCAACATCATGGCTCTGGCCTTGTTGCTGCGCATCGATCATGAGAACCGTCGCCTCATGCGCGGGGGCCGACTATGATCGCGCCCGCCGCCGCCCAAGCCCGCACCGCCATGGTCATGGCGGGGGGAACCGGTGGTCATGTCTTTCCGGGCCTGGCCGTGGCCGAGGCACTGGGCGCGCGGGGCTGGCGGGTGGTGTGGCTGGGCCACCCCGAAGGGATGGAGGCCGGCCTAGTCCAGCGGGCGGGCTTGCCCTTTGAGCCGGTGCGCTTTGGCGCGCTGCGGGGTAAGGGGTGGCTCGCGCTGCTGCGCCTGCCGTTCAATCTGGCCCGCAGCGTGTCCCAGGCGCTCGAGTCTCTGAGGCGGGTCCGGCCACAGGTCGTGCTGGGTATGGGCGGCTATGTCACGGTGCCGGGCGGTGCAGCCGCGCGCATTTTGGGTATTCCCCTCGTCTTGCACGAGCAGAATTCGATCGCCGGCCTGGCCAACCGGGTGCTCGCCCGGATCGCTGCCGGCGTGGTTGAAGCATTTCCCGGTGCGTTCCAGCGAATGGGCGGCGGCCGGCTTGGGGGTCTCCTGAACCTCGGTGCGATGCCGGCGAATCGGTCTCGGGTCGCCGTGCTGGGCAATCCCGTGCGCTCCGCTCTGGCGCAGCTGCCCGCCCCGGCCGCTCGCGCTGCGGCGCGGCAGGGCCCGCTGAGTCTGCTGATTGTGGGCGGCAGCCTGGGTGCGCGGGCGCTGAATGAAACAGTTCCGGCGGCCCTGGCCCTGGTCGCTCAAGGTCTCGCGCCAGAGCAGCGCCCTCGGGTCGTTCATCAGAGTGGGCGTGCGCACCTGGCTGAGCTGCGCGCAGCCTATGCGCGAGCGGGTGTGGACGCGCAGGTCGTCGATTTCATTGAGGACATGGCGCAGGCCTACGCCCAGGCAGATCTCGTCATCTGTCGCGCGGGTGCCGCGACGGTGGCGGAACTCGCGGTGGCTGGCGTGGCTGCCATGCTGGTGCCCTATCCGTTCGCCGCGGATGATCACCAGACCGGTAACGCGCGCTGGCTCAGCGATGCCGGTGCGGCCTGGTTGCAGCCGCAGGCGCAGTTGACCCCGGAGGCACTGGCGCAAACGTTGTTGCGCCTGGCGCAACCGGCAGCACCCGGATCGACCGGTCCCGTCACACCGGCAGGACGCTCCGAGTTGATCGCGATGGCCGAGCGTGCCCGATCGGTGGCGTATCCCGATGCGGCCGAGCGGGTCGCCGATTTCGTGGAATCGTTGGCTCAGCCATGAAGCACAAAGTCAAACGGATTCACTTTGTGGGGATTGGCGGTGCCGGCATGAGCGGCATTGCGGAGGTGCTCCTCAACCTGGGCTATCGCGTCAGCGGTTCGGATGCGATCGCTGGTAGCGCGACGCGACGGCTTGAGGGCCTGGGCGTCCCGATTCGGATTGGCCATGAGGCGAGCCAGATTGCGGATGCCGATTGTGTGGTGGTCTCAACCGCCGTTGCTGGCGATAACCCCGAAGTCATGGCCGCGCGGGCACGTCGGATTCCGGTGGTGCCGCGAGCGCTCATGTTGGCTGAACTCATGCGCCTCAAACGCGGTATTGCGATCGCGGGCACGCATGGCAAGACGACGACGACATCGCTCGTGGCCAGTGTGCTGGCGGCTGGCCATCTCGATCCAACCTTTGTGATTGGCGGGCGGCTCCTCTCTGCCGGTGCGAATGCCAAGCTCGGTGAGGGTGATTTCATCGTCGTCGAAGCCGACGAGTCCGATGCCTCATTTTTGAATCTCTCGCCCATCCTGGCGGTCGTGACCAATATCGATGCCGACCATATGGAAACCTATGGTCATGATCTGGCACGCTTGCGCCAGGCATTTGTCGAATTCACCCAGCGCCTGCCCTTTTACGGCGCGGCGGTTCTATGTACCGACGATCCTGGCGTGCGTTCGATTCTGCCTTTTATCTCCAAGCCGACGCTGAGCTACGGATTTGGTGAGGATGCCCAGGTTCGCGCCATCCATGTCGAGGCGATTGGCCCGACGATGCGGTTTACCTGTGTGCGCGAGGATGCCGAGCCCCTGCCCCTGGTACTTAATCTGCCAGGCCGTCATAATGTCCTCAACGCCCTCGCAGCGGTCGCCGTAGCCGACGAACTCGGGGTGGATGATCGAGCGATTAGCGAGGCGCTCGAAGCCTTTCGAGGGGTGGGTCGGCGGTTCCAGCGCTGGGGTGATTTCCGGGCCCGGGCAGGCGGGCACTTCACGGTGATCGATGACTATGGGCACCATCCGGTCGAGATGGCAGCCACTCTGGCAGCGGCCCGGGGTGCCTATCCTGGGCGACGCGTCGTCCTAGCCTTCCAGCCCCACCGCTTCACTCGGACCCGGGACTTGTTTGAGGATTTCGTCCGCGTGCTCTCGACCACGGATGCACTCCTGCTCGCCGAGGTGTATGCGGCCGGCGAACCCCCGCTGGTGGCTGCCGATGGGCGGGCACTGGCGCGCGCCGTGCGCGTGACCGGGCGCGTTGAGCCCGTCTTTGTCGAAGACATTGCGACGATGCCCGAGGCGATTCTGGCCGCGGCGCTTGATGGCGATGTCGTCATCACGATGGGTGCGGGGTCGGTGGGGGGGGTTGCGGCTCTGATACGCGAACAACTCGGTGCCGGGGTGCCAGGATGACCCTGTCACGCATCGATCCGGTCGCGCTGGGTAAAGTCGCGGTGCTGTTTGGCGGCGCATCGGCCGAGCGCGAAATCTCCATCCGCAGCGGTACCGGTATGTTGGACGCATTGCGTCGCCAGGGGGTCGATGCGCATGCCTTTGACCCGCGCGACCGCGCCCTGGACACCTTGGTGCGCGAGGGCTTTGATCGGGCCGTGGTCGCGCTGCATGGCCGTTGGGGCGAAGACGGCACCGTTCAGGGCGCCCTTGAATTGCTGCGGATTCCATACACCGGATCTGGCCCGATGGCCTCGGCCATCGCGATGGACAAGGTCGTCACCAAGGAACTCTGGCGGGCTGCAGGACTGCCGACGCCCAACTGGCAGGTGCTCGATCAGGCCGAGGTCGCTACCGAGGCAGGGCGCGACCGGATCATTGCGCACTTGGGCTTGCCCCTGATCGTGAAACCGGCCCATGAAGGCTCCACGCTGGGCTTGACCAAGGTTCAGCATGCCAGCCAACTCGAGGCGGCCTACGCCCTGGCTGCCGATTGTGACGACACGGTGTTGGCGGAACAATTCATTACCGGGCGTGAACTCACGGTGGCGATCGTCGCCGGCGCGGCGGTCCCTGGGCCTGTACGCGCCGATGCGCCCGCGCATGCGCTACCAGTGATCGAAATTTGTGCGCCGCAAGGCAATTACGATTATCAGAATAAATATTTTGGCGACGAGACCCGATATTTGTGCCCCGCGCCTTTGCCAGTGGGTATCACGGAACGGGTACGCGCGCTCACGGAGCAGGCGTTTCGTCTCTTGCGCTGTCGTGGCTGGGGACGCTGCGATGTCATGCTTCAAGTCGACCCGCTCGCACCCGACCATGCAGAGAGCATGCAGCCGATGTTGCTGGAAATGAATACGAGTCCGGGGATGACCGATCACTCGCTCGTCCCGATGGCGGCGCGTGCCGCCGGGATGGACTATGACGAACTGGTACTGCGCCTCGCGGCGGGCGCAGCGCTCACCTTGCGTCCACATCGGGGTGCTGGGACATGAATCCCTGGCATGCACCTCGACTGCTGAATCGGGTGGCCAACACCCTGATTGCGTTCTCTGTGCTCGCCCTGCTGGCGGCGGCGGCGCATTGGTTTGCGCACCGTCCGTGGTTCGCGTTGCGCGCGGTTGCTGTCGAGGCGGCGCCCGGTCACAGCCTACGCCACAGCAGTGAAACAGCGCTCCGAACCCTCGGTGTACAGCCCTTGAGCGGGACCTTTTTCACCACCGACTTGGAGGCCGCCCGCAACCGATTTGAGTCAATCCCCTGGGTCCGTCATGCCAGTGTTCGCAGAGTCTGGCCCAATCGATTACTGGTTCAGATCGAGGAGCACCGTCCCTTTGCCGCCTGGGGCGATGGGCGTCTGGTCAATACGCTGGGCGAACTGTTTGCAGCCAATGCGGCCGAGGCGGACGAGGAAGGGGCGTTGCCCGAGTTGTCCGGGCCTCCGGGCAGCACGGCCGAAGTGATCCGGCGTTGGCGGGATCTGAATGAATGGCTGGCGCCGTTGGAATTGCGCCCAGTCGCTTTGGCGTTATCGCCCCGGTGGGCCTGGACGGTCCGCCTGGACAACGGGACCACGCTCCTGTTGGGTCGCGATCAAGGCAAACCCATTGCCGAGCGGGTGGCTCAGATGGTCAAAGTCTGGCCGCAGGTCGCTCAGCGACTGGGAGCGACCGACACCATCGATCTCCGGTATCCCAATGGGTTTGCGCTGCGCAGCACGCTCGCGAACACGTCGGTCAAAGCCAGTTCGGCGAAAAATCTCTCAGCAGCAGTAGCGCAAAGGCAGCGATGACCAAGGACAGCAAGGATCTGATCGTCGGCCTCGATATCGGCACATCGAAGGTGGTGGCCATCGTGGCCGAGATGCAGCCCGACGGGACCTATCACATCATCGGCAGCGGCCAGCATGAATCCCGCGGGTTGAAAAAAGGGGTCGTGGTCAATATTGAAGCGACCGTCGCCTCCATTCAGCGGGCGCTGGAAGAGGCTGAATTGATGGCGGATTGCAAGATCCGATCCGTCTTTACGGGAATCGCCGGCAATCACATCCGGTCGTTCAATTCGAGCGGGATGGTTGCGATCAAGGACAAGGAGGTCACCGACGCGGACGTTGCCCGGGTGATCGAGACGGCCAAGGCGGTGAGCATTCCGACCGATCAGCAGATCCTGCATGTACTGCCGCAGGAATTCATCATCGATGGACAGGAAGATATCCGTGAGCCCATCGGGATGAGCGGCGTCCGTCTGGAAGTTCGCGTCCATATCGTGACGGGCGCAGTCAGTGCCGCCCAAAACATCATCAAGTGCGTACGCCGTTGTGGTCTCGAGGTCCAGGACCTGATCCTGCAACCGCTCGCCTCCAGCATGTCGGTCTTGACTGCCGACGAGAAGGAGTTGGGCGTTGCCTTGGTTGATATCGGGGGTGGTACGACCGATATCGCGATTTTTACGGGCGGTGCGATTCGCCATACCGCTGTGATTCCGATCGCTGGTGACCAGGTCACCAACGACATCGCGATGGCGATGCGCACCCCGACCCCGGATGCGGAGGAGATCAAGCTGCGCTACGGGATTGCCAAACAAGTTCTGGCGGATCCGGTCGAGCAGATCGAAGTGCCCGGCATCGGCGATCGCGGTCCCCGCAAACTGAGCCGGCAGGCACTGGCCGCGGTCATCGAGCCCCGGGTTGAGGAGCTCTATGCCTTCGTGCAGCAAGTCATCCGGGAGAGTGGTTATGAAGAACTGCTCTCCAGTGGAATTGTGATCACGGGCGGTACGGCCATGCTGCCTGGCATGGTCGAGCTCGGTGAAGACGTTTTCCTGAAACCCGTCCGTCTGGGGCTGCCCTCCTATCAGGGGCATCTGGCCGATGTGGTTCGCAACCCCCGCCATGCCACCGCGCTCGGTCTGCTCGAAGAAGCGCGCCTGCAGCGCCAGCGTGGCCTGAAGGTGGCCGAGCAGTCGGGTTCACTCAAAGACACCATGCGCCGAATGAAGGACTGGTTCCTCGGCAATTTTTAAGACTTCCACGATTTGATGTCCTCGCGTTTTCGTTGTTTTTTGTCCGTACCTTTCTCGTTTTTATCAGCCACATCCCAAGTAGCCCCAAGGAGTTCCCCGCATGAATGCCCCGATGAATTTTGAAATTGTCGAGACCGAGATTGAAGGCGCCATCATCAAGGTGATCGGCGTCGGCGGTGCCGGCGGTAACGCGGTTAACCATATGGTCAACAGCGGTGTCAAAGGTGTTGAGTTCATCACCGTCAACACCGACAAACAGGCGCTGGCCCGTTCGCTTGCGCCGACCTCAATCCAGCTGGGCGAAGGCCTGGGTGCCGGAGCCAATGCCGCAGCCGGACGCCAGGCAGCCGAAGCGTCGCGCGAGGAGCTCAAGGCCGCGCTGGCCGGTGCCAACATGGTGTTCATCACCGCCGGAATGGGCAAGGGAACGGGGACCGGTGCCAGCCCGATTCTCGCGGAAGTAGCCAAAGAACTGGGCGCGCTGACGGTCGGTGTCGTGACGAAGCCTTTCGGTTTCGAGGGCGCGAAAAAGATGCGGATTGCTGAGGAAGGGATCGAAGCGCTGGCTGCCCATGTGGACAGCCTCATCGTGGTCCTCAACGAAAAGCTGTTTGAAGTGATGGATCATGACGCCTCGCTCGATGATGCGTTCCACAAAGCCGACGATGTGCTGCACAACGCGGTCGCCGGGATCGCGGAAATCATCAATGTGCCGGGTCTGGTGAACGTCGACTTTGCCGACGTGCGCACCATCATGGGCGAACAGGGCAAGGCGATGATGGGGATTGGCGAAGCGGCTGGCATCGACCGGGCCCGATTGGCGGCAGAGCAGGCGGTCGCCAGTCCGCTGCTCGAAGGCGTCGATCTGCAGGGCGCACGCGGCGTGATCGTCAATATCACCGCGAGTCGTTCGCTCAAGCTGCGCGAAACCAATGAGGTGCTCAACACCATCAAGCACTTCTGCGCGGAAGACGCCACCATCATCCATGGCACCGTGTTCGAAGAAGCGCTGGGTGACCGCCTGCGGGTCACCGTGGTCGCCACTGGGATCGGCAAGCGGCGTGCTCCGGAGTTGGTGCGCCAAACCACACAGAGCCAACGCACCGGCACCTACGATGCAGCCCCGCTGATTGGTCGTAGCGCGCAGGCGTACGGGGGCGGGCGCAGCTACGACTCGCTCGATACGCCGACGGTTTGGCGCGATCCGCGTGCGGACGCGGCTGCGCGCGTTCAGGCGCTCGAGGAAAAGGGCGTCGAGCGCTTTGATATTCCAGCGTTCCTGCGTCGCCAGGCTGACTGAGCGCTTGAATTGACCACGGGGCGGACAAGATAAACTGCGTCTTTTACCGCCCCGAATCTTTGGAGGACTGACTGTGATCAAGATTGGTGACCACCTGCCAGCTGGCATGCTCGATGAATTCGTTGAAGTCGAAACCGAAGGTTGTTCCGTCGGACCAAATCCAGTCGATGTACTGGCGCAGGTCAAGGGCAAGAAGATCGTGATCTTCGGTGTCCCTGGCGCCTACACGCCGACCTGTTCGGCCAAGCATGTGCCTGATTTCATTGCGGCCCATGACGCTTTGCATGCCCGTGGCGTCGATGAGGTCTGGTGCCTGTCGGTGAACGACCCCTTCGTCATGGGGGCCTGGGGCCGGGATCAGAAGGCGACCGGAAAGGTGCGCATGATCGCGGACGGCAGTGCCGACTACACCCGAAAGCTCGGCCTGGATCAGGATCTCAGCAAGCGGGGCCTCGGTGTTCGCGCCCAGCGCTTCTCGATGCTGGTCGAGGACGGCGTTGTGCGTACGCTGGATATTGACCCCGCTGGGACGTTCGACAAAACCGATGCCCGGACCATGCTGAATCATCTGGATTGAGCCCGAGCCCGAGCCCGAGCCCGAGCCCTGGCCCTTTCGTGGTGAATGCACCGGGACGTCTGCGTCAGCGCACCATTCGGTCGTCCGTTCGGGCGGCCGGGGTCGGGCTGCACTCTGGAGAACGGGTCACTCTGGTCCTGCATCCAGCACCGCCCAACCACGGCATCCGGTTTCGCCGTAGCGACATGGATCCACCGGTGGTCATCGCGGCGTTGGCCGATCGGGTCAATGACACGCGCATGGCCTCCACCCTCAGCGCAGCGCCGCCGGCCTCCGATCAGATCCGCGTGGCGACGGTTGAGCATCTGATGAGCGCGCTCGCAGGGCTGGGGGTGGACAACCTGTTGATCGACGTGGACGCCCCCGAGATTCCGATTCTGGACGGATCGGCCGGCACCTTCGTTTATCTGTTGCAGCAGGCCGGACTGGTTGAACAGGCTGCGCCCAAGCGCTTCGTTCGCGTCCTTGAGAGCATTGAAGTTCGCGACGGAGACAAATGGGCCAGGCTGGACCCTTATTTCGGTTTCCGGCTGGACTTTTCCATCGCGTTCAATCATCCGGCGATCGATGCCACCGGACAGCGTGTCGAATTTGATTTCGCCCGCGATTCGTATCTGAAGGAAATCGCCCGGGCCCGAACCTTCGGCTTCGTCCAGGATGTCGAAGCGCTGCGGGCGCATGGCCTGGCCCAGGGGGGGAGCCTGGGCAACGCGATCGTCATGGATGAATGGCGGGTCCTGAACAGTGATGGTCTGCGCTATGCCGACGAGTTCGTCAAGCACAAGGTGCTCGATGCCATCGGCGACCTCTACCTGCTGGGGCGGCCATTGCTCGCCTCGTATATCGCCCACAAGTCGGGCCACGCCATGAATAATCGCCTGTTGCGTGCGCTCCTGGCGCAGCCGCAGGCCTGGACCGAAGTGAGCTTCGAATCCGCGTCGAGTTCAGATCCCGCGCCGTGGGCGCTCGACTGGCTGGCTGCCTGACCATGGGGCTGCCGATGTCGGTTCCGGCAAGCGCTGGCGCAGGGCGTTGGCCAACCGATTAAGCCCGGATTTCAGGGCAGATTCGTCGAGGGTCTGGGCCAGGGCTTGGAGTGCGCCGGCGGCTCCCGCTGGCGGTCGGGGCCGGACCGCTTGGGGCTCAGGGACCGGCTCTGGGGTGCGACTGCGCACCCGCAGGCTGTCGATTGTCCAGCCCTGCTGACGCAAAAGCGCCACGGTGGCGGGTTCGATTTGACGCAAGCGGGCCGCCATTGATGGGCCGCTGACGGTCACGCACAGCCGATTGCCGTCGAGTCGCACCGCGCGCACGTCTAGTCCCGCAGTGGCCTGCGCCAGCACGGCCTGCAGCGCCATCAGGCGCTGTGCATCATGGCGCAGGCGACGAAACGCTTCGTCTTCGCCCAGCCATTGCAGGGCGCTGGGGGGTGCACCGGAGGAAATCGGTTTGCGGTTGATCAGAAGGCCGGTTCAGAGGGTTACGAAGGCGGCGCACATGCAGGGTCCCGAAAGAGGGACAATGGAGGCCCCACCCCCCATGCTACATTCTTCGGATGCTCCAGAAGTTCCTCACTCGATTCTTTGGCAGCCGCAATGATCGGTTGCTGCGTGATTCCCGCCGCGTGGTTGAGCGCATCAATGCGCTCGAGGCGCAGTTGACGCCGTTGACCGACCAGGCTCTCGCGGCACGCACCGCAGATTTTCGCCAGCGGGTCGCCAATGGCGAGACCCTCGAAGCGCTCCTCCCGGAGGCGTTTGCGACCTGTCGGGAGGCGTCGCGGCGCGCTCTGGGGATGCGTCATTTTGACGTCCAGCTCATTGGGGGCATGACGCTGCACGCCGGACGCATCGCCGAGATGCGGACCGGCGAGGGTAAGACGCTGATGGCAACCCTGCCCGCCTACCTCAATGCGCTGGCCGGGCGCGGCGTCCATGTCGTCACGGTCAATGATTATCTGGCGGCGCGCGATGCCCAGTGGATGGGTCGGGTGTACGGGTTTCTCGGACTTTCCCATGGGGTCAACCTGTCGCAGATGCCGCATGGCGAGAAGCAGCAAGCCTATGGTGCCGACATCACCTATGGCACCAATAACGAATTCGGCTTCGATTACCTGCGCGACAACATGGTGTTCGGGGTTGTGGATCGGGTTCAGCGGAGCCTGAATTTTGCGATCGTGGACGAGGTCGATTCGATCCTCATCGACGAAGCCCGCACACCGCTCATCATCAGCGGTCAGGCCGATGACCACACCGAGCTCTACCAGCGCATGAACGTGGTGCCGCCGCTGTTGTCACCGATGGCGACCGAACCGCGTACCGATGAGCCAGAACCCGAAGGGGATTACTGGGTCGACCGCAAGGCGCATCAGGTCCACATCTCCGAAGCAGGCCATGAAAAGGCGGAGCGCATCCTCTGCGAGATTGGTCTGTTGGCGGCGGGCGCATCGCTCTATGACGCCTCGAACATTTTATTGATGCACCACCTGATGGTGGCATTGCGTGCTCATACCCTGTTCTTTCGCGATCAGCAGTATGTCGTTCAAAACGATGAAGTCATCATCGTGGATGAATTCACCGGTCGGCTGATGAGCGGTCGTCGCTGGTCCGATGGGCTGCATCAGGCAGTCGAGGCGAAGGAAGGTACACGGATTCAGGCTGAGAACCAGACGCTGGCCTCGATCACTTTCCAGAACTATTTCCGTATGTACGGAAAGCTCGGTGGGATGACGGGCACGGCCGACACCGAAGCTTATGAATTTCAGGAAATTTATAATCTGGAAACAGTCGTCATTCCGACCCATCGGCCGATGGTCCGAATCGATCGTCAGGATCAGGTGTTTCGGACTGCTAAGGAAAAATACAACGCTATCCTTGAGGACATCCGCGACTGTCACCAGCGTGGCCAGCCCGTTCTGGTCGGTACGACCAGCATCGAGAACTCGGAGTTGTTGGCCGAGATGCTCGTCAAGGCGGCGCTGCCGCACAATGTGCTCAATGCCAAGCAGCATGCGCGCGAGGCCGAGATCGTGGCGGAGGCCGGTCGACCGGGCACGATCACGATTGCGACCAACATGGCCGGTCGCGGTACCGACATCGTGTTGGGTGGCGGAATCGACAAGGCGATTGATGGGTTGCGTCAAAACGCCGAGCTCTCGGACGAGCAGCGACAAACCCAGATCCAGACGATGCGCAGCGACTGGCAGGTCCGCCACGACGCGGTGCTGGCTGCGGGTGGCTTACATATCGTGGGTACCGAGCGCCACGAGAGCCGTCGTATCGACAATCAGCTGCGCGGGCGCTCTGGCCGACAAGGGGATGCGGGCTCATCGCGTTTTTACCTGTCGATGGATGATCCCCTGCTGAAGATTTTTGCGGGCGATCGACTGCAGGCAATCATGGAACGACTGCGCCTGCCCGAGGGAGAGGCCATCGAATCCGGTCTGGTCTCGCGGTCGATTGAGAGCGCGCAGCGCAAGGTCGAGGCGCGAAACTTCGATATCCGCAAGCAGCTTCTGGAGTACGACGACGTTGCCAACGAGCAGCGCAAGGTGATCTATCAGCAGCGTAACGAACTGCTCGAGGCTGCCGATATTGATCCCCTGCTGGAGGGTCTGCGCCAGGGCGTCTTTGAGGATCTCTTCCGCGTCCATGTCCCGGCAGAGAGCGTCGAAGAGCAATGGGATCTGAAGGGACTGGAGCAGGCCTTGCGCGATCAGTGGCAGCTCGAAGCGCCGTTGACTGCGGCCGATGCGAGTGACCTTGATCTACTCGATCGGGTGCTCACGGCGGCTGACGCGGCCTATCGGGCGAAGGCCGAGATGGTGGGCGCAGACGGTTGGGCCAGTTTTTCGCGCTCGGTCATGCTCCAGGCCATTGACACCCATTGGCGCGAGCATCTGGCGGCGCTCGATCATCTGCGTCAGGGCATTCACTTGCGAGGCTATGCGCAGAAGAACCCCAAGCAGGAATACAAGCGCGAGGCTTTTGAGCTGTTCGAAGCGATGTTGACGACCATCCGCGATGAAGTCACCGGGACGCTGATGACGGTGCGGATTGCCCCGGCCGAGGTCGCCGCTCCTGAACCGCCGGCGCTATCCCAGGGTACTCCCGGGAATGTGCAGTTCACCCATGCGGATTTTGGCGCAGCCCTCGCGCAAGCGGGCGCTGACGATGCCGAGTCGATCGCCCTGGCCCTGCAGTCGCCGCCAGCCGCCAGCGCGCAAGGCCAAGGATCGCCGGGTGCTGCGTTTGATCGGGTCGGGCGCAATGACGCCTGTCCTTGCGGCTCCGGCAAGAAATACAAGCACTGCCACGGAAAGCTCGCCTGAGGCTTAGATTGTGCGGGTCACCGCCAGGCGAACGACTTCAGTACTGGTAGTCAAAGACGGTAAACCGCCCGTCGCTATGCAGGTGATGGGTGCCTTTGATGTTCGGGAAGAAGTCGGGAGTGATCGCCGCAATGGCTTCTTCGCGGTAGTCGGTTCGGCTCAGGACTGTGATCCGGTTGATGCCAGCCGCCTTGCCGTAGGCGTCAAAGCCCTGGCGCTGTGAGACCCGATAGATCGTCGGACCATCGAACAGAAGACCGCCATTCCTGGCCCGGTTCGGATCCACAATCACGGGGTTCAGGGGGTGGGGTGTCCAGACGTCGGTGACCGGCTGCGGCGCGTAGAAGAGGTGTAGCTCGGAGCAGTAGTCGCCGATTCCGGCCGAGTCGATATTGGTGAGCAACCACCACAGGCCCTCGTACTCGAACAGCATGGTGTCGGCTGCCGCGATGTTGGTCATGAGTATTTTTTTCAGCGTCCACTGGTCTGGCAGCGCCGCGCACTCGTAGAGCCGGATTTCCCGTGCAGCCGAACTCTCTGGGCACAGATAGTGTCGTGACTGATGGCGAAACAGGAACGGGAAGGACAGGTGGAACGGTTCCTGGATCGCTGGCCCGATCCGAACGGCTCGTTCGTTCTGCAGTTCGTATACCGAGATACAGGCTTTGGCTTGCGCGTAGTCGTAATCCTCAACGTAGCAGTAGCTCCGTTGGTCTGTGCTCAGAATAAAGGGGTCGGCAAGGAAATGGCCGGGAGGATTCTGGATCGTTTGCGCCCGATGCATGACGAGGTTCTGCCATCCCTGCGGTCTGAAGGCTACCCCCCAGCGATAGTTGTTTTTGAGAAGATATTTGTTGCGCCATTTCCGCCACAGCGTACCCATGAGCGACCGCCCATAGCGCAGTTGAGCGGCCAGATCGGGCGAGCCCAGAGCGGGACCGCAATCCGGCCCCAAGGTGCGCGCTTCGAAGCCCGGACCGATGGACGCGAGGGACTCCGAGGCCCCCGGGGACGGCTGCTGCGCAAGCAACGCCTGGGACGTGGGCGCCGGGTGAGCGCCAACTTGCGAGAGGACGCCTTGCATTGCGCAACGCGCGAGTTCGCAAAGGGCGGCCTGATTCAGCAGGAAATGAAATCGCGTGGCAAACGCCCCGCGATAGAGCGTATTCGGGCGCCACTCGCGGGAACTCCCCGGCCCGGGCGTCGCACCCGGACTATGCGCAATCGCAAAGGTCGTGACATCTCGTTGCATGGCCACTTCCCAGAACCCGGCGGGGCCGGGCGATCGTTCGCTGCCCAAACCTGCACGAACGGCCAGCAGCCCCAGCCGTGTGCATCCGGCCAGGTCGGCTAATCGAGAGGTCTCGACGTGTGGGTCCAGGCACACCAGTAGGTCGAGTTCCAAGGCTTCGATCGCAAGGCATGCGGATGTGTCGCTCGTTTCGATCTGAAGCGTATGGGCGCCTAGGGTGCTGAGGTCGAACCGGGATCCGTGATCGCGAAATTTCGGATGCCTGCGCAGCGCCAGTGCCTCCAGCCTGCTGAGAAGCGACAGGCTGATTTCCGACCAGATTGCGGATCCTGCTGAATCCCGGCTGCGCGCGGGTGCCTGTATGATCAGGCCCGTCATTGTGATGCATGACTGTGCGCGGGCCCATTGTGCCAACGCCAGGGTGGTTTTGCTTTCGAGCGTCGACGCCACGATCAATCCGATGCGCACAGGCTGCGTTGCAGTCCGGTGGGACATGCCCGGTCGCGTCACCGGGGGTATCGGAAGCGTCATCATATCCATCGTGGTTTGGATCATCCGGGGGAGTGTGTTGGGGGTCGGGAGATGAGGGGCTTGCTGCAGGCGGGCGTTTGGAAACGTTTGCCCCTCGCGGCAGACGACTTGTTGCGCGAACCCGTCTATCGACGGCTCTGGCTTTCAATCCTGACCGCAGCCTTTGCAAACCAGGTCATGTTGCTGGCGCTGCCGCTCACGGCGGCGGTACTTTTGCACGCCTCACCGACCGAAATGGGTCTGCTCACGGCGGCTGAGCTCGCCCCGTTTTTAGTTCTCTCGCTGCCCTCAGGGGTTTGGCTCGATCGCGTCCGCAAGCTCCCGGTGTACGTCGTGGGTGAAGCACTGATCGCGCTGGCGGCTGCCAGCGTGCCGTGCGCCGCCTGGCTCGGTCTGCTCTCAATGACCTGGCTCTATGGGGTCGGCCTGTTGCTGGGCGCCGTTCACACCGTGTCTGGCAGTGCAGCGCAGATTGTTCTGACCCAAGTGGTCGGTCGTGATCGACTGGTGCAAGCCCACGCCAAGAATGCATTGGCCAACTCCGGGGCCGAGGTGATCGGCCCCGGGATCGCTGGACTGCTGATCAAACTGCTGGGCGCTCCCTTGGCGCTACTCTTCAATGCAGGTTTGTTGTGCGGTGCGGCCCTGATTCTGCGCGGTTTGCCGTTGCAGGAGACGCTGGGTCTGCGCGCAAACACCTCGTTTCTAGGCGAATTGATGGCGGGGCTGCGCTTCGTGGCGCGTCATCGCCTGCTGATGACCCTGGCGATTCTCATGAGTATCTGGCAGATGGCGCATTACGTTGCCCTGACCGTGCAGATTCTGTTTGCAACCCGGACCCTCGGCCTGAGCGAACAGGCTATCGGGCTCTGTTACGCCGGGATGGGGGTTGGAACCATTGTTGGGAGTCTGCTGGGCCATCGCTTGAGCCACCGCTTCGGTCCGGGGCCTTGCCTGGTCCTGGGGTATGCGGTCACCGGGACCGGTTGGGGTTTGCTCGCCCTGGCGCCCGAGGGTTTTTGGGGCGTCGTCGCGTTCGGGTTCATGTTGATGAGTTTTTCCGCTGGTGCGATCTTTATTTTTATCAACTTCCTGGCGCTGCGTCAGTCGGTAACCCCCGAAGCAATGCTCGGTCGCATGACGAGCACCATGCGCTGGTTGAGCCTGCTCGCGGCGGGGCCCGGAGCGCTCCTGGGCGGATGGCTTGGGGAACATGTCAGTCTGCGGGCCAGCCTGAGCCTGGCCGCCGCCAGTGCTCTGGTCTTGGCCTGGGCCGCCTGGAGCCTGCCGGCAATCCGGGGCTTGAAGGTGCTCCCCCGGTCAGAGGCCCTGCCGCAGGGCGCTTAGAATTCGGTTTGTCACCTCCTGCATGACTGTTTTTGTTTTTTGAATTGAGTCCTCATGGCTGTCAACCTCTCTGCACCCGACCCTTCTACCCTCGCCAGTATCGCCGGTGTTGAACTGGGGATTACCCAGGCGGGTGTGCGCAAGGCGAACCGCGACGACCTCACCGTCCTCCTGCTAGGGCCTTCGGCAAGTGTCGCCGGCGTCTTCACCCGCAATCGATTTTGTGCAGCGCCGGTTACGGTCTGCATCGAGCATCTGGCCCAGCATGCGGGGTTCAACGCCCGCCATGGCGGGCCTGCGCCGTCGGGGATGCCCTCCCCGATCCGGGCCCTGGTCATCAACACCGGGAATGCGAATGCCGGCACCGGCGCCCCCGGGATGGCGGCTGCGCGTCTAACGTGCGAGCGTCTGGCGCAGGCGCTGGGCTGCGCGCCCAGCGCGATCCTGCCGTTTTCAACCGGGGTGATCCTTGAACCGCTGCCGGTGGAACGGATCGTGGCTGCGCTGCCGCGTGCGATTGCGGACGCAGCCCCCGCGCATTGGGCCGAGGCTGCGCGCGCGATCATGACAACCGACACCATCGCCAAAGCCGCCTCACGCACCGCCCTGATTGGCGGACAGCGGGTCTCGGTGACCGGTATCGCCAAGGGTGCCGGCATGATCCGCCCCAATATGGCGACGATGCTGGGGTTCGTGGCCACCGATGCCGCGGTGCCGCAGGCGCTCCTGACGGCCTGGGTGCGCGAAATCGCAGATGCGAGCTTTAATCGCATCACTATTGACGGCGACATGTCGACCAATGACAGTTTCATCACGATTGCCAGCGGCGCAGGAAGCCTGCGGGTCGACGACGCGGCGAGCACCGAGGCTCTGGAATTGCGCGCCTTGATGACGGAAGTCGCGCTGGAGTTGGCGCAAGCCATCGTGCGCGATGGGGAGGGGGCGACCAAGTTCATCACCATTGAAGTTGAAGGCGCCGCGACCCCCGCTGAGGCGACCCAGGTGGCCTATGCGATTGCGCATTCGCCGCTGGTGAAGACGGCATTTTTTGCGTCTGATCCCAACCTCGGACGGATTCTCGCCGCGATCGGTTACGCGGGTATCGAGGATCTGGATGTCGGCTTGGTCGACGTCTGGCTGGATACGGTGAGAGTCGCCCAAGCCGGTGGGCGCGATCCGCAGTACCGGGAAGAAGATGGCCAACGCATCATGCGCCAGGCCGAAATCACGATCCGGGTCGCATTGGGGCGCGGGCAAGTCACGACCACTGTTTGGACCTGTGATCTTTCTCACGACTACGTGTCGATCAATGCGGATTACCGCTCATGAATGCTGAATTGTCTGCCCGGATCGAGCGCCTGCTCGATCGTCTCGAGCCCTTGTTACCGGCACCGCGCGAGCCCGACTGGGCGTCCGCGATCGCCTTTCGCTGGCGCCGCCAGCAGTCGGCGCTCGGTCGCTTTGGCGCGCTCGAAGCGGTCCTGAATATTGCCCGCATCACCCTGAACGATATCCGCCAGGCCGATGAGGCGAAGCGACTGGTGGTGCGCAATACCCGGCACTTTATCGAAGGCTTGCCAGCCAACAACGTCCTCTTGACGGGCGCCCGTGGCACTGGAAAGAGCTCGCTGATTCGGGCCTGCCTGCTGGAGTTCGCTGCGCAAGGGCTACGGTTGATTGAGGTCGACAAGGACGATCTGACCGACTTGCCCGATATCGTCGCCCGCTTGCAGGGACGCCCCGAGCGGTTCATTGTGTTCTGCGATGACCTGTCCTTTGAGCAGGGCGAACCGGGCTACAAGGCGATGAAGAGCGCGCTCGATGGCTCGATCGCAGCGACCGGCGATCATGTGCTGATCTACGCGACCTCGAACCGGCGCCATCTCTTGCCAGAAACGATGCGCGAGAATCTGGAAGCCCGGCATCAGGAAGACGGCGAGATTCATCCCGGCGACGCGACCGAAGAAAAAGTGTCGCTCTCCGAGCGTTTTGGCCTTTGGGTCGCGTTTTACCCCTTTCGTCAGGACGCTTATCTGGACGTCGCCGCGCATTGGTTGGCGCAGCATGGCCTGACACTGGACGGGGCGGCGCGCACCGCGGCACTGCAGTTTGCGCTGGAGCGCGGATCGCGATCCGGCCGGGTCGCAGCCCAGTTCGCCCGGGACTGGGTCGGGCAGTGCGCGGACCGGGCTCGGCATGCAGGCTGAGGTCGATGTTGCCGTGGGCATCCTGTTCGATGCGCGCGGGCGAATCTTGTTTGCCCAGCGCCCTGCGGGTAAAGCCTATGCGGGATGGTGGGAATTTCCAGGCGGCAAAGTCGAAGCAGGGGAATCGGTTGGCGAGGCACTCGCGCGCGAGTTGCATGAAGAACTGGGCATTACGGTTGCCCAATCCAGCCCCTGGCTGATCCGTCGGCATGTGTACCCGCATGCGCGGGTTCGTCTCTGGTTCCGGCGGGTTGACGCCAGACTGGGTCAGTGGGACGGTCAACCCTTTGGACGGGAGGGGCAGGAACTGGTCTGGTGGGACAGCGACGCCAGCGACGCTTTGCCAACCCCCTTGCTGCCTGCAACAGAGCCGCTCCTGGCCTGGCTCAGGTATTAACGCTATCGGTCCTAACGATCGTCGAGATCGTCTTCGCGAGGCGGTGACGCGGGAATCGCATAGCGTTCGCTCGCCCAGGCACCGAGGTCGATCTCGCGGCAACGCTGGGAACAGAATGGGCGATACCGACTGCTGGGGATGAAGTCGACCGGACGCTGGCAGGTCGGGCAGTTGACCGTGCGTGCAGAAGGGTTTGCCACGGCCAATTCAGAAATTACACAGCGTCATTTCGAACGCGACGTTGCCTTCAAAGGCGCGAGGACGAAGGTCGCCATCCTGACTGGTGAACCGCAGCCACAGCATGTGGCGGTTGGCGCTGAGTTCCGGGATGGCATTGCTCTGATCCGCAATCCGAATCTGGAGCAGTTGGTAGGTCTTGCCCCCCAACTGCTGTTGATAGCTCCCGGACTGAGCGACTGCCTGCGAGGGTTGTCCGCTGTCGCGCAGCAGGCGCAGCGTGATCCGCAGCGCATCGCGCAACGGGCTCAGCGGGAAAAACCACTGCGCCAGATCTTGCAGGCGAGCGTTCGCGGGGCGGTTGCGCCAAGCATGATAGGAGGGCACGTCAAACTCATTGGCGCCACCTGGGATATTGGTCCGGCCACGGACCTGCATGAGCCACTCGTTTTCGCGCAGATGCTGGCCTGCTTTGCCGACGGTCTCGCCCAGGGCGGTGACCGCCTGTTCGATCTCGGCAAGGACGCGCGACAGAGCTTCAAAAGAGACCCCTGGCTTGTCGCGAAAGCTGATCACGGACTGGCGCTGGCGCTCGAGTTCCTGCAGCAGGTCGGACTTGACATCCGAGCGGGCAGTAACCTCGAGGACGTCGAAGAGCGACAGCAGCGCGACATGATGGTCGAGCGAATCTGGCCGCGCAACAAAGTGCTCGAATTTTCCGAACAGATCCTCGAGTCGAAGTAGCGTCCGGATCCGTTCGTTGAGTGGGTACTCGTACTGAAGCAAAGCTGGTGCGCGGGAAAATCTCAAGAAATACGGCGATCGTCAATGAACGGCCCGATCCCGGATTGTGCGGCAGGCGGGCCGTAATGACAACCTTCAGTTGAGCGATGATTGTGAACCCAGCTCGCAATAGCGCTGGTGCAGGGCGGCGATCCGATCGGGGAGTGACTCGGGTGAACCAGCGTTATCCAGAACGTCATCCGCATGGGCCAGCCGCGCCTCGCGACTCGCCTGCGCATCCAGGATGGCTTCGACCTGACCGCGCTCGAGGGCGCTACGGCGCATCACCCGTTCGATTTGAAGGGGTCTGGGACAGTCAACGACGAGCACGCGATCGACCCGGGATAACCAATGGCGTCCTTCCACCAGCAGCGGAACGACGATGATCCGGTAGGGCCCGTCGATTGCCTCGAGGGCACGCGCGCTTTCGGCGCCAATCATCGGGTGCAGGATGGCTTCGAGTCGGTGTCGGGCCTGCGGATCGGAAAAGACCAGACGCCGCATGGCTGCCCGATCCAGCGCGCCCGTGCCATCGATCACCTCCGTGCCGAATGCCGCGCGGATCGCTGGCATCGCCGCACCGTTGGCCGCCGTCAGGCGGTGCGCAATCTGATCGGTATCGACGACCCCAGCGCCCAGCGCCGCAAACGCATCGGCAACGGTGGTTTTACCGCTGCCGATGCCCCCCGTCAGTCCGATCAACGGTCGTGTATTCATGGCTGGTGTGCGATGGGGCAGTGTCAGCTGCGATCAGCCAAAGCCGGTCACCCGGGCCAAGGGTTCACCCACATAGAGCACGGCGATCCCCGCACCGGCCAGATAGGGTCCGAAGGGAATCGGAACCTCACGCCCCTGCCGACCACTGAAAATCAGAATCAGCCCGACGGCCGCTCCGACCCCCGAGGCGAGCAGCAACAGGACCGGCAATTTGGACCAGCCGAACCACGCACCGAGGCCGCCCAGCAGTTTAAAGTCGCCATACCCCATGCCTTCTTTTCCGGTGGTGAGGCGAAAGCCCTGATACACCACCCAGAGCGACAGATAGCCTGCCACGGCGCCGATCACCGCTTCATCGAGCGTCGCAAACCGGCCTTCGAGATTGACCAACAGGCCGACCCAGAGCAAGGGGAGCGTTAGTTCGTCGGGCAGCAGTAAGGTCTCCAGATCGATCATGGTCAGCGCAATCAGCCCGAATGAGAGAATGGCGGCGGCCAGACCGGTTGTGGTGGCGCCAAAGTGCGCGATCGCCAGGGCGGCGGCGGCGCTACCGAGCAGCTCGACCAGGGGGTAGCGCATCGAAATCGGTGCGCGACAGTCGGCACATTTGCCGCGTAACCAGAGCCAGGACAGCACTGGCACATTGTGCTGCAGGCGGATCGAAGCCTGACAGGCCGGGCAGTGCGAGCCGGGCCAGGCCAGGTTGAAGGGCCGTATGGGTGCAGCTGGGGTGACAGAGCCCAACTGGAGGTTGCCCTGAACTTCGTCGAGCACGGCTCTGGCATCGGTCTGCCAACGTGCCTCAAGCATGCGCGGCAGGCGCACGATGACGACGTTCAGAAAGCTGCCGATGATCAGACCCAACAGAGCTGCGACGACAATCCAGGCGGGGGGTGACAGATTCAGCAGTAGCTCCGGCATTGGCGCAATGAAACCGGTCTCGACAGGCCCTGGAGATTGGCCTGGTTCAAGTCGGCGAAAGCGCAACCTTAGCAAAGGAAGACCGATTGTCGAGGGTCTCCTCCACGATGCCGCCGATCTGTTGTGCCGTGATCGCGCTGAGCGTCCAGCCTAGATGGCCGTGTCCCGTATTGTAGAAAACGCAGGGGGATCGGCCGCGGCCGACCCGTGGCATCAGGTTTGGCATCATGGGCCGAAGGCCCGCCCACGGGACGATCTGTCGGGTGTTCACGGCGGGAAAACACCGTTCGACCCAGTCCACCAGCGGGCGAATCCGATCGGAGCGGATGTCGCGGTTAAAGCCGTTAAATTCTGCGGTTCCAGCGACCCGAAAGCGGTCTGTGCCAAGCCGGCTCGTGACCAGCTTGGTCTCGTCATCCAGCAGACTGACGGTTGGTGCGCCAGCCTGACTGGACGCATCGTCCAGACGAACGGTGATCGAATAGCCTTTGACCGGATAGATATTGACCCGGTCGCCGAGCTGGGCGGCCAGCGCGCGGCTGGCCGTGCCCGCGCAGATCACAAGGCCATCGAAGCTCGAGCGCTGGATGGCACCGTCGCAGCGCATGGTGACATGGGCCTGGGCGCCCGTGCTTTGGACCTGGTCCACTTCGCAGCCCTGAAGAATGGTTGCGCCTCGACGCTGCGCCGCAGCCGCAAGCCCGATGGTGAATTGATGGATATCCCCCGTGGCGTCGCTGCGCGTGTAGTAGCCCCCGAAATACGCCCCCGCCAGTGTCGGTTCGATCGAGCGCATTTCCTGGGGCGTGACCGGATGGCGCTCCAGGCCACCCGCACCCAGGAGTTTGGAGACGCGCCCGGCATGTTCGAATCCAGCGCGATCCCGATAGATATGCAGAATCCCTTCCTGACGCAGATCGAACTCGATGCCTTCTTCCTCGGCCCAGGCTAGAAGCGGCGTACGCGCCGCAATCGCGAGGCGGGCGGTGGCAATCGTATTGGTTTCGTAGCGTGGGATGGCCGCGAGAAATTCGGCGAACCACGAGATCTTGTGCCAACTGGGTCGGGGATTGACCAGAAGCGGCGCATCCTGGCGCAACATCCATTTCAAGCCCTTGAGAACGGTCGACCAGTGGTTCCAGACTTCTGCATTCGAGGCTGAAAGCTGCCCACCGTTGGCAAACGACGTTTCCATCGCCGCATAGCGGTGGCGTTCGAACACCGTCACGCGAAAGCCACGTCGCACTAGCGCGTAGGCGGTGGTGATGCCGGTGATCCCGCCACCAATGACCGCAATTGATTTCATGATCTTCAGGCTCCCGAGCGTCGATAGGCAACGCGTCCACGCAACATGCGTGTGACGCGCCCCCCCCGTTTCGGTACCTGAGAGATTCACGGCTCGTCACGTGGGCGTGACGGACCGCTTGCTCCTTCGGTGGACCGGCTTGACGACGTGCCGGCCGCTCTTCGGAGATTCGCTACAAACGACCGGTCCATTTGCCTGAGAGTTTCCGGGGCGGTTGCTCCTTCGGCGCTGTCAGGGGGATGTGGGCCCCAGACAGTCTCTCCCGATCGTTCGTGAGGTTGCGGTGCAATGCAACACCTCGCGAGCGCACATCGCAGAGACGACCCTGCTGATGTACCGTGAGATTCTAAATCAAGATGGGCTGGGTCGTGATGATCAATCCCACCGAACCGCCCGGGATGCCTGGGCCTCTGCCGTCGGCAGGCGCCGCAAGACAACCGGCGCAGATGCTCTGGATGTGGCAGTCTGCGGGGATGAGAACCCTTGATCATGATGCCCGTTCGGGGCGGGTCCTGCCGTGAATCGAAACCTACTGTGGCTCGTGCTCGCCCAGGGTCTTTTTCTGACCAACAATGTGACCTTTATCGCGATCAACGGCTTGGTCGGCTTCAGTCTTGCGCCGTATCCCTGGATGGCGACCCTGCCCGTGATGGGGTATGTCGTTGGCGGTGCCCTGAGCTCGATTCTCGTGGCCCGAACGCAGGCCCGATTGGGCCGCAAGCGCTCTTTTCAACTGGGCCTTTTGGTGGCAATCGGCTCCGCTGGCCTGGCTGCATGGGCGGTCTTGCATCAGCAGTTCTGGTGGCTGTTCGCTGCGACCCTCATCGCGGGCTTCTACAGTGCGAACGCCCAACTCTATCGCTTCGTCGGACCGGAACTCTGCGCCCCCGAATTTCGGGATCGGGCGATCTCGTGGGTGATGGCCGGAGGGCTTCTCGGGGCGGTGATCGGCCCGAACCTCGCGCGCCATACCCGGGACCTGCTCGAGGTCCCATTCGCCGCGGCCTACCTCGCGTTGATGGTCGTCGGGCTGGTCGGATTGGGGGTGATTTCCCGCATCAACTTCCCCCCTGCCCCCGAACCGCAGGCGTCGGATGCGCCGGCGCGCGCATTTCGCGAAATCGTGCGCCAACCGGTGTTCATCGTTGCGGCGCTGGCGGCGGCGCTGGGTTATGGCGTCATGAATTTGCTGATGGCGGCCACGCCGCTTGCGATGCAGGTCTGCCGACTGCCGTTTGAGCAGACAGCGCTGGTCCTGGAGTGGCATGTCATCGGGATGTTTGCCCCGGGCTTTTTTACCGGGCATCTGATGCAGCGCTGGGGCGTGTTGCCCGTCATGGGCGTTGGGGTGGGGTTGTGTTTGCTTTGTATCGGGATTGCGCTGAGCGGCACCACCATCAACGAATTTCTTCTGGCGCTCTTTTTGTTGGGTGTCGGGTGGAATTTTCTGTTTACGGGCAGTACCACCCTGGCGATGCAGACCTATCGGCCGCCGGAGCGTGATCAGGCGCAGGGCGCGATCAATTTTTGTGTTTTTTCGACCATGACCATGACCTCGCTGGGTTCTGGTGCGTTGGTCACGATGCAGGGATGGGAGCGGCTCAACCTCGGTTCGCTGTTACCGGTTCTGATCGTTGCACTGGCGCTGGCGTGGCTGGGCTGGCGGCAGACTTCAGGCACGCAATCCGCGCAGCCAGAAGGGCCGGGCCTGACCTAGTGGTCGAGTTCTTTCCACTGCGCCTCGCGCACGCACACCCCGCCCAGCACAAATCCGCCGCCCTTGGGCAGGTGCTCGCGGGCCTTTTCGCAGGATTCGAAGCTATCGAACGATCCGGCGAACCGACTTTTCTGATGGCCGGATTCGTTGACATACTGGACGAGCACAACGCGAGAGCCCGGCGGATCAAACAGAAATAGAATCTGATCGCGCTGCAACACGAGGAGCGCTGCGGCGCCCAAGATGGCGATCGACCCAATGACGATTGCGATGGCTTTGGTCTTCATCCTGCACCTCTGGGGTTCAAGATCCCATGTTGCCGGGCCGGGGATCGACGTTTCTTGATCAGGGTCACACAAACCCGGGGTTTGTGTCGCCGGGTTTGTGTCGGAATATTCCCGCCGGTGGGACGGGGTAATCCGATTTTCTTTATCGATAAGGGCTGGCCACAATGATGCGTTGGGTGTAGGGTCCACAAGGGGGGGTTGCGTGTCGACCTCAATTCGTCAGCCTGTCAAGGAGCGCCAGTGAATGCCAAGATTGACCTCGATGAGGTGAGATCTTTTTTGGAGCACCAGCCCGAGTCAACCAAAATCTATCTGGGTTGCGATTCCGAGCGCGTCATGATCGGTAAGCAGTGGTACGCCGAATTCACTCTGGCGATCGTTGTTCACATCAACGCAAGAAACGGATGCAAGATCTTTGGCGAAGTCCAGCGGGAGCGGGACTACGATAAATCCCGCCGCAGTCCGCGCTTGCGCCTGATGACGGAGGTCTACAAGGTTGCCGAGCTGTACCTGAAGCTCGCCGATGTCCTCGAGCACCGACAGGTCGAAGTGCATCTCGATATCAATCCCAATCAGATGTTCGGCAGTTCCTGCGTAGTTGATGAGGCGATCGGCTACATCCGCGGTACTTGCAACGTGTTGCCGATGGTCAAACCGCAGGCGTTCGCAGCGACGTATTGTGCGGATCGACTCAAGGAAATTCTCGATCAGCGCCGCAAGGTGGCCTGAGTACGCTCAAACCCAAGCGGTTCAGGGGCCCTTGCCGATCAATGGGTCGCGCGATGGCGATGGCGCTCACTTCAGGGGCGCCAATGGGGGTGCGCCACCGTCCGGGATCGGGGTCCGGTCCACATTGAGCACCATGGCGACCAGCGAGAAATACCCATTCACCGCAATCAGATCCATCAGGCCTTGCTCACCAAAGCGTTGGAGCGCCGCCTGGTAGGTCGGGTCGCTGACCGCTTTCTGCTGATGCAGTTCAGTGCAGAAGTCATAAATGATGGCTTCCTCGGCCGGCATGTTCGAGGGACGGTTGCCTTGCGCGATCGCTTTCGCGATTTCCGGATCGAGCCCGGCTTGGAGCGCAAGACGATGGTGTGCAAACCATTCGTACTGCGCATTCCAGTGGCGGGCGGTGATGAGGATGGCCAACTCATTGAGCTTGAATCCGAGCGAGCTCTTGAAGCGAATATAGGACCCAACGCGTTGCAGGTGCTCGCCCACTTCGGGGCTGCGCAGGAACACGCTGAAGGGACTGCTCGGGCTTGTGCCAGCGGTTGCGGCCGAGCCTTCGACATTCGCGCGTGGGCCCGATCGGATGCTTTCAGCCAATGCCCGCTGAGCGGGGGTCATCTCTTCGAGCGGGATGAGCTTGAAGCGGCGCGTGTCCTGAGCGTGACTACCGACTGGCAGCATGACGGCTGCAAGAAAAGTCATGGTCCAGGCGAGTCGTGCGTTCGTCGGTCTCATCTGGGCAGTCTGCGTTGGTTTTCTGGTGCATCGGCGCGGGTCGATTGCAGATGCTGGAATGGATCATGACAGCGGGAGGACGAAGCGCCAAGTCACGGGAGCGCCCCAGCGCTCAGCCCGCCCATAGCCAGTGTCCGATCAATCGGTTCGGCAACAAGGTGAACAGACCCGTGATCAGCAGGGCGCCAATGTAGAGGCCCTGCATGATGCGCCGATGGGCTGAAACCTGCCCATGTCGGGCCTTCCACCAGCCCAGCGCCAGCATGATGAGGGTCAAGATGGAAAGACCGTGGATCCAGGAGTATCCGGTGCCCGTCTTGATGCCGAAGGACCCAGCCGCGACAAAGGCCATCAGCATCAACCAGACTCGACCGAGCAGTCGATGCGTTCGATTGCCCTTGCGGCGCCATAGAATCGTTCCACCGATCAGGATGGACGCCGCGGCTGCCATCGCATGCGACTGGATCAGTGGAGTCCACGAGTGATTGAGCATGGGTGACAATGCGAGACTAATTCAAACTTTAATGCATTTTGCTATGACTCTATCGTCGCCCGCCCCCCGCCGGCCACTGCATCAGCGGACCATCGTTTGCAATGGGTTCCGTCGTGAGGATGGTCTGTACGATATTGAGGCCTGTATGACTGACACCAAGGCCTATGACTACACAGAGCCATATCGGGGTCAGCGTCTGGCGGGCTCGCATGTCCACGAGATGTGGGTGCGACTGACGTTGGGCGAGGACATGGTGGTGCGTGATATCGAGGTGTCGATGCCGTCGGCACCGTATCCGACCTGCCAGATGGCCAAGCCGAATTTTCGGGCACTGGTCGGCGCGACCGTGGGCGGTGGCTGGCGTCAGGCGGTTCAAGCGGCCGTTGGTGCGACCCGGGGTTGCACCCATGTCCGGGAGCTTTTGTTTCCGATGGCAACCGTTGCGTTTCAGACCATTGGGGGCTGGACTCCTGATGGCGAGGCACGTCGACCCGATCGGGTCCAGGTCGGAGGGCGCCCGTTCTTTATTGATGGTTGTATGGCATGGGCTGCCGACGGTGAGGTGGTCGCCCGCTTGCATCCTGAGTTCGCCACGAAATCTTGAAGCATGATCAAAATCTTAGAAGGAGTTTGTAATGGCAGACCAGATGACGCAGGAATCCAGGGTTGCCCTGATCACCGGATCGGGTACCGGCGTCGGTGCTGCCACCGCGCTGATGCTGGCGCAACGGGGGTGGCGCGTCTTGATCAATTATTCGCGCAGCGAGGCCGAGGCCTGTCAGTCGCAGGCTGCTTGTCAGGCGGCGGGTGCGCAGACCTTGCTGATGCGCGGCGATGTCGCGGATGACGCCGATTGCAAAGCGCTGGTTGCGGGTGCAGTGCAGCGTTGGGGCCGGATCGACGCGCTCGTGAACAATGCCGGCATCACCAGTTTTGCGGGCCCGAGCAACTGGGATGCGCAGGATGCGCAGACCTTCCAGCGCATTCTCGGGGTCAATACGGTGGGATCGTTTCAGATGATTCGCGCATGCGCGCCTCACTTGCGCGAAGCACGCGGTGCGATCGTCAACGTCTCTTCGATCGCGGGTTCACTTGGAATCGGGTCCTCGGTCGCCTATATCGCTTCGAAGGGGGCGATCAATGCGATGACACTCCATCTCGCGCGAACGATGGCTCCTGAGGTTCGCGTCAATGCCGTCTGTCCAGGTCTGATCACGACCCGTTGGTTCATCGACGGAATCGGCCATGAGCGTTATGAGAAGATCAAGGCGGCCAATGCACAAATGACCCCGCTCGCGAGCGCCTGCTCGCCCGAGGATGTCGCCGAGGCGATCGTCTGGCTCATTGTCGGGGCACGCACGGTAACGGGAGAGCTGTTGCAGCTCGACGCGGGAATGCATCTTGGAGCGTCGCCTCCTGCTCGTTGAGGCTGTTTTCGTCGAAAATTCTGATTATTAGAATAATTACCATTCAACTTATTTTTTAAATTTCATCATGTTCAGTTCTAGGCATCAACTTTCATCTATCGCCCGAAGCGTTGCGGTGGCTTTTGTACTCGGCGCGAGCCTGACGCTCGGGCCCGCGTTTGCTGCAGAACTGAAGCGTGTCGAAAAGGCTGCCGATCTGCCCACGTTCAGTTATGCGATCACCGACCCGCTGGAAAAGGTCGTACGCGATCAGGCGACGTTTGTTCGCGTGACGCGCGCCATCCGGGCCGACATCGAGTCAACCCTGGCGGGATACGACATCGCTGACAAGGCAGCCGTACAGAATTTGCGCAACGTCCTGATGCAGATGGATTTTCTCGCCGGAAATTATGCTGCGGCGTTGGCCGGTGCCGAGGCGCTCCGATCGCTGGAAGAAAAGCCGGCGCTCAAACTGCTCACCGGCTTGAGAATGCGGGCGATGGTGTCGGCCGCTCAGGCGACCGGTACGATCAACACGCCGGCCTATGCAGCGGCGGTCGCAGCCGCGATTCAGCAGGAGTTGAAGACGCTGCCGTTTGAGGTTGTCGGGAACGAGATCCGCGAATTCAAGGCCAGCGCCGAATTGCTCAGCGAGAGCCTGATCCTGGGCGGGGTGCTCAATGTGCTTGAGCCCACGCTGAAGAAAAGCGGGAGCCTGAGCTCGGATCTTGCCCCCCGGCTGATCAGCGCCCGCTTTGCCCTCGAGACCGCCCTTCCGCTGAAGCAGACTCTGGTCGCGGCCTACAGTGAATATCTGAATCAGCATCGGGTTGAGAAGCAAAATATCTGGGCTGCGCGCGATGCCAAATTGTCAGCCAGCGGTCCGTACCAGGCGGTCACGGTTGCGGTGTGGGACAGCGGCGTCGACTTTTCACTCTTTCGCAACCAAATCCGATTGGCTGCCGATGGTCAGCCAGCGACCATCGCCTTCGACGTGGCGGCGCGACCAGCCAAGGGCGACCTGTTCCCGATCCCGAAATCCATGAAGGGACAGTTGCCCCGGATGCTTGCCCGCACCAAAGGGTTTTCCGACATGCAGGCCAATGTCGACAGTGCGGAGGCAGCCGAGGTCAAGCGCTACTTCTCGACCCTCAAGCCCGAAGAATACAAACCCGCGGTCGAAGCACTCGGGCTGTCTGGCAATTATGTGCACGGTACGCATGTTGCTGGAATCGTGGCCGAGGGCAATCCCTGGGTTCGCCTGGCCAACGCGCGAATTTCATTTGATTACAAACTCAAGCCCGATCCCTGCCCCAGCCTGGAGCTCTCCCGGCGCACGGCAGTCTCCTATGCGCAATATCTGGACTTTTTCAAAAAAAATAAAGTTCGCGTCGTCAATATGAGTTGGGGTGGCGATGTGAAGAGCGTGGAAGACGCGCTTGAAAAGTGTGGTCTTGGCGGGTCGACCGAGGGGCGCAAATCGGTCGCACGGCAGTTGTTTGAGATTGAAAAGAAAGCGTTGGCGCAAGTGTTCGCGCGTGCGCCTGAGATTCTGTTTGTGACCGCCGCAGGTAACAGCGATTCGGATGCAACGTTCGATGAGTCGATCCCGTCGAGCATTGTTGCCCCCAACCTCCTGACGGTCGGTGCGGTCGACCTGGCGGGTGATGAAGCGTCATTCACCAGTTACGGCCCGACCGTGGCTGTGCATGCGAATGGCTATCAGGTCGAAAGTCTGTTGCCGGGCGGGATGCGGGTGGCGTTGTCGGGCACATCCATGGCGTCGCCCAATGTCGCCAATCTGGCTGCCAAGCTCCTGGCGATTAAACCTGCGCTGACCCCGGTGCAGGTGATCGCCATCATCCGGGAGACTGCCGAGAAGACTGCGGACGGACGCCGTACGCTGATGCATCCGGCCAAGGCGATTGCACGGGTTCAATAATCGTCCGATCGGGCTGGCCTGAGTCATGAGTCATGCCTACCCTTGGACGGCCGCCATGACCTTGATGGTGGCGCTTCTGATCAGTTGCACGGCCGCCTGGGTGGGGGTCGAGCGCCTGCGCACCGGGATCGCGGCACCTGCGGTGACTGGAGATGAACGGTTTGAACGGGTGTTCCGAATTCAGATGAATACGCAGGAAGGCGCCCTCGTATTCCTGCCCGCCTTATGGGTCTGTGCCGTGTTTCTGAGCGATCGGCTGGCGGCGGGTTTGGCGGGGCTTTGGATTCTTTCGCGGCTCTGGTACGCACTGGCCTACTGGGCAGAACCGGCGGGGAGACGCCCCGCGTTTGTTTTGTCCCAATTACTCTATGTCAGTACCTGGCTATGCGGCGCGGCCGGCATTGTGCTCGACTTTACTCAGCGGTGACGCGCCTCAGACAGCGTGGACCGCTCGAGAGCCTCGGCCGCCTTCACTCGGTATCGGATCAGCTTTCGCCGACATGCGGGTGCGGTTGCAGGGTTCCGGCGACCACGCGGGCATTGCGGCTGAAGCTCAGGTAGGCCGCTCCCCAATCCAGCATGACGACCAGTCGGTTACGAAATCCGATGAGAAAATAGATGTGGGCGAACAGCCAGAACCACCAGGCCCAACGGCCTGAAAAACGCAGTGCCCCAAGCGGGGTGCTGAGATCCACGACAGCCGCGTTATGACCGATCGTCGCCAGGTTGCCGTGGTCCCTGTAGCAAAATGCCTCGGGCGCTTGCGCCGCGATCCGGTGCAACACATTGCGCGCAGCAACGCGTCCCATTTGCTTGGCACCCGGGGAGACGCCCGGTACGGGCGTGGGGTTTTTGTCCGGACCGTGGCTCAGCGCCGCTGCGAGGTCGCCGATCACGCTGATGTTCGGGAAGCCCCGCACGCTCAGGTCCGGTTCCACGACGACCCGACCCGCGCGATCGATTTCGCAGCCAGTACTCAGCGACAGTTGCTTACCCAGCGGCGACGCCGCAACGCCAGCCGCCCAGACCACGCATTGGCTGGCGATCTGGTAGTCAACGTTGCCGGCGACGCCTGCCGGAGCCGGCCCTCGAACTTGTAATCCTTGCGCGTCCAGACCGGTCACAATCGAATTGAGCCGGACCTCGACCCCAAGGCTTTGAAGCTGCGTGAGCGCCTTCGCGCTCAGGCCCTCGGGCATCGCCTGAAGGACCCTGGTGCCGCCTTCAATCAGAAGAATTCGGGCTTGATGTGGATCGATCCGTCGGAATTCGCCCACCAGGGTCTGACGGGCAATTTCCGCGAACGCACCCGCCATCTCGACGCCGGTCGGACCCGCTCCAACGACACACAGCGTTAACCAGACTTTGCGCCGCTCGGGATCGGGCTCCTTTTCGGCGGATTCAAATGCGAATAGCACCCGTCGGCGGATTTCAAACGCATCTTCGAGGGTTTTGAGCCCTGGGGCGTGTTGCTCCCATCCGTCGTTACCAAAATAGCTGTGGGTCGCCCCGGCGGCGAGGATGAGATGATCAAACAGCAGCGAAGTGCCATCCGAAAGTCGGACCCGTTGTCCTGGCGCGTCAATCGAGACGACTTCGGCAAGCAGGGTCGTCAGGTTGTGCTGGCCCCGAAACAGACTTCGAATCGGTGCGGCAATGGCTGGGGCTGCCAGTCCAGCGGTTGCGACCTGATAGAGCAGCGGCTGGAACAGGTGGTGGTTGGTCTTATCCACCAAGGTGATATCGACCGGCGATTTCGCCAGCGATTTTGCAGCTTCAATCCCCCCAAAGCCTCCGCCGATGATCAGGACGCGCGGTCGAGTGAGGCTCGTCATGGGTTGTGGATCCTGCAGTCAACCAATTGGCATGACCTTGGATCCACGGGGCAGGCACGTCAAGCCTTTTTTGATTACCAGTCGTCGCCGCCGCCGCCACCAGAGCTATCACCACCGCCGTCCCAACCGTCGCCGCTACCCGCGTCAAACGAACCGAAATCCTGACTCTGCCCGGACGGCAGCGGCTGGAAATGATCGGCTTCGGAACTGCGAAGCGATTGCGCACCCGCATCATGGTGATCGCCTTCGAGCGCCTTGGAAAGCGCATACCCGGCTGCGACACCCGCCAGTCCACCCACCACGGCTCCGGTCATCGCGCCAGGGCCGCTACTGGGCGGGGCGCTGGGGCCATAACCGCCGTAGCCACCAGCACCGCCTCCGAAACCACGCTGGGGTCCCCCAATTCCGCCAGCCGTCGCCAGTCCATAAGGGGCTGGCGCTTGCGGTTGGGCGGAGCCACGCGCCATCCGGACAAGAAGAAACGCCAGAATGCCGACGCCAACCAAGCCGATCCAGACATAGGACATGGGAATGGATGAACCGATACCGCCGCCATGATCAGCCGCCGAGGGGGCTGCGCGCGGGGCGCTGGCCGCCGATTGGCCTCCCGGTGCGTTGGCCAACGGGGTGCTATGCAGACCGGACGTTACGGTCACGCCAGCGCCCGGGGCTCCGGTACGGTCGAGCAAATCCCGAAATTTTTCCGGCTTTTCGGTGAATTTCAGCGCGGGATCGATTTCCTTCGCCTTGATCAGCGCCTGATGTGCTTCGGGCATCCGGGACTGCCGGGCCAAGACCTGACCGAGTTCATAGTGAGCCTTGGCGCTGCCTGGCTTTTCCCGCAGAACCTCCCTCAGGAGGGTTTCAGCCTGCTGGTAGTTACCCGCCTGCATGGCCTGCTCGATGTCTTTGGGCGCGGGAAGCGCAAAGACCATCGCGGTCAAGAAGGAAAGGGTACCAAGCAGAAAGACTTTGAAGATACGGTTCACAAAAGATTGCATGGTTGGGATCCGCAGGTTGAGAGTTCACAACGTCCCGGTGAGTCGTTGCTGTTCTGACAATCTTACGGGAAGAACCGCTCGCCGGAAGGTTCGCTAAGCGGAACGTCTCAACCCCAGGGTGATGACCGTCACGACAACGATCAGGGCGCCGGCAATCTGGACGGGTTCGATCTTCTGGCCCAACAACAGCCAGGCCATCACCAGTGCGAATACCGGTTCCACATTCATGATCGCGGAATTTCCAACCACACCCAAACGCGGCAAAAGCGTGAACATCACGGTAAATGCAGTGCCATAGAGTAGCGTGAGACCCGCGAGGCCCCCCCACCCACTCGGTCCCTGAGGCAGGTGGAACCCGCCTTGCAGGATTGCTGCGGCCCCAGCGATCAGGGCCACCATGCCCATGGTTGCGCCGGTTCGCAGTCGGCCATCGAGGTCAGCGGCTTGATGTTGGGTCAGGATCAACACCAGGCCAAACGTAGCCCCCGCCGTCAGAGCGAAGCCCACGCCAATCCCGATCGAGTCCCAATGGGCCGCCGCACCCAGACCCGACGCCGCACCAAAGACGTCCAGTGCCAAGGCCAGTCCGAGCAACAGGATGGGCATGGCTTTCAGCACCATGGGCTCGGCTTTTTGTTGATAGATCAACACTGACCACAGGGCGGTCCAAAGCGGATAGGTATTGAACGCAAGCAGTGCGAGCGCAACGGGCAGACGTGCAACTGCGGCGTACAGGCAGAGGCTCTGGACTGCGATGAGGGCGGCAATGGCGGGCAGGATCCTGCGATGGCGGGGCTGAAATTGCAGCGGCACGCCTTGGAGTTTGAGCAGGATGGCAATCACGACGGCGGTCACGCCGCTGCGAAACGTCACCGCTGTGGCGACATCGACACCGTCATTGAAGGCGAACCGAGCCGCAACATGATTGGCGCCCATCATGAACGCGATGAGCAACAAGGTGGCAAAGGCCTGAGCGGACAGGGCCTTACGGGTCGGCATCTGGGTAGGGATCTGCGCCATCAATCGACGCGGGTTCGAGGTCGATACACCTGTTACGACTGTTGGCTTTAGCCAGGCCCTGATTTTTCAAGAATTACAATGGTACAGCTTCAGTTTTTGGATATCGATCATGTTTATTCCGCAGGGTGTTATTCCCGCGCTTTTGCTGCCATTTTTTGATGACCTGAGCATCGACGAAGCGAGTTATCGGGCGCATGTTCGAGATGTCTCCAGTACGCCGGGTATCAGTGCGATCACCATCAATGCCCATGCATCGGAAGTGGGTTCCTGCACGTTTGAGGAGCAGCGACGGATCCTGGAAATGACCATCGAAGAGGTCGGTGACCGGGTTCCAGTCGTCCACGGGGTCTATGCCGACGGATCGCTGCAGGCGCAGGAGATTGCGCGGATGGCCACCCGTGGTGGAGCGTCGGCGCTCCTGGTGTTCCCCCCGGGCATCATGACCTTCGGTCAGCGCCCAGAGATGGCAGTTGAGCATTTCAAGCGCATTGCGGATGCCTCGCCCTTGCCGATTATTTTGTTTCAATATCCCCTCGCAGGGGGGCAGGGATACCCGCTGGCCACGCTGCTCAAGGTTTTTGAGCAAGTCCCGTCGGTGCGCGCGATTAAGGACTGGTCGGCCAATCCGCAATTGCATGAGCGCCAGACCCGGGTTCTGCAAAGTCTGGATCCTGCGGTCCACGTCTTGACGACCCACAGTTCATGGTTGCTGAGTTCACTGGTCCTTGGCTGTCATGGATTGCTCTCGGGCAGTGGGTCGGTCATTGCGCTACTGCAGGCGCAACTGTTTGCGGCCGTTCAAGCAGGGGATTTGATGCATGCTCGGTCGATTGCAAACCGGATCTTCCCCACCGCGGAAGTGTTCTACACTGAACCTTGGGTGGACATGCATAATCGGATGAAAGAGGCTCTCGTGCTGCTCGGAAAACTTCCTCGCGCGGTCGTGCGGCCGCCCCTGATGAAAATCAGCGCCGAGGAGATTGGTCGGATTCGTGAGGCCTTGGTCAAGGCGCAACTGCTGGCGCAGTAGAGGATGTGACGGTTGCTCGATGGCCCGGTTTTCCGGGGATCGGGCGCCGTTGAAGGATCGATCCTTGCAGGCTCTCGTGCGGGAAATGCGGCGGTGGCGGCAACCGAGTCGGTTGAGCAGTCACTCCCGTTTCCCTCAACCCCGTCGACGCGGGGCCCTCATCAACCAAACCGAAGGATCCTGATGTCAAAGAATCGCAAGAGCAACAAAGAAGCGAAAAAGCCCAAACAAGATCATGGCACCGCCAAGGTTGCGGTGACCGAACCGATTCGGGCAAGCATCACGACCGCGATTGTGCCCAAAGGCAAGGCGAAAGCGTTGGGCGCGGGACCCCGAACCTAAGAATCACGACTTAGAAGTTGTATCGAGTACTCCATTCAACTTCTTCGATCAAGGCTTCTGCGGTGATCTTCATGGACGCAAATTCGTCTTTGCGAATGGTCTTCGCCATGATCTCAAGCTCTCCCTGAGCCGCGGGGTCTTTCAAATACCTCGCGAGCCAGAACCACTGGAAGGCCTCGGTCTTGTGCTGGCTGATGATCAGGGGATTGGCGTAGAACAGGCCGAGTCGCATCGCCGCTTTCGCATTTTTCTTGCGCGCGGCCTGACCGAGTAGCAGGAGCGCCTCGGCGGTTTCCTCCTCCGTGGGCTGGGGCTTGTCCAGCAGCGCGCACCCGAGAAGCCGCATGGCCTCAACGTCTTTGCGGGCGGCGATGCGCCAGATTGGGAAGGCCACGCCCCGCTTCTCTGCGCCAAAAAAACTGTCCGCAAAGAGCTGGCCGACGATGGCCATATTTTTGTGGCTGAGCAGGGACTCGGAATAGCATTCGAAAACCGCCCCGGATGCTCTGCGTAAGCGCTCTGGAATGGACTTGTTTCGAGCCATTCCAAGCAACTCCACCATGGACGAAAAGTCCTTTTTACGGACCACTCGGGCCAAGAAAATCCGACAGGCTTGGTCGAGGTTTCCGGAGATGAGGATCCGATGGGCGGATGTTACTGAAACAGTCGCGGCATCACGCTCACGCATGATCAAAGCAATCAGTTCTCGACTCGTTTGGGGGCTCGTCCGGGTCGGAGACGGCGGTTCGACACTGGATTTCGATTCGACTGCGGCAGGCGGATTCAGCGGGGGATGCACCTCTCCCGCCGTGCCCATCCGTGCGGCGGACTTCCTGAGCCCGGGTAATTCAAGTGCGTAAATCCGCACGGGCATCCGGATCTGCTCGAGGGCCTTTTCCCCAAGGTCGGTGAATGCGAGGTCTCCAACCTTGTTGTAGGTTTCGTGATGCACAATACCCGAAACCCAAGCACCACCTGGGTCTGCGATCCGGCCTAACTGGCTTACCAGGTTGATCGTAGAACCCACTAAATCTTCACCATCAAAAATGATGTCGCCAACATGGATCGCCATTCGGACCATCAGGGGAGAGTCACCGGGGAGGCCCAGATTTCGCTCGTTGAGCGTTTTCTGGCAGAGGATCCCGAATTTGGCTGCACTCACCGGACTCAGAAATTCAAAAATTGCTTCATTTTCGACCTTACTAACAACCCTCCCGCGAAAGTCCTCAAGCCGTTTTGTGTAAATCTCTTTGAATTCATGAACCAAGTTGATTGCCCGGTCTTCGTCGAGGTCGAGCATTTCCCGGTAGCCATCGACAGAAGAAAAGAGCACGGTTGTTAATTTTCGTTCCATGATTCAGCGATGACTTCGAGCCGTTTGCATTGATCGGTGTCGGTGCGGCTGACACCGCTCGACGGCGTGACCGTACCTGACATCTACGCTATCGTCAATCCCGCCAGGGCGTTTGGTATTCAGAATTAGCATGATTTTGCGTTGACCGAGTGCTGAGGGAGTTTTTGCCAATCAGTCTTGGAGATTTGGTAATTTTTGGTTTTTTGGGTGGCTAATGGACCGAGCTTTACATCGCGCCATGAATTTTCTGTCTTGTTTATTTAATTGGAAATTCATTTTCCGGCAATCGCCGGGCTCTTTATGAAGCTGCGTTCAAAAATACAATTGGATCGGAAGTTGATTGGCGCCGTGGTCGTCAATATGATACTAGCGATTCTTTCGTTTAATTATCTCGACACCTCTCTGGGCTGGGAGTCTCGGGGCTTGCGGCCATTCGAGGGCCTGAACGCTCACAATGTGCTCGCGTTCTGCCAGTTTATTGGCTTTGGGCTGCTCGCCAGCCGGCTCATGAGAACAGTGTTGAGCGGTTCCGGACCGACGGGGGAACGGAAGAAGACACCAAAAATTGCGTTATATTTTCTCGAGGCGCTGATCTATGTGATTTTCCTTTCTGTGGGACTGCGGTTGGTATTCGGACAATCTGTCGAAACCGTTCTGGCAGCATCGGGTATTTTCAGTCTTGTGCTGGGATTTGCATTGCGCGGCTTGGTGTCGGATATTTTTTATGGAATTGCTCTCCACTTGGACGAAAATCTGTTGCCCGATGATTGGCTTGAAGTTTCGTTCCGTGGTATTGATTATGTGGCGAGGCTTGGCGAGTTTGATTGGAGATATACAGTCCTATTCGATTATGCGAACAATGCGATCATGATTCCAAACAGTGAGTTTGCTCACATGGTGGTGAAGAATTTTTCGAGGCCTACCAAGGGCACAGAATTTGCCGCCAAGTTGGAAGTGCCAATCCTGAACGATCATTTCCGGATACTGGCAATCCTGAAAAATGCTGCTGAGCATGCTGCTCAATTGGGATATGTTGCTACCGACCCGATGCCTTATGTTCGCCTGGTTACCGTGACGCGTGGCGTCGGCTCTTTCAGCATTTTCTTCTGGTTACCACCGCAGGCCAACCGGTTCCGCGCGAGGCACTTCGTCATGGAATCGGCGCTCGCGTTTCTCAAGGCAGGCGGCGTTTCACTCCAGCCTGTGGTTTTCCAGCAGCAAATTACGGCACTCGCCATTTCCGACAATCTATCCCAATCCGCGGTGCGACAGTCGATTCTCGCAAAAGTACCTTTCTTTGGCAGCCTGTCCGAAACCGAACTAGAGGAACTGGCGGCGGGGGCTATGGTGCGAGCTTACCGCTCTGGGGACACGGTGATCCAGATCGATGAGCCTGGATCTTCCATGTTTGTGGTCATTGAGGGGCGTCTCGACGTCTCGATCGTTGATCAGGAAAGCAATAACCGCAATGTTGGCCTGATTTGGCCCGGCGAAGTGTTCGGGGAAATGTCGGTGTTTCTGGGCGCGCCGCGCAAAGCAACGGTTGTCGCAAGTTGGGCAACCAGTGTGCTCGAAATTTCCAAGCCGACGATTGAAAAGATTATTCTGAGTAATCCAGCGCTGGTGAGGAGCTTTGCATCGGTGATTGAGAAACGCTTGATACAAAACCAGGCCGCGTTGGCCGAGCCCACAGGCAAGAGGGACGCGGGCGAAACGACTACGCAATCAACATTTAAGCGTATCGCAGCGTTTTTTGGAATTTCCTGAGCGGCTAATGGATCGCCTGCTGCAGATTCTGGAGATGTTCCCGCCCATCTTCAGTCAGTTGCAGAAAATCGATGGCTGGTCTCATGTCGGTTCGAGTCCATTGCTGCAGTAGGTCCTTCCAATGCTTCGGAAATTCGGTCCATTGAGGTAAGGTTCCCGATAGTTGCAGGGGATCGCCGCCTTGCTGGTCGGACCAATAGTGGAGAGCTGTCCAGAGGGGCTTGATTTTCGTCGCCTGGCTCGGATCGCTACCCAGGCTGATCAGCCAAGCGGCACGAATTAACTGGGAAAGCTCCAAATTTGCCGCGGTGGGCGCTGAACGACCAATCGGCGCGAAACTACAGGCCTGAGAAAGTGCAATCAGGCTCGGGAGGTCCAGCCCATCGATGGATTGGGCGCTGCGCCCGCAAAGCGTTGCACTGCGTTCGCGCACCCATGGCCACCAGCCATCATTGGGGATGCCACTGGGCAATCGATGGTCATCAAGTAGCGTATCGGCGAATGCTGCGCTGTGGCACCAGATCGCAAGCAGCACCTGGCGCAGTTCTCCCGAGTTGGTCTGCTTCGCGGCGAGCCATCGACCCTCAAAGGTCGCAAGCACGACTTCAGTCAAATGAATCGCCCGAGCAGAACCATGGAAAAGGGCATTGCAGCGGGACATCGTATCGAAATGCTCTCTTGCAACGATGCGCAATGCCCTGAACTCAGCGTCTGCCAGCCTCTTGCTGATCCGGTACTCGAGATGCTCGAGATAATCGTCCAAGGCCCAGCTGCCCGCGAGTTCAATCATTGAGCTTCTCGCAATAGGCAATAGATTCGTTCAGTGATTCAATCCATCGCTTACCGTTCGGGGCTGCCCCTAATGCGGAAAATCCCTCGCCCACCAGTGGCTGGATCATTTGGCTCACGAAATTCGGGAACTGCTGCAGTAGGCCACGGTAGTTTTTCAGCCCCATTACTTCGGCAGTTCCGCATTCGAGGAACTCTTCATAGAGTGCCGGCAGTTTTCTCAGGTAATTGGGATCTGCCAATTGTCCGATCAAGTCTGCAGCACGAACCATGTCAGGCCAGGACAGACGGCTACGAGGTGTTCCGCGGACCTCTGGTGGCGGCGGAAACCGGGTACTTTCGATGTTGTTCATGAGACGCTGGACGTCGATCGTGCGGCTGTTCCTGAAATGATCTCTTACAAACGCGATGCCCCGATCAACATGAATGCGGGTCAGCGAAGCATCGGTCGCTCCCAGCGGCAATGGGAATAAAGTCCCGTCCAAATGGGCGACGACTGAATCCAAATTGTCGCTGGGAAAGAGTTTCTTGAGATAACCAATGTCATGGAACAGCAGGGAAATGACGTAAGAGGCCCAGTCATCAGGCGAAATAGGATCGCCGAGTTCTGATTTGCCATGCAATATGTCTTGACCGGCAAGACATACAATGAACGTGTGCTCGCTGTTGTGATATGGCGTGTCTGCTTGACCGAGGGCCATCATCGCGAAATCAACGGCTTCCAGAACAGTTTCACGCAAGGCGGTTTCGCGCCCGTCAAACATTTGTCGAAAATTGCTGTCAACAATGGTCGAAAGCTTTCTAGACAGCGTTTTCTGAGGCGAAAAATTTGCCATTAATTGTTGATATTAAGGAATAACGCTGAGATTCGCCTGTGCCTCAGTACTGTCGTCCGTTCCAACTGATTTCTTCAAGCAGGGCTTCTGCATTGATCTTGAAGGACGGAAATTCATTGCGACTGACCGTCGTGACGACGCGTTCGAGACCTGCCTGAGCCTCGGGATCCTTCAGAGAGCGACCAACCCAGTACCAGTTGAAGGCAGCCGCCTTATCTTTACGCGGGTTGGCCGGATCGCCGTAGAAAGCAGCCAGTCGCATCACTGCCCGGACGTTCTTCTGTTTGGCGGCGGTTTCGAGAAGCTTCAGCGCATACGTGATGTCGTTCGCATTTGGATTCGGCAGTTCGAGAATGCCCAATCCGAGACTCAATTGGGCGTCAGGATTGCGATCTGCAGCGTATTTCCAAAAGTGAAGCGCGACCCTTTTCTGCGCCTCACCGAGGTAACCAGAGCTGATCAGATTGCCGATCTGATTTTGCTGGGTGTGGTCCATTAGGACGCCAGCTGCAGCCTCAAAGACGGCGGCAACTGAACGTTTCTGATCTTCCGGAATCATCCGCTCAAGCGCAAGGTGAATCAAATCCCGTAAGGACTCCCGGTCCTTGTTGCGCACAGTTTTGGCGAGCAGTACTTTAATCACTTGATCATGGGCACCTGAATTTTTCAGGCGCTTCAGGAGAGAGGCTGGCACATTGGCCTTGGCCTGGTCCTGCGAAATGATCTTCAGAACTTCGGCGGTACTTGAGTGTTCGGTGATCTGGCTATTGCTGAATTTTTCTGCGGTTTTGGCTGCAACCGCTGACGCGTTGGCATTCGGATTCGGACGTGAACCAGGGACCGGAATCGCATAAATACGAATCGGATCCTTGATGTTCTTGAATGAACGGTCGCCCGTATCCACGAACGTAAGATTCGCCAGGGTATTTTTGATGTCCTGGTGAACGGCGCTGCTGATACTGATGCCACCGTAGTCGGCCATGCTCTCGATCCGGGCGCCGACGTTGACCACGTCGCCCATAAGATTGTCGCCTTGAACAATCACTTCGCCGCAGTGAATCCCAAAGCGGAACTGCATTGAAGGCTTTGGTACCGTTCGCAGGTTGCGGTTATGCAGGGCTTCCTGGCACTGGATCGCGAACTTGACGCAATCGACGGCGCTCGGAAACTCGGCAAGAACGCTGTCGCCCGCACTGCCAAAGATGCGACCCGCGTAACTCGCAATCATCGGATCAATGATCGAACGACATTCGTCGAGCGAATCCAGGGTGCCTTCCTCGTCGAGACCCATCATTTTGCTGAATCCAACCACGTCGGCACAGAATATGGTCGTATGTTTTCTTTGCATATTTTTGGGATGGCAGTGAAGGCTCAAGCATGGGAACTAGGTCATGAGCGCTCCGCTGGAGCAGTCAATCGTATCAAGTCTACTCTTGAGTCGGTTTCTTCTGATTCGCAGCAGGCCCTTCGCCCGGTGTATGGAGTGATTGGCTGGACTTCTGGTACCGGGCTTCGAGAGCTTGAAGGCGCAAGCGCTGATCTGCCGAGGTTGGGGCAGGAGGGCTGGATCCCTGCGGGCGGCGCAGGACCGAACGCCAAACCAGAAGTAGCCCAAGCGCCAGCAGAAGGAAGGGACCGATCCAGAGGACAGAGTTATTCGGGGAGAGCGGTGGGTTGTAAAGCACAAAGTCGCCGTAGCGTTCAACCATGTATTGTTTGATTTCGCCGTCTGTCTTTCCCGCTTTGACTTGTTGTACGACCTGCTGACGCAGGTCGATGGCGAGACCAGCGTTTGAATCCGCAATGGTCTGATTCTGACAAACGAGACACCGCAACTGTTCGGTCAGACTTCGAATCCGGTCGGCCACGGCCGTTTCGCTGCTAGAACCCTCGGCATCAGACAGGATTGCCCGTTGACGGTTATTTACCTCGGTGCTCATCGGCTGTGCCAGATTCAGGGGTTGGCTGTTAGCAAGGGTGCGACATGCTGGTCAAAAAACGCGTCATCAATCGGGCCAACGTGACGATAAGCAATGACGCCCTGCGCATTGATGACATAGGTCTCGGGCACGCCATACACACCGTAATCGATTCCGACCTGGCCATCAAGGTCAAGTGCAACTTGGCGGTATGGGTCGCCGTGCTGCTTGAGCCATTGCGCAGTCGCGGACGGATCGTCCTTGTAGGCCAGCCCGATCAGGTTGAAATCCGGACGTCGTGACAGTCGTAGCAGCTTCGGGTGTTCGATCACGCAGGCGGTACACCAGGACGCGAAGACATTGATCACCCAGACCTTGCCCAGCATCGACTTTGCAGCAAAGGTCCGGTCGGACCCCAAAGTGGGCACTTCAAAGCTTGGTGCGGGTTTCCCTTGTCGGGCTGAGGGCAGGTGCCTGGGATCAAATTCGAGCCCGCGTGCCAGCACAATCACGAGAAGCGCGAAGATGATGAGCGGCAGGCCGAGGCGCACCCAACGCATCATCGGGCAGGCTCCGCGACAACTGGCCGGGCCCGAAGCCGTTTATAGCGTTTGTCGAAGAGCGTCATGATTCCGCCAATCGCCATCAGGGCGCAGCCCCACCAGATCCAGTTGATGAAGGGCTTGAGGTACATGCGGACCGACCAGGCCTGTTCGGACGGGCGACTCGATGCTCGCTCCGCCGCAACCGGTTCGCCGAGCGACACGTAGACATCGCCGAAAAATCCGGCTTCGATGGCTGCCTGGGTGATGACCTGTCCACCCGCGGTGAACTGACGCTTTTCGGGCTCGATCAGCGTGATCTCCCGTCCGCTACCCCGGGTCAGTTCGAAAACGCCATGACCCGCCTGATAGTTCGGTCCAGGGACCGAGTCCACGCCGATGAAGGTTAGTCGCCAATCGCCGAGGCCTTCGGTTTGGCCCGGAGCCATCACGAGGTCCCGCTCCACTTCATAGCTTTTCACCAGGGTCACCCCGGCGACAAACACGGCAATGCCAAAATGGGCAACGATCATGCCCCAGTAGGACATGCCAAGCTGGCGCGCTCGATCGAACAGGAGCGGTGATCCACCCTGACGTCTGAGCTTGCCCAGTTGCTGATGAGCCTGTGCGACCGTGGCGTAGGCCAAGGTGACCGCAGCAGCCAGACCCAGAACCAGCAGCAGGCTTGGTTTCCCCCAGCGCCAGATGGTCAGTCCGGTCACCAGCATGGCGACCAGGAGCGGCCACAGCATGGCGCGCATTGCCGCACCCAGTGGCATCGATTTCCATTGACTGTAGGGCGCGATCGCCATTAGCCAGACGGCCGGCAGCAACAGGGGTGCAAACACGGCATTGAAGTACGGTGGGCCCACCGACATTTTGTTGCCCGTCAGAACTTCGATCACCAGTGGGTAGAGGGTCCCCAACATGACGGCTGCCAGGGCGGAGACCATCAAAACATTGTTGATGAGCAGCAGGGATTCGCGCGAGCGCCAACTGAACTGACCGCCCAGTCCGACTTTGCCAGTACGAGCGGCATACAAAATGAAGGAAAAACCAATCACGAGGACGAGAAGTGCGAGGATCAGGATGCCGCGTTTGGGGTCGGCCGCGAACGCGTGCACCGAGGTCAGGACGCCAGAGCGCACCAGAAACGTTCCGAGCAATGAAAGCGCGAACGTCACCATCGCCAACAAGACGGTCCAGCTTTTCAGGGCATCGCGTTTGTCCGTCACCGCCAGGGAGTGGATGAGCGCCGTGCCTGCAAGCCAGGGCAGCAGTGAGGCGTTCTCGACCGGATCCCAGAACCACCAGCCACCCCAGCCTAGAACGGTATACGCCCACCAACTGCCCAGCAGGATGCCGACGGTCAAAAACGACCACGCGGCATTGGCCCAGGGTCGTGACCAGCGCGCCCAGGTCGGGTCCAGACGACCCTCCAGCAAGGCCGCAACCGCAAATGCGAAACTTACCGCGAAGCCCACATATCCCATGTAGAGGAGGGGTGGGTGACTGACCATGATCGGGTCTTGCAGTAGCGGGTTCAGATCACGCCCGGCCAGCGCCGCTGGCAGCAGACGCCCGAAGGGGTTGGAACTCGCAAGCAGGAACCCGACAAAAGCGACCTGCAAAATCAACAGCACGCCTAGGACACGAACCCGAAAACCTGCGGCCAGTCGGCTTGAGAACAGCGCAACCGCGGCCGTCCAGCCCGATAGCATGAGGGTCCACAGTAGCAGTGACCCCTCATGAGAGCCCCAACTGGCAGCTATTTTGTAGGGCAGTGGAAGCAGGATGTTGGAGTTCTCAGCCACGTTCAGGACTGAGAAGTCGCTTAAGACAAAGCTCGCGACCAGCGCTCCGAATGACGCGAGGATGAGGCTGAACACCAGCACCGAAGAGCCCGCCATCCCGCGGGCCAGGTAGGCCAAGGGGGGGGCCGGGCGTGTGACTTGCCACAAACCGAATACGCCCGTGAAGAGGGCGAGCATGAGCGCGAGCGACAGCGCGAGTTGAGCGAGTTCAGGAATCATTGCTTGAGCTTGGGTGGCATGTAGTTTTCGTCATGTTTGGCGAGAATTTCGGTGGCCACGAAAATCCCATCCTCCAGACGTCCTTGCGCCACGACGCCCTTGCCTTCCTTGAAAAGATCAGGCGTGATCCCGGTGTAGGTGACGCTGAGCACGTTGTTCTGGTCAGTGACCCGAAAGCGCAGAGATAGCCCATCTCCGGTGCGCACCAAACTACCCTCTTCAACCATGCCACCGAGTCGGTAATTACGACCTGGCGGTATGGATTCCTTGAGTTGCGTTGGCGTGTAGAACAAGACCAGATTGTCATTGAAGACCCGCAATACGCTGTAGACCGTGGCGCTCACTGCAACCACCAGGCCGATGATCCAGAGTAATCGGGTGCGACGGGACTTATTCAGCATCGGAGTCTTCAGACGGTGGTTGGGTCATCGAGCGGCGTAATCGATGTACGTTGTAGGCTTCCAGAGCGAAGACGCCGAGCGTGAGCAATACGCAAACGGCGATCGTGACTTCGGCGCTCATGCAAGCACGCTCCCCGCCCAGGCCGACTCGCGTTCCCGTTCAAGCAGCTGCCAGCGCGCGCGCGCCATGGCCAGCGCGGCGCAGCCTAACCACATCGCAAAGACGCAAATGAAGAGGGTGATTTTCATGATGGTTGCCATTTTCGAGCCGCCCGACATGGACAGTGAGGCCCCCTGATGCAGCGTATTCCAAAAAACGACCGAAAAATAAATCAACGGAATGTTCACCAGGCCGACTAGCGTGAAGACGCCCAGCAATTGGTCGGTTTTCCGCTCGTCCTCGATTAGGGAGGCCACCGCGATCAGGCCAAGATAAATGAACAGCAGTAAAAGTTCGAACGTCAGTCGGGCATCCCAGATCCAGTAGGTTCCCCAGGTCGGTTTGCCCCAGAGTGAGCCTGTCACGAGTGCCAGTGCGGTCATCCAGGCACCGGTTGGCAACATGGCCCGCATCATGACGGCCGAGACGCTGGTCCGAAACACAAGGTGCAGTGCGGCATAGAAGCTCGCCACGACATAGAGCAGCATCGACATCCAGGCGGTCGGCACATGCACGTAGAGGACCCGATAGACCTCGCCCTGCTGGGCGTCGGTGGGGGTGACAAACAGCGCGCTCCACAGTCCAATTGCACCGAGGATCAGGGATCCTGTGACCAGCCACGGCAGAACTTTTCCGGTCACATTGAAAAAAACGGGTGGTGAACTGAGACGGACGAAAAAATTGTTTTGCATGTCGGTAGCGCCTTATTCCAAGGCCAAGGCCAGAACCTTAGCGGTGACGATGGGGACCGTCACCAGGGACAACAACGCGAGACTGCTCAAGGTCAGTAGCGGCGCCGTGAAGTCGCCATTGAGCACGGCAGTCCCAAAGATCAGCAAGGGCACAAAGACTGGAATGGCCAGCAGACAGATCACGACCTGGGCCTGACGTGCCATCAGACCCAGTGCCGCGAAGAGGCAACTCCCGGCTACCAGGCTCATAACGCCAAGCCACAACGAACCCCCCAAAATTGGTAGCAGGTGATTCGGTACTCCAAACAACAACGCCAATGGCATGCTCGACAGCGCGAGCGGAAGCCCGATCAGCAATCCGCCCGCCAAAATCTTACCGGTGACCAGCCACGACAGGGATAAACCCGCCGTCTGACAATCGTTCAGGGCACCATGTTCGAAGTCCGCTTCAAAGAATCTTGTTGCGCCGATCAGAACGGCCAACAGCGCGCTGATCCAGAAGACGCCACCGGCGGCTCGTTCCAGAAGTTCCGGGTCGCTCCCGAGTCCGAACGGAAAGAGCGTCACCACCATCCAGTGAAAAACGGATGGCCACGCAAGGTCTTGCGGACGGGCCAAGGCGAGCAGGCGTTCCCGACGAAGAACCCAGAGCAATTGGTGCCAGCCATCGTGTCTGATGGGCACTGCAGTGCGAGCCGGTACCGGATTCGGGCGGATCGACTGCTTGGGTGCAGGCTGCAACTGAGGTGAGTTGGGCCCCAGGCAGAGGATTCCAGCGCAATAGGCGGAAAGCGCTGGCAGGGCATGGTGGATCGATCTGTGAGTGGCAACGACAGCCGCACCGCCGCGGGAAAAGTGTTCGGCGAGGACCTTCTCAAAGAGCGCGATCGCGTCCTGATCGAGCGCATTCAGGGGTTCGTCAATCAGCCATAGCGTCCGCCCGCTTGCAGCCATGACCGCCAGCATGAGTCGCCGCACTTGACCCTGGGAGAGTTGCCGGACGTGATGGGTCGAGTGGCGCGCCAGGCCGAACTGTTCGAGCAATGACCGATCGCGACGAGAGTCTGGTGGTGCGCCGTAGAGGGCGAGCGAGAGGGCGAGCTGTGCACTCACCCCCAATTCAGGGCGAAAGCCGCTGGTCTGGCCGAAATAGAAAACTTCCGCAACATCCAGTCGATGAATATGCGGGTCAAGTCGGTCTAGCGGCTTTGACAGAGCTCTCAAGAGGCTGGTCTTACCGCTGCCGTTGGGACCTTGCAATTCCACATAGGACCCGACCGGTACTGCGAAAGTGATCGCCTTGGCGAGCGTCCGTTTACCTCGGGACAGGGGAAGTGCCATGACCCCAAGCACAGCCGCTGCAGTCATGGCACCACGGACTGAATTAGCAGGCGCAAATCACGCGTCCCGACCTTGATATTGCTCAACGTGACAAACAGGTCCCCGGACTGTCGGCCTGCAGTTCCAGCCAACGAAATGCGTGCTTCGATGTTGACCATCTCCGCGCTCGACAATTTGAGTGCGGGGTTCATCGCCTGGGAGTCGTCGAGCTTGAATGCAACAGCCTTTCCCCCGGTGAGCTGGTCAGCCGGGAAGCGGGCCACTGCAACTGGCATGGGCGTTCCGTTCAACATTTTCGCCACGACATATACCGTTGCGGTCGGGGGTAAGGATTTCTTGGCGATTACAGCCAGCAGTTCGCTACCGAGCACAACTTCGCCAGTAATGCTTGCCGCTGAGGTCTCGGGCCCCGGTGAAGGTGAGGTTGCCGTTGGGGAGACGGCCCGAATACCGGTATTTGGAGTCCCTAGCTTGGCTTCGGGGGCGGGAGCCGCGCCCTGGAGGTTGGCGAGGATCTGGTCAACCCGGGCGATATCCGGACTATTGGCTTCGAAGGTGGCACGTAACTTCTGCCAGTACGCAGTCGCTTTCGCGAGGTCGTTTTCTTGCATCGCGGCCGTTGCAACCAGAGACAAGGCCTTGCGATGCTGAGGGTCTGACGCCAAGGCTTGCATTGCCAGTTCGAGGGGGCGTCCGGCGAGTGTTCGATCAGCAACCATGGCGGAGGCGTCGGCCAAGTCCGCCAGCAGATCCGGGTGACCAGGTGCCAGGGCCAGCGCTTTTTCGAGCGCATCGCTGGCCGCGGCAAAGTCGCGCTGAATACCGCGTGAGCGGGAGAGCAACACCCACCCATCCAGGTCCGCGGGATTCTCCACGAGTCGTTTCTCCAGTTTGGCGATTCGCTCGGCCAGCGTCTCCGCATCACCCGGGTGCTTCGCCTGATCACTCATCGGAGCTTGCGTTTTCGTCTGGGCGGTGCGCGCGCTAGACCCCAGCATGAGCGCATCCGTGTCCCAGCGGCCCATCGAGGCATAGAGGCCGGTCCCCAACAGGCAACTGGCGCCGCTCATGATGATGGCGACGCGCACATTTCGGGGGTTCGTCGACGACTGAACCTTGCGTTTGGCCAGGATGGCCTCCGCCATTTCGGCCCATTCGCTGCGGAGCGCTTCGCGCGTATCCTGCGCCAAGAGCGCGTCGCTTTCGATTTCATCGCGCTTGGCAAGAAGGACCTGCCATTCGGGGTCTTCAGGCTGATTCTGCAGTCCGCCGCGGGAGATCCAAATCCATGCGGTCACTGCCGACACAAAAACGATGAACGCGAGTGCGATCGGGGCGAACATCAACATGAAAGCTCTATTTTCGGCAGAAATCCAACCAAACCAAGGATAACATCGGTGAAAGACTGGGGGGACTGGCCTGAAGACCATTCAGCCCGACGGCCTTTTGCGACGGCCTGACGCAATTCGGTCACTCGGCCTTCAGAATCCTCCATGACCTTTCTTTGATATCAAGGGATCGATTATCGACGGCGGCTCCCGCGAAATATCCGTTGAAACGGCGCCTGTCCGCAGTTGCGCGCTTGTGTCGCGCGAGGTAGCATCAAGCCCAAAGGCCCACAGATTCAAATAGATAAATCCAGGCGATTGGGTCAATTGAAATGGCAACGCTCCATTTCGTTTCGTCGCTCCTCACGCCAAAGGCTAACGGATGAACACCGCAAAATTTTCAAAAAAGCCGCGCACAGCTGCAACGTCCAGCGACGCGAAGACCATCAATCTAGCCCTTCAGGGCGGGGGCGCTCACGGCGCATTTGGCTGGGGCGTGATGGACAAGTTCATTGAGGACGGTCGGCTCTCGATCGAAGGGGTTTCCGGCACCAGTGCGGGCTCGATGAACGCGGTGGTCTACGCCTATGGGAAAATCAAGGGCAATGACGGTGCCCGTGAAGCGCTGCACAATTTCTGGAAGGCTATTTCCGACGCGGGTCAGCGGTTCGCTATCAAGCCAACCCCGTTCGACGCCTTTATGGGCGGCCATACGCTGAAGCATATGGCGTCGGATGCGATGAAGATGCTGGCGAGCAAGTTTTCGCCGTACCAATTGAATCCCGGTAACTACAATCCGCTGCGGGAAGTTCTCGAAGCGCAGGTTGATTTCGAGGAATTGGAGCGCCGAGCAGAAACAAAACTATTTATCTGCGCAACCAATGTGCGCACTGGCAAGGCCCGGGTATTTCATACCAAAGAGGTTTCCCCAGACGTGATTCTTGCCTCGGCCTGCCTGCCGCAGGTCTTTCAGGCGGTTGAAATTGAAGGCGAGTATTACTGGGATGGCGGTTACATGGGGAACCCCGTTCTCTACCCACTGTTTTATGAGACGAAGTCTCAGGATGTCGTCATCCTGCATATCAATCCGATTGAGCGACCAGGGCCACCGAAGACGTCAGAGGAGATCGCCAACCGGCTCAACGAAATCACCTTTAATTCAAACCTGATCAAGGAATTGCGCGCAGTTCACTTTGTGCAAAAGCTCATGGATGAAGGTTGGATCAAGGATGAATTCCTTGAGAAGATGAAATACGTCTACATCCATTCCGTACGGGCAGATATTGCGATGGCCGACCTTCGGGCCGATACCAAGATGGAAAGTGATTGGGAGTTCTTGACGATGCTGCGCGACCGCGGCCGTGCTTGTGCAACCCAGTGGCTGGAGGATAATTTTGACGATATCGGCGTTCGCTCAAGCGTCGATCTGAAGAAAGAATTTCTTTGATCGATCCTAGGCCGGATTCCTGATTGCGCTCTCGTGTTCTTTCGAGTTTACCCTTGATTTTGAAGGTCCAGGCATGACCCCTGAGCAGATTCTGAACCTACCCTCGATGCCGGCGGCGAGTCCGAGTTATCCGATGGGGCCCTATCGGTTCGTTGATCGTGAATACATGATCATTACCTACGAAACCGACAAAGACCTCTTGCGTCAGGCTGTGCCGGAGCCATTGGTACCTAACGAGGACGGCCATGTCCTCTATGAGTGGATCCGGATGCCCGACAGTTCTGGTTTTGGGGATTACACGGAAAGCGGACTGGTCATTCCCTGTACGTTCGACGGTGAACCCATCAATTTCACGGCGCAGATGTATCTCGACGATGAGCCCCCGATTTCGGCTGGGCGCGAAATCTGGGGATTTCCCAAGAAATATGCGCTCCCCAAGATCGAGGTGGTGTCTGATACCTTAACCGGCACGCTTGAGTATGCGGGGCAGCTGGTGGCCATGGGTACTATGGGGTTCAAGTATCAGAATGCGCCCGGCGGAGTTGAGGCGACCGCGCAGGGAATGACCAAGACGCAATGTAACCTCAAGATCATCCCCGACGTCGATGGCAGCCCGAAGATTTGCCAGTTGGTGGCTTATAACCTGACCGATATTTCCGTCAAGGGTAGCTGGATTTCCCCGGCGCGCTTGCAACTCATCCCGCATGTCAACGCTCCTGTGGCCGACCTGCCGATCAAGAGAATTATCGGCGGTAAACACTTCATCGCAGACCTGACGCTTCCGCACGGGCGGGTGTTGTTTGACTACGTCAAAGATCAGGCCGGTTAATTTTCAGTCAGGAGTCCGGATCATGAAGAAAGCCGACGTTCTCGCCTTGCCGTCAATGCCGCTGCAAAGCCCGACATTCCCTCGGGGGCCTTACCGTTTTTCAAACCGGCAGTACATGATTCTCAGCTACCGGACTGATGTCCGCGCCATGCGGGAAGCGCTGCCGGAACCGTTGGAACTCGTCGGTGACACCGTATCGGTGCAGTGGCTTGATTTGCCGGATGGAGAGGGCTTTGGTGCCTATTCGGCAGTTGCCCAGATCATTCCTTGCACCTTTCGGGGCGAAGAGTGCAATTTCGTCAGCCAGATGTATGTCGACAATACACCGCCATTGGCGGGTGGCCGCGAAATCTGGGGCTATCCGATGAAGAACGGTAAAGCCTCGTTGCACGTGAACGGCGATACCCTGATTGGCAACCTGCATTATGCAAAGCAGCCGGTCGCATCCGGTAGCATGGTGTACAAGCACGACACCTTTACGCGCAATGCCTCGGTGGATCTGCATCTGGATCGCACGCAGATCACTTTGAAACTAATTCCAGACATCAACGGCAAGCCGGCGATCGCGCAACTGGTCGGAATCAATTTTACGGATATCAAGGTCAAGGGTGCCTGGGCTGGGCGCGCGAGGCTGGAATTGACGCCTGCCGTCAATTGTCCCCTGAGCGACCTGCCGGTTCGCGAGATGGTTGGTGGCCTGCAGATCGTTACAGACATGACCCTCCCTTATGGCCGCGTATTACACGATTATCTGGCCCATTAAACCTCGAAAGCTCAGGCGCAGAGGCCCACGCTGAGTGGGCTTTTTTGTTATCCGTTGCCCATGTACCTGGACTGGTGCTACGCCGATGAAATTCAAATTTTGGGGAGTCCGCGGTTCGATCCCAGCGCCCGGGCCACAAACGGTTCGCTACGGGGGTAACACGACCTGTATCGAAGTTCGAACCGATCGCGATGCGGTGTTGGTTCTGGACTGCGGAACCGGGATTTTTCCGCTCGGCCAATCCTTGTCCCCCGAGGAATTGTTTGAAGTCCATGTATTGATTACCCATAGCCACTGGGACCATATCAATGGGTTGCCGATGTTCGAACCCCTCTTCGATTCCCGGACTCGCTGCCATGTCTACGGTGCTGCAGCGGAAGGGTTGGGCAGGGGTATCGACCATGTGTTTGACGTCCAGTTTCAGAACACGTACTTCCCGATCACTGAAGCCCAATTGTCAGCATCGATTGATTTTCGAACGCTCTCGGCTGGCGAGGCGTTCATGATTGAAGATGCTCGGGTCGAAGCCGTCCTGATGAACCATCCAGTCACGAATTTTGGCTATCGCATTGATTGCGGTGGCAAGTCTCTTTTTTTTACTGGGGATCATGAACCCTATGCCAATGGGTTTGCGGTCGATGACCCGCACTATCCTGAACGCCAGGCATGGATTGATCAGCGCTCTGCGGCGATCGTGGCGGCGCTTCGAGAGGTTGACGCGCTTATTGTCGATTGCTCGTATACCCGAGAAGAATATCCCCAGAAAACCGGGTGGGGTCATGGCACGTTTGATAGCGCGCTCGCCTTGGCCAAGTCGGTTGGTGCACGCCATCTGTACTGCACACATCACATGCCGACCCGAAGCGATACCGAACTTGAGACGGTCTTCGCCGCATTTCTTGCGGATGCTGCTGCACAAATTCAGGGTCTTCCAATCACCCTCGCCTATGAAGGTCTCGAGGTGACGCTCTAACCGACGCATCCCGGTGCCGTACTTCGAGAGGATGTGTTGCCCGAACTGGGTTAGACCCAGACCGAGCTGGCGAATCGACTCATGGTCAGCCGACAAACTGTTTCACAACTGCTGCATGAAGAGAAAGCCGTGACGGCTGAAATGGCAATCCGCATTTCCAGCGCTGTTGGCGGCACGCCGGAGAGTTGGCTTGGCATGCAGCAGGCTGTTGACCTGTGGGACGCGGGAATAAAGCTCAAAAGCAACCCGGCGCTGGCGCCATTGTTTCGACGCACGTCCCTTGCTGTCTAAGTAGCCCGCCCGCGCCCCGCCCACCAGCGCCAGATCAGCCCACCAAAGCATCCCCACGCAGGTTTGATAAACTAGCGGGCTTGGTTTCCAGCGGCGGGTGTTTGACACCGCACGTTGTCGAATACGCGGGGTGTAGCTTAGCCTGGTAGAGCGCTACGTTCGGGACGTAGAGGCCGGAGGTTCGAATCCTCTCACCCCGACCAGGGTCTA
>JBBAOE010000010.1:0-7747 GCA_040401595.1 Burkholderiaceae bacterium
GTACCCGTCCCTCAACGGCGGGTAAGCGCTGCGGATACCAGCTTTCATCGCGCTCCAGTAGCCGTGTGCTTGCAAGATCAAGGATCGTCGGCTCAACCGTATTGAGTGCCGCAAACATCCACGTAATCGCCCGGGCTCTGGCATTTGAATCCCCTGGCAGGAGTCCGGCATGACGCTCAGCAAGATGAAAAACGATTGCTCCAGTCTCGAACAGAGTGAGACCGTCCTCTTCGTATATCGGAATCTGGCCGAATGGGTGAAGTGCCAGATACGCGGGGTCCTTCATCTCGGTAAACGAAAGCAGACGAACCTCATAAGTCTGGCCCACTTCTTCAAGCGCCCAGCGGACACGCATATCGCGTGCTAATCCTTGGCCGCGGTCTGGCGACTGTGCAAAGGCCGTTATGGTGGGGGGCATCGGCATTCACCTTGTGCAGCAGTCATGGTTGGTGACCTCTCGGGTTGGGGGTCCTTGTCGATTGAAGCGTCGGCCGATGATCTTGTAGCCGAGCCCGGTACCGATCACAAATGCAGTCCAAACAGGCACGACAGTGTCAGCTGCAGAGGAGGCACATCCCATGCAGGGCGAGGAACTGAACCCACCGATCTGCGGGATGTGGCGCCATGCGCTTGACTTCAGCCCGGATTGACGCGGTGACCCTGGAAGCATTTTCAAGGCGGCGAATGAAGGTCTTTTGAATATAAAAAAATCGAGTTCACCATGACGAATGAAGCACATCAAGATGCATGCCAAACGAGCACAAAAATAAGTGAACTCGAGAGTCTAAGAGGCATGGCTGCACTTCTGGTTGTCTTGTTTCATATCCCAAAATGGAATCCCATCTTGGAGATAGGAATCATCAATAATGGATATCTGATGGTGGAGTTGTTCTTCGTTCTGTCTGGTTTCGTTATCTTTAACGCCTATTCCCAAAAATTAAATTCTAAAAACGATTTATTAAGATTTCAATTTTTACGACTTGGACGTCTGTATCCAGTCCATATCTTGTTCTTGGCGGTATTTTTTTTATTTGAGCTGGGCAAATATTTTGCGCAATTAAAACTCAATATCGTGAGTCCAAATACTCAGCCATTCCATGAAAACAGCATGAGTGCTTTGGCTCAGCACCTCATTTTGATTCAAGCAATTGGCCCCACGGGGAATGCACAAACATTCAATATCCCGGCATGGTCAATCAGCGTTGAATTTTACACATATTTAATCTTTGGGCTATCTGTATTGTTTTTTAGAAACGCTAGGTCCTTGTTTTTTACAATGATTGCCATGTTGTCATTGGTCTTGTTGGTATCCGAAAATACTTTCGGGGCAAGGGATTTATTTAAATGCCTCGCCGGTTTTTATATCGGATGCCTAACGGCCGACTTTACCAAAAAAACCAAGATCGTCGTGCCCAATTTTTTTTCATTAGCTGGCGTTGCGTTAATAATAATATTCTTGCACCAGAAAACGACAGAATATTTCGATGCCGCGATCTATTTTCTGACGTCGGCTCTGATTGTATCTCTTGTTCTTTCAGAAAGCGGGACGCTGAAGAAGGTATTCAATTTAAAGCTATTGATATTCTTGGGCGAAATTTCATACTCTGTCTATATGTCTCACACCGCTGTGATTTGGATTGTGAATCAGGTTTTGAGGGTTGCCTTTAAAAAGCCTGAAATAATTGTTTCGGGGGGGAGAGTAACCCCACAGCTGTCGCAATTGGAAAGCGTTGCGGCTACCTTGGTCATTCTTGCGACGGTCTTGATCATTAGCTACTTTGTTTATAATCTTATAGAAAAGCCAATGCGTAGCAGATCAAGACTGCTCGCAGCTCAACTGTTTAATAAAAATCTGTGAAGGAAGCCGCTTCACAAATCAAAACCGAAAAAATAAATCCTACTCCCACTCGATCGTCGCCGGCGGCTTTCCCGAAATATCGTAGACGACCCGATTGATGCCGCGCACCTCATTGATGATCCGGTTGGATACTCGCCCCAACAGCGCATGCGGCAGATGGGCCCAATGGGCCGTCATGAAATCCGTGGTCTGCACCGCCCGCAATGCGACCACCCATTCATAGGTGCGACCGTCGCCCATCACGCCAACGGATTTCACGGGCAGAAAGACTGCAAAGGCCTGACTGGTATTTTCGTACCAGCTTCGCCCAACCTGCACCGCCTCACAAAGCCCGGCCAAATGGTCCTGTTCCGTTGCGAGCGTGTTTTGTAGCTCTTCCAGAAAAACTGCATCGGCTCGGCGCAACAGATCGGCATAGTCAGCGTTGACGGCGCCTAGAATCCGCACGCCCAGACCCGGACCGGGAAACGGGTGACGGTGGATCATGGAACCGGGTAGCCCCAGCGCCAGGCCGAGCGCACGCACTTCGTCTTTGAAGAGATCGCGCAATGGCTCGAGCAACTTCAGATTGAGGGTTTCGGGCAAGCCGCCCACGTTGTGATGACTCTTGATCTTCGCTGCGTTTTTATTCTTGCCGCCGGCCGATTCGATGACGTCCGGGTAAATCGTGCCCTGCGCAAGCCACCGGGCACTGGTTGCGAGGGCTTTGGCTTCACGCTGAAACACCTCAACAAATTCAGCGCCAATAATGCGTCGCTTTTGCTCCGGATCAGTAACGCCATGGAGCTTGCTTAAAAAGGCGTCAGCCGCATCGACATGCACGACGCGCACGCCCAGGTGCTCGGCGAAGACAGCCATCACCTGCGCAGCCTCGCCCAGACGTAGAAGTCCGTGGTCGACAAACACGCAGGTCAATTGATCGCCAATCGCTCGATGAATTAAGGCCGCAGCGACCGAGGAATCGACCCCGCCGGACAAACCCAGAATGACGTGGTCGCTGCCGACCTGACGACGAATCAGATCCACCGCCTCATCGATGTGCGACCCCATCCGCCAATCGCCGCTGCACTCACAGATTTCGTGGACAAAGCGCGACAGAATGGCCGGGCCTTGCCGGGTGTGCGTCACTTCGGGGTGGAATTGCACACCGTAAAAACGACGGGCTTCGTCGGCAATGCCAGCGATCGGACACGTGGGGGTCGAGGCCATCAGACGGAAGCCCTCAGGCAACGCAACGACCTTGTCGCCATGGCTCATCCAGACATCGAGCAGACCGTGGCCTTGATCATTCGAACGATCCTGCACACCCTCCAGCAGGCGGGTATGCCCATGCGCCCGAACCTCGGCAGCGCCGAATTCCCGCGTTGGGCTGCTCTCAACGATACCGCCCAGGCGGGCCGCCATCAGTTGCATACCGTAGCAGATACCCAGGACCGGAATCCCGAGATCGAAGACTACGTCAGAGACCGTCAGCGAGGCTGAATCCGTCGTGGACGCTGGACTCCCGGAGAGGATGATTCCGCGAGCGCCGAAACCGCGCAGGAATGCTTCCGACACGTCATGCGGATGAATTTCGCAATACACCTGCGCTTCCCGCACACGCCGTGCGATCAGTTGGGTGACCTGCGATCCAAAATCGAGAATCAGAATCCGGTCGTGGGCCACGGTCATGCTCTCCAGTCGACTTAGTCAGCCCGATAATTCGGTGCTTCTTTGGTGATCTGCACGTCGTGGACATGACTCTCACGGATGCCGGCTGAGGTGATCTCGACGAACTGGCTTTGCGTGCGCATCTCGTCGATACCGCGACAACCGCAATACCCCATCGATGCCCGCAGTCCCCCGCAGAGTTGAAAGAGAATCGCGGCCAGTCCGCCCTTGTAAGGTACCCGTCCTTCGATGCCTTCGGGTACGAGCTTGTCGACACTGGTCGAGGCGTCCTGAAAATAACGATCAGCCGCACCCTGCTGCATTGCGCCCAGAGACCCCATACCCCGATAACTCTTGTACGAGCGCCCCTGATACAGGATGACCTCGCCCGGTGCTTCCTCGGTCCCGGCGAACATCGACCCCATCATGACCGACGAAGCGCCGGCAGCGATCGCTTTGGCAACGTCGCCGGAATAGCGTATCCCGCCATCAGCGATCGCAGGTATGCCGAGTTCTGCGAGCGCGCTCGCGACGTCTGCGATGGCGGTTATCTGGGGAACACCAACGCCCGCGACGACTCGGGTCGTACAGATGGACCCCGGACCGATGCCAACCTTGACCGCATCTACCCCGGCCTGTGCGAGAGCGATTGCGGCCGCAGCCGTCGCGATGTTTCCTGCGATGACATCGACTCGTGGATAGTCGGTCTTCATTTGTCGGACCTGGTCGATGACGCCTGCGGTATGACCATGCGCGGTATCGACAACGATGACGTCAACGCCAGCCGCCACGAGGCGAGCGACGCGGTCGGATGAATCACCGCCCACCCCGACGGCGGCGCCCACCCGCAGCTTTCCCGCTGAATCCTTGCAGGCATGCGGGTGCTCGGTCGCCTTGAGAATATCCTTGACGGTGATCAGACCTCTCAACTGAAAATCGTCATTGACCACAAGCACGCGCTCGAGGCGGTGGCGGTGCATGAGCGTTTGGGCCTGGTCGAGGCCCGTTCCTTCGGGGACGGTCACCAGCCGGGCGCGCGGCGTCATGATGTCTCGAACTGGAATATCGAGGCGCTGCTCAAAGCGCAAGTCCCGGTTCGTTACGATCCCAACGACCCGGCCGTCTTCGATCACGGGCAAACCCGAAATCCGGTACTGCTGCGTGAGCGCGACGACTTCGCGTACCGACATGCTCGCCGGAACGGTGATCGGGTCAGACACAATTCCGGACTCGAAGCGTTTTACACGGGCAACTTCGGTCGCCTGAGCCTCAGGGGACAGGTTCTTGTGCACGATTCCGATCCCGCCCTCCTGTGCCATGGCAATCGCCAGGCGGGCTTCGGTCACCGTATCCATCGCTGCTGACACCAGCGGAATATTGAGCGTGATGTTTCGGGTCAGCCGAGTGCGCAGAGAGGTTTCGCGCGGCAGGACCTCGGAATACGCTGGGATCAGCAGGACGTCATCAAACGTCAGTGCACGGGCGACCAGTCGCAATCCAGTGCTCGACTCCAACGATGGCACGGCGCGTTCGCGCATCGCAGCCTCCTGAAACAAAACGCGATTATAGCGATGGCTCTGAACGGTCGGACCGGCTCGTTCGCGCTGGCCCTCGGGCATCCGGGCGCCAACGGCTGCGATGGGCAGCAGCGCGCTGATCATCGACCCGTTCACGGCGCTCCTGCTTGGGTTCTGCGATCAATGGTCGCAGCAGCTCGATACGATCCCCGTTCTGCAGGAGTCGATCCGGCGTCACAACCTGATTCCAGATTGCGAGTCCCCAGGTCTGCCCAGCCACGAGGGACGCCCAGAGCGCGTTGTGCTGCGCTGCGATCAAGAGTGCGTCTGCTACTCGGCTGCCCGGCGGCACCCGGAGCGACAACAAATGGGCGACATCCGGCAGGGCCAGCGCGAGTTCGACTGACAGAGCAGCCTTACTTATGCCGGTCTTATCCAATGCCGTGCAGTTCCTCAGCGCGGCGGACAAAGGCATCCACGAAATTCTTGGCAATCGGATCAAAGACGCTGCCAACGACCTTCTCCAGCAGTGCATTCGAGAACCGGTAATCCAGCTGAAAATCCACCCGGCAGGCGCTATCGCTCAGGGCCGTAAACACCCACTCCCCGGTCAGCATCGCAAATGGACCATCCTCAAGCCGCAGGCCGATTCGCTCTCCGGGGACATGCTGGTTACGGGTGGTAAACGACTGCCGCAGGCCCTTGAATGCGATCGTCAGTGTCGCCACCATGCCATCCGGGCCAGACTCACGCACACGGGCCTCGCCGCACCAGGGCAAAAAGCTCGGATAGGAAGCCACATCGACGACCAGATCGAACATTTGCTGGGCGGTGTGGGGTAACAACACGCTTCGGGTAACGACAGCCATATACTGACGAATTGTAAGCGGCAAATTACGACGTCACATGTCGATTATCGAAAACCGCAAAGCGAACCACGACTACTTCATCGAGGAACGCCATGAGGCTGGCCTTGTGCTGGAAGGATGGGAGGTCAAAGCCATCCGCGCCGGGCGAGCCCAGATTCAAGAAGCCTACGTGATCATCCGCGAGGGCGAACTCTGGCTGCTCGGGGCGCATATCTCCCCGTTGATCACGGCGTCGACCCACATCCGTCCAGATCCCGTCCGGACCCGAAAGCTCCTGATGCGCGGCGCCGAGATTCACAAGCTGATCGGGAAGGTCGAGCGCGCCGGGTTCACGCTGGTCCCGCTCGACATGCATTACCTCAAGGGCCGCATCAAATTATCCGTCGGGCTGGCAAAGGGCAAAAAACAGCATGACAAGCGGGCCTCAGAAAAGGACCGGGAATGGCAGCGTGACCGCCAACGTCTGATGAAAACCAGGGTCTGATCCCTCGGTTTTAAGGCGGGTACTCTCGCGTCGCTTGTATCCGTTTGTCGAGTCATCCGGATTGGCATTACGATTCGGATGAACCACCCACCCTTTGGAGCATGTGATGCGTCGAACACTCAAATTTTCCCGCTTGGCGCTGGCGATTGCAGCGGGCGCCGTCTGCGCAACTGCAACAGGTTTCGCTCAGGCGCAAACGGTGATCAAGATCGGCCATGTGTCGCCCTTGACGGGCAACCAGGCCCATCTGGGTAAAGACAACGAAAATGGTGCAAGACTGGCGATCGATGACCTGAACGAGAAAAAACTGAAAATTGGCGGTCAGGACGTCAAATTTGAGTTGCTTCCAGAGGACGATGCTGCCGACCCCAAACAGGGAACCGCCGTTGCACAAAAACTCGTCGATGCCAAAGTCGCTGGCGTGATCGGGCATTTGAATTCGGGCACGACCATCCCGGCGTCCAAAATCTATTCCGAAGCGGGTATTCCGCAGATCTCCCCTTCGGCCACCAATCCGAAATACACGCTGCAGGGCTACAAGACAGCCTTTCGCGTTGTCGCGAACGATGGCCAATTGGGCGGAACGCTCGGGCGTTACGCGGTCAAGGAACTGAAGGGCAAAGCGATCGCGATCATCGATGATCGCACCGCCTATGGTCAGGGCGTCGCGGATGAATTTGAAAAGTCCGTCAAGGCAGCCGGTGGCAAACTGGTTGGGCGCGAATTTACCAATGACAAGGCGACCGACTTTGCCGCGATCCTGACCAAGCTTAAAGGTGGCAAGCCCGACGTCGTCTTCTTTGGTGGGATGGACGCCGTGGCCGGTCCGATGCTGCGCCAGATGAAGCAATTGGGTGTGAAGGCCAAGTTCATGGGCGGCGATGGGATCTGTACCGCGGAACTGGCCAAGCTGGCGGGCGATTCCATGGGCGACGATCAGGTGGTCTGTGCTGAAGCGGGTGGTGTCACCGCTAAGCAGGAAAAGGGATTGGACGACTTCAAGGCGCGGTTCAAGCAGAAGTTCAACGCCGAGGTGCAGATCTACGCCCCCTACGTCTACGATGCGACGATGGTGATGGCTGCCGCCATGCAGAAGGCAAATTCAGCCGACCCCGGCAAATATCTGCCCGAACTTGCCAAGATCAGTTACAACGGCGTGACGGGCACGATCGCGTTTGACGCCAAGGGCGACATCAAAGACGGGACACTCACGCTCTTCACCTATAAAAAGGGCCAGCGCGAGAAGATCGCAGTCGTTCGCTGACGTGTAGCACCTGGGTACAGGGTTGCGGGTCCAGGCCCCGATCACCCTGACCCAGATCCTGGGCCCCAGATCCTGGGCCCCAAATCGGGGCCCCACATTGGGGCC
>JBBAOE010000010.1:7847-15388 GCA_040401595.1 Burkholderiaceae bacterium
GGGGCCCCACATTGGGGCCACCCCTCCCCTCTGGATGCAGGTCTCCCGCGAGGGTCTCAGTCGGCCGGGCCCTGGGGGGCTGACTGGCTCAACCGATGCCAAGTCGGAATGACCGTATCCGGATTGAGCGATATCGATTCAATGCCTTTGTCGACCAGCCATTGCGCCAGGTCTGGGTGGTCGGACGGTCCTTGCCCGCAAATCCCGACATATTTCCCGGCGGCACGGCACGCAGAAATGGCGCGTTCGAGCAAGAGTTTGACGGCCGGATCGCGCTCGTCAAAGCCCTCGGCGACTAACCCGGAATCCCGATCCAGCCCCAGAGTTAGTTGGGTCAGGTCATTCGAGCCGATCGAAAATCCATCAAAGTGCTGCAGGAACGCCTCGGCGAGTAAGGCATTGGAGGGGAGTTCGCACATCATGATGAGCCTCAACCCTCCCGAACCTTGCGCGTCCGGGTCAGAACCTCGATGCAAGCCCTGTGAGGCCAGCAGGTCGACGACACGGCGCGCCTCAGTGACTGTGCGTACAAATGGCACCATCACTTCCACATTGCTCAGCCCCATCTCGCGGCGGACCCTCAGAATGGCCTCGCATTCCATGGCAAAGCAGGCAGCAAAATCCGGCGACAGATAGCGCGCTGCGCCGCGGAATCCGAGCATGGGATTCTCTTCTTCTGGTTCGTAGCGGTTGCCTCCAATGAGCTTGCGGTACTCGTTGGACTTGAAGTCCGAGAGCCTCACGATCACGGGATGGGGCCAGAACGCAGCAGCAATCGTCGCGACACCCTCGGTGACTTTATCGATAAAGAATGCCCGAGGATTGGCATGACCACGGGCGACCGATTCCACCGCCTTCTTCAATTCGGGGTCAACATGGGGATAATCGAGAATCGCCTTGGGGTGGATACCGATATTGTTATTGATAATGAATTCGAGCCTTGCAAGGCCAACCCCGGCGTTTGGCAGCTGGGCAAACTCAAAGGCCAGTTGCGGGTTACCAACGTTCATCATTACCTTGACGGGTGGCACTGGCATCTCACCCGTTGCGACTTCGGTGACCTCGGTCTCCAGTAATCCATCGTAGACATGGCCCGTGTCACCTTCCGCGCAGGACACGGTGACCAGCATTCCCTCTGAGAGGGCGTCCGTTGCATCGCCACAGCCGACAACGGCCGGAATGCCGAGTTCGCGCGCGATGATCGCGGCGTGACAGGTTCTGCCGCCCCGATTGGTCACAATCGCCGCCGCCCGTTTCATGACCGGCTCCCAATTCGGATCCGTCATATCGGTCACCAGAACGTCGCCCGGCTGCACACGACTCATCTCCGATGGATCAGCCACTACACGCACTGGCCCCGCCCCGACTTTCTGACCAATCGCCCTCCCCGTCGCGAGAACGGCGGACGTCCCCTTGAGCCGGAAACGCTGCTGGGTCTGACCCATCGTCTGACTCTTGACGGTCTCGGGTCGAGCCTGAAGGATGTACAACCGGCCATCGAGGCCATCGCGTCCCCACTCAATATCCATGGGTCGTCCGTAATGCCGTTCGATCACGACGGCATGTTGGGCAAGTTCAATCACCTCGGCATCGCTGAGCGAATACCGGTTGCGCATCTCGATGGGCACATCGCAGACACGGGTCCCGCTCTGGGGGTGATGGGCAGCGCCTGCGCTACCGCGCGCCTGCTCTGTCTGTTCGTCACTAAACACCATCTGGATCAGCTTAGAGCCGAGATTGCGGCGTACGATGCTGGATTGCCCTCTCGCCAGAATCGGTTTGCTAACGGTAAATTCGTCGGGGTTCACCGCGCCCTGGACGACCGTTTCGCCAAGGCCATAGCTCGAAGTGATGAAGATGACTTCACGAAAACCCGACTCAGTGTCGAGCGTAAACATCACACCAGCAGCACCCAGATCGCTGCGCACCATCCGCTGGATCCCGGCGGACAGCGCGATCGGCATATCTGCGTAGCCCTTGTGGACGCGATACGAAATGGCCCGATCGTTGTAAAGCGAAGCGAACACTTCGCGAATGGTCGCAAGCACCGCATCGATACCGACGACGTTGAGGAAGGTCTCTTGCTGGCCGGCGAAGGAGGCGTCTGGCAAATCCTCGGCCGTGGCCGAAGAGCGCACGGCCACCGGGAAGATATTCCCGCCAGCGTCGTCCTGAATCTGCGCAAATGCGGTTCGGATGGCATCTTCCAGCGCTGGTGGCATGGTTGCGCCAACAATCCAGCTGCGGATCTCGGCGCCACAGTCCAGCAAGGCCTTCACGTCGTCGGGATTGAGCCTGTCCAGGCGACGGGCGATTCGTTGGGTCAGATCGTTATGATCGAGGAAGTCGCGAAAAGCCTGGGCCGTGGTGGCGAAACCGCCGGGTACCCGCACGCCTGCCGCAGCGAGCTGACTGATCATTTCGCCCAAAGAGGCGTTCTTGCCGCCGACCGACTCGACGTCGGTCATCCGTAAGTGTTCGAACGGAAGGACAAACCGCTTCGCAGTAGGATGGTTGAACATAAGGGATTTCCCTGAAGGTTAAGATTTGGTGTCCGGATTCTACCGGCCCCGGCGCCTGGCCTCCGCGCCGCTTCTGACAGGATCGTGATAGGTTGGTGTTATGGACCCGACGACAAACGCTTTTTCAAAGGACGACTCACCGGCTGCGGCACAAATCGTCGAGATATCCATCGAATCAACGGGAGCCGAAAGCGACTCCTCCCGCTCGAACCGAACTGTTTTTTACGTCTCCGACGGAACCGGAATCACGGCAGAGACCTTTGGGCAGTCGGTACTCACGCAGTTCGATGGCTTGACGTTCCGTCATGTCCGCCTCCCCTTCATTGATTCAATGGACAAGGCCGATGCGACGGTCGCCCGCATCGATGCTCAGGCAATGCGCGATGGCGTGCGTCCGCTGGTGTTTTCGACCCTGGTCAATCCCGAGATCAATCAGATCGTGCGTCGCGCCCAGGCGATGTTCCTCGATCTGTTTTCGACCTTTGTTGAGCCGCTCGAACAAGAATTTGGAATCAAAAGCACGCACACGATTGGGCGGTTTCACCAGACAGCCGACAGTTCGAAGTACAAAGCCCGGATCGAGGCGATTAATTTTGCCTTGCAGCATGACGATGGTCAGTCATCGGCTGAACTATCACGCGCCGATATCATCCTGGTCGGTGTTTCCCGCTGTGGGAAAACGCCCACGAGTCTTTACCTGGCGATGCAGCACGGCATCAAGGCGGCGAACTACCCACTCATTCCCGACGATTTCGAGCGACGACGACTCCCGGAAGTCCTCTACCAATATAAGTCCAGACTGTTCGGGTTGACCATCACACCCGACCGTCTGGCCGAAGTGCGCCATGAACGGCGGCCTTCAAGCCGTTATGCGTCCATTGCAAACTGCCGGATGGAGGTTCGGGAAGCGGAATCGATGATGCGTCGGGAGGGGGTCACCTGGCTCAGTACGACGACCAAATCGATTGAAGAAATCGCAACCACCGTGCTTCAGCAGCTTCGGCCACTCGGACTCTGATCGGACGCGGGCGATCCGCGCTGGCGCCGCTGCTCAAAGAGACAGATTGCTGCGGCTGCCGCCACGTTGAGGGACTCAACCCGATCGCTTTGGGGAATACAGACCCAGTCCACCTCGCCCGGATCGATCGAAGGGTCCAGGCCCGCCCCCTCGTTGCCGAATAACCATAGCGCGGGCGCACGCAGGTCCACCGACCAGATCGGGTGTGCTCTCTGAGGACGTGAGGCGAACCGCCGAATCGGAACGCGTCCCTTGAGCTCGCCCCATCCGACGGCTTCATGGACCTGAAGCGCAAAGTGTGCGCCCATCCCAGCCCGCAGGACCTTGGGCGACCAGACCCAGGCGGTTCCAGGCGCCGTCAGGACGCGCCCAATTCCGGCCGCTACAGCGCTGCGCAAAATCGATCCCACATTGCCTGGATCCTGCACCCGGTCGAGATAAATCGCGTCATCGGTGATCCACTCTGGCAACGTCGGTCGTGGTGTATCGATCAGAAACGCGATTGAAACCCCTTGAACTAGCTGACTAAGCTCGCGCCACATGTCGTCAGCGACAAGCAGGATCGTGACGGTGGGGTTCCGCGAATGCGCCCGATCGAGTAAGTCCCTGCAGCCTGGGACCTGATGTGCCGATGCGGAGATCACGATCAGTCGCGGCGAACCCCGTTGCGTCAGCCACGCCTCACAGAGATGCTCACCTTCTAGGAACGACAGCCCGCGTTTGCGGCGTTCCCGGGCGGATTCGGCGCACAGGACAACCTCGCGCCAATGGGGGTTGTCGCGCGAACGGATCTGCCGAAGACCCGGCATCGTGAACGGATCATCCATCACATCGCCTCCAGAATTCGCCGTACCGGCGCAAAACTGCGGCGATGCGCCGAACAGGGGCCCAGTCGATACAGGGCTTCGAGGTGGGCGGGTGTACCGTAACCTTTGTGGTGTTCAAACCCGTAACCGGGCCATTGCTGTGCCAATCGATCCATGTCCAGATCGCGCTCGGTCTTGGCCAGAATCGACGCTGCACTGATCGCCGGCACACTGGCATCTCCACCCACGATCGCCCGGCCTTCGCAAGGGAGCGCAAGCGGTAGTCGGTTGCCATCGACCAGGGCGAGCGTCAGGGGCTGATTCTGGCCGTGATGGATGGCGGTGATGGCACGATGCATGGCCAGTAATGAGGCTTGCAGAATGTTGAGATGTTCAATTTCCGCAACCGTGGCGTGGGCAACAGCCCAAGCTCGGGCATGCCGGCGGATTTGATCGGCCAGTTCAGTCCTGCGCCGGGGACTCAGGCGCTTTGAATCATCCAGTCCCTGGATGGCAAACGAATCGCTGAGCACGACGGCCGCTGCGAACACCGAGCCCGCGAGTGGTCCCCGCCCCGCCTCATCAACTCCGCAGACAAGCCCGGTAACGCTCATGACTGCGCCAGCCGGAGCAAGACTTCGGCGGAACGGTGCGCGCAGCCCTGCCCCAGGGACTCGTGTAGGGCGGAGAATTGCTCGCGCAGTCGCGCCCTGCCCGGCTGATCGTCATGCTGATCGAGCAAGGCCTGTCCCATGGCAGCCGGGACCGCAGCGTCCTGCACGAACTCAGGCACAAGAGACTGACCCGCCAGGATATTGGGCAGTCCGATCCAGGGCAGATACGCCATCCGGCGCATGATCGCGTGGTTGATCGGATGCATCCGGTAGGCAATCACCATTGGCAGACCAAACAGCGCGGCCTCTAGTGAAGCCGTGCCGCTTGCCACCAGGGTGACCTCACTCGCGGCCAATGCATCATGCGAGTGTCCTTGGATGAGGCTCAACCGCTCTCGCAGCCGGTCCGCATCCCGCCCCATTTCGGTGATCTGAGTCTGGAGTTCATGCTGCAGTCGGGGAGTCGCAGCCGGAAGGACAAAGCGGAATTCGGGGCGTCGGTGGATGACCCATGCCGCAGTGGCCAGGAACGCAGGGCCGATATGCCGAACTTCACCGCCTCGGCTGCCCGGAAGCAGCGCGATCAGCGGACCGTCCGCGGGAACGCCGCTGCTGACCAGGCGGGCCCGGGCGGCGTGGCGATCCGGTTGGTGCGGAATCTGGTCCGCCAGAGGATGGCCGACATAGGTCGCCGGGATCCCGGCCGCCTCATAGATCGCTCGCTCGAAGGGGAACACCAGCAGCATGTGATCGACCGCAGCCCGGATCCGCTCAATCCGCTCACGCCGCCATGCCCAGATCGAGGGCGAGACGAAATGGGCGGTACGAATCCCTGAGCTGCGCAAGGCCGCTTCAACACCGAGGTTGAAGTCTGGGGCATCGACGCCCAGAAATATCCTGGGACGCGCTGTCTTCATGCGCTCGATCAGGTCCCGCCGCATCCGCCACAGTCGCGGATAGGCCTGCAACACCTCAAGGTAACCATTGACCGAGAGCGACTCCGCGGGCCACCAGGACTGAAAACCGGCCGCCGACAGGCGTGGGCCGCCAATGCCCATCGCCTCAATCGCCTGCGGCGATGCGCGCTCCTTTAGACCGCAAAGAAGCGCAGAAGCGAGCAGGTCGCCCGAAGCCTCCCCAACAACCATCCCGAACGACAGTGGCTGTGCATCCGCCATTGGGGGACGATGGCCGAATCAGCGAACGATGCCGCGCGTGACGCTGGACAGGAAGTCCACCATCCGCTGCAGATCGATTGCGGTCGCGCTCTCCTGCTCGGGGATGGCTTGCAGACGTGCATCGAGCTGCGCGCGCGCTTCATCAAGTCCGAGGCCTCGGCGGTAAAGGATTCGATAGACCTGTTTGAGCGCTGAGATTTGCTCCGGGGCAAATCCTCGGCGCCGAAGGCCCTCGACGTTCAGCCCATGCGGCTTGGCGCCGTCGCCTGCGCACATCAAGTAGGGCGGGATATCCTGAAGCACCACAGTCCCGACGCTCGTCATCACGTGGGCACCAATTTTGCAAAACTGGTGCACTCCGGTAAACCCCCCGAGCGTTACCCAATCCTCCAGGACCACATGGCCACCAAGCTGGGTGCAATTGGCCAGGGTGACATGGTCGCCCAGCACACAGTCATGCGCGACGTGGACATAGGCCATGATCCAGTTGTCATTGCCAATCCGGGTACAGCCCTGATCCTGAATCGTCCCCGTGTTGATCGTCACGAACTCACGAAAGGTGTTGCGATCACCGATCTCGAGGCGGGTCGGCTCGCCGGCATATTTTTTGTCTTGCGGGGGCGTTCCGATCACCGCATTTGCATGGATCCGATTGTCCCGCCCGATCCGCGTGCGACCGGTCAGGAGCGCCCGCGCGCCCACCACCGTCCCGGCGCCGATCGACACTTCGGGGCCCACAATGGCATGGGCGCCGATTTCCACCCCGGGCTCCAGATGAGCACCGGGTTCGACGATTGCACTGGGATGGATTTCAGGCATCGATCTGGCGCAAGGTACACATCAATTCAGCCTCGCAGGCCACCTGACCATCGACGGTTGCAACGCCGCGATACTTCCAGATCCCCCGCGAACGACGTTCGATTTTCACTTCAAGCTTCAGCTGATCTCCCGGACTGACCGGACGTTTGAACCGAGCGCCGTCAATGCCGACGAAGTAGTAAACCGACGACTCGTCGCTGACCTTCTCCATCGTGCGAAAGGACAAGATTCCAGCTGCCTGCGCCAGTGCTTCGATGATGAGGACGCCCGGCATCACCGGCACATGCGGGAAATGGCCAGTGAAATGAGGTTCGTTGATCGAAACGTTCTTGACGGCTAGGATTCGATGCCCGGGTTCGATCTCGAGGACACGATCCACCAGTAAAAACGGATACCGATGCGGCAGATGCTCCAGGATTGCCCGAATATCCATCCGAGAGTCGGACTCGGAGAGACCTTTCGGATCGCGTTCGGACGGGGGATTGGTGTCAATGCTGGTGTCAGTCATGTCGATTTCGCAAACTCTGTCCTGCGTTCCGGGGGCGAGTTCCTGAGCCTTGTCTCAACCAGGGGCCTGGTCAATC
>JBBAOE010000010.1:15488-99625 GCA_040401595.1 Burkholderiaceae bacterium
CTGCGTTCCGGGGGCGAGTTCCTGAGCCTTGTCTCAACCAGGGGCCTGGTCAATCAGTCTCAGGGTCGGGTTCTGGCACATTGCCGGGGTTCGTTTTGGGGAGTGTCTTCGATTCATTGGCCGTATCGACCGAGAGCACGGGATCGGAGGTCGCATTCGCCGCAATGCCGGGGCTGCGCCCGCGCAGCCGCTCCTGCCGCCGCAATCCGGCTGCGGCATGCTCCCAGTCCCGGTTGGGCATCAGCGGGAAGATTCCAGTATAAAAACCGGCCTTCGAGATGGAGCGGGTGACCAGCGACATGGCCGAAATGATGGTGCCTCCAGCGATCTCGAGATGGCCGAGAATCCCCGCGCCACCGCCAATCTGGCAGTGTGGCCCAATCACCGCACTCCCGGCAATTCCAACACATGCAGCAATGGCGCATCCCTCGCCGATCCGGACGTTATGAGCCACCTGAATTTGATTGTCCAATTTACAACCGGCCTCGATCACCGTGTCGTCCAAGGCCCCCCGGTCGATCGTTGTGTTGGCACCGATTTCGCAATCATCGCCAATCCGGACCCTGCCCGTTTGGGGAATTTTGACCCATTCGGACCCTGCTCGGGCAAATCCAAATCCATCCGCGCCGATGACGGCGCCGGCATGAATGATGACCCTCGATCCAACTTCACAGTCCGCATAGATCGTGACACGGGGATACAGAAGCGTTGACTCGCCGATGGTGGAATGCCGACCAACGACGCACCCAGCGCCGATGCGCGTGCCCCGACCAATCTGGACGCCAGCTTCGATGACCGCACCTGCGTCAATGGTGACATCGTGCGCAACACTCGCTTCGCTTGAAACGCTCGCGTGCGGATGGATCCCGGGGGACGGCTTCTCGGGAGGGTGTAAGAGAGACGCCGCACGCGCGTACCAGAGATACGGATCTGAGACGACAATCCTGGTCAGATCCGGGGGGGCTCGGTGGGCGTCCTCCTCACGCAGGATGATGGCCTCTGCCCGGCACGCACCCAACTGACGCAGATATCGGGGGGACGCGAGAAAGCAGACCTCCCCCAGACCGGCCGAATCGATTGCAGCAAAACGAAAAACCCGGCGCGAAGCAGTTGTCTCCGGGCTCAACACGCCGCCTAGCTGTGTGACCAGTTCTCCGAGCGTACAGCCCTCGTCAGCGCCAATCAATCACTTGGTACCGTTCAGAGCACGCAAAACCTTGTCAGTAATATCGATGCGCGCATTGAAATAAATGGCATCTTCGACGACCAAATCATATTTTTCTTGTTCTGCGACCTGACGGATCACTTTGCGCGAGCGTTCAACTACCTGCGAAAGTTCCTCATTTTTGCGCTGGTTCACATCTTCGCGAAACTCACGCTGTCGACGCTGCAATTCGCGATCAAGTTCAGCGGCTTCGCGCTGGCGCTTATTTCGATCCGCCTCAGCGAGAACCGCTGAATCACGTTCCAGTTTCTCGGTCGTTTCCTTGAGGCGGGCTGCCAGTTTCTGCAACTCCTCATCGCGCTTGACGAATTCCTGTTTGAGTTTCAGCTCTGCAGCTTTGGCTGGAGCCGAATCCCGCAGGATTCGTTCCGTATTCACGATGCCGATCCGAACTTCCGGCGTTTGTGCCTGCGCCTGTGCTGCAAGAGGCAGAATCGCCGCAAAAATCGTCGGGACCGCGATCTGGGTGGCACGCATCAGCACACGAGCCGTAACGGGGAAACCAACTGAGAACATTGCGCTGGAAAGTCGAAGGCTCATGGGGATGGAGAGATACTCTCAAAGGATTGAAAATCAACAAGCAGTCCAAAACTGATCGCTGGTCGTAAAAGCACGCGTCAAACGGAGGTCAACGTAACGCTCATGAATTCTCGCACACCACGAGTCTAGAAACCTGTACCCACTTGAAACTGGAACCGCTGGACTCGATCTGTCGGCTCCCGTTTGATCGGAGTACCAATGCTGAACTTGATCGGCCCAACTGGTGAAAGCCATGACAAGCCGGCACCTGTAGAAGCCCGCAGAGTTGACAGATCAAAATCCTCCACCGTGTCATAGACGTTACCCACATCGAAGTAGAGAAACGTCCGAAGCGTCCGATCGGAGCCCGACCCTGGGAGGGGAAAGAGAAACTCCGCGTTACCGACAATCTTGACCTGGCCACCGCTGGGGACCCCGTCCAGATAGCGTCGTCCGAGACTGGATGGCGTAAAGCCCCGAACCGATCCGATGCCCCCGGCATAGTAATTCTTGAACTGGGGGTAGACGCGACCACCAAAGGCATGCCCAACCCCAATATCGGCATTCAGGGCCAGCGTGTAGTCCTTGGTGATTGGGAAGAACCTCTGATGCTGATAATTTGCACGCCAATACCGAACGTCGGTCACCGGTAAGGTGGCCTCGAGACTGGCACTTTGCAACTGGCCACGACTGGGCGCCAATCCACTATCCCGGGTATCACGCACCCACCCCATGGAACCGAGTAACGCAGTGGGATTGTCGCCCACAGCATTCACCGTATCGAGCAGGCGCAATGGCGCCGAGGGTCCCAGGAGATAGGCGTTCTGTTCGACTGCGGCACCCAGGATGAGCCGATCCACATCAGTATACGGAACACCGTAACGCACGCCGGCCGATGAGGTACGCAGCCGGTAGTCGCCCAGGCCCAGTGCCTGCGCATTAAACAGACGGGTTGACACGTTGATGGCGCGGCTCACGCCGTCCGGCGTGATGTAGGGATCGACATAGCCCACCCCCACCGCCCTCGACAATCGACTGGTATTGGCGTCGATCGCGAGCGCCTTGCCGGTCCCCAGAAAATTCTGTTGATTGATGGAGCCAGACAGGATCAGTCTGTCGGTGCTGGAAAAGCCTGCACCCAGCATCAGGTTTCCGGTCGGGCGTTCTTTGACTTTCACCTCCAGGTCGACCTGGTCCGGTGAATCCGGAACCGCCCGCGTGTCAACTTCAACTGAATTGAAGTACCCCAGACGATCCACCCGCTCGCGCGAGCGCCGCAAGCTGTCGGCGTCGTACCAGCTGGATTCAAACTGCCGCAATTCGCGTCGAATCACTTCGTCACGGGTTCTCGCGTTGCCCGAGATTTCGATGCGGCGAACATAGGCCCGTCGACCCGGGTCGACCATGATCTCGAACTCGACCTCGCGACGCTCGCGGTTCGGTTGGGGGACCGCATTGATCGAGGCGAAGGCATAGCCAAGCTGGCCGAACAGTTCGGTCATCGCTTTGGTCGACTCGGTCAGCCGGGTCCCGACATAGGGATCGCCGTCCTTTAACCGGATCAGTTTGCGAAGGTCAGCCTCACGACCCATCGTATCGCCAGAGAACCGGAAACCCTTGACGCGATAGGACTGCCCTTCATTGATCGAAATCGTGATGAACACGCCTCGACGCTCAGGGTCAATCGATACCTGAGTCGAATCAACCGAAAACTCCAGATAACCTCGATCCAGATAGAACGAACGCAAGGCTTCCAAATCCGCGGTCAGCTTCTCGCGGGAATATTGATCGTTTTTTGTGTACCAGGTGAACCAGGTTGGTTCCGAGAGTTTGAATTCATCGCGCAGTTCCTTGTCCTTGAAGGCGCGATTGCCGATGATCCGAATTTGTGCAATCCGGGCGGTCTGGCCTTCATCAACTGTCAAGGTCACCGCAACTCGATTCCGCTCCAGTGGTGCAACGGTCGAGGTCACTCGAACGCCATAGAATCCGCGCGTCAGATACTGGCGCTTAAGTTCCTGTTCGGCGCGGTCGAGCAATGCGCGATCAAAAACTCTGGAGTCACCAAGGCCCGCCTCACGCAAGGTTTTTTTGAGCGCCGCCTGCTCGAATTCTTTGGTTCCTGAAATCGTGACTGACCCGATCGTCGGGCGCTCCTCGACCGTCACCACCAGAATTCCGTTGTCCACCTCGAGCCGCACATCGCGAAACAGTCCCGCATTGAAGAGGGCCTTGACTGCCATGGCAGCCCGCTCGTTGGTGAGCGTATCACCCACTTTAACCGGTAGATAACCAAAGACCGTGCCAGGTTCGGTTCGCTGAAGCCCTTCAACCCGAATATCCCGAACGACAAAGGGTTCGAACGCTTGCGCAAGTCCTAGCCAGGAGGAGAACGTGATGGCCAGGAAAAGCAGAACTGGCCGGATTCCGGGGGAGCAGGCAAAAAAACTAGAAGGCAAAACAGGGACCTATCAGAGACAAATCCAGCCGGGTCATGGGCCGAATAAACGAACTAAATCATTGAACAGGGCAACCACTGACATTGCAACGATCAGCGCAAGCCCCGTGCGTTGGGCGAGATCCAGAACCCGAGTCGACAGGGGACGCCCCCGCACTGCTTCGATTGCGCAATATACCAAATGCCCGCCGTCGAGCATCGGTAACGGCAATAAATTCAGCGTCCCTAAACTGACACTGATCAATGCGAGAAAGGCGACATAAGCCGTCAAACCAATCTGGGCAGTTCGTCCGGCCTGATCTGCAATCGTGACCGGACCGGACAATTGGCGGATCGATAATTGGCCGAGCAGCATCCGGCCAAACATCTTCATCGAAAATTCGGTCATTTCGACGGTCCGCATCACCCCAGCACGCAAACCGTCGACCAATCCGCGATGCACCACAACCGTCGAAGCCCGGGTTGCCAGGGAGGCACCAATCCGACCGGCGATCACGCCCGTCGCCGCGTCTGCTACGGCGTCCGGCGTGACCGAAACGTCCATTAAGGCACCGTCGCGTTCGATGGCCAGACGGGTGGGATAGCCCGGACGCGCGCGCACATGATCAATCAGAGTTGCCGCCCGTGCCACCGGGTCACCATCGACCGTCCGCACGATATCCCCCACCTGAAGTCCAGCCCGTTGGGCAGCACTGGCGGGCATCACACCCGATACTTCGATGTGCAGGCCCGCCAGTTCGAAGCCCAAGGCTCCCATCGGATCCTGTTCCAAGGCTGATGACACCAGCTGGGTGATATCCAGGACCACGGCGGCCTGGGTGCCATTGCGCAGGATCTCCAGAAAGATCGGCTCCCGACTCAAGCCGGCATCGAACAACTGCAGGCGCAACGCGTTCCAGGACTCCGTTCGTTGATCGTTCACCGAAACAATCTGATCACCCGCCACCAGGCCAGCCCGGGCCGCGATACTGGCGGGCGGAGGCGCAGCGATTTGGGCAATCGGTTCTGCCATCCCGTTCCAGGACAGACCAGCATAGAGCAGCGCTGCCAGCAGTAGGTTGGCAATGGGCCCAGCTACGATGACCAGGGCTCGTGCCCGCAGGGATGCGCGTTCGAATGACCGCTCGCGTTCCTGCTCCGTAAGACTCAGATCCTGCCCGGTGGTTTCACCCAGCATCTTGACGTAGCCGCCCAACGGAATCGCCGATACCGCCCACTCCGTCCCGTCCGCTCCGAAGCGACGGGAAAACAGGACGGGTCCAAAACCAATCGAAAACCGCAGGACCTTTATCCCGACCGCCCGGGCTGCCAGAAAGTGCCCCAACTCGTGCACAAACACCAGCAAGGTCAGTGCTAGAAGAAAGGCAATCAGAGTCACCAGCCCACCAGAGAGCGCCGCCATCAGTTCAGCCCACCAAGCAACTGGGTGGCTAGCGCTCTGGACTCCCGATCCAGATCCAGCACACCCTCGAGGGTACTAGGCGCCGAACGGTGTCCCAACCGATTGAGCACGGACTCATTGATCTGAGCAATCTGACCGAAACGCAGACCCCCTGAGAGAAACTGGGCAACGCTGATCTCGTTGGCGCCATTCAGAACACAAGGCGCTGCGCCCCCGCCTGACATGGCTTCGTGGGCCAGCCGCAGACAGGGAAATCGATGCGTATCGGGCGCTTCGAAATCGAGGCGACCCAATTTCGCCAGATCGAGCATGGTGACGCCGCTCTCACACCGTTCGGGCCAGGCGAGCGCATGCGCAATCGGGGTTCGCATATCCGGATTGCCTAACTGCGCCAGCATCGAACCGTCCAGATATTCAACCAGTGAGTGGATGATACTTTGCGGATGCACGACGACCTCAAGCTGGGAAGGTGGCAGACCAAACAGCCAAGCCGCCTCGATCAGCTCCAGGCCCTTGTTCATCATGGTGGCAGAGTCCACCGAAATCTTTCGGCCCATCGACCAATTGGGATGGGCGCATGCCTGGTCTGGGGTCGCGTGTTCAATTTCCGAGTGCGTTGCGCGCCGAAATGGACCTCCCGAGGCCGTTAGCAACACCTTTCGAACGCCACGCGTATGCGGCCATTGATTGGTTGCACCAGGGAGGCACTGGAAAATAGCATTGTGTTCCGAATCTAGCGGTAGCAGGGTTGCCGAGCCCGACTGGACGGCGTCCATGAACACCCGCCCTGCCATGACAAGCGCTTCTTTATTCGCCAACAGAATCCGTTTGCCGGCCCGGGCTGCCGCAAGCGCGAATGGCAACCCAGCCGCCCCAACGACCGCCGCAACCACCGCGTCAGCGTTGGCGTGGGCCGCCAACTCGCAGGCGGCCTGCTCACCGCTGAGCACTTCAGTACGGGTACCTGTTGGTAATGCGGATTTCAACCGCAGCGCCGCTATCGGGTCGACCATCACCGCGTAGGGTGCTCGAGTCGCCAGCACCTGCTCGAGCATCTGCTCAACATCCGATCGCGCCACCAAAGCCCAGGCTTGGAAGCGTTCGGGCTGGTGGGCAATGACGGCAAGCGTGCTGCGCCCGATTGATCCCGTTGATCCAAGCACAACAATGCGCTGGGGCCGGCCCTGCCCAGCCTGGGCCACTGGGCCTTGTCCCGCTCGGTCTGTGTCGAACGATGTGTTCATCAGTGTCGGGCGCTCAAGAAAACCACCACGAGATACCCTAGCGGGAAAACTGGCATCAATGCGTCCATGCGATCGAGAAATCCACCATGTCCAGGCAGGCTGCGGCCGCTGTCTTTGACACCGGCCTCCCGCTTGAGAAGCGATTCATAGAGATCACCGGTCACCGACAATGCCGTCAAGGCAGTGAGGATACCAAGGAGCCCGAAAACACCGAGATGTTGATGAATCACGACCGGTAGGCTATTCAGCACCCAGGTCTGTCCTGAGGAGAGGTCCGGCGGTTGAATCCCGGCGGCGACGAGCCGACTGTAGTCAACCGTCAGCCACCCGAGCGTGAGCACACCGACCAACGCAGACGCGACGCCCTCCCAGGTTTTTCCTGGGCTGATGGCAGGCGCGAGCTTGTGTCGCCCGAAAGCGCGCCCCCCGAAGTAAGCGGCAATATCGGCCACCCAGACCACGCATGCGGTTGATAGGATCGGCCCGATACCCAGGAGTCGTAGCTCATAACTGGCGACCCAGGCACATCCCACTAGGGCGGCCGCCACAAGGGCCCGCCGATTGCTCGATGGTGACTTGGGCGCATGGGCGGCCATTCCAGCGTCATCCGGTTTGGGCACCGAAGTCTGCACTCCCGCCAGTCGCCAAGGCGAGACAGTCAGCCAATACAGGGTAGCGATCATGCACGGCACAATTGGGCACAGGGCGAGTACTTCAGCTGGAAATCGTTCATGGCAACCAATCCAAACTACGCCCGTGGCGACGACCAGCAATGCCCAGCGCCTACTTGCACCGACTAACCGGGACCACTCAGCCGCCGCAGCGGAAAAAATCGCCAATGAGACGGCGCCCCAAGCCCAGTTGGGTGCCAGAAAAAGAGCCGGAAGTAGCGTCCCAAGTAACGCGAGCGCCGTCAAAATCCGGGGAATCAGCATCCGGCCGGCCAGTCGGGCGATCAGACGCCGAGATCAACGCGGGAGGCGGAGGGCTCAGAATGCGGTTGCACGGGATGCGGTTGAGCGGAATGGGCTTGCGTAGTTGGCAAAGGGCTAGGCATTACCAGATGCTCCAGTCCCTGACGAACCTGCTCGCTTGTGCGACCAAAGCGCCGTTCACGCGACCGATAGGAAGCGATCGCGTGGTCGAGCGTCCCACCATCAAAGTCGGGCCAGAACGTTTCCGTGAAATACAGTTCCGTATAGGCGAGTTGCCACAACAGGAAGTTGCTGATTCGCTGCTCACCCCCGGTCCGAATGAAGAGATCGGGTTCCGGGGCGTAGGCCAGTGCCAGATAAGGCTCAAATTCGCTCGGATCAATAGCAGCAGCCGGGTGGGCAAGTCCCGGATTCGCGTTCAGCATCCGGCGCGTTGCCTGGGCGATGTCCCAACGGCCACCGTAGTTTGCGCAGATTGTCAGGGTCAAGCGGTGGTGCTGTGCAGTCTTGGTCTCGGCGTCAGAAATCCGATCACGCAATCTGGGTTCAAATGCAGAGAGATCCCCGATCACCCGAAGTCGGACCCTCGCCCGGTCCAGTTTTTCGACCTCTCGTTCCAGCACCGAGAGGAAAAGGCTCATCAAAACGCCAACCTCTTCGGGCGGACGCCGCCAATTTTCGGAGCTGAAGGCAAACAGCGTCAGGTAGCGTACGCCCCGATCCAGACAGGCTGCGACCGCAGCCCTGACCGCGTCGACGCCACGAACGTGTCCGGCCACGCGGGGCAGCATGCGCCGAGACGCCCAGCGGCCATTGCCGTCCATGATGATCGCCACGTGCCGCGGTACGGCACCGACGCCAGCGAGGGAGGAACTCAAGTTTGACATGCTTCTGAGGATTCTCGAAAAACGCAGTCAGTTTCAAACCGTCAACAATTCTTTCTCTTTTTCGGCAAGAATTCTATCGATTTCGGCAACATTCCGATCTGTCAGCTTTTGAATCTCATCTTGTGCCCTTCGTTCTACGTCTTCTGAGAGCTCTTTGTCCTTCAAAAGCTTCTTGAACTGCTCATTGGCGTCCCGACGCAGATTTCGAACCGCAACTTTGGCGTGTTCACCCTCCGTTTTGACAACCTTCGCGAGTTCACGCCGGCGCTCTTCTGAGAGGGGTGGGAGAGGAACTCGAAGGAGATCGCCCATCGAAACCGGGTTGAGCCCGAGGTCACTCTCCCGAATGGCTTTCTCGATGACACTGGCCATTTTTTTCTCCCATGGCGCCACCCCGATCGTTCTGGCATCCATCAGAGTGACGTTGGCCACCTGACTAATCGGAACGGGCGACCCGTAGTAGTCCACTTGAATATGATCGAGTAGGCCTGCATGCGCTCGACCGGTTCGAATCCGCGAGAGCGTTAGCCGCAGGGACTCGATGGATTTTTGCATTTTCTGTTCGGTCGATTGGCGGACCTCCTGATCAGACATGGCATTAATCTCCCAAAAACCTGACAAACAAATGTAAACCTGACCGAGACAGGTACGCCCCTGAGTCGGAAACGTCTTCAAACATGGACAAGCGTTCCTTCGTCTTCGCCTTGAACAACCCGCTTGAGCGCGCCTTCCTTGAGAATCGAGAACACTTTGATGGGCAATTTCTGATCACGACAGAGCGCAAATGCTGTGGCGTCGAGAACCGATAATTTTCGGGAAATGGCGTCATCAAAGCTGATCCGATCGAACCGGACCGCATCCGGGTGGGTCATCGGATCAGCATCATAGACGCCATCGACCTTGGTCGCCTTCAATACAATTTGGGCACCCACTTCGGCGGCCCGCAATGCGGCTGCGGTATCCGTCGTAAAAAAAGGGTTGCCCGTGCCAGCGGCAAAAATCACGATCTTCCCTTCTTCGAGGTAGCGCAAGGCTTTGGGCCGGATGTAGGGCTCCACGACCTGTTCAATCTTGAGCGCAGATTGAACCCGGGCTTCAACCCCACCCAGTCGAAGCGCATCCTGCAAGGCCAGCGCGTTCATGACCGTAGCGAGCATCCCCATGTAGTCGGCCGTGGCTCGGTCCATGCCTGCGGCACCGCCGGCGACGCCACGAAAGATATTGCCTCCCCCGATCACGATCGCCAGTTCAAGGCCCATGACACTGACTTCGGCAATTTCGCGCACCATCCGCGTGATCGTCGTTCGATCAATGCCGAAGGGCGCATCGCCCATGAGCGCTTCACCCGACAGTTTCAACAGGATCCGACGATATTTCAGCGCAGGTCGATCCATGCCGGATGCTTCGCTCAATGAGAAGCCTTTGCCGCAGCCGCCTGGGCGGCCACTTCAGCCGCGAAATCTGTAACTTTCTTCTCGATACCCTCGCCAACGACATATAGGCGGAACGCATGTACTTTGGCGCCACGCAGACGAAGCAGTTGCTCGACGGTTTGTTTGCCGTCCTCGGCCTTGACAAACACCTGATTCACCAGGGTCACTTCCTTCAGCACCTTCTGGACTGCACCCTCCACCATCTTGTTCACGATGTCTTCGGGTTTGCCAGATTCGGCTGCCTTTTGCTGGGCGATGGAGCGCTCTTTCTCGATGAACGCCGCATCCACGCCAGACGCATCAATTGCAAGCGGCTTGCTGGCTGCGATATGCATGGCCAGATCCCGAGCCAGTTGCTCATCGCCCCCTTCCACGTCAATGATCACCCCCACCCGTGAGCCCCCATGGATGTAGCTCGCCAGGTGACCATGGGCTGCGAAACGCTCGAAACGGCGAATCGCCATGTTCTCGCCGATTTTCCCAATCAGGGCTGTTCGCGTGCTTTCAACCGTGCCCTCGCCCATCGGCAGGGCCGACAGGGCGGCAACGTCGGCGGGGGCCGACGTTGCAACCAGTTCGGCTACGCCATTGGCGAGTGACATGAAATCGTCGTTTTTGGCAACAAAGTCAGTCTCGGAGTTCAGTTCCGCAATCGCGCCGGTCTTGCGATCTGGGCTCACATGAATGGAAACCACGCCCTCGGCCGTGATTCGGCTGGCCGCCTTGCTCGCCTTGTTGCCGAGTTTGATCCGAAGAAGTTCCTCGGCCCGATCAAGGTCTCCGCCCGATTCAGTCAGTGCTTTTTTGCACTCCATCATTGGGGCGTCAGTTTTTTCTCGAAGCGTCTTAACGAGGGATGCGGTGATTTCAGCCATCTTGAGTGATTAAGGAGTTTCGGGGAGTCAGAGAACAGTCGGCATCAGGCTGCGGGAGCAGCGTCATGCGCCGCGAGGTCGGATTCGAGCTCAACAAACTCGTCTTCGCCCGCTGTCTTAACAATGTCATGAAGCGCCTGGGAGCGTCCCGCCAGAATGGCATCCGCAATCCCGGAGGCGTAGAGCCGGATCGCTTTCCCGGAGTCGTCGTTGCCTGGGATGATGTAATCGATCTCCTCTGGGGAGTGATTGGTATCGACCACCCCGATCAGCGGGATACCGAGCTTGCGCGACTCCGTCACTGCAATCTTGTGATAACCGACATCAATCACAAAAATCGCATCGGGCAGACCGGCCATATCTTTGATACCGCCGATACTCTTGGAGAGCTTTTCATGTTCGCGCTGCGTCAGAAGAGCTTCCTTCTTGGACAGGCGCTCAAAACTGCCGTCAGCAACCATCGCGTCCATGTCTTTGAGGCGTTTGATCGACGTCTTGACCGTCTTGAAGTTGCTGAGCATGCCACCGAGCCAGCGGGCATCGACATAGGGCATACCGCAACGACGCGCTTCTTCCGCAATGATCTCGCGTGCCTGACGCTTGGTGCCGACAAAAAGAACGGTGCCACGGTTGGCAGACAGGCGACGGACATACTTGACCGCCTCCTCGTACATGACGACGGTCTTTTCGAGGTTGATGATGTGGATTCGATTCCGATGGCCGAAGATGTAGGGGGCCATCTTGGGGTTCCAGAACCGGGTCTGATGTCCAAAGTGGACACCCGCTTCCAGCATATCGCGCATGGAGTGTTGCATGATGAGATACCTTATGTGATCTGGGTTGGGACTCACGCACCGACGAAGTCCCCCGGGAAGCACCTGCCAAAAGCCCATCGCGTGATCCGCCGCATGGTCGTCCAGCAAGCCCTACCCCGAGAACACCCTGTGATCCCGGTGCGCGCGCTCCGTCGCCTTGGTCAGTGCCAAGGCAACGGGTTTGCCGAAAGGCGTTTGACCCTCCGACGCCTCGCGTTTCACTGCGAAGCCTATAATTCTAACGTCTTTCGCCCTCGGCACGCCACTCACTGGCAAACCTTGGGGGCACGGGTGTCTTTCCGGACCCGCAACAACAGGATTTTCGAACGCTTTCAACGGTCACTGTGCAGCCATGTCGATTTCGATCAAAAACGCTCAAGAGCTTGAAGCCATGCGGACGGCAGGAAAACTTGCCTCTGAAGTTCTTGACTTCATCACTCCACATGTCCAGGCGGGGATCACAACTGCTGAACTCGACCGCCTTTGCCACGACTATATGGTTGAAGTGCAGTGTACGGTTCCTGCCCCTCTGAACTATTGCCCGCCAGGCTACCAGCCCTACCCCAAATCGATCTGTACGTCGGTCAACCATCAGGTGTGCCATGGCATTCCAGGTGACCGGGTGCTCAAGCCCGGGGATATCGTCAATCTGGACATCACGGTCATTAAAGACGGATGGCACGGGGACACCAGCCGGATGTTCGTGGTCGGTGAGCCCTCGATCGCGGCCAGACGCTTGTGTGAGACGGCTTACGAATGTCTTTGGTTGGGAATTGATCAGGTCAAGCCGGGTGCTCGATTGGGTGATATCGGTCACGTGATTCAGCGACACGCCGAAGCCCGCGGATTTTCGATCGTGCGGGAATTCTGTGGGCACGGAATTGGCCGGCGCTTTCATGAAGAACCGCAGATTCTTCACTACGGCAGGCCCGGTACCGGTGAAGTGTTGGTCCCTGGTATGACCTTCACGATCGAGCCGATGCTCAACGCAGGCCGTCGCGAAATCCGCGAACTGGCTGACGGCTGGACCATTGTTACCAAAGACCACAGCCTGTCCGCTCAATGGGAGCACACCGTCTCCGTCACCGAGACTGGGGTCGAAGTGCTGACCATCTCCGGTGCCTCGCCCTCACGGCCGAATCTGACCAATTGAATGTCTTGAGCGATCCCTGGTCTGCAGCCGGATTGCGCGACGACTGGCGCGCCGCGCGGGAGGCCGCGCTGGTGCAGTTTGACCAGCACCGCAACCCCAGGCGCCTGCTGCGCCAGTTGTCTGGCGCAACCGACCAGACCCTGCGGGCTCTGCTGAAAACGTTTCCGCTTCCGCCCAATGCGGCGCTGATCGCGGTGGGCGGCTACGGGCGAGGGGAGCTATATCCGCACTCGGATGTCGATCTGCTCTTGCTTCGACCGGATGTGGCCGACTCGGATCGGGACTATGAACAGTTGGTGAGTGCCTGCTGGGATCTCGGTTTCGAAGTCGGTCACTCGGTTCGAACGATTCAGCAATGCCTGGACGAAGCCCGCGCCGACATCACCGTCCAGACCGCGTTGCTGGAAGCCCGGTGGTTGGCGGGTAGCCGATCTGCGGCTCAGGCGCTTGCCCAGCGCCTGAGTGACCACCTCAATGCCCAGCAATTCCTGCAGGCGAAGCTCGCCGAAATGCGTCAGCGGCACGCCCGCTACGAAAATACGCCCTATAGTCTGGAGCCAAATTGCAAGGAAAGCCCTGGGGGGCTGCGCGATCTTCAGGTCGTCTTATGGATTTCCCGCGCCTCGGGTTTTGGGCGGAGTTGGACCGAACTGGGTCGGGCTGGTCTGGTGTCGCCGGCGGAAGCGCGGGGCATCGTTCGGGCCGAGTGGACCCTGGCTCAGATCCGCATCGGGTTGCACCGGGTTGCGGGACGTCGTGACGATCGCCTCGGATTCGACCTTCAGGCGGGTGTCGCGGGGGCACTTGGCTTTGCATCGGGGCCAGACGGTCAGACTATCAGCCAGAGGCAGGCGAGCGAGGCCTTGATGCAGCGCTATTACCGCGCAGCGAAATTGGTCACCCAGGCCACCAGTCTGATTGTGTCCGATCTTGAAATTCGTTTTGCACCTGCTGCGGAGGGTGCTGAGCCGGTCCCGGTTGATGCTGAATTTCAGGACGTTCGTGGCAATCTGGATGTCCGCGATGTGACCCTGTTTGAACGCGACCCCTCGGCAATTTTGCGGGCGTTTCTGGCGCTAGCAAACCGTCCCGTCCTGGCTGGCATGACCTCGCGCACGCTCAGGGCCATTTGGAGGGCTCGTACCCGAGTCGATGCCCGTTTTCGCCGGGACCCCGGTAATCGGGCACTTTTCCTGTCCTTCCTGCAGATGCCGCACGGAATTACCCGTGGCTTGCGGCTGATGAATCAATGGTCGGTGCTGGGGCGTTACCTGCCTGAGTTTCGCCGGATCGTCGGCCGCATGCAGCATGATCTGTTTCATGTTTACACGGTTGACCAGCACATCCTGACGGTTGTGCGCAACCTCCGGCGTTTCTTCTTGCTGCAGCATGCTCACGAGTACCCGTTCTGCAGCGAACTCGCGGCCTCATTCGATCGGCCATGGCGCCTGAGCATTGCCGCCCTGTTTCACGATATTGCGAAAGGTCGAGGTGGCGATCATTCTCAACTCGGTCGGCTGGATGCCCTGAGCTTCTGCTACCGCCATGGTCTTGGTGAAGCAGATGCCGAGCTGATCGCCTGGCTCGTTGATCATCACCTCAAGATGTCCTCGATCGCGCAAAAGCAGGATGTTCACGATCCGGATGTGATCGATGGATTTGCTCAGTTTATTCAGACCGAAGAGCGCCTGGTCGCTTTGTACCTGCTCACGGTGGCAGACATTCGGGGCACAAGCCCTAAAGTCTGGAACGCCTGGAAGGCCAAGCTGCTCGAGGACCTGTTTCGCGGCACACGGGCCCGCCTCGCCCAAGGGTGCGAAACAACCCAGCGCCCCGACACCAGCCGACGCACTGAAACTGTGCAATCACGCCGCGACGAAGCGATGCGGCTCCTGCGTCAGCAAACACTCGATGACGAGGCCTGGTCCGCGCTTTGGGGCCAGCTCGATACCGCCTATTTTCTGCGCCACGAGCCGGTTGATATCGCTTGGCATGTTCGTGTCCTCTGGCGCAAGGTTGGGACTTCCCAGCCAGTCATCAAGACGCGGCTTGCCGCAGTTGGCGAAGGCTTTCAGGTCCTGGTCTGGACACCTGAGCAACCCGAATTGTTCGCCCGGATCTGCGAGTATTTTGACGTTCGGGGACTCTCGGTTCTGGACGCGCGCATCACGACAACCCGCAGTGGTTGGGCGCTCGACCAGTTTCTGGTGACGCAGCCCGATTGGGCAAGTCACTCTCGGGACATCCTGAATCTGGTCGAAACCCAACTCCTTGAGCGCCTCGCAGCACCCTTGCCCATGGGCGCTCCGGTACGGGGTCGCCCATCCAGGCGATCGCGCTGGTTTCCGGTCGAGCCGGCGATCGAACTCGTCCCTGATGGCCGTGGGCAGCGCTGGTTGCTATCCGTACGCGCCAACGACCGAACGGGTCTGCTCTATGCCATCGCACGGGTCTTTGCCCGTCATCAGATCAATTTGCACACCGCCAGGATCACCACGCTGGGCGAACGCGCTGAAGACACGTTCCTGGTTGAGGGCTCGGCACTCGCCAGCGGCAGCGGACAGATCCATTTTCAGACCGAGTTGCTCGCCGCTCTCGCCGGTACCTAACAGGCTCGCACCGCTTGGGCCCTTGGAAAAACGACAAGCCTCGGACGGTGGGCTAGAGAGTACGGTCGTCACTCAGTCACTGAAATCGCTGATTGTCCAACCAGGCACGAAACTCCGGGCCAATCTCGGCATGATCCCGACCGAGGGTCACCGTTGCCTGCAGATAGCCTAATTTGGATCCGCAGTCGTATCGCGTCCCGTCATAGCGATAGGCGAGAACCGGTTCGTCATCGAGCAATCGCGCAATGGCGTCGGTCAACTGGATCTCACCACCCTTTCCTGGCTTCTGCCGGGCGAGATGCTGAAAAATCCGGGGTGTGAGCAAATAGCGCCCGACAACTGCGAGGTTGGATGGCGCGTCCGCTGGTTCGGGTTTCTCGACAATCGTGCGGATCCGTTCGGTTCGATCCCCCCAAGGCGTACCACCCACGATCCCGTACGCACGAGTCTCGGATCTTGGAACCTCCTGCACCGCAACCAGACTGGCGTGGTGTTGGCTGAACAGATTGGTCATCTGCGCGAGCACTTCAAGCCCGCCGTCGACGGGTCGCATCAGGTCGTCGGCGAGAATCACGGCAAACGGTTCGTTGCCGACGACAGGCTGGGCGCACAACACGGCATGGCCAAGGCCAAGCGCCTGACCCTGGCGCAGATACACGCAACGCACGCCTGCAGGCAGAACAGCCCGCACCATCTCCAACAGCTCGGTCTTGCCCTTGGCCTCGAGATCCGCCTCCAGTTCATAGTTCACATCGAAGTGGTCTTCGATCGCGCGCTTGCTGCGACCGGTCACGAACACCATCTCCGTGATTCCGGCCGCGACGGCCTCTTCGACGGCGTACTGAATGAGTGGCTTATCAACCACCGGTAGCATTTCTTTGGGCTGGGCCTTGGTCACCGGCAAAAACCGGGTTCCGAGACCGGCGACAGGGAAAACCGCTTTCCGAACGCGCTTGTCATCCATCGGTCAATCTCCGCAAAAACTCGTTTTCATCGATTACCGGGACGCCTAGTTCCTGCGCCCGATCCAGTTTGCTACCGGCGTCTTCCCCGGCGAGGAGAACACTCGTTCGCTTGGAGACTGAACTGGCTACTTTCCCACCCGCCGCCCGAATCCGGTCTGCCGCTTCTTCCCGGCTCATGGTCGGAAGACGCCCCGTGATGACCCAAGTTTGATTGGCCCAGGCACCGGCCGCCATTCTGACCCGCGCAGTACCTTCCCCGGAACCATCGACCGAAATATTCTCCCACTCGGTCTTTGTGCCGGGAAGCACCGGCCATTGCACCCCGACGGCTCGAAGTTCGGCAATGACCCCGATATTGTGCGGCTCGGCAAAAAACTGGCCGATCGAACTCAGAATTTCTGGCCCGATCCCCTCGAGCGGGACCGTTCCCAGAACGTCCGCATGCTGGCGACGGCGCTGATTCTCTTTCTGGATGGCCGCTTTGTGCGCACGGACAGCGTCCCAGTCCTCGCGCAGGATCGGGTCGAGGTCACCGTAGGCTTGCGCCAGAATCCGCGCGACCTCTTCGCCCACATGGCGGATTCCGAGCGCAAACAGGAACCGTTCCAAGCGGACCTCGCGCGACGCAGCAATGGCTCGGACGAGATTACTGGCCGCGCGGGATTCCTCTCGCGGGTTTTTAGCCCGAAACAGAGGCGCGAGCATCTCTGTGGTCAGGTGATAGAGGTCTGCCGGGGTTCGCACCAACTCGCGCTCGACCAGTTGATCGATGATCTTCTCGCCCAGCCCCTCAATATCCATGGCCCGACGCTGGGCAAAGTGACGCAAAGCCTGACGGCGCTGCGCGCCACAAAAAAGCCCACCCGCGCAGCGCAAGATCGCACCTTCAGGTTCGCGCTCGACATGCGATCCGCATACCGGACAGGTCGTAGGCATCATGAAGGACCGTGCTGATGGCGGACGACGTTCAGGCACCGTGCGGACAACTTCCGGGATCACGTCGCCAGCGCGTCGGATGATCACGGTATCGCCAATCTGCAAATCCTTGCGACGAATCTCGTCCTCGTTGTGTAGCGTGGCGTTCGAGACGGTCACGCCACCGACAAAGACCGGGCGCAGTTTTGCAACCGGCGTCAAGGCACCCGTGCGTCCCACTTGAACCTCAATGTCCAGAAGTTCAGTGAGTGCCTCTTCTGCCGGAAACTTATGGGCGATCGCCCAGCGCGGTGAGCGCGCTACCCAACCCAATGTCTCCTGCCAATCGCGGCGGTTGACTTTATAAACAACCCCATCGATGTCGTAGGGGAACTGTGCTCGACGCTCCAGAATCCCAGTCCAGAACTGAATCATTCCAGCCACACCGTGGACCGGCTGGCGGCAAGGCCCCACCGGTAACCCCAGCCGAGAGAGCCAGTCCAGCAGATCCATTTGCGTAGAAGGCAGTTGCAGCCGGGTTGTGTCGTCGACGGCACCAATCCCGTAGGCAAAAAAACGCAAGGGCCGCTGCGCGGTGATTGCGGGATCGAGTTGACGCAGGCTACCGGCCGCAGCGTTGCGAGGATTGACAAATTCCCGCTCGCCCAATTCCAGCTGGCGCTGATTCAGGCGCTCAAAATCCGCCCGGAACATCAGAACTTCACCACGAACCTCAAGCACCTCGGGTAGCGGCACGAGGCCCGATGTCAGCCGCAAGGGGATGGCTCGAATCGTTCTTACATTGAGAGTGACGTCTTCCCCTGTGCTGCCATCCCCCCGGGTGGCTGCCTGAACCAATTCCCCATGGACATAGCGCAGGGACACAGCCAGGCCATCGAATTTCAGTTCAGCCCCGTAAGCCAGCGGCGTATCGTCGCCCAAAACACCCGCTGCCATGAGTGTTTCCCGTGCACGCCGATCAAAGCCCTCGATATCGCTGGCTTCAAAGGCATTGCCCAGCGAGAGCATCGGTACCTGGTGCTCGATTGATCCAAACCCTTGAGCCGGCGCGCCACCGACCCGCTGGGTTGGAGAATCGCTGGTCACGAGTTCAGGGAAACAGCGCTCGATCGATTGCAGCTCATGCCATAAGAGGTCATAGCTGGCGTCTGGAATTTTCGGAGCGTCCAGAACGTAATAACACCAATCATGATGTGCGAGGGCTGAACGAAGTTCGAGCACCCTCAAAGCAGCCTCAGAGGCATCCAACGCCATGGCGTGCTCCCCGGCCGAAGCCGGAATCAGTTGAACAGACGTTGGGCGATTGCGGAACCCGGAGGGATGTCTGCCGCCACGAGGGTCGAGGCGCGCTGTTCAAGCTGACGACGAATCGCTTCAAGCTGGATGGGCCCCAGGGCCTGCCCCGCATCATCGACCAAACTTCCGCCCAGCCGCGCCACGATGCGACGAGAGTATTCCACCATGGCCCCCCAGGGATCTTCCTGCAGCGGCGTGCGCGGCAAATCCAGCAAGAGCGATAGTCGATTGGGGCGATCACCGAGCGAGACTGAAAACAGGATGCCCCCGGTTGAATCGGCGGCAACCCAGCGATTGTTGCTGCGTTCGCTCAGGTCGGCTTCAACCGCCAAGGCCGCGAGATCCGCAAGCTTCAGCGTGACAGTGGTATCCACATGGATCATCAGCTGGGCGTCCTGAGCTGCGCAAAACGCATCCAACTCGCGCGCTCGTGAGAGGGCCTCGGCCATATCCGGTTTGGCGTAACGGGCATCGAGCTGGTGAGACATCGCCTCCAGACCTTCAAGAAATTCGGCGAAATCGACTCCGTTCAGCGGGCCGCTACGATTCGCCAACAGAACCCCTACGCGGATAGCTCGGTAGGAACGAGACGCGCGAGGTGCCTCCCAACCAGCGTCCGTCGAGGAGCGAGGTCCGGCAGGCGCCGCATCCTGCCCTACGGGTTTCGAGCCGGCTCGGCGCAACAGGTGCGCGGCCGCAATCAGTCTGTCCCCCGGCAGGGAATGTTGGAACTCCAGGCTGACCACGCATTCCACACGGGGGTCGAGAACGGGTTCCCCAACCTGTCCGTCGTCGGGTTCTGCGCTCTGCCCCCCCACGGCTAATGAATCCGGATCAACATCCGCATGGTCGAGCCGATCCTCGATGGCCGCCGCTGCGTCCGCCTCCGCGGGGTCAGGCTCCCGAAATACGGGCTCGTCGCGAGCGGCGAAATCACTATCGCGCTGGCCCCCAGAGCCTCGTCTATTTCGCGAGGCGTCGCTGAAACTGTGCCAAGCGTTGTAGCCGAGCACAGAAACGACCGCGAAAACGGTCAGGATGACGATACTTAATTCAAGCGAAGTGAGGTTCATGCTGCTTCTGCCATTCGTTCGGCGGCCTCGAGATCGACTGCGACAATACGGGATACCCCTCTCTCCTGCATGGTCACGCCGATCAGTTGTTCAGCGAATTCCATTGCAATCCGATTGTGGGTAATAAACAGGAACTGGGTTTGATCTGCCATGGTCCGAACCATACGACAGTAGCGCTCTGTATTGGCGTCGTCCAGTGCTGCATCAACCTCATCGAGCAGGCAAAACGGCGCAGGATTCAGTTGAAATAGCGCGAACACCAGCGCCGTTGCTGTCATTGCCTTTTCGCCACCAGAGAGAAGTTGAATCGACGTGTTGCGTTTGCCCGGGGGCTGCGCCGTCACATGCAATCCGGCATCCAGGATTTCTTCACCCGACAGGGTCAGACGGGCTTCTCCGCCGCCAAAGAGCTGGGGAAAGAGACGCCCGAAATGCGCGTTGACTCGGTCAAAGGTGTCGCGCAACAGCTCCCGGGTTTCCCGATCAATACTGCGGATGGCGCCCTCAAGGGTTTGCATGGCTTCATTCAGGTCGGCCGACTGGGTCTCCAAAAACGCGGTGCGCTCGCGAGCCTCGTCCAATTCCTCCAGCGCGGCCAGGTTCACCGGCCCCAATGCCGCAATGGCACGGGCAAGACGCGCCACCTCCTGCTGTAGGTAAGGCACTTTGGGTGGTGGATTGAACCGGGCCCGCAAGCCCGCCTCATCAATGGCGACGCCAAGCTCAGCCTGCGCTTCGTCGAGCTGCGCCAATACCTGGTCGAGCGTTAGCCGGGCAGCCTGTTCCTCGAGCTGATGTTGTTGGATCCGCGCCCGTATGGGTTCCAGTGTTCGTTCCTGCTGGAGACGATCAACGTCGGTCTGGCGCAGTTCCTTTCCAACCCGCTCGAGTTCAGCCCTGGCGCCAGCCAGTGCCGCTGCTGCCTCATCGCGCCGGTGCCGAACGGCTTCCAGTGTCCCCCGAGCTTCGTCGGCATTGAGCGTCGCCAGCTTTTGGTTTTGCGCATCAATATCCTCCAGCGCCCGTTGCAACTCGGCAGCCGCGCTGGCCCGTTGCTCATCGGCACGCTTGGAACGGGTCCCGGCTTCACGCAGTTCAAAGGCGGTCTCCTGATCCTGACGCTCGAGCTCTCGCAGGGCCGCTCGCGCCGCACTGAGACCTGCCTGCGCCTCGGCAGCCGCTTGGACGCCCCGCTCCAGATCAATGCTCTCCTGATGCCTCAGGGTCTGTGCTGAAGCGATTTCAAGCTCTGCTGCTTCAGCAACGCGGCTTTGCTCATCCGCCTCCCCCTGAGCCTCAGCAATCTCAGCTTCAATCCGGCGCCGCGCCTCGAGCCCTCGAAGGCGCGCCTGGGCGAGAGTCTCGGCCGCCTGGCGACGTTGGGCGGCATCTCGAACGGCACTCCGGGAAGCGTCACGCGCAGACACCAACGCTTGCTGGCCCGTTTGATGCGCCTGGTTTGCGTGCGCAACCTGCGCTTCTTCTTGTTGCATGCGGACCCTGGCCTGTGCCACCTCAAGCTCCAGACTCGTCAGCTCCGTCTGGCGCGCCAGCAATCCGTCCTGTTCACTATCCGGGTGGTGAAACTGCATCCCGAGCCGCCCCACCCGATGCCCTTCGCGGGTGACAAATTCGTGACCATGGTCCAAGCGCCCACGCTGCTCCAGGGCAAACTCGAGCGTCTGAACCGCCCAACACCCATGCAACCAGTTCGCCAGGAGGTCGACGATCTGTGGCTCCTCGCTGCGAATACAGATCCATAACGGTCGCGGGCCTGAAAAGCCCGCTGCCTCTGACCAGACTTCGGTCCTGCTGACTGGCCGACTGCCGTTGTGGGCACCGGAAGGGGAAGCCTCCTCGGCGGGGGCAGACACCGGGGGTTCGCCAAGTTCAAGGGCCAGACGCCCTGGCGGCGGTTCATGCATCAAGCGCGCAAGATCAGTCCCAATAGCGCCTCGCAATGCCCCGACCCGCTCACGCAAAACCGCCTCGATCGCCACTTCCCAACCGACCTCGATCTGCAGCCCCTGCCAGACCGGAATGGCGCGATCCAGGCCGTGCTTCGCTAACCAGGGCCGCAGTCGGCTCTGGGCGGCGACCCGCGCCTGTAACTGGGCCAGGGCGGATCGACGGGCCTCGAGCTGTGCGGCATGGGATTTGGCCGCTCGCAAGACCTCATAGGAACGATCACGAGCCTGCTCAAGTTCGATACAGGCGGCCTCACAGTGCGCCAGGTGCCGATTGGCATTTCCTTCGGCCTCTTCCGATGCCAGCGCAAGAGCTTGGGCCGCTTGTACCGCAGATTCGGTGGGCTCGGACTGTCCCGACTGTTCCTGGCGCCGACGTTGAATCCGTTGCTGGGTGGCCGTAATGCGTTCGCGCGCCGATCTCGCCCGCGCCTGCGCCACTTCGAGCTTGCGCTGGGAGTTGGCCAGGGCGGCACGAGCGGCCTCCAGAGCATGCTGGATCGACCAGGCCAGGCGCTCGGCAGCATCGAGCGCCTCCCGTCCGGCGCCGAGCTGGACGTTCAGTAAGACGCCTTGGGCCTGTGCGCGTTCGATACGCACCTCATTCTCAGCGCGATCCTGTTCCGCGCGCCCGATTGCTCCGAGTGCCAGATCCCGGCGGGCTTGCCCGGCCTGCAGTCGCTCTGCAGCCTCTTCGCGCGCCAACTCGACTCGACGAATTTCGCTCTCAATGGCAGCCAATTCGGAGTTGACTTCGTAGAACATCCCTTGTTGTGCGTGGACCAGTTCACCGAGCTTGAAGTGGGACTCGCGCTGTTGCGCCAAGTTCTCTTCAATCGATTTCAGTGCATTGGCCGCCGCGTCAAACTCCTGCTGGGCCCGCAACAACAGGTCTTCAGCAAGGCCCCGACGCTCGATCGCTTCATCGCGCAGCATCAGCCGCAAGAAGCTCTGCTTGTCGGCACGCTCGGCCTCGAGCGAGCGCATTCTCTGGGCAACAATGGCCTGTTGTTCCAGCTTTGTGATGCGCTCGTGCAATTCTCCCAGCAGATCGTTGACTCGGCTGAGGTTGTCCCGGGTATCTGAGAGACGGTCCTCGGTCTGCTTTCGGCGTTCGCGATACCGCGAAACACCCGCGGCTTCTTCCAGAAAACCGCGCAGATCTTCAGGCCGTGCTTCGAGGATCCGGGCAATCATGCCCTGACCAATGATGGCGTAGGCCCGGGGGCCCAGCCCAGTCCCCAAAAACAGGTCATGCACATCCCGTCGGCGAACGGTCTGGTGATTGATCTGGTACACACTCTGGCCGTCCCGACTGAGGATGCGGCGCACCGACAGTTCGGCATACGCGGCCCAGGCGCCACCCAAACGCCCGCCAGCGTTCTCGAACAGCAGCTCAACACTGGCACGCGCTGAAGGCCGGCGCCCGTCGGAACCTGAAAAAATGACGTCCTGCATCGAATCGCCGCGCAATTCGCCGGCGCGGGTCTCGCCAAGAACCCAGCGAACCGCATCGATGATGTTGGACTTCCCACAACCGTTCGGCCCAACGATGCCGATCAGCCTGCCGGGCAATTCGAATGCGGTCGGGTCCACGAAGGACTTGAATCCGGCAAGCTTGATTTGTTTGAGTCGCACGACGATCGGGGAAGCTCGACGCTCCGAAGGGTCTGTTGCCATCCACGCGCGGGTTGTCGTGCTAGCTGCGCCTATAATAATCGGCTTCGCGCCATTCGAGGCTGGAGCCCATTTTTATGTCGTCACAACCGAGCAAAAAGCTCGACACTTTTCCCAATCCTTCGCCGCAACGCGACTATCTGATTCATTTTCAGATACCCGAGTTCACCTGCCTCTGTCCGCTAACGGGCCAGCCCGATTTCGCGACCATGACGATCGACTGTATCGCCGACCAGCAGTGCGTCGAACTGAAGAGTCTCAAACTGTACTTTTGGTCCTATCGCGACGAAGGTGCATTTCATGAGGCGGTCACCAACCGGATCCTTGATGATCTGGTCCAGGCGATCGCCCCCCGGTATCTCAAACTCACGGCACGCTGGTATGTCCGGGGCGGGATTTTCACCAATGTCGTGGTCGAACATCGCGCGCCCGGCTGGACGCCTGCGCCGCGCGTTGAACTGGATACCTTTGCGCCTGAATCCGGTATCCGCGGCTGATCGGCCTATGAGACCCATCAAGATTGCGGGCAAGCACCTGGGCCAGGTGCGATGAACCCGCGTCTCGGGGCTTTACAGCCTTATCCATTCGAGCGGCTCAGGGCACTCACCCGCGGCATCGAACCTGCCAGGGACCGAACGCCTATCGATCTTTCCATTGGTGAGCCGAAACACGCGACCCCTGCCTGTGTGCGCGAGGCCCTCGTGCGCAGTCTGGATGGTTTGTCGACCTACCCGGCCACTTTGGGGAGCGCAGCGCTTCGGGAAACGATCGCCGACTGGATTTGCCGACGCTATGGCCTCGCCCGTCTGGATCCCCAGCGTGAAGTGTTACCGGTTAATGGATCCCGTGAAGCACTATTTGCATTTGCGCAGACAGTAATCGGCACACCCAGCCAGCCCGGACAGGCAAATGCGTCCGGTCGGCCCGGCGTCATCCAGAGTGCTGGTTCAGACGTGCAAGAACAACCGATCGTCGTCGCACCAGATCCTTTTTATCAAATTTATGAAGGGGCGGCCCTTCTGGCGGGCGCTCAACCGTATTTCGTGCCCCAGACGCCCGCCATGGGTTTTGCCTGCGACTGGTCGAGCGTACCGCCCGAGATCTGGGCACGCACCCAACTGCTGTTCGTCTGCTCACCGGGCAATCCCACCGGGCGGGTCATGACGCTCGACGAGTGGAGGCTGCTGTTTGCGCTCGCAGACCAGTATGACTTCGTGATCGCTGCCGATGAGTGCTACTCGGAAATCTGGTTCGAGCACCCTCCCCTGGGCGCACTTCAGGCTGCCCAAGCGCTGGGGCGTACCGATTGGCGACGTCTGGTCGTGTTCTCCAGCCTGTCCAAGCGCTCGAGCGTGCCCGGTATGCGTTCGGGTTTTGTCGCCGGGGATGCCGCATGGATTGCGCCATTTCTGCTCTACCGGACCTATCACGGAAGCGCCATGGGCCTGCCGATTCAGGCAGCAAGCATCGCCGCCTGGCAGGACGAATCCCATGTCATTGAGAACAGGGCTCTTTACAGCGCAAAATTCGATGCGGTGCTGCCGGTGCTCGAATCCTGTCTCGACGTTGCCCGTCCGGATGCCGGTTTTTATCTCTGGGCTGGGGTTCCGGGGGGCGACGACCTCGGTTTCACCCTGGACTTGCTGCGACTTGCCAATGTTCGCGTGCTCCCGGGTAGCCTGATTTCGCGCGAGCCTCGGCAGGGCTCGGATCAACTGATGCCTGCACCTGGAGCTGGGCGGATCCGGATTGCCCTGGTCGACCAACTCGACCGCTGCCTGGAGGCGGCGCATCGGATCGCTGAGGTCATCGCCCAGCGGGCCAAGGCTTCTATTTCATCTCCCTCTAACCAAAATCAGCCATGAACGCACTACAGAACACCATTGAATCTGCTTGGGAACGCCGAACTGAGCTGACGCCTTCCCAGGCCCCGGTAGAAACCCGCCAGGCGGTCGAGCATGTCTTGGGCGAACTGGATTCGGGACGACTCCGGGTTGCCGAGAAAATCGATGGCAGCTGGGTTACGCACCAGTGGCTTAAAAAGGCAGTTCTGCTGTCATTTCGCTTGCATGACAACGTACCGATGCACGCGGGGGGACTCGGATTTTTTGACAAAGTGCCGACAAAGTTCAGCGGCTGGACGGCTGATCAGTTTGCCGCTGGCGGATTCCGCGTGGTGCCGCCTGCGGTGGCAAGACGTGGCGCCCATATCGGGCGCAACGTGGTGCTTATGCCCTCCTACGTGAACATTGGCGCCTACGTCGACGAGGGCACAATGGTCGATACTTGGGCAACGGTGGGGTCCTGTGCGCAGATCGGAAAAAATGTTCATTTGTCCGGTGGCGTTGGAATCGGCGGCGTACTCGAACCACTCCAGGCCAACCCGACCATCATTGAAGACAATTGCTTCATTGGTGCCCGATCCGAAGTGGTCGAAGGGGTGATTGTTGAACGCAATGCCGTCCTGTCGATGGGTGTCTTCATCGGAGCCAGCACACGGATTGTCGATCGGGCAACGGGTGAGGTATTCCAGGGCCGCGTACCTTCGGGTGCGGTGGTCGTGCCAGGGTCGATGCCGTCGAGTGGCGGGGTGAGCCTGTATTGCGCCGTGATCGTCAAGCGGGTTGACGAACAAACCCGGGCAAAAACCGCGATCAATGACCTGTTGCGCGACTGATGCCGACGACGACCCCCATGTCAGCCAACCCGGAAATCACCCAAGCCGTGCGACGGCTCACCGAGAATCTGATTGCAAGACGATCGGTCACGCCAGATGACGCAGGCTGTCAGGCCATGCTCCAGGAACGGCTTGAAGCGATGGGATTTCGCTGCCAGACGGTGGCTGCCAATGGCACGACCAATCTCTGGGCCGAGCGCGATGGCGGCCTTCCGGGGCCGCTTCTGGTGTTTGCCGGACACACCGATGTGGTCCCGCCAGGGCCCCTGAGTGCCTGGACGTCCGATCCCTTTGTCCCGACCGAACGCGATGGTCGCTTGTATGGTCGGGGTGCGGCCGACATGAAAACCTCGATCGCGGCATTTGTCGTTGCGACCGAGGCGTTTGTGGCCAGTCGACCGGCGCACCAGGGACAGATTGCTTTTCTCCTGACCTCGGACGAAGAGGGCCCGGCGACCGACGGTACCGTGCAAATCGTCGAGTGGTTCGAGCGCGAGGGTCGCCGTATCGATTTTTGCGTGGTGGGCGAGCCAACTTCCGGCGAGCGGCTGGGCGACATGATTAAAAACGGCCGACGGGGCTCGCTTTCCGGGCGTCTGATCGTCAAAGGCGTGCAAGGGCATATCGCCTATCCCCATCTGGCGGACAACCCCATTCATCGATTTGCCCCTGCGTTGGCCGAGTTGGCTGAGTACCGTTGGGATGCCGGCAACGCCTTCTTCCCGCCAACCTCCTGGCAGGTCTCCAATCTCCAGTCTGGAACCGGCGCGACCAATGTGATCCCCGGCGAGTTGCAGGCCTTGTTTAATTTTCGATTCTCGACCGCGAGCACCGTGGAAGACCTCAAAAGCCGGGTCCATGCGGTGCTCGACCGACATGAACTGACCTACGAGATCGAATGGTCGCTTTCCGGTCAGCCCTTCCTGACGCAACCCGGCACCCTCTCTGCTGCGCTCTCAGGGGCTATTCAGTCCGAATGTGGCATCGAAACCGAGCTCTCAACCACCGGGGGCACCTCAGACGGCCGATTCATCGCCCGAATCTGTTCCCAGGTGATTGAGTTTGGCCCTCCAAATGCCAGCATTCACAAGATCGACGAGAACATCCGCCTCGACGAGATGGCCCCGCTTGCCGGTATCTACCGGCGGGTTCTGGAAACCCTCCTGCCCGCGTGATGGCAAACACGATTTCCGTGACCTCAGGATCCTCGATGGACACCATCGCCCAGGCGGTGCACAGCGTCCATGACCGGCTTGATGCAGCCGAACTCTCGTTCGGCCATGGTTGCGACAATCCTTATGACGAGGCAGTCTGGTTGGTGGCGGTTGCGATCGGGATACCGGTCGATCGGATCGATGCCGAATCGGATGCGACGATCGATGCCAGCGAGCAGATTCAGATTGAAGAGCTGCTGCAAGCAAGAATCGGCCAGAGGACGCCGCTGGCCTACCTCTGTGGTGAGGCTTGGCTCGCAGGACGGCGGTTCCTGTGCGATCGTCGCGCGTTGGTGCCCCGCTCGCCGATTGCCGAGGTCCTGCAGCGTGGACTTGAACCCTGGCAGCCGAACCCGGACCGTATCACCCGGGTGCTTGACCTGTGTACGGGTGGAGCCAGCTTGGCGATCATCGCCGCCCAAACCTATGTTCAGGCGCAGGTCACCGCGACTGACCTCTCCGCACAAGCGCTCGCGCTCGCGGCAGAGAACCTTGCCCTGTTCGGCCTGGAGGATCGCGTTGAACTGCGACAAGGCAACCTCTGGGCGCCAGTTGGAGATTTGCAGTTCGACCTGATCCTTTGCAATCCGCCCTATGTCGATTCGAATGCGATGGCCTCATTGCCCATCGAATGGCGTCATGAGCCGACACTGGGGCTGGCCGGTGGACTGACCCTGTGGGCACCAGCGGATTCTGATGAGGAACCGCCCGTATCGCTGACGGTCCAAGGGCCGTTGCGGCCTGACGATGGCCTGGATCTCGTGCGTCGTATCCTCGCGCAGGCGCATGAGCATCTCTCCGAAGAAGGTTTGCTGATCCTCGAGATCGGGCATCAGATTGAAGCCTTTGAAGCCGCATTCCCAACGCTGTCACCGGTCTGGCTTCCGGTAGCAGCAGGCGAGCAGATGATTGCGTTGCTGGAGCGTTCGGCCCTGCGCCCATGATCCGATTCAGCGGGCTAGAACTCTCCCGTGGCGGCCGGACACTGCTCACCGGCGTTGATGTAATCATCGAACGCGGGGAACGCATTGGGTTGCTTGGGCGAAATGGCTGCGGGAAGACCACACTGCTGTCGGCGATTGCAGGAGATCTGAGTCCCGACCGGGGAAGCATCGATCTGCCGCGTCTGCGGATCGCACGCCTGTCCCAGCACCCGCCTGCCGGATCGCATTCGCTCCTTGATCATGTGCTTCGGGCGGATCAACGTCGGGAGACGATCGTACGGGAGCTTGCAGTCCTCGAAGCGGCATCTGAAGGGTCTGGTCAGGATGTTCAAGCTCATGTTCAGGGCCGGCGGATCGCTCAGCTGCATTCGGACTTTGATGAAATTGACGGTTGGACGGCACCGGCTCGGGCAGCCCGACTCCTGGATGGCCTTGGGTTCAGTGCGGGCGATCACGGCAAACCGGTCGACTCGCTCTCGGGTGGCTGGAAGATGCGGCTCGATCTCGCCCGCGTCCTGATGACGCCGGCGGATCTGCTCTTACTCGACGAACCCACCAATCACCTCGACCTCGATGCAGTATTTTGGCTGGAGCGCTGGTTATTGCGGTTTGATGGCACGGTTGTCGTTGTCTCCCACGACCGCGACTTTGTCGATGCCTTCGCCACCGCCGTCCTGAACGTCGAACATCAACAATTGCAACGCTACGCAGGCGGATGGAGTGCGTTCGAGCGCCAGCAAGCGGAACGGCAACGCCTGCAGCGCAAATTGGCCGACAGTCAGGCGCAGCGAATCGCCAAGCTCGAACAATTCGTGGCCCGTTTCCGGGCCCAGGCCACCAAGGCCAAACAGGCCCAGAGCCGCGTCAAGGCGCTGGAGCGGCTCGAACGCATCGTACTCGTGGAAGACGAAGCAGCTGCCACCATGCGCTTTGATTCACCCGACCAGATGCCTGAACAGATCGCCAGCCTGGTTCAGGTGGATTGCGGATATGCGGGCAGCCCACGCCCTTCGCAGCCCGATCAAGACATCCGAATGGGGTCCGAAGAACCCGCCGAGCCAACGCAAGCGGGTGGCGCGATTACCATCGTGCGTCGGGTGCATCTCGATTTGCGTCGTGGCGATCGGATCGGGGTCCTGGGTCGCAACGGCGCTGGAAAATCCACGCTCGTACGCACACTGGTGGGCGAACTGGATGTCTTAGAAGGCGACCGTACACACGCCAGAGCGCTTCGAATCGGATACTTTGCGCAGCGTCAGGTTGAATCGCTGGATCCGCAGGCCACTGCGCTCGAACACCTCAGGAGGATTGCACCGACTGAGCGCGAGCAGGTACTGCGTGAATTTTTGGCGGGATTCGGCTTTCGGGGCGAACAGGCCATCGTTGCCGTTGAGCCCTTTTCCGGTGGGGAAAAAGCGCGTCTTGCCCTGGCGTTGATTGCCTGGACACGTCCACAGCTCCTTGTGCTGGACGAACCCACCAACCATCTGGATTCGTCAGCCCGGGACGCGTTGACAGCAGCGCTAGCCGATTATGAAGGGGCGCTGTTACTCGTCTCGCATGACCGCGGCCTGCTGCGCGCTACGGTTGATCGCTTCGTCATCGTGGCGGATCGGCGGATGTCGCCATTTGACGGTGATCTGGAAGACTACCGGGACTGGCTCGCGACGCAGAATCGATCGACCGACGGAGTATCGGCATCTGGACCGGGATCGGTGCAGGGACTGGCACCGACATCGCCCGGCGAGACTGGACAGCATTCAGCCTCCGCTGCGCACCCCGAAGGGATCGCTGCTGGTCCCGTTGTTCTGCCGACGGGCGCCGATCGGCGAGAGGAGCGACGCCAGGCAGCGAGCGCCCGCGAGAATTTGCAGCGACAGCGTAAACCATTGCAGACCCGCCTGAACCGGCTTGAGGCCGAACTCGGACGTTTGCAAAATGAAATCAACGCGCTGGACACGCAGATGGCAGACGCCGAGTTCTTGAAAAGTGGAGTACGCGTCGTTGCGGCGCAGCGCGCACGCGCAGACCTGACACGACAGCTCGAACAGACCGAGGAAGACTGGCTGATGCTGACCACCGAGATCGAAGCGCTGTCAGCCCAGTAGCCCGGTCGACCCATTCGAGCGTCCCGTCTTAACGGCTTCGGAGATAAGCGGCAAAGGCCGCTTGTCCCGCCTTGCGTTCCTCCTGAACACGCTGAACCGAAGGGCGGCTGGAAACGTGACTGAGATACTCCCGGATCGGCAGCGCCTCAAGCGGGTCATCTCCCCAGATCGCCTTGGCCGCGAGCGAAAGCAATGGCAGGTGCACAATCGCGGCGCAATCGGCGAGCGTAAATTCCGCGCCCGCGATAAACGGGGCAAATTGAGCGAGCTTGGCAAATGCCTTGATATTGCGGTCAAGCTCCTTGCGGGTCGCGTTCTGCACGTCGGTCGAAACCTCTCGGCCAAATAAGGCCTGGGGATAGATCCGTCGAATGACGAGTTCAAGGTGCAGATCCAGAAAGACATTTAACTCCCGGACTTTGGCGGCCTCAAAAGGATCCGCTGGCAACAGCGCAGGTTTCGGAAACGCCGCCTCCAACCACTCGCAAATCACCTGCGATTCACACAGTGTGCCCTGTTCAGTCACGAGAAAAGGGATCTTGCCCAAGGGGCTGGCGGCTCGCAACGCTTCGGAAGGCCCTGGCCATTGCAGAACCTCTTCGAACGGCACGCCCTTTTCAAGTAAGGCGAGCTTGACCTTGTTGTAGTAATTGCTGGCCGCAAAGCCTCCGAGCTGGATCATGACGCAGTCTCCGTGATGCAGGAAAGTAGAAGTGGGAGTTTAGGCCCAGCTACAATGATCTGCTGGTTATCAAGAAAAAATAGCATGCTCGACCTCTATTCCTGGGCCACGCCGAATGGCCACAAAATCCACATTCTTCTGGAAGAACTTGGGCTTTCGTATACAGCCCACCCGGTGGATATTGGCGCGGGCGATCAGTTCAACCCCGATTTTCTGCGGATCAGCCCGAACAACAAGGTGCCGGCACTCGTTGACCCGGACGGACCGGGTGGTGCGCCGATACAACTGTTCGAATCGGGCGCGATCATGATCTACCTCGCAGACAAAACCAGTCGTTTCATCCCGCAGGATCTGCGGGAGCGCTATGAAGTGCTGCAGTGGCTCATGTTTCAGATGGGTGGTATCGGACCGATGCTGGGACAGGCGCATCACTTCCGGATCTACGCGCCCGACCCCGTTCCCTATGCCATTGATCGCTATACCCGAGAGGCTGGTCGACTCTACAACGTCCTCGACCGCAGGTTGGCGCAATCAGCCTGGGTCGGCTGCAGCGAGTATTCGATCGCCGATATGGCCATCTGGCCCTGGATCCGTTCCTGGAAAAATCAGGGCGTCGAACTCTCCGAGTTCCCGCATCTCGCCCAATGGTTCGCCAGGATCGAAGCGCGCCCTGCCGTTCAACGCGGGGTTCTGGTCCTGGCCAGCCTTCGTAAACCGACCATGGGGACGACTGAGCGGGCCAATCTGTTTGGCGCCAATCAGTACGCTAAACGCTGATCAGACCAACTCCCTACTGCAGTGGGCCCAACAGATCCACGGGCAGCGGCAAGGCAAGCACCTCGATCCCCTCGTCGAGTAACTCCCGGGTCTCCTGGGCGCTGGCCACACCCCGGATAGGGCGTTCGGGGGCTTCCTCATCCCGAATCCGACGTACTTCACTGACAAATTCCCGACCCACATCTTCCGTGTTGGCCAAGACCAGGCGTGCCATGCGCAACCAGAGGGCCTGCAATGCCTGCGGATCTGGGGATTGGGTTAGATTCGAACCAGTGCTCTGCGGGGCTGAACCCGTGGATGGATCTGAACTCACGTTGGAGCCGGCGGGCGCTTGCCGGGTGGCATCTGGGTCAGGGCCGGCACCCAGATTGATTCTCGGCGCAGAAAGACGTTTTTCGATGCGCACGCTGCCACAAACCGGACAGCCGACGTGCCCTTCTGTTTGCTGCTTGACATAGTCCTCGCTGGAGCGAAACCAACCCTCAAAGAGGTGTCCCTGATCACACCGTAGATCAAACACCCTCATAACGCCACCAATGTATCGCGATGAACATTTTCCATTGCATCATTTTAGACCCCTGACCATGCGCGAACCCACTCGAATCACTGTTGAAGACGCGATTGCCCAATTGGAGCAATTTGACGACCTGCTGGACACCCGCAGCCCGTCAGAGTTTGCCCTCGACCACATTCCGCGGGCGATCTCGACCGCTGTGCTCGATGATGCGCAGCGGGCGACCATCGGAACACTGCATACCCAGGTTGGACCATTTGAAGCCAATCGCCTGGGGGCCGCCTGGGTGGCGCGTAATGTGGGCCGACATCTGGAAGAGCAGTTCCAGGATCGGCCGCGAAGCTGGTCACCACTGGTCTATTGCTGGCGGGGTGGACAGCGCTCCAACGCCATGGCCACTGTCTTGGCTCGGGTCGGATGGCCGGTGAAGGTGCTCGAGGGCGGCTACCGCGCCTACCGTCGACACGTGTTAGCGGACTTGAACACCCGGCCAGCTCAGCAACGCTGGATCGTTGTCGCCGGTCGAACCGGAAGCGCAAAAAGTCGGATCCTGGAATCGCTGTCCCGCCTGGGATGTCAGGTGCTGGATCTGGAGGCGCTGGCCTGCCATCGTGGTTCGGTTCTTGGAGAGCTGCCCGATGCGCTCCAACCCTCGCAAAAACTCTTTGATTCCCTGGTTTGGAATGCCATTCGGAAATTTGACCCATCACGACCGGTGTTCGTCGAGTCGGAGAGCAAGAAAGTGGGTCGACTGCATGTCCCAGACACGCTGATCCAAGCGATGCGCCTGTCAACCTGTATCCAGGTCGAGGTGCCGGAAGGCATCCGGGCCGGTTTTCTGATCGACGAATATGCGCACTGGACCCAGGATCGGGTGGGATTGCAGCGCAAGCTCGACCACATTGCACCCTTGCATTCAAAACAGAAAATCGCGCATTGGCAGAGCCTGATTGAATCCGAAGACTGGCCGGCGTTCGTCGAAAGCTTGCTGGTAGAACACTACGATCCTGCCTATGACCGGGCCATGGCTCGTAACTTTCAGATGCTGGCAAGTGGCTGGACCGTCCGGGCCGAAGCCCTGGACAGCGCGGATATCGAGCACATGGCCAGACAAATCTCGATACATGTCGCGGGCCAGCCTTGAGCTGGACTCGGGACCTTGATCCGAGAGGACCGCAGTCAGGGTGCACGACTCAAGGTGCACAACTCAAGGTGGACTACGTTTGACCCCGAGTTGCGACTGCCAGGTTTTTAGCCAGGCCATCACGGCCTGCTCACCTTCCGTACGACGAATTTGAGCCGTCAACTGCGCTTCATTCGCCTTTACCGCAGCGAGATCGCCCGCTAGCACCGCGTCGATCCGAGCAATGATGTAACCCTCTGCGCCCAAATCAACACCAACGAACGCCGGAAGTTTGTCAACCGCCGCCCCCAGTACGGCATTGACAATCGCCGGCGACAAGCTGCCACGATCCATTCGGCTGATTTTCCCGCCGGCCTCGAACCGGACCGATTCCGTGGCGGCCGAGCCAGGAGTTGGCGCTTCACGCGACTGCAGACTCTTCAGTTTTTCCGTTCCGTTATTCAAGGCCATCTTTCGCGATTGCGTCTGAATCCAGAGAGCCTTCACTTCGGCACGAACGGCATCCAGGGGGCGGACTTGCGCAGGCTGGTAGTCAACAATCCGGGCCGACACCAGGGTGCCAGCGCTGGTCTCCACCGCTTCGGTGTTGCGACGGGTACGGATCGATTCTTCCGAAAACAAGGCGGTCAGCAGACGACGGTTGCTCAGTACCGCCGTATCTGTAACGTCCTGGGCGCTGTCTGGCTTCGCCGGATTCTTGACAGGGGTATTGGCTTTGGCCGGTCCATCGGGTGTGACTCCGTCCAGCGTGTGAACGCTCAAGCCGAATCGGGTCGCTGGTGCATCGAGCGTATCGCCCTGCTCGTAAACGAGATTCGAAAATGGTTCGGCTGATTCGGCATACCGCTTACTCGCCTGCTGCTTTCGGATCTCAGCATCTAGCTGCTCACGAACTTCGGCGAACGGCTTCACTTGTCCTGGTTCGACCCCGGTCACCCGGATGATATGGAATCCAAACTCACTACGGACGACTTCACCAATCGTACCCACACCGGCAGCCGCAAAAACTGCGTCCGCAAACGGCTTGACCATGGAATCCCGGGTAAACCAATCGAGATCGCCCCCGCCCGCCTTTGACCCGGCATCGTCCGACTGTTGGCGTGCCAACGCCGCGAACCGATCCGCAGATGCGTCCTTCAGCTGGTCAAGCAGTCCTTGCGCCTTGGATTTGGCAGCCGCCACATCGGCCTCCGACGCGGAAGCCGCAACCTGAATCAGCAGGTGACTGGCTCTGCGCCGCTCCGGCCGACCGAGACGGGCACGATTCTGCTCGTAGTAACTACGCAGATCATCGTCGGAAATTTGAATCTGACGGGCCAATGCATCCGCACTCAGGACCACCCAGGCAACCTTCGCTGTCGAGGGGGTGGTGAATCGCTTGGACTCATCCTGATGGAACTGGACCAACTGCTCATCGGTTGGTTGCAATTGGGCCAAATAGTCCGTCGGCCGAAACCGCAGAATGGCGACCTCGCGGGTCTGCACCAAGCCTTGCATCAAGCGCTCGCTGACCCGTTTAGGCATCAGTGCAGATTGACCAAATGCCTGGGGAATCAGGCTGCGTGCAATGTCCCGTCGCAACTCGGATTCAAAGGCCGCTTCGGTCCGCCCTTGAGCCGCCAACAATTCCCGATATCGATCCCGGTCAAAGGATCCGTCCGGTTTGAGCAAATCAGTCTGTGCAGCGATTGCGCGACGAAGCGCGTCGTCACCCACAACCAGGTGTTGGCGGTTGGCATAGAGGTCCAGAGCGCGCTCGTCGATCAGTCCATCGAGGACCTGAGTGCGCAGTTCTGGCGTCTCGAGCAGTTTGCTATCGGCATTCGGCCCAAGCGACGCGCGCATCCTGGCGACCTGCTCGCGCACAGCCCCCTCGAGTTCCTGGCGGGCAATCTTCCGATCCCCGACCGTTGCAACGCTGTCGTCCTTGCCTAAAAATTGGTCATACCCGGATAGGCCAAAGAACACGAAGGAAGGCAGGATCAGCAGTAGTAAAACAAACTGCAGTGCCCGCTGATGGTTACGAACGGTATCGAACATCGAGCTTCAGACGATAAAAGAAAGGGCCACAAGGGCCCATCTTTGAAATGTTGGCGGAGCGGACGGGACTCGAACCCGCGACCCCCGGCGTGACAGGCCGGTATTCTAACCAACTGAACTACCGCTCCGCGATTGGTCTGACGTTACCGTCAAACCCGAAAAAATCTGCAAAAACCGGGAAGAAAATCCCAGCTTCGCAGGACCCAGAACATCACTTTAAAACTAACGATATTCTGGTGGGTGCTGAGAGGCTCGAACTCCCGACCTACGCCGTGTAAAGGCGCCGCTCTACCAACTGAGCTAAGCACCCAGTCGAAGAATTAGATTTTACCCTGAGGCTGAGAACTCTGCAAATCCTCAGTTGATGGCGTCGCGCAGACCTTTACCAGGCCGAAATTTCGGCACCTTCGCGGCACTGATTTGAATCTCTTCTCCGGTCCGAGGATTACGGCCAGTTCGGGCTGCGCGTTTGCCAACCGCAAACGTCCCGAACCCCACCAGAGTCACCGCGTCGCCTTTGCGCAGGGAGACTTCGATCCCACCAATCAGTGCATCCAGAGCACGACTCGCAGAAGCCTTGGTGATATCAGCGCTGGCTGCAATATGGTCGATCAGTTCAGTCTTGTTCACTTCAATAAATCCTCTGTGAATGCGCCAAAGTCAAGCAAAAATCTTGGTTGGGGGTACTGCGAATGTGGGTGTTAAATACGGCCCAAGAATAAAAATCGCCCCCGATCCAAACGGGGGCGATCCGAGAAGGTATTCAAACCGACCAGCGATTTGGTGTCAAGCCAAAATCACGCATGAGTCAATGTTTAACACGATCTCCCGTCACACTCACCTCGGCCACCGGTGAGGGTGTGGCAGGTGCGATCACGGATTCTGCAACATCTTCCTCAGGAAGAGGCTGCGGCAAGCGCTCGAGCGCCAGTTCAAGAACCCGATCAATCCAACGGACCGGAATAATCTCCAGATTATTCTTAACATTATCTGGAATTTCAGGAAGATCGCGCGTGTTCTCTTCAGGAATCAGGACCCTTTTAATCCCTCCGCGCAATGCGGCCAGGAGTTTTTCCTTCAAGCCGCCGATCGCCAGGACCTCACCCCGCAAGGTAACTTCACCAGTCATTGCCACATCGGCTCTTACCGGAATACCGGTCAAAACCGACACAAGAGCTGTCGTCATCGCGATGCCCGCACTTGGACCATCTTTCGGTGTTGCGCCTTCAGGCACGTGAATATGGATATCGCGTTTCTCGTGAAAATCCGGTTTCAGGCCAAACATATGGGCCCGCCGGCGAACAACGGTCATTGCAGCCTTAATGGACTCCTGCATGACGTCCCCGAGTTTGCCAGTGAAGGTGGCCAAGCCCTTGCCTGGCACCGATACGGCCTCGATGGTGAGTAACTCTCCGCCCACTTCGGTCCATGCCAGTCCAGTCACCTGGCCAACCTGGTTCTCCTTTTCAGCAACCCCATAGCTGTAGCGGCGAACGCTGAGAAACTGATCCAGATTCGCGGCATTGACATGAATTTTGCCAAGTGCCGGAGTTTTCTGCGCAGCACCGGTACCCTGACCCAACACTGCCGGTGCATCCGCCGGATCCTTACTCTGCGCCTGAGGCTCTGCGCTTGGCTCAACAACCAGCTGACCTTTTTTCAGCACCATCCGTCTGACGACCTTTCGACAGATCTTGCCGACCTCACGCTCGAGTGAACGGACGCCGGCTTCGCGGGTGTAGTAACGAATGATGTCGCGTACCGCACTCTCCGACACGGTCAATTCACCGTCCTTCAGCCCGTTATTGCGCATTTGTTTGGGTAGGAGATACCGGGTGGCGATAGCCACCTTTTCGTCCTCGGTATAGCCCGAGAGGCGAATGACCTCCATGCGATCGAGCAATGCCGCCGGAATATTCAGCGTGTTGGCCGTCGCTACGAACATTACGTCAGAGAGGTCGTACTCGACTTCGACGTAATGATCGGTAAACGTAGCGTTTTGCTCTGGATCCAGAACCTCCAGCAAGGCACTGGCAGGATCGCCGCGAAAATCCATTCCCATCTTGTCGATCTCGTCGAGCAAAAAGAGTGGATTGCGGACCCCGATCTTGGTTAGGTTCTGAAGAATCTTCCCTGGCATCGAACCAATATAGGTTCGACGATGGCCGCGAATCTCAGACTCATCGCGCACACCACCCAGAGCCATCCGTACGTATTTCCGATTGGTGGCGCGTGCGATGGACTGGCCGAGCGAGGTTTTTCCGACGCCTGGCGGCCCGACCAGACAAAGAATGGGCGACTTCACCTTGTCGACCCGCTGCTGCACAGCGAGATATTCGACGATGCGTTCCTTTACCCGTTCCAGTCCCCAGTGGTCCGCGTCAAGCACAGCCTCTGCATTGGAGAGGTCGTTATTGACTTTGCTTTTTCGTTTCCAAGGCAGATTGACCAGAACATCAATGAAGTTTCGGACAACCGTTGCCTCTGCGCTCATCGGGCTCATCAGCCGGAGTTTTTTCAACTCGGCATCAGCTTTTTTGCGGGCTTCCTTAGGCATCCGAGCTGTCTCGATCTTTTTCTCGAGTTCATCGATATCGGCGCCTTCCTCGCCTTCACCCAGCTCCTTTTGAATCGCTTTGACCTGTTCATTCAGGTAATACTCGCGCTGGCTCTTCTCCATCTGCCGCTTGACACGCCCGCGAATTCGTTTTTCGACCTGCAGGATGTCGAGTTCGGTCTCAATCTGCCCCAGAAGTTTTTCCAGCCGCTCGGCGACGGGTAACACCTCGAGGATGGCCTGTTTCTGCTCGATCTTGATCGGCAAATGCGCAGCAATGGTGTCGGCGAGCCGACCCGGTTGTTCGATTCCGTTGAGACTGCCCAGAATCTCTGGCGGCACCTTCTTGTTCAGCTTCACATACTGATCGAACTGGGTCAGGATCGCCCGTCGCAAGGCTTCCAGCTCCGGTGCAGCCTCATCGTCGAGCGGCAAGCTATCGACTGCGCACTGGAAGAAGGCGCCGACATCATCGATGCTGACCAGTCGGCCCCGATAATTACCTTCGACTAGAACCTTGACCGTTCCATCGGGCAATTTAAGCATTTGGAGAATATTCGCCACACAGCCAATCGGATAGAGGTCTTCTTCCGTTGGATCGTCCTTGGACGCATTTTTCTGCGCGACGAGCATGATGGCCTTGCCGGTCTCCATGGCCGACTCAAGCGCCTTGATCGACTTGGGTCTACCAACAAACAGCGGAATCACCATGTGAGGGAATACCACGACGTCGCGAAGCGGCAGCAATGGCAGGGTCATACGGGATTCAGGAGCACTGATTTCAGTCATGGCATTCGCCTATCAAAAGGATCTTTCGACAGATCGGGGCGATCGCCCATCTTTCAAGCCAAAGAATAGCCTTGATTACAGTATTTGGGCGAAATCAGGAGAACAGCCGCAAATGTTGGTCCAGCCTGAGACCCCAAAACACCATGCCCATCTTCAGAAGCCGACTCGGGCGATGGATGCGAGGTGGTTCAGGATCACGCAAGCAGGATCAGGCAAGCCTGAGAACTTGCTTAATCTCACTCACGCGGGCGCTCTCAGCGGGTCAAACACATAGGCGCGCTGAGGGCCATGCCCCGACGATGAGGGCACGGCTGCAGCGATGGCGATCAGGGCCTGGCGCCTGTGAGTGGCGTCAGTGGAAGGCGCAGGACAATGGTGTCAGTGGGAAGCGCCAGCGAGCTTGGGTGCCTGCTCGCCGTAAATATAAAGGGGCTTGCTCTGGCCATCGATCGCCCCTTCGTCAACCACGACTTTCTGCACGCCCTGTTGGTTGGGCAGATCGAACATGGTTTCCAGTAGCGCCTGCTCCAGGATCGAGCGTAAGCCGCGCGCCCCAGTCTTGCGCTTCAAGGCCTTTCGGGCGATCGCGCTGAGTGCTGCCGGACGGACTTCGAGTTCCACGCCTTCCATCGCGAAGAGCTTGTGGTACTGCTTGACCAGCGCATTCTTGGGTTCGACCAGGATTTGAACGAGCGCGTCTTCGACGAGTTCATCCAGCGTGGCCACCACGGGAAGACGGCCCACCAGCTCCGGTATGAGGCCAAATTTGAGCAGGTCCTCGGGCTCGACGTCCTTGAGAAGCTCTCCGGTCGATCGCTCCGAGGCGCCACGAACGGTCGCGCCAAATCCGATACCGGTCTTTTCAGTTCGACTCCGGATTACTTTTTCAAGACCGTCAAACGCACCCCCGCAAATGAACAGGATATTGGTGGTGTCGATCTGAACGAAGTCCTGATTTGGATGTTTACGTCCGCCTTGGGGTGGGACGCTCGCCACCGTTCCCTCAATCAGTTTCAAAAGCGCCTGCTGAACGCCCTCCCCGGACACATCCCGCGTGATCGACGGGTTGTCACTCTTGCGGGAAATCTTGTCGATTTCGTCGATATAGACAATCCCGTTCTGGGCTTTTTCAACTTCGTAGTTGCAATTCTGCAGCAGCTTTTGAATGATGTTCTCGACGTCTTCACCGACATAACCGGCCTCGGTGAGCGTCGTCGCGTCGGCAATCACAAAGGGAACATTGAGCATTCGTGCCAGCGTCTGAGCCAGCAGAGTCTTTCCAGAACCCGTTGGCCCGACCAGCAGGATGTTGCTCTTGGCAAGCTCGATATCATCTTTCTTGACCGAGCTAGCCCCACCCTTGTGACGCAGGCGTTTGTAGTGGTTATAAACCGCGACCGCGAGGGTGCGTTTGGCCCGAATCTGTCCGACCACATACTGGTCGAGGATCGCAAAAATCTCGTGGGGCGTTGGCAAACCCGCGCGGGCAGAGCCCTGAGCCGTCTCAGCCACCGACTCATCGCGGATGATGTCGTTGCAGAGCTCGATACACTCATCGCAAATGAACACCGAGGGGCCGGCAATCAGTTTACGGACCTCATGCTGGCTTTTGCCACAAAAAGAGCAGTACAAAAGCTTCTCGCTCGAGCCCTTCTTTTCGGTCATTGCGTCCTCAGGATCTCGTGGATGAAACGCTTACGCCGCCGGCTCGCGACGCATCAACACCTTGTCTACCAGGCCGTAGCTTACCGCATCGTCTGCGGACAGGAAGTTGTCCCGATCCGTATCCCGGGCAATCTTCTCAATCGGTTGACCGGTATTTTCGGACAACAGGAGATTCAGGCGCTCGCGCAGAAAGAGAATTTCGCGGGCGTGAATCTCGATGTCGGAAGCCTGACCGGAAACGCCGCCCAGCGGCTGGTGGATCATGATCCGGGAATTCGGCAACGCGAACCGCTTGCCATGGGCACCAGCCGCGAGCAGGAACGCCCCCATGCTGGCCGCGAGACCACAACAGAGCGTCGACACGTCCGACTTGATGAAGCGCATGGTGTCGAAAATGGCGAGCCCCGCAGATACCGAGCCGCCAGGAGAGTTGATGTACAGCGAAATGTCCTTGTCCGGATTTTCGGACTCCAGGAACAGGAGTTGGGCCATCACCAGATTGGCGCTGTGGTCGTTGATCGGTCCAACGAGAAAAATCACCCGCTCACGAAGCAGACGGGAATAAATGTCGTAGGCGCGCTCGCCGCGGCCGCTTTGCTCGATCACGATCGGAACCATGCCTAGGCCGCGTGGTTCCTCCACGGACAGACCCGAGGCCTGCGAAATCCCAGCATGGGCGGTGTAAGACGGAATCATGCGTTCGCTCCCATCAGTTCGTCGAATCCAAGCGTCACTTCCTCGGTCTGGCCCTGCTCCAACACCCAGTCGACAACATTCTGTTCAACGACAAGTGCCTCAACATCGGCCAGGCGTTCGCGGTCACTGTAGTACCAGCGAATCAGCTCGCCCGGGTTCTCATAAGCCTGGGCGAACTCTTCAATTTGCCGTCGGATCTGGTCGGGCCGGGCTTGCAGCTTGTGGGCACGGACCAACTCACCGATGATCAACCCAAGCCGCACACGCTTCTGCGCCTGTTCCTGAAATGCATCGGGAGGGACCGGCATCTGTGCCATGTCGATTCCGCGCTGTTTCAGTTCGGCCTGCGCACTTTCCACCATCCGAGCCGCCTCAGACCGAACTAAGGCCACTGGCAAATCGAACTCGGCGAGCTGCGTTAATCGGTCCATGATTTGTGTCTTGGTCCGGGTGCGCAGGCGCTGACCGACCTCGCGCTCGAGGTTCGCGCGCACATCCGCACGCATCCGCTCGAGATCGCCATCGGCAATCCCGAACTGCACCGCAAACTCGGCATTGATTTCCGGCAGAACGGGCTCTTCAACCTGACGCACCGTGATCTCAAATTGCGCAGGCTTGCCTGCGAGATCTGCATTCTGGTAGTCCGCGGGAAAATTCACCGTGAAAGTCCGTTGCTCCCCCACCGAGGCGCCCCGAACACCCGTCTCAAAATCGGCCAGCATCTTGCCCTCACCCAAGACGAAGGGGAAGTTCTCTGCACTGCCACCGGCGAACTCGACGCCATCCTGACTGCCACGGAAATCAATCGTGGCGCGATCAGCGTCCTGCGCCGGCCGATCGGCCGCCACCCACTGGACGCGTTGGCGCCGCAGCGTCTCCAGCGTTCGGTCAACTTCAGCGTCGCCAACGGGACTGGCGAACCGTGTAAAGGTTTGGCCAACCGGTGACGGCACGGTGAATTCCGGGAAAATCTCGAACGAAGCGCTGAAATGGAATTCACCGGCTGCGCCGCCTTCAGGGGGCATCACGGGTTCGATTCGAGGCTCGCCTGCGACCTTCACGCCCTGATCAGCAACCGCAGCGCTGAACGCTTTCGAGACGGCATCGCCCAGCACCTCGGAGCTGATCTGCTGCCCGTGGGACTGCTCAACCATCTTGATCGGCACCTTGCCAGGCCGAAAACCTGGGACCCGCATGGTCTTGGCGATCTGCGCCAGGCGGGCGCGGGTTTCTTGTTGAATGGTGGCTGTGGCTACCGACAGGGTGAGTCGGCGCTCAAGTCCGGCAAGCACTTCAATCTGAGTGGTCATGGATAAAACAGTTCGCGACTGGAAAGTCGAAAGATCGTCCGGAAGCGGCCGGATCCGTTGGTGCGAAGGATGGGACTCGAACCCACACGCCTTTTACTGCGTCAGGACCTAAACCTGGTGCGTCTACCAATTCCGCCACCTTCGCCCGGGGTCAAGATTTGATTCTACCCGAGCACGCCCAAACACCGAGCCGAGTTCGTCGTTCAGGCGAGATCCGGCGCGCGCGAAATCCGAAACCAGGCGACATACAGAGCCGGAACGCAAAGGATCGTGAGGATCGTTGCCACAATCAGTCCACCCATGATGGCAAATGCCATCGGGCCCCACAGCACGTCCCGGGAGAGCGGAATCATGGCAAAAACAGCTGCTGCGGCCGTCAACGCGATCGGACGGAAACGCCGAACCGCCGACTCCCGAACTGCTAACCACGGGACGACTCCAGCGTCCAGATCTTGCCGGATCTGCTCCACCAGAATCACGGTATTTCGCATAATCATGCCAGCCAGTGCAATCGTCCCAAGCATCGCCACAAAGCCGAAGGGGCGGCCCGACAGCAGCAATGCCGACGCGACGCCCACGATGCCAAGCGGTGCCGTCAGCAGTACCAGCACGACCAGCGATATCCGCTTGAGCTGCACCATCAGCAGAGCAACGACAAGAAACAACATGAGCGGCATGCCGGCGTTGATCGAGGCCTGGGCCCGGGCACTATCTTCAGCCGGTCCACCCAGCTCAATCCGATACCCATCGGGCAGACTGGATTTCAGCTTGAGTAACTGACGATCGATCCGACTGGCGATGTCCGGAGCCTGCACACCTTCGATGAGATCTCCGCGAACCGTTAATGTAGGCTCGCGCGAACGACGCCAGATGATGGGCTCCTCCATGGAGAGCTGGATCGACGCCACCTGCGAAAGCGGCACGGTGCGCCCACTGGCCGTCATTACGGGCAGTGACCCCAGTGTGGCAAGGTTCGAACGTTCTGCCTCGGGCGCTCGCAGCACCACATCGATCAGACGGTCAGCTTCTCGATACTGCCCAATGGTGGCGCCGGACACGGTTGTGCCAATGGCCCGGGCAACCCCTGCGCTGCTTGCCCCAATGGCTCGAGCACGGTCCTGGTCAATGTCGATCTGGACCGCCGGGGAGCGATCCCCCCAATCGAGATGAACATCGCGCGCAGCCGGGTCGTCCCGAATTACCCCGGCCACCTGCTCACCCAACGCTTTCAGAGTCGCGACCTCGGGACCAACGACTCGAAACTGGATTGGATACGAGACCGGGGGCCCGAGGGGGGTGCGGTATGCACGGGCCCGTACTCCCGGATACTGGTCCTGCAGGTGCTGGCGCAATTTCGGCATCAGACGATCCCGACTGGCTACATCGGGGGTCAGGATGACCAGTTGCGCAAAATTTGGGCGGAACAGTTGCTGATCAAGCGAAACGTAATACCGCGGCGAACCATTTCCCACATAGGCAACAAAGTTGGCCACATCAGAGTCTGCGGCGAGAAATGACTCGACCCGCTGCGTTTGTTCCTCGGTCGCGCGCAGACTGGACCCCTCGGGCAACCAGAGTTCGATCAAAATCTCAGCGCGATCACTGCTGGGAAAGAACTGCTTTTCCGTCAGTCCCATCCCGTATCCGCCCAGCAGAAACACGCCAAGCGTTATACCGATCGTCCACCCGCGCCGCCGCATACAAACATCGATCAGCGCCCGAAGAGCGCCGTAGAACCGGCCCTGAAACATCGCGTTGGAATGAAGCATCGGCCCTTGGGCGGGATCAGGGCGCGCCGATTCAGTCTCCAGAAGCTGTCCGCTTGTCGCAGTGGCCGTGGCCGTCGCAGTGACCAAGGGGGCGCGCAAGATTCGCATTCCAATGAGCGGAGTCGCGACCACCGCCGCCAGCCAGGACACCAGGAGTGCGATGCTCACGACCTGAAAGATCGCAATCGTGTACTCACCTGTCGAGGACTTGGCCGTCGCAATCGGCAGAAATCCCGCCGCCGTGATCAACGTCCCGGTCAACATGGGGAATGCGGTACTTGTGAAGGCAAATGTGGCTGCCTGAAACCGATCGAAACCTTCTTCTATTTTTCGCAGCATCATTTCGACCGCGATGATGGCGTCATCAACCAAGAGTCCAAGCGCAATCACTAGGGCCCCGGTTGAGATTCGGTGGAGGTCAATCCCAAACACCTTCATCAGCAGAAACGTCGCTGCCAGCACCAGCGGTATGGTCAATGCCACCACCAGGCCGCTGCGCGCGCCAAGGCTGAGAAAGCTGACCGCCAGCACAATGACGACCGCCTCGCCCAGAGACCTTAGAAACAGGCCGACGGCGTTCTGTACGATGCGCGGCTGATCGGACACCTTCGCAAAACTGACACCGATCGGCAGCTGCGACTGGAGTCGCGCCATTTCAAGATCGAGGGTCTTTCCAAGACGAGGGACGTCCCCATCTCGCACCATGGCGATGGCCAAACCAATCGCTGGCTGGCCCTTGTAGCGCATGGTGGTGACTGGCGGATCCTGCAGACCACGACTCACCCTGGCGACGTCATCGAGCCGGATGGTCCGATTGCCAATCTGGATCGGCAGCGCCGCGATGTCGGCTACCGAGTCAAATTGCCCGCTGATGCGCAGTGGCACAGAACGATCAGGTCCTACCACTGTTCCGCCGGGTAGGACCGCGTTCTGCGCCTGTAACTGGGCTGCAATGCCGCCTGGATCAATCCCCAGGGATGCCAGCTTACGAATCGAGGGTTCCACCCAGATTTTATCGTCGACAACACCGACCAGTTCGATCTTCGCCACATCCGGAATCCGAATCAGATTCTGCCGGACACCATCCACCAACTCCCGCAACTCGGAGTGCGTCATGCCATCGGCCGTAAACGCGTAAATCGTTCCGAACACGTCCCCGAATTCATCGTTAAAAAACGGCCCGACCGCGTCGGTTGGCAGGCTTGCACGGATATCACCGATTTTTTTGCGGACCTGATACCAGAGCTGGGCGACCTCGCGCTGCGGTGCGGAGTCTTTGAGTTCCAGAACGATCAATGACTCGCCTGGCTTTGAATAGCTTCGCGTGAAGCGGAAATAGGGAATTTCCTGCAGCTTTTTCTCAATGCGATCGGTCACCTGCCGATCGACCTGTGCCGTCGTGGCACCCGGCCAGAACGTTCGGACGACCATCAGCCGGAGCGTGAAATCGGGGTCCTCACGTTGCCCGAGCTGGAAAAAAGAAACAAAACCGAACAGGGCGATGGCCGCCAAAAAAAACCAGGTCAGCGACCCATGCCGGATTGCGGCAGCCGATAAATTCCAACGATGCTCGCCGGATGCGGGGCTGGAAGGTGGGCCCGATGGTGGGGCGGATAGTGACCCGGCTGCCGATCCCGCCAGCGATGCCGCTGCAGCGGTCGGCTTCGGTGTTGACTCCGGATTCATCGGATCGTTGCCGGCGTAGCAGAGGGCAAACGGACTTTCTGTCCCTCGCGCAGCAAGTTGGCGCCCGCCGTGACAATCAATTGCCCAAGGCGGACGCCATTGGGATCGGACAGTTCAAGCATCACCCCGTTGTCGCGCAGTCCATCGGCGGTGATCTGCGCCTGAACCGAATGCACGGTCAGCGATTTCTCATCGACTACCCAGAGCCGAGGACTGGCCGTCCTCGAATAAAGCGCCGACAACGGAACCCAGACCCCCGGACTGGCGGGGAGACTGAAGTTCACCACCGCGCTCGATCCAAGGGCTAAGCGAACTGCCTCAGAGGCCCTCAGTGGTTCGACCTTGACCGTGTAGGTCCGGGATGCGGGGTCCGCGACCGGAGACCATTCGCGAAGGCGCGCGATTAGTTCTGCGCCGCCCAAGGCCGGCGAGTTCACCGAGATCGTCTTCGCCACGCGGACCTGTTCGATCGCGGTCTCGGGCACCGACACCACGACATCTCGGGCGCTCCCGCGGGCGATTCGAATCACCGGTTGCCCAGCCATCACGACCTGGCCGGGTTCGGCCTCGATGGCGATCACGACACCGTCGACATCGGCAGCCAGGGACTGAAATTGCACCGAGTTTCTGGCTGTGGTCAATGCGGCTTCGGAGGCGCGCAAGCGACTCTGCGCGGCGTCCATCACGGCTTGGGCACGGTCCAACTGAGCCACACTGACAAAATCTTTCGCGCGCAGGGACTGAACCCGGTCGCGTTCAGCCACGGCGAGGCGCAGATCCGCCTTGGCGGCGTCCACATTGGCGGTGGCGGATTCGATGGCCGGTGCGAGGTCCTGCGGATCGAGCCGAGCCAGTAACTGACCGCTTTGGACCGTATCGCCGGCCTGGACAAAGCGGCGGCTGATCTTGCCAGCCACCCGAAATCCAAGACGACTTTCAACCTGAGGTCGGACTTCCCCCGGCAGGGTTATTCGGGGTTGATCCACTCGCCCTTCAAGGCGCAACACCCGGACCGGGCGAACCGCTTCCTCACTCGGCGCCGGCGCTTGCGAGCAGGCACAAACCAGGGATACGACCCCAGCAAGAATCGAATAGCTTCGCAACTTGGTCAGCCCGAAAAAACAGCGCCCCATATAACTGACTCGCTAGTTAGTAATGGGGACGAATTGTGGTTGAACCCGCTCGGCACTGCAAACTCGGCCCCCTTGAAGCACACTAATGGGCCATGTCGAAACGCCTGCCATCCATCCCGTCAGACGCAAACGCACGTACGACCCTCCCCCGGGGCTGGACGAGCAGTGTCGAACATTACGAAAACTTCCCGGTTGCTTCGTGGTTGGTACCGAGACACCTGAGGCCGGCGATTGTCGCGATTTATCAGTTTGCGCGAATGGCGGACGATCTCGCCGATGAGGGTGATTTAGAACCCGCTGAGCGACTCGCGCGCTTATTCCGATGCAGGCAACAGCTTGAATCCATTCGAACGGGGCAACACGACCGGACGGACAGGATCTTCGGGCCACTGGCCGCATCGATTGAGCAGTACCAGTTACCTCTTGGCCTGTTTTTTGATCTCCTGAGCGCATTTGAACAGGATGTTGTGCAGCAACGATGGCCGGACGACGCCTCTATTGCCGACTACTGTCGCCGCTCCGCAAATCCGATCGGTCGCCTGATGCTCGCGCTGGTCGGAATCCGCTCGACTGCGCAGCTGCAGCAATCCGACGCAATCTGCACAGGCCTTCAGCGGATCAATTTCCTGCAGGATTTCGCCCTGGACTGGAAACGGGGCCGACTTTATCTGCCACTCGACCTTCTCAAGCATTTCAGCGTGCAGGAGTCAGACATCGAAATCGCTGTCAGCGGCGCTGGCCCCGCAGCGCCGGCTTTACTGGCTCTTTTGGCGCGGGAGAACCGCGCAGCCAACGAACTGCTGCGGGACGGTGCTCCGCTGTGTCGCTCCATTCCGGGTCGTCTCGGCCTGGAAATCACTGCCACCGTGGCCGGGGGTGCGCAAATCCTTCGGAAGATTGGCCAGCTTGATTTTGACACTACTCAGTCAAGGCCGGTACTGGGGCTTCAGGACTGGCTTATCATCGGGTTCCGCACGCTGACACGCCGACCCGTGCCATGACTCCCGACGAATATTGCCAAGATAAGGCGGCCCGCAGCGGGTCCAGTTTCTATTACAGCTTTCTCTTCCTGTCGCCGCCACGACGTCAGGCCATCACGGCGTTATATGCGTTTTGTCGTGAAGTCGATGATGTGGTCGATGAAGCGACCGATCCGACCGTCGCTCAGACCCGATTGTTTTGGTGGCGCAGCGAACTCGGTCGGCTGTTTTCGGGTCAACCACAACACCCGGTGACCAAGGCATTGGCGCCCTGCCTCGAGCCGTTTGGGATCGATCAGGACCGCCTGCTGGCCGTGATCGACGGGATGCAGATGGATCTTGATCAAGCCCGGTATGTTCGATATTCCGACCTCGAACTCTATTGCCATCGTGTTGCGGGGGTCGTCGGAACGATGGCGGCGGACATTTTCGGGCGGCAGGCCGAAAGCACCCGTGCCTATGCGCAGGCGCTGGGGCTGGCTTTTCAGCTCACCAATATTCTTCGTGATGTGGGCGAAGACGCCCGCAAGGGACGGATCTATCTGCCAGTTGAGGATCTCCAGCGGTTTGAAGTCCCGGCGGCTGATCTGCTGCAGGGACGCTCGAGCCCGGCCTTTATCGAATTGATGCGATTTCAGGCGACGCGCGCACGGGCTCAATATGCCCATGCCTATTCGTTGCTGGCTGAAGAAGACCGTCGGGCACAACGTCCTGGCCTGATCATGAGTTCGATCTATTCGACGCTTCTCGATGAAATCGAAGCCGACGGATTTCGTGTGCTCACCCACCGAACCTCGCTCACACCGATCCGCAAACTCTGGCTCGCCTGGCGAACTTGGCTCACCGCGCGCCCACCTGTGGTCGCAACGCCCAGCCCTTGATGTCTGGAACGCGAGTCGCCGTCATTGGCGCCGGATGGGCAGGTCTGAGCGCAGCCGTCGAGCTCGCGGCAAAGGGTGCCAAGGTCACGGTGTTCGAGGCTGCACCACAGATCGGCGGTCGAGCGAGATCTCTGGCCTGGTCGGCTGCGCAGGGCGAGCGCATGACAGTCGAATTGAGGATCGATAATGGTCAACACCTTTTAGTTGGCGCTTATCGTGAGACGCTCGCACTGCTCAAACGACTGGGCGGCGATGAGAGGCAACTCTTTGATCGACATCCCTTTCAACTGATCAGTGACCAGGGCCTTGCGCTAAAGGCTTCAAGCGCGTCAGCGCCCTGGCACCTGGTGCGCGCACTGCTGCTGGCGAAGGGACTGTCCTGGAAAGATCGCTGGTCAATCGCCACACTTGGGCGGGCTCTAAAGCGCATCGGCTGGAAACCCACCCTCGGCCTGACCGTCGCTCAGTTACTCACGGACACTGGGCAAACGCCCACCGTGAGGCGGCGGATCTGGAACCCGCTCTGCCTCGCCGCCTTGAATACGCCGCCCGATAAAGCATGCGCGGCCACCTTCGCAGCGGTCCTGAGGGACACGCTCGGTGCTGATGCACGCGCGTCCGACCTGCTTGTGCCGGCAGTTCCTCTGGGTGACACCTTGCCCAAGCTGGCCAATGCCTTCCTGTCGCATCATGGTGGCGACCTGAGATTGCGCCATCTGGTGCGTACCCTTGGGCAAGAAAATAGCCGACCCCTGGTGGACGGCGAAGCGTTCGATGGTGCTGTCGTCGCACTTGCGCCCCATAGCGCGCGCCGTTTGCTGGGCGCCTGCATCCCGGTCTTCCCAACCGAGTCCATTCAGACGCTCTGGCTGCTTCTTGCCCCTGGCACCCTTGAAGCGCCACAACTGCGGCTCCTGGAACAGGGCCCCGGGGAATGGCTGTTTACCCGGCGCGAGGCCAACGGCGGGACGCTCGCCTCCATTGTCATCAGTGCTGCGGGACGGGTGACCGATCGGGAACAACTGATCGGCGCGTGCCTGGGTCAGATTGATCAACTCCTGCGCCGTCTGGGCCACCCTGCAGGGCTTCATCCCGAGCGGGTTCTGGGTTCGAAGTTCATTGAAGAGAAATTCGCGACGTTTTCCTGCGTTCCTGCAAGCATTCGACCGGACGTCGACGCTTACTCGGCCGTCACGCCCTACGTCATGATCGCCGGGGATTGGACTGCGAGCGAGTATCCGGCGACCCTGGAGTCCGCGGTTCGAAGCGGACTCAAGGCAGCGGCGCTCTTATCGCAGCGTCTGCATCAGCCTGCCTGAGCAGGGTTTACCGATTCATCGCACCGCTTGCTCATCATGAATGCGTGCCAGCGCCCACCCCGACCAGCCCACCAGGGCAGCACCAATCGACACGGCATTCGCAGCCGATTGCGGCGGGTGAGTTCCGGGTAACAGGAAGGGACTGCAAAAGAGCAGAACCCCCAGCACCAGGGTTGCCCAGTGCCCATACCGAGACGGCCATAGCCGATTCTCAAACGCAAGCAACAAGTCGAGGGACCCAATCACCACAGCTGTCCACCGCGGCGTCAGGGCATCCGCGAACTGAAATACCCAGGGGGAGATCACCAACCAGAACCCGAGCACCGCGAGAACGAAATCCTGATTGGCCGCGAGTTCCCTGTCGGGAAAAATCGAATCGTCCGGGCGATCTGAACCTCGAAGTAGCGACGGCGGGACAACGGGATGGAACCCCGGACGCAGTGAAGATGGATGTGACGGGCGTTCTGACGTACCGGGCTGCGTATCGATGAACGCATTGTGGGTCGGACGCGGGGTCCTGGGATTCGGGGCGCTTTCCTTTTGCTGGGGCGACCTGCGCGGAGGATGAGGGTCCATGATCGGGCTCCGGTTGTCGGGTGGCCCAGTGCGACACGCTCGGATCGTGCCCGCTGTGGCGGTGTGAAACCTGGATCAGCGGGAAAACGCGAGATCTAACGCCGCATCGACCCGATCCACGGGCAGGATTTCTAAGCCCTCTGGCGCGCCGCGACTTCCGGGACGAGGCGCATTGGCTCGAGGCACGATGACGCGGGCGAAGCCTAGTTTGGCCACCTCCCGCAGGCGCTCTTGTCCCCGTGGCGCCGGGCGAATTTCGCCGGCCAGGCCGATCTCGCCAAACACCGCGAGTCCGCCGCCGACGTCAGCGCCGAGCGGACGGTTGCGAAGGCTCGAAACAATCGCAAACAGAACCGCGAGGTCAGCCGCAGGCTCGACGATCCGCACGCCCCCAACGGCATTGACAAAGACGTCCTGATCGAATGTCACCAGGCCCGCATGCCGATGCGCAACCGCTAGAAGCATGGCTAGCCGGTTCGCCTCCAGGCCAACGCTAAGGCGCCGGGGATTGGGGGCATGGGCGGAGTCCACCAGCGCCTGAATTTCGACCAGAAGCGGACGCGACCCCTCCTGCGTGACCAACACACAGCTACCGGCAACGCGGCGATCATGCTGGGCCAAAAACATAGCGGAAGGATTGGCCACCCCCCGCAAACCACGATCTGTCATGGCGAAGACACCGAGCTCGTTCACGGCACCAAATCGATTCTTGAATGCGCGAACAAGGCGGAAGGCCGAGTGCGCCTCGCCTTCAAAGTACAGGACGCAATCCACCATATGTTCCAGCACACGCGGGCCGGCAAGCTGGCCTTCCTTGGTCACATGTCCGACCAGGATGATGGTCAGACCGTCCCGTTTGGCGATCCGGGTCAGCTGCGCTGCGCATTCGCGAACCTGAGCCACCGAACCCGGCGCCGATGGCAAGGCCTCGGTAAACAGGGTCTGAATCGAGTCAATCACCGCAACCCGGGGCCGATGCTGCGCCAGCACCGCTGCAATTCGTTCAAGCTGGGTTTCGGCCAGCACGGGCATGGCACTTTCGCCCAGGCCCAGGCGTCTCGCGCGCAAGGCCACCTGGGCCGTGGATTCCTCACCGGTGACATAGAGTGCAGGCGTTTGAGCGGTGATCGTCGCGAGCGATTGTAATAGCAGCGTACTTTTGCCAATTCCTGGGTCACCTCCGATCAGAACGACAGCCCCTGGGACCAGTCCGCCGCCCAGTACCCGATCAAATTCATCGATCCCGGAGGTGAATCGAGGCGTGTCTTCCGCCACGATGGCGTTGAGTGCCTGCAGGTCGCTCGCCTCTACCAGGCCGTGCTTTCGACTGCCCTGCCCCGCCCCCCCGGTCGCGCCACCGCCACCGAGGCCAGCACCCGCTGCCGATCTGGGGTCAACAGCAACCGATTCCTCAAGCGTATTCCAGGCGCCACAAGCCGGACAACGGCCCTGCCATTTTGGTGCAATGCCGGCACACTCCGTGCACACATATTCGACTCGTGCTCGTGCCATCTTAATTCTTTCCCTATGCGCGTGCTATAAAGCCTCGATGAATCGCGGTTTCTACACGATTATGGCGGCGCAGTTTTTTTCGTCGCTTGCCGATAATGCACTGCTGATTGCTGCAATCGCCTTGCTGATCGAGACGCAGGCGCCGGAATGGATGCGTCCGCTCCTCAAGCTATTCTTCACCGTTTCCTACGTGGCCTTGGCGCCGTTCGTGGGCGCCTTTGCGGACTCCATGCCCAAAGGACGCGTCATGTTCGTCACCAACCTGGTGAAGGTGGTGGGCTGCGCCATGATGTTCTGGTCGGTCCATCCCCTCGCAGCCTATGCTGTTGTCGGTTTCGGCGCTGCCGCCTATTCACCGGCGAAGTACGGCATTTTGACCGAATTGCTGCCGCCCGAAAAACTGGTCGCGGCCAACGGTTGGATCGAGGGCACCACGGTGGGCTCCATCATCCTGGGAACCGCCCTGGGTGGAGCCCTAATTGGACCCGCCCTTTCGGGCTGGCTTCTGAGCTTTGAAATCCCGGGTTTCGAGACGGGCGTTGATTCGCCAGCCGAAGCCGCCATCGTCATCATCGCAGTCGTCTATGCGATCGCGGCAGCCTTCAATTTATACGTCCCGGATACCGGCGCGCACTACCCGCATCAGGAACGTAACCCCCTGCGCCTGGTGCAGGACTTCGGCCAATGCCTCAAAAAGCTATGGGGCGATTCCCTGGGGCAGATTTCGCTGGCAGTGACCACGCTGTTCTGGGGCGCCGGGGCAACGTTGCAGTTCATTATTCTCAAATGGGCTGAAGTTCAGCTGGGCCTTGGGCTCTCTTCGGCCGCTCAGCTGCAGGGGGTTGTGGCGGTCGGCATCGCATTCGGTGCGGTCCTGGCCGCCCGCTTCGTGAGTCTGCGAGGCTCGCTGAGCGTCCTTCGCGTCGGTATTGCGATGGGCCTGCTGGTCCCGTTGATGACCCTGATCTCCAGCCTGCCTTGGGCGTATCCGCTCCTCGTACTGGTCGGTGGACTCGCCGGATTCTTTGTAGTGCCCATGAATGCCCTGCTTCAGCACCGGGGACACCTGCTCATGAGTGCAGGCCATTCGATCGCGGTCCAGAATTTCAACGAAAATCTGAGTGTGCTGCTGATGTTGGGTCTCTATGCACTCCTCATTCAGGCCGATCTCTCCGTCAATATCGTCATCTGGCTCTTCGGCCTCTTCATCGCAGGTGCGATGACGCTGGTTTTGAAGCGTCATCGAATCAATCAAGCCAGATTCGATTCCGTCTCGCTGATCGGTAAACACACGCCCTGAGTGCGGGCCGAACGGGCGAGGTTCAGGTCCCGCCAGGCACCAGCCTTATCCGCCGGGTGATCGATGAGATGCTCTACCGAATAAGTAACGATCAACGGAACTGTCGAAGCCCCGAGCATGAGTCGATGCAGGGTGCCACGCAGCGAATCGAGGCTGTACGGTCGACCAAAGACCGCTTGCGCAGCTAGAGTCCCCAGCACCAGAATGCCACGCAGATGATGGCGTTCAATCGCCTCCTGCGCCACAGAACCGTCTCTCGAACCCGCGCAGGGCTTACTGGCCACGGATGCACCGATCGCGCTGAGCATGGATTCCAGTAACGCACTCACCTGAGCCTGAACTGGCAGATCATTACGCTCGAGCCATTCGCCATCTGGGCTCGCGAGCATCATCCAGCAATCGGACGACTGCGTGGGATCCACCCCTGGTTGCTCGAATGCTGGTCGCTCTGCCCAGTGAAAAAACCCGTATTCCAGCCCCGAAGCCATCGCATCCACCAGAACCGATTGCGTCAGCGTCTCCGCGTGATCGGCTGCGCCCGGGGATGCGTCCCCCGTCGTGCTGATCGACGCGTCAACGCGAGTTACATCTGGCGGGTAGCGCGACCAACGCGGACCGAGACCCAGCATCTGCCAGGCCCTCTTCTGCGAATCTGACCACTGGGTTGCTGGAGTTCGGAGTCCGAACCCTGAGCGCGGATCACTGAGTATCAACGCGGCGCTCCTGAATATCCGATTGCGTTAGATCGCAACGCATGACGATGGCGTCTTCCCGGACCCGGTCAGCAGCCGGGTAATAGCCGCGTCTGACCCCAATGCGCTCAAAGCCGGCCCGTTCATAGAGACGTAGGGCGCTGTGATTGGTCGGTCGTACCTCAAGAACAACGGCGATGACCTGACGGGTCTTGAGGGCCTGTAACAACTGGGTCAGGAGGTAAGCGCCCAGACCCTGGCGTTGGTGGCCGGGTTTGACGCTGAAATTGAGTAAATGCGAGACGTCCGGCGCATGCATGACGAGCCAGTAAGCCAGGATGTCTTGTCCAACCACACAGACACCCGCATCGTAATTCGCGTTGAGCGAATCAATAAAATTGCCTCGCGACCATGGGTGGGGATAGACCAAAGATTCGATGGCAATCACTTGATCGAGATCAGTCCTGATCATCGGCCGCAAGGTTAACTCCGATACCTGCATGAGCTTTAGCGCGGTTCAGAATTCGCAATCTTGCGGTTTGATGTGTCACGAGACGCCCGCAATGCGCGCTGTTCACCCACATCGAGCGCAACCTTGTCGCGAACGTAGACTGGCGATGCCTCACCGGCTGGGATGGCCTGGCCTTCCCGCCACAGCCTCGCCCCAATCGCCGCGACGGCATCAGCCCGCGGTGCTCTCGTGGTCTCAACCCGACACCAGGCGTGCCCCGAAGGTTCTGAGATCGGGCCGCCCTGAGCTGCATGTCCAGCACTAGGCTGCACCAGGACTTCATAGACCCGAAAGGCATCACCCGCAGCGAGCCATGCGTTCAATGGCCCAAGCTCTAGTGCAAAGTCCTGTGCCAGCGCCTGGGGCGCAGCCAACCAGGGCGCCCGCAAGGTTTGTACGGCCCCCTCTGGATCGACGACGTAAAGGCCCGCATACACTTCACCCATCCGCGCATCTATGGCCACGGCGACCCGTTGGATCTGAGCACTCCGACTCTGCCATGCGACAGCGGCCAGTGAGTCCACCGCCAGCAACGGTCGGTCGAGCGCCCAGCCGAGTCCCTGGGCGATGCCGCAAGCGACCCGAAGACCGGTAAAGCCCCCAGGCCCCGCGCTGAATGCGATCGCATCGAGCGCGCTTCGGTCAAGGCTACGGTGCTCAAGTTCATCGGTGATGAGTGGCAGTATCGATTCGGCCGCGCGCCCATCGACCGACTCGCGCCAACTAAGCATACCCCCGGCGAGCACGCCGACCGAACATCGGTCGACCGAAACTTCAATGGCCAGAATCACGGGATCCACCGGGCTGGGGTCCGCTTGGCCTGAACGATACGACTGCGCAGGGCGCCCCGGATCCCAGATCTGCATCACCGTTCCGTTCCCTTATTGGCGGGCACGCCGTCAAGCGTGGGGGCAAATACGGGAGTTGGCGCAACCCTAGACCCGGCATCGGGTTGGCGATCTGACGCAAGAGCGCGTCGTTCGCGAGCGGTTTCGTCCAGGAGTCGCCTTAACTCGCGGCGTTCGTGTGGCGTTAGACGTCCCTCCTGCCCCTCCCAATGCCTGGGCGGAGGTGGCCGCCACCCCCAGCCGGAAGGGGCCAGACCATTCTGCGGGGCAGCCTCCGGGGAGCGCTCTCGTTGATCGCCATGCAGTTCACGCCAACGATCACGCTCGATTCGCATGGCCTCGCGCATCTCGCGCCGTGTGCGCACCGGATCCTCAGCCTCGGGCGACTGCCCGTGGACCTGAGCGCAATACCCCAGCACAGCGATCGTTAACAACAAAAAGCGTCTCATACTTCGAATCATAGTATCGCCGGACCCGCACCACCTATCGGTAGACTTGGTGTTACCGCCACCTGGTTCAAACCCATCAACCCCTGGCCGACCCAATGCCCGACCTTCGCCCGAATCGCATTGTCGTGGTTGACGACGACCCGAAGTTGCGGGAATTGCTCCGACGCCATCTGGCCGAAAACGGCTTCGAGGTCCTGGTGGCTGCGGACGGCCAGGCGCTCGACCGACTGCTGCTGCGTGACCGACTAGACCTCATCGTGCTCGATCTGATGTTACCTGTCGAAGATGGTCTTTCGATTTTGCGACGACTGCGGGCAGCCGGCGAAAAAATTCCGATCATCATGCTCACGGCGCGCAGTGAAGAAATCGACCGAATCATCGGTCTTGAACTCGGTGCTGACGATTATCTCGGTAAACCCTTTAATCCACGCGAATTACTCGCACGCATATCGGCCGTCCTGCGCCGCCGGGCCGCGGAGCCCATTGCAGGCGCGCCCGAGTCTGGCGAAATCCACTTTGGCCCGTTCACCCTGGATCTAGCCTCGCGCACCCTGCAACGCGAGGGCGTAGACGTGCAACTCACCACCGGCGAGTATGCGCTGCTGAAAGTCCTGGTGCGGCACCCCAACCAGCCCATGTCGCGCGAAAAGCTCATGTCTCAGGCCCGCGGCCGAGGCTATGAGGCCTTTGACCGCAGTCTCGACGTTCAGGTCTCGCGACTGCGCAGGTTGCTCGAGATCGATCCGGCCCACCCCCGCTGGATTCAAACGGTCTGGGGCATCGGTTATGTGTTCGTCCCCGATGGCCACGAATGAGATTCTTGCCATCCAGCCTATTCGCGCGAACTTTTTTTCTCATTTCACTGGTTCTGTGCAGCAGTCTGCTTGGGTGGATGGGATTTGTCCGAGTCTCGGACCGAACGCCCCGGGCGCAACGGCTCGCCTGGGAGGTGACCAGCGTCGTTAATCTGACGCGCAATGCACTGGTCACCGCCCAGCCAGACCTGCGGCGCCGTCTACTGAATGATCTGGCGCTCGAAGAGGGGGTGCGGGTGGTGCCTTCAGAAGAAACCGATGAAATCCAGTTGCCCCCCAGTTCACCATTTCTCGAGGAGGTGGCCAGCCGCTTGCGGGAACTGATGGGTCCCAGCACAACACTCGCCAGCGCTGTGAATGGCGAAGCCGCCTTCTGGATCAGAACCCGGATTGCTGGCGACGCCTATTGGATTGCCATCAATCAGAATCGGATCGAGCGGCACCAGGAGCCGGAATGGGCAGAATGGATCGCTACCGCGCTGGCAGCCTCCCTGCTGATTGCGTTCGGCCTTAGTCAATGGCTGAATCGACCGCTTGCCAGACTGTCAATCGCGATCGAACAGGTGGCCGCTGGCAAGCGGCCCGATGCATTACCCGAGGCGGGTCCAGGCGAGATCGCCCAGCTCAATCGACGCTTCAATCGTCTGGCCGATCAATTGTCTGCACTCGAGAGCGACCGCAAGCTCGCGCTCGCCGGGATATCCCACGATCTGCGCACCCCGTTGGCGCGGCTGCGGCTTGAATTGGAATTGACCGACATTCCAGAGGCTCCCCGGGTCTCGATGGTTGAGGAAATCGACCGGATTAATGCGATTGTTGGGCAATTCATTGAGTTTGCGCGCGACCCCGAGGACCTGGCGGACACCCAGGTTTGCGTTGCGGAGGTGATCGATGCGATCGCTCGCGCCCACACCCTGGCTCGACAGACAGGTAGTCTGGATTGGGTGGCCCGGGTCCCATCCGACCTCCATTGGACTGGGCGGACCATCGACCTGGAGCGGATCCTCAGCAATCTGGTCGACAACGCTCTCCTGCACGGTCGGTCTCCGGACGGTACTGCTCGACTCGAGATCAGTACAACCAAGCATAGCCAGGGGATCACCATCGAAGTCGTGGATCAGGGCTCGGGCGTACCAGCCGACGCGCTCGAACAGGTTGTGCGGCCCTTTGCGCGGATCGATAGCGCGCGCAGCGCGTCTGCGGGTGGTGCAGGGCTTGGGCTGGCGATCGTTGAGCGGCTCGCGCAACGTGCTGGCGGAAGCGTGCGCCTATTTTTACCAACGACAGGGGGGCTTGGCGTACGGGTTGTGCTGCCAGATTTCAGCCGATCGCGCAATCGGATGCCCTAGTGAAAAACGCGGTTCGTCATCGCCAGAATCCATTAGCATGCGGCCGGGATTGCTGGCTAAATGCGGTCCTGTCCTACCTGCCCGCAAGGCAACGAGGCCACTAGCCCTGTTCTGAACCACGGAGATCATTCATGCCTAATCTAGCTGGTACCCATACCCACGACAACCTCAAGGCCGCCTTCGCTGGCGAGTCCCAGGCCAACCGCCGTTACCTGTATTTCGCAAACAAGGCAGACGTGGAAGGCTTCACGGAAGTCGCAGCCCTGTTCCGCTCCACCGCCGAGGGCGAGACCGGTCACGCCCATGGCCACCTCGATTACCTAGCCATTGTCGGCGATCCAGCCACCGACTTGCCCATCGGACCGAGCGACGCCAACCTGCGTGCCGCCGTTGCCGGTGAAACGCATGAGTACACCGACATGTACCCAGGCATGGCCAAGACTGCCCGCGAAGAAGGCTTCGACGAGATCGCCGACTGGTTTGAGACGTTGGCAAAAGCCGAGCGTTCGCATGCAAACAAGTTCCAGAAGGCTCTGGACGCGCTGCACGCCTGATCGCGCGACGACCATTCTCGGCAGGATCGGGTGAAGCCACCTGATGCCTGCTCAAGTCGCCCGAATGAGCCCTGAGAGTGACACGAGCGTGTGCCATTGCCTCAGGGCTCCTTCCTGGTCGACAGTGCGTCACCGCACAGGGGGCCTGCGCCCCGCACCACATCCTTGAACCAAAACAGATGCCCGTACCTCGGGTCTGTCGGAGATCGCTATGTCCGTTCGTGAAGGCTCGCTTGAGGCGCCTACTCGCCACCCGGTCGCCTGGAAAACCCCTGACTTCTGGAATGAACTGCTCCTCGAAGCCGAACTCGAACGCGTATTCGACATCTGCCATGGCTGCCGCCGGTGCGTCAGCCTCTGCCATGCATTTCCGACGCTCTTTGATCTGATCGACGAGAGCAGCACGGGCGAAATCGACGGCGTCGCAAAGTCCGACTACAGCAAGGTGGTCGACCAGTGTTATCTGTGCGACGTCTGCTATATGACCAAGTGTCCTTACGTGCCGCCGCATCCCTGGAATCTCGATTTCCCTCACCTGATGCTGCGGGCCAAGGCCGTTCAGTTCAAAAAAGGCTCACCAACCGGATTCCGTGACGGGGTTCTTTCCTCGACGGATCGCAACGGCAAGCTGGCCACGATTCCGGTCGTGGTAGAAATTGTCAATAAAGTCAACCACATGCCGGTCTTTCGTCAACAACTCGAGAAGCATCTCGGCGTTGACGCGCAGGCATGGGTTCCTGAATTTGCCCGCAAGCCGTTCCTTCCCAATGCGAAGACCTCCGCAGCCTACCCCGTCGTCAACGGCGAACGATCGAAGGGAAAGGTGGCCGTCTATTCGACCTGTTACATCAATTACAATGAGCCTGGGATCGGCCACGACCTGTTGAAGGTCCTGGATCACAACCAGATTCCGTACCAGGTCGTTCAAAAAGTTGCCTGCTGCGGCATGCCCAAACTTGAACTGGGCGATCTCGACGCAGTCGAGGAACTCAAGAACAAGAACATTCCGGCATTGGCCGCACTGGCTCGCGACGGCTGGACCATCGTGACGCCGATCCCGTCCTGCACCCTGATGTTCAAGCAGGAACTTCCGCTCCTGTTTCCCGACGATCAGGATGTCCTTGCCGTGCGCAATGCGATGCGCGACCCGTTCGAGTATCTCGTGAGCCGTCAGAAGGACGGCCTGCTCAAATCGGACTACAGCGTCGAACTCGGCAAGGTTTCTTACCACGTCGCCTGCCACTTGCGGGTCCAGAACGTTGGCCAGAAAACCCGGGAACTCCTCGCATCAGTACCAGGTACGCAGGTTCATACCGTCGAGCGCTGCTCCGGACATGCGGGTACCTGGGGCGTGAAAAAGGAATATCACCAAACCGCATTGAAGATCGGCCGCCCCGCGTTTCGACAACTCAGCGAACACCCCGCAGGGGAGCCGGATTGGATCGCGAGCGACTGCCAGCTTGCTGGCCGCCATATCGAGGAAGGCCTGGGTGACAAGGCCAAAGACAAGATCGCCCATCCCATGACGCTGATGGCTCGGGCCTACGGCTTGTGAACCGAAACCCGATCGAATCAGCGAAACCCTACCCAATGAACATGAACCCTGGAGCTACCACCATGCCCAAAGTCACCCGTGAATCTCTGATGACGCTCGAGGCCTACGCCAAAGCCAGACCCGAATTTCGCCAGCGTGTGATCGCCCACAAAAAACTGCGCTCGGTTCATCTTGGAGAACACGTCAATCTGCTGTTCGAAGATGAGCTCACCATTCGTTATCAGATCCAGGAAATGTTGCGGGTTGAGAAGATCTTTGAAGAAGAAGGGATTCAGCACGAGCTCGAGTCCTACACGCCGCTGATTCCGGACGGGCGCAACTTCAAAGCGACGATGCTCATCGAGTACCGCGATGAGAAGGAGCGCAAAGTCGCGCTCGCCCAAATGCACGGCATCGAACGACAGGTCTGGATCCAGGTTGAAGGATCGGCCAAGGTGTTCGCGATCGCTGACGAAGACCTCGAACGCGAGAACGATAAAAAGACCAGCTCGGTCCACTTTTTGCGGTTTGAACTCACGCAAGACATGGCAGCAGCGCTCAAATACGGCGTCAGCCTCAGCATCGGCGTGACGCACCCGGCTTATTCAGCGGCGGTTTCTCCCCTGTCGCCCGAACAGCGCAACGCGTTGGTGGCTGACCTCAGCTAAAGCCGAGGCCCGAACACCTCAGGACAAGGGTTAGCCGTCGGATGTGCCCATCAGCAGGACGACGGCCTGCACTTCAATCGCTTCGCCGCGCCCGACCGGGCCAAGACGCTCTGCGGTCTTGGCCTTGAGGTTGATGCTCCCGCGGGGAAGCTGGAGGACCTGGGCGATCGATTCAATCATGGAAGGCAGGTAGGTCGAGAGCTTCGGCGCCTGCGCAAGGATCGTCGCATCGATGTTGCCGATTTTCCAGCCCGCCGATTGAATCGACTGATGGGCCCGGCGGAGCAACTCACGACTGTCTGCACCCTGGTATTGCGGATCGTTATCGGGAAAATGTTGACCAATGTCCCCCATGCCGGCAGCGCCGAACAGCGCATCCGTGATCGCATGCAGGAGCGCATCCGCATCCGAATGCCCGAGCAGGCCCAGAGGATGTGGAACAGTCACGCCTCCCAACACCAGCGCCCTGCCGGGGACCAGAGCATGGATATCCCAACCCTGACCGATGCGAATCGCCTTCATCGAATCTCCCATGAGCGTTCCAGCCATTCGAGGTCATCGGGGACCGTGACCTTGAGATTACCTCGGGCCCCAGGCAATACTCGAGGATGCCAGCCTTCAAGTTCCATCGCACGGGCCTCGTCCGTCACCTCGGGGTGACGACTGAGCGCCTGCTGCAGCATTCCAGCAGCAAACAACTGGGGCGTCTGTGCCAACCAGAGACTCTCGCGGGGTTCCGTTGCAATGACGCGGCCCTGATGAACACGCTTGACCGTATCAACGACTGGCACGGCCAGCAACCCGCCGACTGGATCACCGGACAGTTCGCAAATCATGTGATCGATCCGTTCGCTGCGGATGCCGGGCCGGGCCGCGTCATGCACCAGCACACGATCATGATCCCGCAGCGCAAAAGGGTGTTCGCGCAACGCCCCAAGACCGTTCAGGACCGAATCGCGCCGGGTTGCCCCCCCGACCCGGAAAACGAAGGGTCGCGCGGTCGGGCTCGCACCGGAACCGGATCGCAGGACCATGGCGGCCAGCCGCTGGTCAATCTGGTCATCATGACCCGCGACCACGATGGCGACGGCATCAATTCGGTGTGCCTGCTGAAACGCCCGGATGACATGCTCCAACAGGGACTCCCCACGCAGGCCAAGGTATTGCTTCGGCATGGTGGCGCCCATGCGCCGACCCTCTCCAGCCGCCGGAATCAGTGCCACATGTCGAACATCGGGGGCCAAGGGTTGCGAATCGGAATGCGCCATGCCCGGGATTCTATAGACTTCGCGCCATGCCGAAGCCTTCCTTGAATCCATCGCCCCGCACTGTGGCCAGTACGCCCACCCAACCGGGGGGCACATCACGCACGGCGGCGCCGGCCAGATCGCCGTCGCCCCCGCTCGCCCCCGTCGCCCCACGCCTGGCAACCTATCCGCTGCCGAAAGAGGCTGTCGCCTGGAGCGTCGCACCCACCGCGGGCGCTGCCGATGCGCTGCAACTGGCTGAATGCGGTGTCCGTGCCCTGGCGGAACGCAGACTGCTCGTGGTCATCGCGGCCAGCGCACCAGACGCGGCCCGATTGTCAGAAGAGATCGCCTGGTTTGCGCCCGACCTTCGGGTCGCGCAACTGCCAGACTGGGAAACGCTGCCCTATGACGCGTTCTCCCCCCATCAGGATCTCATCAGCGAACGACTATCGACGCTCTGGCGGCTCGGGCGCCACGAGATCGATGTCGTTGTTCTCGCGGCGTCCACGGCATTGCAGCGACTTGCGCCGCCGGGATTTCTGGCCGCCCATGCCTTCGAATTCGCGAAAGGATCGACCCTCGATGCCCGAGGTTTGCGTGCCCAGTTGGTGCTCGCTGGCTATGATCATGTGGCACAGGTGATCAAACCCGGCGAATATTCGGTTCGCGGAGGCCTGATCGACCTGTTTCCGATGGGCTCACCCCTGCCCTATCGAATCGATCTGTTCGATGACGACGTCGACTCGATCCGCGCGTTCGATCCCGACACCCAGCGCACCCTGTACCCCGTTGATTCAGTGCGGCTGCTCCCTGGGCGGGAGTTTCCGCTGGACGAGGCTGCGCGTACGGCCTTTCGCAGTCGGTGGCGTGAGCGCTTCGAAGGGGACCCGTCACGGGCGCCCGTTTATCGGGACCTCGGTAACGGCATCGCCTCAGGGGGGATCGAATACTGGTTACCACTCTTTTTTGAAACAACCGCTACCCTCTTCGATTACCTGCCTGAGAACGCGCTTCTCGCCTTGCATGGTGATGTTGAAGCCGCCGCCCGAGGGTTTCGAGAGGATGCGCAGAACCGCTGGCGCTTCCTGGCGCACGACTCCGAACGCCCGCTCCTGAAGCCGGAAGAACTGTTCCTATCCCCAGATCAATTCTTTGGCGCAGCACGACAATTCAGTCGTATCACGATGCGCAGGATGGCGGCCCATGCGGCGGACGCCACGCCAGGCGCAAGCCCCGGCGCGCTGTCTCTGTCGCCGCCGCCTTCCCAGGAGCTCCCGGATCTCAGTATCGAGCGGCGTGCCGAAGACCCGGTTGCTGCCCTGCGGACCTTTGTCCAGCGATTCACCAAGCCGGGCGAACCAGCACCAGCAGGAAGGATCTTGATCCTGGCTGAATCCGCAGGCCGCCGCGAAACCTTGATGTCACTTTTTGCGGACGCAGGCCTCAATCCGCATCCATTGGACACCTGGGGCGCATTCCTGGCGAGCGATTGCTTACTCGCCCTGGGCATCGGCCCGCTGACCGATGGGTTTTGGCTGCCCGAGCAGGAATCGGCGGCGCGCCCTGTATTACCCCTTGCCCCAGCCTCAGCCCTTGCCCCACCCCTTGCGATCATCACCGAGGGCGAGCTGTTTCGTGGCACGGTACGCCGACGGGGTCGGGGCTCGCGCGGGCAACAGACCAATGTCGACGCCATCGTTCGCGATCTGTCCGAGTTAAAGATCGGCGACCCGGTCGTTCATGCCCACCATGGCATCGGTCGCTATTGCGGACTGATCACGATGGATCTGGGCGACGGTACAGCCGAATTTCTCGAGTTGATGTACGCCAATCAGACCAAGCTATTTGTGCCGGTCAGCGCGCTGCAACTGATTGGCCGATACACCGGCGCTGCGCCAGAAGACGCGCCGCTGCATGCGCTCGGCTCGGGCCAATGGGAAAAAGCCAGGCGAAAAGCCGCTGCCCAGGCGCGTGATACCGCAGCTGAACTGCTTAATCTCTATGCCCGACGTGCGGCACGTAGCGGTCATGCCTTCCGATTCGACGCCAAGGAATACGAAGCCTTTGCCCAGGGATTTGGATTCGAAGAGACGCCCGATCAGCTCGCCGCCATCCACGCTACGATTCAGGATCTGGTCTCGGGCAAGCCGATGGACCGATTGGTCTGCGGCGATGTCGGATTCGGCAAGACGGAAGTGGCCCTGCGAGCGGCCTTCATTGCCGTGGCGGACGGCAAACAGGTAGCCATCCTGGTGCCGACCACCCTACTTGCCGAACAGCACTACGAATCGGTCAGCAGTCGATTCGCAGATTTACCGGTCAAGGTGGCCGAACTCAGCCGTTTTCGCAATCCGAAGGAAATCAAGGCCGCGTTGGCCGGACTGGCCGACGGTACGATCGATATCGTGATCGGCACCCACAAACTTCTGGCCAAGGACGTTCAGTTCAAACGCCTGGGTTTACTCATCATCGACGAAGAACATCGGTTCGGCGTGCGGCAAAAAGAAGCCCTGAAGAACATGCGCGCCGAGGTCGATGTACTCACGCTGACTGCAACACCGATCCCCCGGACATTGGCCATGAGCCTCGAGGGTATGCGGGATTTCTCTATCATCGCGACCGCGCCCGAGCGCCGGCTTGCAATCAAGACCTTTGTTCGGCGCGAAGAGGCCGGCGCGATTCGCGAAGCTTTGATGCGGGAGCTCAAGCGCGGCGGCCAAGCCTATTTTCTCCATAACGAAGTTGACACGATCGAAAACCGCCGGCAAATGCTGACCGCGCTGGTCCCCGAGGCACGCATCGCCGTTGCGCATGGCCAGATGCATGAGCGGGAACTTGAACGTGTGATGAAGGATTTCCACCAGCAGCGATTTAACGTACTTTTATGTACAACGATCATAGAAACCGGGATCGACGTACCGACGGCAAATACGATCGTGATCCACCGAGCGGACCGTTTCGGCCTTGGCCAATTGCATCAGTTGCGGGGTCGGGTCGGACGTTCTCATCATCAGGCCTATGCCTACCTGCTGACGCCCGATGAGGCAGCAATCACCAAGGACGCGCTCAAACGCCTGCAGGCGATCCAGGCGATGGAGGAACTCGGCAGTGGTTTCTATCTGGCCATGCATGATCTGGAGATCCGTGGCGCGGGTGAAGTACTTGGCGAGCACCAGTCTGGCGAAGTGTCCGCTGTTGGTTTCCAGATCTATGTGGACATGATCGAGCAGGCGGTGCGCTCGCTCAAAGCGGGTCGCGAGCCTGATCTGAATGCGCCCTTGGCCGTCACGACGGAAATCAATCTGCACACGCCCGCCTTGCTACCCAACGACTATTGCCCGGATGTACATGAACGCCTGACGCTCTACAAGCGACTGGCCAGCGCGACGGACGTCGACGCCCTTGAGGGCCTGACCGAAGAGCTGGTCGATCGCTTCGGGAAGCTTCCTGAACCTGCCCATGCCCTGATCGAAACACACCGCTTGCGACTGATCGCACAGACCCTTGGTCTTTGCCGGATCGATGCAGCCAGCGAGGCGATCGTCCTGCAGTTCGGTATCGATTCAACGGTCGAGCCGCAAGCCATCATTCGTTACCTGCAATCGCAACGCGATGTCCGCATGACGGGGTCCGACCGAATTCGAGTCACTCTGAAAGATGCCGATCTGTCGACGCGGATCCAGCGGATTCGTGCAATCTGCAAAGCGCTGCAACCCCGGCCGGTGACGGCCTGAGCCACATGGCCGATGACCGGATGGGCTCCTCACGCCCCTCTTTGATGACCAATCCCACTGCGACTGCTCATTTTTTGTGACTAAGCCCATGATCGATGTCCCCGCAAGCACGAACGGGTTTGAACTCGTGATCGCAAGTAAGACGGAGGATTTGCCGTCGGATTTTCGTCTGAAACTACAGCGAAATCTGGCGTCGAACCTCCCGGCGGATCAAGCGTTGACTGAGGTTTCCCAGATTGACGCGACGACGCAGACCGCTCGCCGTATGAGTGGCATCACCAGTCGGGTCAGGATGGTTTTACCTTCTCGCGCGGTGACACCCGACGTGCGGGCTGGCGTTGCAGCGCTCTGTGAATCCCATCGGGTCGACCACGCCTTCATGCCAGTCCCATCTCGGGGCCTGCGTGATTACGCGGTGCTTGCGATGGATATGGATTCAACCCTCATCACGATCGAGTGTATCGATGAACTGGGCGACTGGTGCGGCCGCAAGGCCGAGATCGCTGCCATCACCGAAGCCGCCATGCGCGGCGAGATTCCGGACTATGCGGAGAGCTTGCGCCGTCGGGTTGCGCTGCTGGCGGGTCTGGATGCGCGCGCGCTCGAGTCGGTCTATGCCGAACGCCTGCGACTTTCACCCGGCGCGGAACGCCTGCTGCATGAGGCGCACTGCGCCGGACTGAAGACCCTGCTGGTCTCAGGCGGTTTCACGTTCTTCACCGATCGACTGCGCGAACGACTCGGATTGAATTTCGCGCGATCCAACCAGCTCGAAATCCTTGAAGGCCGAATCACCGGCCGCCTGCTCGGCACCATCATTGATGCCGATGCCAAGGCTGCAGAACTGGAACAGGTCTGCGCCCGAATCGGCGTGAGTGTCGATCGCAGCATCGCCATCGGCGACGGAGCGAATGACCTCAAGATGCTGGGAATCGCCGGGCTGGGCGTTGCTTATCACGCAAAACCTGTAGTCGCCCTGCAGGCTGGGATTGCGATCCGGTACGGCGGGTTGGATGGTCTGCTGGACTTCCTGCCCTAATCCTGGGGTTTAGTAAGGCAGTCCGACGTAGTTCTCCGCAAGAGCCCGCTGGGCACTGACGGATCCGGTCAGAAACTCAAACTCGGCGCGCACCATCCGCCGCCCAAAGTCGTCGGTGTCCGGGAACCGATGCATCAGCGTTGTCATCCACCAGGAGAAACGTTCTGCTTTCCAGATGCGTCGCAAGGCCCGATCCGAATAACCGTCCAGGGCAGTTGAGCGTCCGCCGCAGGCGTAGTGCTCGATCATCGCCTCAGACAAATAATGGACATCGCTGGCAGCGAGGTTCAATCCCTTCGCCCCCGTTGGCGGCACGATGTGGGCCGCATCGCCCACCAGCATCAATCGGCCAAAGCGAAGCGGCTCGGCCACAAAGCTGCGCAGCGGCGCGATGCTTTTCTCGATCGAAGGGCCAGTGATCAGACGTGCCGAGGCGCTCGAATCGAGTCGCGAGCGCAACTCGGTCCAGAAGAGATCGTCAGACCATGATTCCAGACGCTCGTCCATGCTGCACTGAATGTAATAACGACTCCGGGTCTTTGAACGCATGCTGCAGAGCGCGAAACCACGATCATGGCTGGCATAGATGAGTTCATGGGAGACCGGGGGGGTATCCGAAAGAACGCCCAGCCATCCGAATGGATAGACGCGTTCAAAGAGGCGAATCTGGTCAGCCGGAACACTACTGCGACAGACCCCATGGAACCCGTCACAACCTGCAATCCAGTCGCACTGTAGTTCGTGTTCGACGCCCTGCTGACGCCAGCGCACCCGAGCCGAAGACTCCCCAAGATCGTGGATCGATACGTCCTCGGCCTGATAGAACGTGGTCGCGCCGCTCGCGGCTCGGGCGTTCATCAGGTCGCGAGTCACCTCGGTCTGGCCATAGACAACGACCCGTTGCCCCCCGGTTAGGCCGAACAGATCAATGCGGTGCCGATCTCCATCAAAACACAGGTCGAATCCGTCGTGCGGGAGACCCTCCGCATGCAATCGGGCATCGACCCCCGCCCGCCCCAATAAATCGACCGTCCCCTGCTCCAGCACACCGGCCCGGATGCGCGACAGAACATATTCGGGGCTCTGACGCTCGATGATGACGGCATCAATGCCAGCCCGTTGCAGCAACTGTCCCAACAGCAACCCGGACGGGCCTGCACCGATGATTGCAACCTGAGTTCGTTGATTCATTGGGCTCGGTTCTCGATGATCGTAAATGAAAACGGTGCCAGGCTATCCGGATCCACAGCCACCTTGACCGCTCGGGTATCCATCGCGCCGAACACCTCAAGCCGCGTCATGTTTGTAACCGCTTTGCCACTCGCGTTCCGAAAGGGCTGATCGACCCGAAAGCGATGAGAATCGCCGTGGATGATCAGGACCGGGCGCTCGAACTGCATCACCAGCGGAATCAAGCTACGACCAATCACCCGGGCAAACCCGCTCTGATCCGGGAAGTCCCACCGGTCGCCCAGCGCGTCCAAAACGTCGGCATGAAACATGACGACCATCGCCAGCGCCTGCTCCCGCGTTGCGTGGGCAAACCCATCGGTCAGCCATGCAACAACCGCCTCTTCTCGGGCCCGAAACTCGTCCACCGCAGCGGGGTCCAGCGGATTGAACCCATTGTTCGATCCGACAATATGCGCCGTCAGGAACTGGACGCGGTGATGGGCAAAACGTGCGTTCTCGACGTAGGTCGGGTATCGGGAATCGACTTCGGACTGACGTTCCAGCGCCAGGCTTGTGCGCCCAAGCGAGCGGGGTTCTGCGAAGAACAGGGACCGCAGGCGAGCCAGACGTTCCCGCGGGTCGAAGCGTCCGGCCAGCGCCCGATGACAATCGGTCCATTCGTTATCACCCGGCGTATAAATCAGCGCCTGTTCAAATCGGTTGAAGTATCCGAGCTGTTCCACGAAGGCCTCGTCCGAGCAGAGCGAACTACCCGATTTGAAGTCACCGATATGAACGCTGAACGCGGGTTTCAGTCGATTGATCTGGGCGATCAGACGTTCGTAGGCGGGGTGCGACAGCATCGCGGGCCCGTAGGGTAAGTCGCCCAAGGCTACAAAGTGGAACGGAGTGGCTTTCCTGAGGTCAGGGCTTGAAACCTTCGTGGCCATGGCCACAGCCTCGGCGTGGGCCTCGGATGCCCCGAATCCGAGACAGGTTGCGGCAACGACCAGGCGCCACAGAATTCCCGCGAGACGCGTCATGCCCGAACCGTTACTCTCGGTAGGGGGTGTGCCAGAACTGCTTCGAGATCGTGCTCATCTGCTGCCGTGATCGTAACCTCGGCAAATTCGCCCACCCGCAGGTCTCGCATCTGTTCCGGAGTCAAGCTAACCCGAACAACCCCATCAATTTCGGGCGCATCCGCAGTCGATCGTGTGATCGCGGTGGGCACCCCTGGCGCGTCGTCTGGCTCGTCCTCACCCACCAGCCAGACCAGTTCGTCAATCAGAACACGCTCGCGCACGCCCACACGCTGCAGGAGACGCTGTGACGAGATATCGGCCTGGTGTGCCATCAAGCGCTCACGCCGCTCTTCGCGCAGCGCGTCCGGGAGGGCGCCGGGTAATGCATTGGCGCTTGCTCCTTCAACCGGCGAGTACGCAAAGCAACCCACCCGATCGAGATGAGCCGCTGACAGAAATTCCAGCAACGCCTCAAACTCGACTTCGGTCTCGCCAGGGAAACCGGCAATGAATGTGCTGCGCACCGTTAGATTTGGCAGCAGAGACCGCCAGGCCTGAATGCGCTCGAGATTGCGTTCACCATTGGCCGGCCGTTTCATGCGCCGCAACACATCGGGATGTGCATGCTGGAACGGTACGTCCAGGTACGGCACAAGATGATCGGAGTACCGGCTGTCCGCCATGATCGCGACCACCTCGTCCACGTGCGGATACGGGTAGACATAGTGAAAGCGCACCCAGGTGCCGAACTCCGACGCCACCCGTCCAAGTGCCTCAGCCAGGTCGGCAAACCGGGTCCGCACGGGCCGCCCATCGACAAAATCCGTTCGATACTGAAGATCAACACCGTAAGCCGACGTGTCCTGCGAAATCACCAACAGTTCGCGCACGCCACGCTTGAATAGAGCCCGCGCCTCTCGAACCACCTCACTGATGGGGCGACTGACCAGATCGCCCCGCATCGAAGGGATGATGCAAAACGTGCAGCGGTGGTTACAACCCTCGCTGATCTTGAGGTAGGCATAGTGCGGGGGGGTCAGCTTGACCCCGGGATCAAAGTCCGCGTCAAGGGGTTCGGTCGCCCGCAAGATCGGACTGCGCCTCTGAATCGGATGGTCGATCATCGCCTGCGGCAGATGGCGGTGGATCTGCGAAATGACCTCGGCAGTCGCATGCGGTCCCGTCACGGCCAGGACCTTGGGATGAACCTGCGTGACCCAATTGGTGCCGTCCTCCCCGGTCTTCGCGCCCAGACAACCCGTCACAATGACCCGACCATTTTCGGCCAGTGCTTCGCCGATCGCATCGAGACTCTCGCGCACCGCATCATCAATGAAGCCGCAGGTATTGACCACGACAAGATCCGAATCTCGATAGTTGGGTGCGATCTCGTACCCGTCCGAACGCAATCGGGTCAGGATCAGTTCACTGTCGACCAGCGCTTTCGGACAACCCAGGGAAACGAAACCCACCCTCGAAGGACTCGCCATGGGTCTATTTCGGCTCGCCGTTGCCAGGTGCCCCGGGAAACGGAAACCCGGTGAACATCGATCGCGCGTTCTGCTGCATCTGTTCCTGCATCTGGACGAACAGGTTTTTCGATTGATCCACGTAATTGGACATCATCGACTGCACCATGGGAGCCTGAAGGCTCATGAACTGGGTCCAGAGTTCGGCGCTTGGCATGCCCTTGGCATCGTAGAGCTGCCTTGACTGTTCCTGAATCCGTCCCTGGATTTCGACGAAGGCCTGGAGGTTTTTTTCCAGATAGGAACCCATCATCGACTGCATCGTGTTGCCGTAGAACCGGATCATCTGCGACAGCATGGAGGATGAGAACAGCGGCTGTCCGCTGGCCTCCTCTTCTAGAATGATCTGAAGCAGGATGCTGCGGGTGAGGTCGTCACCAGTCTTCGCATCAACGACTTGGAATTCGTCGTGCGCCAACACCATTTCCTTGACGTCAACCAGCGTGATATACGCGCTGGTCTGGGTGTCATAGAGACGGCGATTCGGATATTTTTTGATGAGACGCACGGGGCATCGCTCCTCGGATCGGTGCCCCGATTATCCCATGCGTTCGATCCCTGCGCGGGACCTTTACCCCATATGCAAGCCGCCATTCACAGAGAAATCTGCGCCCGTGGCGAAACCAGCATCATTCGAAGCGATCCAAGCCACCATAGAAGCAATTTCCTCGGGCGTTCCGAGTCGCTTGACCGGAATCATCCCGGTGATCTTGTCCAACGCTTCCTGTTTCATCGCCTTGACCATGTCGGTAGCGATGTAACCCGGCGACACGACGTTGACGGTCACGCCTTTGGACGCCACTTCTTGGGCCAACGCCATCGTGAAGCCATATATACCGGCTTTGGCCGCAGAGTAGTTCACCTGGCCGAATTGACCCCGCTGGCCATTGATTGACGAGATGTTGATGACCCGGCCCCAGCCCTTCTCAACCATCCCCTCAACGACCTGCTTGGTTACATAAAAGAGTGAATTGAGGTTGGTATCGATCACGGCCCTCCAATCATCGGCGGACATTTTCCGGAAGACGCCGTCACGAGTAATCCCGGCGTTGTTCACCAAAATATCGGGATTGCCAAACTGCTCCCGCACCAGATCGAACGCAGCCTTGGTGGAATCCCAGTTGCCCACATTGCCAACCGAAGCATGAAAGGTATAGCCATCCGCCGCCTGTTCAGCAAGCCACCGGGCGTGGTCCCTGGAAGGTCCACAGCCGGCGACGACGGTATAGCCCTCGTCATGCAGTTTGCGGCAGATCGCCGTCCCGATTCCACCCATACCGCCTGTGATGTAGGCCAATTTCTTTTCACTCATGTCCTGTCTCCTCCTGTTCAGGCCCCGAAATGGAGTCCTGTTATTGAACGCTTCCGCCGCTCTGGATCAGCCGGCGCAATCCCTTGCGCCGCTTAAGTACGGTCTACTGCCAGAGCAACTCCCATACCGCCGCCGATACACAGGGATGCGAGTCCACGATGGGCATCCCGGCGCTTCATTTCATGGAGCAAGGTGACCAGAATTCGGGCTCCGGATGCACCAATCGGATGCCCCAGTGCAATCGCGCCGCCGTTCACATTGATCTTCGACACATCCCAACCCATTTCCGCGTTCACGGCGCAAGCCTGCGCAGCAAACGCTTCGTTGATTTCCATCAGGTCGAGGTCCTGGGGGGACCAGCCTGCCCGCTCGAGACAACGGCGGCTGGCCGGAACCGGACCAATCCCCATCATGGCAGGGTCGACGCCAGCGGATGCAAACGCCTGGATCTTGGCCAGCGGCTGCAAACCCAGCGCGCGCGCGCGCTCCGCCGACATCACAATCAGCGCAGCCGCACCATCATTGATGCCGGACGCATTGGCGGCGGTCACTGTTCCGTCCTTCTTGAAAGCTGGTTTCAGACCGCTGATGGACTCTGCCGTCGTCCCGGCCTTGATGTACTCATCGGATCGGAATTCAACCGGCGGACCTTTACGCTGTGCAATGGGGACAGACACAATTTCGTCGTCGAACCTGCCCGCTAACTGCGCCGCCTCTGCCTTGCGCTGGGATTCGGCGGCAAAGGCATCCTGATGCTGACGGTCGATGCCATGGGCCTGGGCCACGTTTTCAGCGGTGATCCCCATGTGGTACTGGTTGAACACATCCCACAACCCGTCGGTGATCATGGTGTCGACCAACTTGGCATCACCCATCCGATGTCCATCCCGTGATCCAAGAAGTACATGAGGGCTCGCACTCATGTTTTCCTGTCCGCCGGCGACGACGATTTCCGCTGCTCCGGTCATCACCGCCTGGGCTGCCAGCATGACCGCTTTCAGACCACTGCCGCAGACCTTGTTGATGGTCATGGCCGAAACGCCATGCGGGAGTCCCGCTTTCAATGCCGCCTGCCGCGCCGGGTTTTGCCCACTGCCGGCGGTCAGCACCTGGCCGAAAATCACTTCATCGATCTGTGACGCTTCCAGATGCGCCCGCTCCAACGCGGCGCGAATCACGATGGCCCCCAGCTCCGGTGCTGCCACCGAGGCCAGCGATCCGCCAAATTTACCGATCGCCGTCCTGACGGCCGAAACGATCACGGCTTGATGCATGGTCATTTGATGAATTCTCCCATTCAAAATCAATCAAAAAAAATTCACGACTGTTCGGCGTGGCGTTCAAGCCTCTGCCTGTTTGCGTACGTAGCGGCCGGGTGCGGCTTCGATCACTGGGTAGGCCCGCGAACCGAGTCCACGCGGGGCCCGCATCGGCCCCAAGTACGACGCTGCCCACGATGCCCAATCATTCCACCAGCTCCCGGAATTCTCATGAGCCCCCCGCAGCCACTCTGAGGTGTCCAGCGGATAATCGTCAGCGACCGCGCTCTCCACTTCGCCAGTCCAGTAGCTGCGCTTGTTCTTCGAGGCGGGATTGATGGCCCCGGCGATATGTCCGCTGGCACCCAACACGAAGCGGATATCTCCCCCGAGAATCTGCGTGCTGCCGTAGGCCGAGTTCCAGGGAACGATATGATCCTCACGGGCCGCGAAGACATACGCTGGCATCTCCAGGGTACCAAGATCAATCGACTGACCGAGGAATTCCAGAACGCCTGGTTTGCAGAGTTCGTTGCGCAGGTACATGTGGCGCAGGTAATAGACGTACATCGGACCCGGCAGATTCGTCGTGTCGCCATTCCAGTAGAGCAGGTCAAACGCCGGCGGTTCTTCCCCTTTCAGATAGTTGCCGACGACGTAATTCCAGACCAGGTCGTTCGGACGCAAGAACGAAAAGGTGGTGGAGAGATCACGCCCAGTCATCAACCCGCCCTGACCGATCTGTTGCTCTCGCAATGAGACTACCGTCTCGTCGATAAAGATGCCAAGCGTCCCGGGATCTCCAAAATCGAGAAAGGTACTCATGAGTGTGATTGCGGCAACGGGATGCTCACCGCGAGCCGCAAGTACCGCAAGACCGCTCGCCAGCAAGGTACCGCCAACGCAAAAACCCAAGGCGTTGATCTGATCAACCCCGGCAATTTCGCGCGTGACCCGGATCGCCTCCAGAATGCCTTGCGAGAGATAGTCATCCCAAGTGAGCTGTGCCTGTTCTTGTCCGGGGTTACACCAGGAAATCATGAACACCGTATGTCCGCGCGAAACGGCAAAGGCCACCAGCGAATTGTCCGGCTGCAGATCGAGAACGTAGTATTTGTTGATACAGGGCGGGACCATCAGCAGGGGACGGCTCCCCACCTGCGGGGTGCTGGCTTTGTATTGAATCAGTTGAAACAACGCGTTTTCAAAGACGACCGCGCCCTCGCTGGTGGCCACATTGCGACCGACCTCAAAGGCCTCCTCATCGGTCATCGAAATGCGACCCTTCTGAAGATCGCTCAGGAGATTGTCGATGCCATGGCGCAGGCTCTCGCCTTTGCTTTCCACCAGACGCCGCTGGGCCTCCGGGTTGGTCGCCAGAAAATTCGATGGTGCCAGCGCATCACACCACTGGCCAACCGCGAAGCAAACCCTGTCCACCGTCTTCGGATCGCCCTCAAGCAACTCGGCGGTGCGGCGTAAAAACTCGGAATTCACTAGGTACAGCGCTGCTGCCCAGCCCCAGGGTTGATTCTGCTCGTGCCAGGATTCATCACTGAATCGACGATCCTTCAACTCAGGCGCATCACCACTGGCGGCCAGCGTTAACAACTGCTGAGTCCTCTGCGTGTACTCCGCCTGCAATGCCATCAGTCGGGTCTGATCGATCCGCAATGCAGCCGGGGGCTTACCCTGCAATCGGCTGATCCAGTCCATTCCCGGCATACGCGAGATGGCCTCGTTCATTTGCGCCATGGCTTGCGGCATGATCGCTGCAAAGCCAAAGGTCGGATCAAACGGCGCGTCCTGCGTCGACTCGACAGCGTGCTGCTCCGTTTCAGCGTCGCGATCAACGCTGGCTGCATGCAGCGCTTGTTTGGCAACCCTCTCCGCTGGATCAGGAGCGATCTGGGCTGATTCCGGTGTCGACCCTGAGGCCCGTGCCCGGGATTGACGCCGCGGTTTGCCTGCAGCCGTCGTCTCGAGTGCTTCCGTACGCTTGGCGCGTGGCATTTTTTCCCCCTACTGTTCCATGACTTGACGCATTGTGGAAGCCGCAGGCAGCAACCGTCAAATCCGATTCAAACCTGCTCGAGCCAGATACAACCGGCCGTTCTCCCACCTGAACGGTCCCGGCGAAAAGACCAGAACTGATTCGGGTTGGCCGCGGTACAAGGCGTTGGATAGGGCAACACCGTCACCCCAAGGCGTTCGAGTCTCGAGGTCGCCATGCCCGGCAGGTCAAACAACCATCTTCCAGGAACCCTGGACGGCTGGAAGGTCTGCGCAAACAAGGTCGAATTCCCCCCGGAAGCGCCCGATCCCAGGATCGCTGATCGCACGTCATCGCCCACCTCATATCGGTTCTGGTGAATCGCGGGACCGATCCAGGCGCGCAGGCTGGCCTGCGAACATCGTCTCAACATCGCGGCGACCGTCTCCTCCAGAATTCCAGCCGCCAGCCCCCGCCAGCCCGCATGGGCTGCACCGATGACACGCCCCTCTGCATCCGCAAGCAGAACAGGAAGGCAATCGGCCGTCAGGATCGCCAGGACCGAGCCCGGACGATCGGTTACGACACCATCCGCCTCGGGAGTCACACCCCTCCGATCGCCGACCCGCGACACAGATCGATCAACTTCATGCACGACGGCCCCATGAACTTGGGCCAGCCAGACCGGATCGGCTGGCAACGCAGCACGCAGGCGTGCGCGATTTGTCTGAACCGCCGACGGGTCGTCTCCGACATGATCTGCGAGATTCAAACCGCCTGGCGCGCCACCATCGAGGCCGAAAGCGCCCGTGCTCACGCCGCCATGACGGGTCGTAAAAAAGCCCGAAACACCCTGACCGAGTGGATGCGGCGGTCGTAAGAAATTCAAGCGTCAAACTCCGAACCAAACTCCGACCCAAACGCCGGGTCGATCTTGCAATGTTCAAGCAAGGCGCCCAAATCCGCCGGGATGGGAGCCGTCCAGGCGACAGAGCGCCCATCAAGCGGATGTCGCAGACCCAGGCGCCACGCATGAAGTGCCTGCCGGCCGAGACCGGGCGTATCCCCGCGACGGCCGTACACCGGATCGCCGATCAAGGGGAACCCGAGGTGCTGCAGGTGTACCCGGATTTGATGGGTGCGCCCGGTTTGAAGCGTACACAAGACCAGCGCTGCTGGCCTGCCATTGAACTGGCGCCCGCGCCGGATCGTCTTAAAATAAGTGACAGCCTCACGCCCTCTGTTCGGCTCTAAAACGGCCATCCGGATCGGCGATTGGGGATCCCGCCCGATCGGGGCATCCACCTTGCCCTGTTCGGGTGGCTCGCCGTCGACCAGCGCCACATAACGCCGCGACATGGTTCGGTCTGCCAGCTGCGACACCAGGCGCGAAATCGCCAGCTCGCTGCGGGCAACGACCAAGAGCCCGCTCGTATCCTTGTCCAGTCGGTGAACAATGCCGGCTCGGGGCAGCACCGCCTGATCGGGCCAATGGTGCAACAATCCATTCATCAAGGTGCCTCGCCAATTTCCAGCCGCCGGATGGGTCACCAGCCCCGGTGGCTTGTCGAGAACGATTAACCAGGGATCCGCATGAACAATGTCCAGGGGCACCGGATCCGGCGCGAATGCAGTTTCGGCCGCACGCGGCTGGGGCCTGACGGTCACCGTCTCCAGACCGATCAACCGATGTTTTGCGGTCCGCGCTGCTCCTTCGACTTCAATCGCCCCGAGCGCAATCCACTGCTGAATGCGGGATCGGGAGACTTCCGGCAGGCAAAGTGCGACGAACCGGTCAAGCCGCAAACCGCTATGTTCGCGCGCCGCCACCAGCCGGATCTCGGCGCTTTCCGGGTCTTCGCCCAAGGGCTGGATATAATCCGACAACCCCGCGGTGGACACATCGTCCTGCGGCCCTGACGTGCTCTCGTGGGATCGACGACTCATCATGAATCAAGCGGCTTGCAGCCTCTCATTTCGCTGGCCTGGTAGCGCGAATATTCGGAAAAATCATGGGGTCGCGCTGCTCGTGGCCGCCTTGTGCGTGTTTAGTCTCGGCGGCTGCGGATCGTTCAATCCGTCCAAGGATCCAACGGCAGACTGGACCGTTGAAAAATTATATGCTGAGGCGCGCTCGGAATTGGACTCAGGCAACAATGTCGCTGCGGTCAAGCTCTACGAAAAACTGGAATCCCGCTATCCGTTCAGCCGCCATTCGCAACAGGCTCAACTCGATACCGCCTACGCACACTACCGAGACAACGACCCCACATTGTCGCTTGCCGCGATCGATCGCTTTCTACGTCTATACCCCGACCACACGGCGACCGATTACGCGCTCTACCTCAAAGGGCTCGTCAACTTCAACGAGAACCAGGGCCTCTTCACAAGCATCGGTGGTCAGGATCTCTCCGAGCGGGATCAGAAGGCTTTTCGCGACGCGTTCGATTCGCTGCGCCAATTGATTGAACGGTTTCCCAACAGCCGATACGCTGCCGATTCGCGCCTGCGATTGTCCTGGCTAATCAACCAGATGGCCGCCGGCGACATCCATATCGCGCGGTATTATTTGCGCCGTGGTGCTTTCCTGGCCGCCGCCAACCGCGCCCAGGGCGTTGTTCGCCAGTATCCCCAGGCGCAGGCGGTGGAAGACGCCCTCGCGATGATGATTCTGGCCTACGATCGATTGGGTCTGACCGATTTGCGCGATGACGCCAAGCGGATCCTGAACCAGAATTTCCCTGGAAGTCGAAAAGTCGAAACCGTCATGAATGACGAGGTCAGGACGAAATGGACCCAATGGGCGTTCTGGTGAGCGCTGTCTCGGTTCCAGCCAGGAACGCTTCAGCAACCTGACGCTGCCTCGTCAGGGTAAACGGCGGAAGACTCGCCATCAGGGTTCGACCATAGCCCCGGTTGAGCAGACGCGCATCTCCGATCACCAGCACCCCCCGATCGCGTTCGCTGCGGATCAGACGACCCGCCCCCTGCTTCAAGGCAAGGCTGGCAGCCGGTAGCTGGATCGTACGAAACGGATCCCCGCCCTGACGCCGAAGTGCCTCCGATCGGGCCTCGAGCACGGGATCATCCGGCGGCGCAAATGGCAACTTGTCAATCAAGAGTAAGGACAACGCGTCCCCAACCACATCGACCCCTTCCCAAAAACTGGCTGCACCGACAAGGATGGGGGCGCTTGCCTCGCGATACCGCTCGAGCAACTCGGTACGACTCCCCTCCCCCTGGACCAGCAGTGTCAATGGCGGCTCAAGTCGCTCCCGTAACCAGGCCGCCACGATCTTGACCGCGCGCAATGTCGTGCACAGCACAAAACATCGGCCAACGTTCACCTCGATCAGGGGCCAGCATGCCGTCATCCAGGCCAGAGAGAAACCCGGATCGGAAGGTGCCGGGAGGTTCTGCGGCACGTACAACAGACCTTGGGCGGCGTAATCGAAGGGGCTGGGGAAACAGACCTGACGCGACGCTTCGAGACCGAGAATCCGAATGAAGTGGCTGAAGTCGGAACCCACTGCCAAGGTTGCCGACACAAAGATCCATGCGCGCGCCGGCCCTTCGCGATAGCGCGAAAACGGCTCAGCAACCGACAAGGGCGTGCGGTGCAGGGTCAGCGAGGCCAGATGCACCTCAGCCCAGGCAACGGACTGTTCAGATTCGCGTGCGGCCTCGGGCTGAGCCGCGCTGAACCAGCCTGACCAGCGCGAATAGACCGCGCGCGCCCGTTCTGCGATTCGTGCCATGCCTGGACCACGCTCGCACCCAGCCTCCAGTGCGAGGGTCAACGCCTCCAATGCCTGAGTCACCGACTGCAAGGACTGGGCAAATGCCGGGTGCTCGAGCAGGTGATGGGCAGGCGCACGCGGACTGGCGACAGGCCACTGCGCCCGAGCCAAACGCACGCGCTGATCCATTTCTGCGCAGATCTCATTCCAACGCGCCTGGTCAGGTGCTTCCGTAAGCGCGATATGAAGCGCATCCCGGACGAGGTCGGTCAATGCTCGAGTGCCACTCGCCTCACCCAGAAACGTCACCAACGTGTCCGGCAGTTGATGGGCTTCATCGAAAATCAGCGTTTGGGCGGTGGGTAAGAGTTCGGCAATCCCGGTATCGCGCAAACTCAGATCGGCGCTGAACAAATGGTGATTGACGACGACGACATCGGCCGATTGCGCCGTGCGCCGGGCCTGAACGACAAAACACTGATTCCAGTCGGCACATTCCTGACCCAGACAGTTCTCTCGGGTTGAGGTGGCCAGCGACCAGACCGGGTCGTCGTCACTGACCTGGGCGCAGTCGGATCGGTCTCCTGTAGAGGAAATCCTTGAAAACCGATCAATCTGGTGCAGACGACTGATGTCGACGGGCCGGGTAAAGCGCCCATCCTCCAGGTTACGTTGGAGATGATGCCGGCAAACATAATTGGCTCGACCCTTCAGCAGGGCACATCGCACGTTCACCCCGAGCGCAGCAACGACCCTGGGTAAGTCACGCGCAAACAACTGGTCCTGCAGCGTCTTCGTTCCAGTTGAAATAATGACCTTGCCACCCGCCAACAGCGCAGGCACGAGATAGGCAAAGGTCTTTCCGATCCCAGTCCCGGCCTCCGCGACCAGGATTGACTGTTCAGAGATCGCCTGTGCGATCGCACCTGCCATCGCACGCTGATTCGGTCGGTCCCGCCAGGCCGAGCCCGCGGCCAGCGCGCTGGCGGCGCCGAGGGCATCTTCGACCTGTTGCGCCAGGGCATCTGGCGTAACCGGATCCCCGAGCGGTGGAGGGCTCACGCAGGAATATCCGGCGTCAACTGAATCTGAAGTAGAGAGATGGTGTCCTTGATCTGCAGTTTTCGTTTTTTCAATCGACGCAACTGCACCTCGTCACGCATCGGTTGTTCCGACAGCGTTTCGATGACGAGATCAAGATCGCGGTGCTCGACCATCAGTTCGGCGATCCGCGATTGGGTGGTTTCAGCTCGGTTAGGCACCCATCCATCATAGTGTCAGCGGGTCAGACCCGGCAATCCTTGTTCGACAGTTGAACGGATTTAATTGTTCGCAAGAGAACTGTCGCTCTTCGGTGCTGGACTCCAATCCGAGGTCACCCGGCGCGCAGAGTCCACATAGTCGCGGCTCTGCATCTCGATCAACCGGCTCAGTGTCCGGGCAAACTCATTGGCCATCCGCCCCTGCGGATAGAGTCGCTCCGGTTCGACCGCGGCACTGATGACCAACTTCACTCGCAAATCGTAAAGGACATCGACCAGCCAAGTGAATCGTCGGGCTTCGGAGTGCTGGGCCGGACCCATCTGCGGAACATCCGAGAGCAACACCGTATGGCAACGATCGGCCAGCTCGAGATAGTCGTTCTGTGAACGAGGAGAACCACAGAGCTCACTGAAGTCAAACCAGACAACCCCTTCGGCCAGCCGCCGTGCGCGAAGGGGTCGATGCCCAAGCTCCACCAGTGGCGATTGATCGTCGCCCGTCGCCAGCTGATCAAACACGGCGTTCAAGCGACGGGTTGACTCGACCGGGTCGTCCAACACCAGAAACACCTCGAGCTGTTCCAGCTCCCGACGGCGATAGTCCGTGCCAGCGTCCACACTGATCACGTCAAGGTGCGTTTCCAGCAGCGCGATCGCAGGCAGGATCCGATCGCGATGCAGTCCATCGGGATACAGGGAAGCCGGTGCGTAATTTGAAGTCATGACAAACGTGACGCCATGATTGAAGAGGGCACGCAGCAGGCGTTCGAGAATCATGGCGTCCGCGATATCAGAGACATGAAATTCATCGAAACAGATCAGACGATATTTCTTTGCGATCGAACTACCGACGGCATCGAGTGGATCCTGGCGGCCCTTCAGCTGACCCAACTCGGCATGCACGGACCGCATGAACTCGTGAAAATGGACCCGGGTCTTGCGCCGAAACGGCACTGAACCGTAAAAACAGTCCATCAGGAAGCTTTTTCCCCGACCAACGCCTCCCCACATCCAGACGCCTCGGGGAACGACAGGCGCCTGGATCAAGCGCATCAGCCGGTTCGAACGCGCATTCTTAAAGGCGATCAATTCGTCTTCAAAACGCTGCAAGCGTGCCACTGCGGCTTCCTGAGCCAAATCCCCATGGTAGCCGTGTGCGAGGAGTTGCTCTTGATACGCGCGGGTCAGAGTCATAGACTCTTCCCGGGTTCAAATCGCATCCACATCACATGTTCAGGGCACGCTTGTCTGTTGCGAGTGCTGCTTCGCGCATCACCTCGGACAGTGAGGGGTGTGGATGGCTGACGCGAGCAATATCTTCTGAGCTGGCTTTGAATTCCATCGCAACAGCCGCTTCTGCAATGAGATCCGATGCACCCGCTGAAATAATGTGCACGCCAAGGATTTCATCGGTTTTCGCATCGGCCAGCACTTTGACGAATCCATCCGGGCAGTTCATTCCCAATGCCCGGCCGTTCGCCATGAACGGAAACTGGCCCGTACGGTAGTCCCGTCCTGCCGCTTTGAGCTGCTGCTCATTCTGCCCAACCCAGGCAATCTCCGGGCTGGTGTAGATCACCCAGGGGATACAGTTGTAATCGATGTGCGGTTTCTGCCCGGCGATGCATTCCGCCACCAATACCCCTTCATCCTCACCTTTGTGCGCCAGCATGGGGCCGCGTACGACATCACCAATCGCATAGACCCCCGGCAGACGTGTCTGGCAATGTTGATCGACCGGGATAAATCCCCGCTCGTCCGTTGCCAGACCAACTGCATCAAGCGCCAGACCATCGGTGTTGGGGACCCGGCCGACCGAGACGATCAGGCGGTCACATTCCAGCACCTGGGCAGCGCCCGCAGCGTCGACGTAGTGAACCTCGACGGCAGATTTTTTACCCTTGGTCTGCGTCTTGACTTCACCAATCTGGACGCCCAGCGAAAACTTGAGCCCCTGGCGCGTAAACAACTTGAAGGCTTCCTTGGAGACGGACTCGTCGCACGCACCCAAAAAGCTCGAGGCGCCCTCCAGAAGGGTGACATCCGAACCCAGACGTCTCCAGACCGATCCAAGCTCGAGTCCGATGACCCCCGCACCAATCACCCCGAGTCGAGGTGGCACAGAATCGAAGTTCAGAGCGCCCTCGTTATCGCTGATCAGGTGTTGATCGACCGTGATTCCCGGTAAATGACGCGCTTTGGAACCTGTGGCAATGATGACGTGACGGGCTTCGACCAGTTCCGAACCCGATTCGCCCACCACCTCGACGCGATAGGAACCGTCGTCGGCAGACACGAATTTACCGTGTCCTTTAAGCCAGGTGATTTTATTCTTTCGAAACAAAAACTCGATTCCCTTGGTCATCTTGCTGACGATCGAATCCTTGCGTGCCAGCATCTTGGCAATATCGATCCTGGCATCCTTGACCGAGATGCCATGTGCGCCGGAGTGCTCCTGAATGTCTTCAAACGTCTCGCTGGAGGCCAGCAAGGCTTTTGATGGAATACAGCCGACGTTCAGACAGGTCCCGCCGAGGGCAAGCTCGCCATTGGGCGCCCGCCACTTCTCGATACAGGCCACGTTGAAACCGAGCTGGGCCGCGCGGATCGAAGCGATATAGCCCGCGGGACCCGCCCCGATCACCAGGACATCGAATACTTGAGACATCGTGCTGACTCCGTAGCGCCGAAACAGAAACAGTTCAAGAAGAACTACAGAATTACAGGTCGAGCAGCAGGCGGGCGGGATCTTCCAGCGCTTCTTTCATTGCAACCAGACCCAAAACGGCTTCGCGCCCATCGATGATTCGGTGGTCGTAGGACATCGCCAGATAATTGATCGGACGAACCACGACCTGACCGTTTTCGACCACAGCCCGATCCTTTGTCGCGTGGACGCCAAGAATCGCAGCCTGCGGCGGGTTGATGATCGGAGTCGATAGCATCGAACCGAACACTCCGCCATTACTGATCGAAAAGGTCCCGCCAGTCATTTCTTCGATGCCGAGCTTTCCTTCGCCGGCCCGTTTGCCATATTCAGCGATCGTCTTCTCAATCTGGGCAAAACTCAGTTGGTCGGCCCCGCGAATAATCGGAACCACGAGACCCCGCGGGGAACCCACGGCAATACCGATGTCGAAATACCCGTGATAGACGATGTCGCTACCATCGACGGAGGCGTTCAGAATGGGATATTTCTTTAGCGCCGCAACCGCAGCCTTCACGAAAAAACTCATGAATCCCAGACGGACTCCATGCTCCTTCTCAAATCGCTCGAGATATTTTTTGCGCAGGTCCATCACCGGCTGCATATTGACTTCATTGAAGGTCGTCAAAATGGCATTGGTCGCCTGCGACTGGAGCAGGCGCTCGGCAATCCGGGCCCGCAAGCGCGACATCGGAACCCGTTGTTCTGGGCGCCCTTCCAGCAGTTTGGATGAATCGAGCGCGGCGCGGACCTCGGGCAGACTGGAGCCCGGAATACCTGTGGGGATCGCGGCTGCCGAAGGCATGACGCTGGGGGCGGCAACTGGCGGCTGCGCCAGGGCCGACAACACATCACCCTTGGTCACCCGCCCATCTCGCCCACTGCCGCTGACCGACTGAGTCGTCAGACCGCTTTCCGCCAACAGTTTCGCTGCGGCGGGCATGGCAATACC
>JBBAOE010000010.1:99725-124271 GCA_040401595.1 Burkholderiaceae bacterium
GCCGACGCGGCCTTGCCTTCGGTATCGATGCGGCCAATCAGCTCGCCGGCGACGACCGTACCCCCATCCCCTTTGAGTACTTCAACCAGAACCCCGGCAGCCGGCGCGGGCAGCTCAAGAACCACTTTGTCGGTTTCAATGTCGATCAGATTCTCATCCCGAGCCACTGCTTCGCCGACCTTTTTGTGCCAGTTCAGCAGGGTTGCTTCCGCAACAGATTCCGACAATTGCGGAACGATAACTTCAATCAATGCCATTTTTATTCATTTACCCTGCGAAAATTATTCAACATCACTGGTCTGCTCGAAAGGCAGCTCAAGAGGCTTTTCTCGCCCTCGATTTCCCCGCGGTCGGTTTGCCAGCCGTGTCGCCCAACGCGGCATTCAGAAGAGCCGACTGTTGCGCATAATGCTTATCGTAATAACCGACCGCCGGCGAGGCGGCCGCCGGCCGGCCCGCGTACGTGAGGTGCTGTTCAGACCCGAGCGCCGCCAGCAGATAAGGCTGAATGAAAGTCCAGGCCCCCTGATTTTGCGGCTCATCCTGACACCAGACAATCTTGGTGGCATTCGGGAATTTGCGCAGCTCTTTCGCAAGCGCTGCTTCCGGAAATGGATAGAGCTGCTCGATCCGAACCAGGGCAACATCGGCGAGCTCACGCTCCCGGCGCGCAAGCAGAAGGTCGTAGTAAACCTTGCCCGTGCTGAACACAATCTTGCGAACGTTGGCTGCGTCGAGCCCGGGCCCCGGGTCAGAGAGGACAGTATGGAATTCTCCACGTGCCAGTTCGGACAACGCAGACACGGCCTCCTTGTTCCGTAACAGGGATTTCGGTGTCATGACCACCAGCGGCTTGCGCAACTGCCGGATCATCTGGCGACGCAGCAAATGGAAAATCTGTGCGGGTGTCGATGGCTGGCACACCTGCATATTGTTTTCGGCACACAACTGCAGAAACCGCTCGAGCCTGGCCGACGAATGCTCTGGACCCTGCCCTTCAAAGCCGTGCGGGAGCAACATCGTCAACCCACAGGCGCGGCCCCATTTGGTTTCGCCGGACGCAATGAACTGATCAATCACCACTTGGGCGCCATTGGCAAAATCGCCGAACTGAGCCTCCCAGATCACCAGTGTGTTGGGTTCTGCGGTCGCATAGCCATACTCGAATCCGAGAACGGCCTCTTCCGACAAAACCGAGTCGATCACGGTGAACGTGCCCTGCTTGGGCGTGATGTGCTGGAGCGGGATATAGCTGCCAGCGTCCCATTTTTCACGATTTTGGTCATGAAGAACCGAGTGGCGATGGGTAAAGGTACCCCGTCCGCAATCCTGTCCGGACAGACGAACGCCAAAGCCCCCAGAGACGAGCGAAGCGAATGCCAAATGTTCACCCATCCCCCAATCCAGCGCCTGATCGCCGCGGCCCATGGCTCGACGATCCGCGATCACCTTCTCGACCAGAGGGTGAAGCTTTAGATCATCCGGAATCGCAGTGATGCGGTCCGCCAATCGGTGAATCTCCGCCAGTGGTACCGCGGTGTCCGCTTTATCTGTCCAGTTCCGATGCAGGAACGGCTCCCAATCGACACCGAACTTGCCTTTGTAATTTGAAAGTACTGGGTCAAAGGTATGACGGCCCTGATCAAATGCGGCGCGCAAGTCCGTCAGCATTCGATCGGCGAACCCAGAATCGATCACGCCCTGCGCATGCAATTTGTCTGCATAGAGCTTCCGGGTACCGGGGTGCTGGGCGATTTTCTTGTACATCAGAGGCTGAGTGACCGCTGGTGTGTCCTGCTCGTTGTGGCCGAGCTTTCGGAAGCAGATGATGTCGACCACGATGTCCTTACCGAATTTCATCCGGTAGTCCAGCGCAATCTGGGTGGCAAAGACCACGGCATCCGGATCATCCCCGTTCACATGCAGGACCGGGGCCTCGATCATTTTGACCACATCGGTGCAGTAGAGCGTCGAACGAGAATCTCTCGGATCGCTCGTCGTGAAACCGATCTGGTTATTGATAACGATATGGACCGTACCGCCAGTCCCGTAATAACGGGTCTGTGCCAGGTTCAGGGTCTCCATCACAACCCCTTGCCCGGCAAACGCAGCGTCGCCGTGGACCAGGATGGCGAGTGCCTGCTGTCCATGAGTGTCGCCGCGGCGATCCTGACGCGCCCGGACCGAACCTTCCACCACAGGATTCACGATCTCGAGGTGGCTCGGATTGAAGGACAGGGAAAGGTGTACCGGACCGCCCGGGGTGGAGATATCGCTTGAAAAACCCTGGTGATATTTAACGTCCCCACTGGGAAGATCGTCGGCGTGCTTGCCTTCGAACTCGGAAAAGAGATCCTTCGGCATTTTGCCGAGGATGTTGACCAGCACATTCAGGCGGCCGCGATGGGCCAAACCAATCACAATTTCCTGAACGCCCTGCTCGCCAGCCCGCTGGACAAGTTCATCCATCGCTGGAATGAAACTCTCGCCCCCTTCCAGGGAAAATCGCTTCTGACCCACATATTTCGTGTGCAGATAGCGCTCGAGACCTTCCGCGGCCGTCAATCGCTCAAGGATCCGCGAGCGTTTTTCAGCGGTGAATGTCGGCTTGGCCCGGGAACTCTCCAGCCGCTCCTGCAACCAGCGGCGGTGCGACTGGTCATTCAAATGCATGATCTCAGCGCCGATTGACCCGCAATAGGTCTCACGCAGAGCATTCATGATGTCGCGTAAGGTCGCGTTATCAAAGCCAAAAAACGTATTCGCGGCCGAATAAACGTTGGCGTGATCCCCTTCGGTGAAATCGTAGAAGCTCGTTTCGAGTTCCGGGATTCGCGGCCGCTCCTGACGCTTGAGCGGATCAAGATCGGCCCAGCGCGAACCCAGCGTTCGGTAGGCTGCAATCAGCTGCTGGACATGGACCTGGCGCCGGGCCGTGGCCGCATCGCCGCCCATCTGGCGAGGCTGCAGAGTGCCCTCGCGCGCTCGCTCGGCAAACGACTCGATCACGGGCGCGTGCGCTACATCACGCGCGCCAGGATTCGCACCGCTCGCTGGGACCAGTTGCATCTGATCGAAATACGCCCGCCAACCTGCGGGTACCGAGGTTGGATCGTCCAGGTAGGACTCGTAGAGTTCTTCAACGTAGGGGGCATTACCCCCGAAAAGATAGGAGTTCGCCTGGAACGTTTTCATGAACATACGGTCTACCTCATCAACATTCGAATCTCAACGCTGGCCAATCGGAAGAACAGGACGCCGGACATTGCCCTTGAACAACTGCCGCGGGCGCCCGATCTTCTGATCAGGATCCGAAATCATTTCATTCCAGTTCGCAATCCAGCCCACAGTACGCGCCAAAGCAAAAATACAAGTGAACAGGTCCGTGGGGATTCCCAACGCCTTCTGCACAATTCCAGAATAAAAATCGACGTTCGGATAAAGCTTACGGGACACAAAATATTCGTCTTCAAGCGCGACTTTCTCGAGCGTCATCGCCAGCTTGAAGAGTGGATCATCCTGCAGCCCAAGTTCGTTGAGAACCTCGTGACAAGTCTCCCGCATCAGCTTGGCCCGGGGATCGAAGTTTTTGTAGACCCGATGCCCGAATCCCATCAGCTTGACGCCAGAGTGCTTGTCTTTGACCTTCGCAATAAAATCGCCGATCTTGTCAGCACCACCTGCGGCCTGCAGTTCGTTGAGCATCAGCAGACAGGCCTCGTTCGCCCCCCCATGGGCGGGGCCCCAAAGCGTCGCAACCCCGGCCGCGATACAGGCAAAGGGATTGGCTCCTGAGGAACCCGCCAGCCGCACCGTGCTGGTGGAGGCGTTCTGTTCATGGTCCGCGTGAAGAATCAGAATGCGGTCCAGCGCCCGAACAAGGACATCATTGACCTCATACTCCTCGCAAGGATTTGCAAACATCATCCGCATGAAATTTGCTGAGTACGGCAAATTATTGCGCGGGTAGACAAAGGGTTGCCCGATTGAATATTTGTATGCCATTGCGACAAGCGTCGGCATTTTTGCGATCAGGCGGATGGCGCTGATATACCGGTGCTCGAGATTATAAATATCCAGGCTGTCATGGTAGAAGGCCGACATCGCGCCCACCGATCCGCACAGCACCGCCATGGGATGCGCGTCCCGACGGAAACCCTGAAAAAACCGGGTCATCTGCTCGTGCACCATCGTGTGATGGGTGACGCTGTGAACAAAGCGGGTCTTTTGTTCCGGCGTCGGCAGCTCTCCATGCAGCAGCAGGTAGCAGGTTTCCAGATAATCGCAATGAACCGCTAGTTCTTCGATCGGGAAACCTCGATACAGCAGCTCACCCCGATCACCATCGATGTAAGTAATCGCAGACTCACAGGCCGCGGTCGACATGAACCCCGGATCAAAGGTGAATTTTCCCGTCTGCGCATAGAGCTTCCGGATATCGACCACATCGGGTCCAATCGTTCCGCTGTAGACGGGAAACTCTGCCCCCGGACTACCATCAGAGAACGTTAGCGTGGCTTTGACTTCGTTTGTCATTCCGGGCTTCCCTGTCATGAATTTCTAAACACTGACAAATTAAACATCATTTTCTCGACCACGATCGAATTGCTCCAAGCCACGACGCATCAAGCCGCGCGCAGCTGCTCGAGCACTCGCCTGAAAGACGACTGATCATACTCATCGGAAAGGTCGGTACGGCCCAGAATCAAGTCCAGGAGTGCATTGTCGGACAGATCCATCAGGCGATCCACCGCCAGAACGTCCAAATCGGACAAATTCGCCTCATGTTGATCCAGAAACCGGGTCATGATCAGATCGTTTTCAAGCATTCCGCGCCGGCAACGCCACCGCAAACGCCGCCGACGAACGGGGTCGGCCTGATGCGAAGCCGCTTCGGCGGCCAGTGCTTCAGACGGCACGACGAATCATCAAGTCCTTGATCTTCCCGATTGCCCGGGTCGGATTCAGACCCTTGGGGCAAACGTCAACACAGTTCATGATGGTGTGGCAGCGGAACAGCCGATAGGGGTCTTCGAGATTATCCAGACGCTCACTGGTCGCCTGATCTCTGCTATCCGCGAGAAACCGGTACGCCTGGAGCAGACCTGCTGGGCCGACAAATTTGTCAGGATTCCACCAGAACGAGGGGCAACTGGTTGAGCAGCACGCGCACAGAATGCACTCGTACAGCCCATTGAGTTCATCGCGCTCTTCGGGCGACTGCAACCGTTCCTTTTCGGGCGGCGGTGCCTCGTTGATGAGAAATGGCTTGATCGAATGATACTGTTTGAAAAACTGCGTCATATCCACGATCAAATCGCGAATCACCGGCAACCCCGGTAGCGGCTTGAGAACGATCGGCTCCTTCAGATCCCGCAGATTGGTGATGCAGGCGAGTCCGTTTTTGCCGTTGATATTCATTGCGTCTGAACCGCAGACCCCTTCCCGGCATGAACGTCGAAATGAAAGGCCCGGAAAGACGGTTTGCTTGATCCGCATCAGGGCATCGAGCAGCATCTTGTCGGTGGGCAGCAATTCCACTTCAAGATCGTGCATGGTCGGCCGAGCATCCTGATCAGGATCGTACCGATAGATCGAAAAACGCACTTTGCGATTTGCAGCGGGCACTGTGCTCATCAAACTCTCCAGCAAGTCATTCAGACAGAAACGATCCTTCGTTCAGGCCCTGTTGCACCCGAACGAATCCTGATCAGAAGGTGCGCGCCTTGGGCGCAAAGGTCTCGACGCTCATTGGCTTCAGATTGACTGGCTTGTAACTCAACCGGTTGCCGTCGGTGTAATACAGGGAGTGTTTCATCCACTGCACGTCATTGCGCTCCGAAAAATCGCGGTGCGCATGCGCCCCGCGACTTTCCTTGCGGGCTTCAGCAGAAACCATTGTTGCTTTGGCGGTTTCAACCAGATTATCCAACTCCAGGGCTTCAACGCGGGCCGTATTGAACACCTGGCTCTTATCGCCCAGATGCACCTGTTGTGAGCGCTCAGCCAACTCGAGAATGCGTTCGACACCCTGAGCCATCCGCTCTGAGGACCGGAAAACGCCGCAATGCGCCTGCATCGTGCGACGGATATCGTTGGCGACCTCCTGCACGTTTTCTCCAGAACTGGTGCCATCCAGTTTGGCGAGGCGGGCAAGCGATGCATCCCCAGCATCCCTGGGAATTTCTTTATGGGGCTGGTTGGCCAGGTGCTGATCGACGATGTGCATCCCGGCCGATCGGCCAAAAACCAGCAGATCCAGCAGGGAATTCGTCCCCAGGCGATTCGCGCCATGAACGCTGACGCATGCGCACTCGCCGATCGCATAAAGCCCAGGGAGCACCGCAGAAGGATTATCCCCACGCGGCACGACAACCTGACCGTGATAATTGGTCGGAATACCACCCATCTGGTAATGGATGGTCGGTACTACAGGGATCGGATCCTTGATCGGATCGACGTTAGCAAATTTGATCGCGATTTCCCGGATACTCGGCAGGCGCTTCATGATGGTCTCGGCGCCGAGATGATCCAGTTTCAGCAGGACGTAATCTCCGTCCGGCCCGCAGCCACGCCCTTCCTGAATTTCCTGGTCCATCGAGCGGGACACAAAATCACGCGGAGCCAGATCCTTGAGGGTGGGCGCATAGCGCTCCATGAATCGCTCGCCGTGCTTGTTGAGCAAGATGCCGCCCTCGCCCCGGACGCCTTCGGTCACCAGGACTCCTGCACCAGCAACGCCCGTGGGGTGGAACTGCCAGAACTCCATATCCTCGAGGGGGATACCCGCCCGCGCCGCCATCCCCATACCGTCACCGGTATTAATGAACGCATTGGTCGAAGCCGCCCAAATCCGGCCAGCACCACCGGTCGCGAGAACGGTGGTTTTCGCCTCGAGAACCATGACCTCACCCGTCTCCATCTCGAGTGCGACGACACCAACCACGTCGCCGTCAGCGTCCCGGATCAGATCCAGAGCCATCCACTCGACGAAAAACTGGGTCCGTGCCCGCACATTGCGCTGATAGAGCGTGTGCAGCATGGCGTGGCCCGTTCGATCTGCTGCGGCGCAGGCACGCTGGACCGGTTTCTCGCCAAAGTTGGCGGTATGACCGCCAAATGGACGCTGGTAAATGGTCCCATCCGGGTTGCGATCAAAGGGCATCCCGAAATGTTCGAGTTCGTAGACGACCTGGGGCGCCATCCGGCACATGAATTCAATCGCGTCCTGATCGCCGAGATAATCGGACCCTTTGACCGTATCAAACATGTGCCAGTACCAGTTGTCCTCGCTCATGTTGCCAAGCGACGCACCGATACCGCCCTGAGCCGCCACGGTGTGCGAACGGGTCGGAAACACCTTGGACAGCACCGCCACATTCAGCCCCGCCTCGGCAAGCTGCAATGAGCAACGCATGCCTGAACCACCCGCACCGACCACCACCACATCGAACTTGCGGCGCTGCAGGCCATTGGCGAGCTTGGTTAACACTTCAGCCATGTTCATAGCCTCCAAAGAATGATCGCCAGCCAAAATCCGTAACCGGCCAGCAGCAGAACGGTGCCTGCCTGCAAGACGAGACGGATTCCGGTGGGCTTGATGTAATCCATGAAAATGTCCCGAACGCCGACCCAGGCGTGATAGAGCAAGGCTGCGCCACTCAGCAAGGTCGCGACTTTCATGAAGGGGTGAGCGAACAGCGTGGCCCAGTTGCCGTAGTTGAATTCGGGCAGTCTGAAAACCGCGATGATCAGGATCACCGTGTAGAGCGCGATCACGACCGCTGAGAGACGTTGCAATAACCAACTGCCGATGCCGTAGTGGGCACCGGTCACGATCCGTTGAGTTGTCATGGACCTGTCCCTTGCTCAGTAAAGGCCAAATAGAGCGCCAGCGAGCGCCAGCGTCAAGGCGAGACTGATCCCGATGACTGCTTTCGCAGAATTCGCAGCCGCCTCTTTTTCGAGTCCGACATGGTTGTCCAGCAGGAGGTAGCGCACGCCAGCGACCAGATGATGGCAAAACGCCCAAATCATGCCGAGCAACACCACCTTGACCAGGGGATTAGCGACTGCAGTCCGAAAGCGCTCGAACCCCAGCTCCGAAATCAGACTCTCCTGGAAAAGCCATAGGATCAGGGGAAGCCCGATCAGGAACATCAACGCCCCGCTGATCCTGTGCAAAATCGACACGATGCCCGCAACGGGTAGCCGATAGCCCAAGATCTGGGTGACGTGAATGTTCCGATAGACGGGGCGCTTGGCGGCAAGACCAGCCATATTGACTCCTCGGAACGGCAGGGAAAAACACCCTATTTTGCCCCGAAAGTGCACAACCAGCCAACGTCTTTGCCCTGACAAATCCGCGCGGAGCCTCGCAATCGACGCCCACGCGGGGCTGCGCGCTGGATTCTGCGACACCGGGTCGCAGAATTGCGATGACCTTGCAGACAAGTCCATCTCAGTTCTACAGTGGCGGCCCAGCGTTATCGTTTTAACGCGTCCCTTCAATTCCACTCCCCTCCAGGAGCGCATGCATGAGCAAATCCCCCAAACGAGTCGCCATCACCGGCGCGGCCGGTCAGATCGGTTATTCGCTGCTATTTCGGATCGCCAACGGTGACCTCCTTGGCAAGGATCAGCCCGTCATCCTCCAGCTGCTCGACATCACGCCAGCCCTGGGCGCGGTCAAAGGGGTGGTTATGGAGCTTGAGGATTGCGCGTTTCCGCTTCTGGCTGGCGTCGTCATCACCGATGCGCCCGAGGTTGCGTTTCGGGATGCCGACTACGCCCTACTGGTGGGCGCCCGGCCCCGCAGCAAGGGCATGGAGCGCAAGGATCTGCTCGAGGCCAATGGCGCCATCTTTACCGTCCAGGGCCGCGCTCTGGATCGGGTCGCTTCGCGCGATGTGCGCGTGCTGGTCGTCGGAAATCCGGCCAACACCAACGCTTATATCGCGATGAAGTCTGCACCGAGCCTGCCCAAAAAGAACTTCACTGCCATGTTGCGCCTCGACCACAACCGCGCCCTGAGCCAGCTCGCTGCCAAGGCGGCGTGTCCGGTTGCTTCGATCGAGCATCTGGCGGTCTGGGGCAATCATTCGCCGACGATGTACGCGGACTACCGCTTCGCGACTTCGGGTGGTCAATCCTTGCAAAAGATCATTCATGACGAAACCTGGAACCGCGAAGTCTTCCTGCCGACGGTCGGTAAGCGCGGGGCCGCGATCATCGAGGCACGCGGACTCTCCTCAGCCGCCTCAGCGGCCAACGCCGCCATCGACCATATAAGGGACTGGGCTCTTGGCACTGGGGATCGCTGGGTAACCATGGGAATCGCGTCGGATGGCTCCTACGGAATTCCCGAGGATGTCATGTTCGGCTACCCGGTCACCTGCGCCAATGGCGAATACACGATTGTCCAGGGCCTGGAAATTGATGAATTCTCCCGTAGCCGCATCGCAATCACGCTCGCTGAGCTGGAAGAAGAGCGGGCTGGTGTCGCGCATCTGCTGGCCTAAGCTTGAAAGCCCTGGCAGCGCACCCCAACGAGGTGCTTCTCGATGGCGGGCGCGATCTTCGCGCCCTGCCGTCGGTTGACCACTACTGCGGAAGCGAAGCTCGGATCGCAAAGGCACTCGCGCTGCAGTCAGCCTCGGTGGCTCAGCTCGAGGCGACCGGCCACGGCGTGATCTGGCCCACGTTCGACGTCACTGCCGACTGCGAGGACGGCGCACTCGCCGGGGCCGAAGCCGAGCAGGCTGAACTCGTCGGCGCCGCCATCGCCTCAAGTGCGAACCGCTTTGGCCGAGTAGGCGTAAGGATTCATCCGGCCGGATCTGATTTTTTTCATGATGATCTCGACCGGATCCTGCACAAGGCGGGAAATCGCGTCGCTTACATCACCCTGCCGAAAATTGAATCCGCTGCGCAATGCGAACAGGCCATTGCCGACATTGACGCGTTGACCACGGCCCTGGTTCCGGACCGGGAGGACAGAATTCCGATTCAGGTCCTGATCGAGAGCCCGCTGGTACTTCGGGACCTGGATGCCATCGCCGCACATCCGAGGGTCGAGTGCCTCTCATTTGGGCTGATGGATTATGTGAGCGCGTTTCAAGGCGCCATCCCAGATGACGCCATGACGAGCCCGGGCCAGTTTGAACACCCCCTGGTGCGGGCGGCCAAAGTTCAGTGCTCGCTGGCTGCGCATGCACACGGGAAGGTCGCATCGCACAATGTCAGCATCATTCTAGATGCGCCTGAGCGAGTCGAAGCGGAAGCGCATCGGGCCGCAAACGAGTTCGGATTTACCCGGATGTGGAGTATCCATCCGATCCAGATCGCGGCGATCCTGCGCGGAATTGCGCCCTCCGCGAGCTCAATCGAAGAATCCGCGAGCATCCTGATGGCGGCTCGAGACGCATCGTGGGGACCCGTGTCCTGGCGAGGGCGTTTGCATGACCGGGCCAGCTATCGCTTTCACTGGCAGAGGTTGCGCCGGGCCCATCAAATGGGCGGCCAGATACCGAACGAAGCCCGCGCCGCCTTTTTTTGACCACTTCCTGGCAAAAAACGACTGTCGGTCCCCGACGGTAGGTAGGATATTTGTCCATCGCTTGGTGCAATATATGGCGCTGACGATGTCTTCCAACCTCGAGTGGTTCTTGGGCAAAGCCGCATGACATGGGGCGACGAATGACGGCGCCACACCCTTTGGTCTGCGTGGACTGGACCCGCTTGGGACTGAAGCCCTTGAAGTCGTACCGATCAACCGTGAGTCCAGATGCGATACCCCACTGAACCAAGTCCTCTGCTCGCGCAAGGGTTGACCCGACTGCGACTCGCGTATTCCCGCGATTGGCGCGCGCTTGCTCTTACAGGCTGCGGCTGGGCGCTGCTGACATTTGGCCTGACGGGCTGCGCTTTTCGAGGATCAAGCCCGGTTTCGCCAATACAGCCTCCCCCCTCCAGCAGCGCAATGGCGACCCTTCAGACCAACGTACCACCCCTTAACTCACCGCCTCCGGTGGGGTCATCGTCAGCCGAAGGTTCAAGGGAATCTTCAGCACGAACGCTCAACGCACCGCTCAGCGTGCCCTCCCCGATCACAGAATCCTCGACGGCAACGCGGGTGCCTTTGGAGATGGCTGGGCCTCCTCCAAGCCCACCGGGCAGCGATGGCGCGACAGCCGGAAGTGACCTGGCAACGGAGCCTTCGACCCGGCAGACTGCAGCGCAGCCCGTCGACAACGCGTCGGACCACCGCCGAATTGCTGGCAACTATCAATGCGGCCAGGGGCACACCGTACGAGTCAACAGTGCAGCAGACCCTCGCGACCCCAATCGTGTGGACGCCATCCTCTTGACTTGGCAAGGCGCTCAACATCGCCTGCAGGAGGTCAAAAGTGTCAGTGGCGCCGCCCGCTTTGAGAACCAGACGGCTGGATTGCTGTGGATCATGATCCCAGGCAAGGCGATGCTTCTGAGCAGCAAAATCGGCCGTCCCCTGGCCAATGACTGCCGCCTCTAGGCAGAGCAGCGCAGCACACGCGTCCGCCAGATTGCCAGAATTCAACAATGGGTTCCGTTGTCTCCAATGTTCGCGCCGAGCCCGATCAGGTACTGGCCGATATCGCTGATTACGTACTGAATGTCGAAATCAATAGCACGAGCGCGATCGAGACGGCACAGGCATGCCTGATCGACACGCTGGGCTGTGGCCTTGAGGCGCTGGAATACCCAGCCTGCACCAAACTGCTTGGCCCCTTGGTGCACGGTACCGTGGTTCCGAACGGCGCACGGGTACCTGGCACTCAGTTCCAGCTCGACCCTGTCAAAGCCGCCTTCGATATTGGTACGACGATTCGATGGCTCGACTTCAACGACACCTGGCTCGCCGCGGAATGGGGCCACCCCTCCGACAATCTGGGAGGAATCCTAGCCACTGCTGACTGGCTAAGCCGCACCGCAGTAGCCGCTGGAAAGCCCCCCCTCACCATGCGCCAGGTGCTGTTGGCAATGATCATGGCACACGAAATTCAGGGCTGCCTGGCACTGGAGAACGCGTTCAACGCGGTCGGTCTGGACCATGTGGTCCTGGTCAAAGTCGCCTCAACGGCTGTGGTCGGAAAACTACTCGGATTAAACCGCGACGAGTTGATCAACGCCGTATCGCATGCCTGGGTCGACGGTCAGGCATTGCGGACCTACCGGCATGCTCCCAACACTGGCTCGCGCAAGAGCTGGGCTGCTGGCGATGCCACGAGTCGAGCTGTCCGCCTGGCACTGATCGCCAAGACCGGGGAAATGGGATACCCGAGCGTTCTGTCTGCCAGAACCTGGGGCTTCTATGATGTCCTGTTCAAGGGCAACGCATTCCGGTTCCAACGTCCATACGGCACGTACGTGATGGAAAACGTTCTGTTCAAGCTATCGTTCCCAGCCGAATTTCATGCCCAGACGGCAGTGGAATGCGCGATGTCGCTGCATCATCAACTGGTGGCCAGCGGTCGCAGCGCCGTCGATATTGAATCCATCACGATCCGCACCCATGAGGCCTGCGTCCGAATCATCGACAAACAGGGTCCGCTCAACAATCCCGCGGATCGCGACCACTGCATCCAGTACATGGTGGCCATTCCTCTGCTGTTCGGTCGACTCACCGCAGGCGACTATGAAGACGCAGTCGCAGCCGATCCCCAAATTGATGTTCTACGCGACAAAATCCGCTGTATCGAAGATGCGACCTTCACCAAGGATTATCACGACCCGGCCAAGCGCTCGATCGCCAACGCACTGACCATACGAATGAACGACGGCACCGTACTGCCAGAAATTGTGTGCGAATATCCGATCGGTCACCGGCGGCGGCGCGAGCAAGGGATTCCAGTACTGATTGAAAAGTTTCGCACTAACCTCGCCCGGCGCTTCCCGAAGAAGCAGCAGCACCGCATCCTGGAGGCCTCACTAGACCTTGATGGCCTGTGTGCGATGCCGGTGAACGAGTACGTGGATCTCTACGTCATCTGAGCATATTGTTGACCCTCATGACGACCCTTTCGCGCATTGTTCTGATCGTTGAGGATGAACCGGATATCGCTGAGCTCATCCGCATGGAATTCTCGTTCGCGGGATGGACGGTCCATGTTTGCTCAACGGCCGATGAGGCCCTGCCCCTGGCCTTGCGACTGCATCCTGACGTGATGATCATCGACGTGATGTTGCCCGGGTATATCGACGGGTACGAGTTGTGTCGGAAAATCAAAGTGCATGATTCGCTGGCCGCCACGGCTGTGGTGATTCTCACCGCACTCGATCAATCTAATCAGCGTCTTGCGGGCGAGATGGCCGGTTGCGACGCCTATCTGGTCAAACCATTTTCCCCGGCAGAATTGGAACAGACTGCCCGAGCCCTCGCCTGATGACAGCGGAGCCCCTGCCCGAGTGTTCCAGATTCAAGCACCCACCGACGCACCCGAGGACTCCGAAGCCACCGCGCAAACAGCCCGCGAACGTACGCTCGCTGCCTCGCGCAGTACCTGGGTCAGCATTGCCGTCAACCTCCTGCTGAGTACCGCCCAGGTCAGCGCAGGCATGATGACCAAATCCCAGGGCTTGATTGCCGATGGCATCCATTCGCTGTCGGATCTGGTCTCCGACGTGATTGTTCTCGTGGCCAACCAGCAGAGCCATCAGCAGGCAGATCAGCAGCACCCCTATGGGCATCACCGCTTTGAAACGGCGGCTTCGCTGGTGCTCGGCTTTATCCTGATCGTGGTCGGCGTTGGGATGCTCTGGAAGTCCGTTCAATCGATCCAGGATCCGCATGCGATCGCCGTCGTCAGTCCGCTAGCCCTTTGGGCCGCTGGAGGCGGACTGATCGCGAAGGAACTCCTGTTTCGATACCTGCTGTCGATTGCGAAACGGGTCAAGTCTGGCCTCCTGGTTGCCAATGCCTGGCATGCAAGGTCCGATGCTGCTTCCTCTCTGGTGGTTGGTCTTGGCATTCTGGGTAATCTTGCCGGTTACCCGATGCTGGATCCAATCGCTGCACTGATCGTTGGCTTGATGATTGTCAAACTGGGATCCGGTTTCGGCTGGGAGGCCCTGCACGATCTCATGGATCGCGCCGCCAATGACGCTGAGGTCGCAGCGATTACCCAGACGCTCCAATCAACCCCGGGCGTGCGGGAGGTCCATGATCTGCGAACGCGCAAGATGGGCGACCTGATTCACGTCGATGTTCATCTGAGTGTCGATGCTGGGATGACCGTCGAGGACGGCCACGAAATCGCCGTCGAGGCCAAGCGAAGAACGCTCGAGAGACACCGCGTTCTGAACGTCATGACCCATATTGACCCTTGGAAAGACCCACCCATCAAAGAACGTTGAGGAGGCAGCAGATCGTTTACGATGGAGGTCTGAAGATAGATCGGAAAGTACTCATGTGGCGAATCCTGCCGGTTGCAATAACGATCTGGTTGGCAGCGCTGAACGCTTCGGCACAAACTCCGGATCGAACCCTCGCAATCGACAGCAAACAACGGGCCGCTTTGGGCGTCACCTTGACGACGGTGCAAGCCGCACAGGCCGAACCCTTGCAAGCCAGCGCATCGGTGACCGTACCGACTGGAAGGGAGATCGCGGTCACCGCTCCCTATCCCGGCCAAATGATCCGAATCCTCGCTGGCATCGGCGATTCGGTTAAGGTCGGCTCCTCCTTGGGCCAATTCACCAGCCCAGTGGCTGGAGATGCCCGCCGGCTGCGGCAGGAGGCTGGCATCGATTCCCGACTGGCCAAGGCCACGCTGGATCGAGAACAAGCCTTGTTCGATGAGGGCCTGATCCCGCAAGCCCGTGTCTTGGCGGCGCGGGCAAGGCTCGAAACCAGCCAGGCATCCGTGCGCGCGCGTGAAGCCGAACTCCTAGCCTCCGGGATGCAATTTGACGGGGCGGCAGATGCGAAATCTGGCTACGCGACGGGCTTGCTGCGTGCGCCCATGGCCGGCGTGGTAATGGAAGTTTTCACACCGATCGGCCAGCGGGTTGAAGCTGGAACCGTACTCTTCCGGGTCGTTGATGCAAGCCAGCTACAACTCGACATTCAGTTGGCACCGGAGAAAGCGGCGCTGCTCAAGGTGGGCGACCCCGTTTCAATCCCCAGACGGCAAGCCAGCGCAAAGATCACGGGCATCAGTCAGGCGGTTGATTCAAGTCAGTTAGCTCGGGTGCGCGCACTGATTCAAACCCGTGGGACTCTACAACTTGGAGAACTGCTGAGCGTGCAGATTCAACCGGGACTGCGCCGCTCTGAACTGGGGTCTGCCACAGGCTGGCAGGTGCCTTCACGTTGTCTGAGCCAATGGCAGGGCAAACCCATCCTGTTTGTTGCAACGACAACCGGATTTTTGGTTCAGCCTGTCGATATTGTCGCCTCCAATGACGATATGAGCGTTGTCACCGGACCTTTGACTGCGGGTAGTCAAGTCGCCGTCAGCGGTATCGCTTCTCTGCGAGCGCTACTGCAGTCTGAACGCTGATGCTTGCCCGCCTGATTGGTCTGGTGCTCCGTCACCGCGGACTCACGCTCACATTGGCCTTGGTACTGACGGGTGCCGGCATCCATGCATGGTTGAACCTCCCCATCGACGCGTTTCCCGAAATCTCGCCCACACAAGCGAAGATCATTCTGAAAAGTCCGGGGATGACGCCAGAAGAAATCGAACAACGCGTCGTCAAACCGATTGAACAGGAACTGCTCAGCATCCCCAACAAGCGGGTGGTGCGTTCAATCTCCAAATACGGTATCTCGGATATCACCGTCGAGTTCAACGAAGGAATTGATCTCTACTGGGCGCGCCAGCAAGTGGCCGAGCGGCTAGCCGGCGTCCTACGCGAACTGCCCGATGGCGTCAGCGGTGGTCTCGCCCCGCTGACCACCCCGCTCAGCGATATGGTGATGTTCACGCTGGACGGTGACGGGTTCAATCTGGCTGAGAAACGACGGGTCCTGGATTGGACGATTCGACCCGCGCTGCGAACCCTGCCCAACGTGGCCGAAGTCAATGCGCTGGGAGGCGAAGTTCAGACCTTCGAGGTCGTCCCCAACGTACCCCGGATGGCGGCACTGGGGATCTCGATGGCTGATCTGCGGGAAAGCCTGCTCAAGAACAACGCCAATGATGGAGCCGGTCGAATCGAAGCGGGAGAAGAAGCGCTGGTCGTGCGGGTTGAAGGTGCGATCCGATCGCTCGATGACCTTCGCAAAATCCGGTTGACGCGGGCACCGGAGATGAACTCAGCCCGGGGGCCGGCATCAGGCGCGCACTCGTCCGGCCAGGCGCCTGGCCAAGCCAAGGTTTTTCTCGATGATGTCGCAACCGTGCGGATGGGGGCCCTGAGTCGCCAGGGCGCGGTGACCCATGACGGACGGGGTGAAACAGTTCAGGGAATTGTGATTGCGCGTCGGGGTGCCAATGCGCGTGAAATGGTCGCAGAAGTTTCGAACCGACTGCGCGAAATCGAGCCGCGTCTTCCAGCGGGCATGAAAATCAACATCTTCTACAACCGCTCAGAATTGGTTTCCCGCGCAACGGGTACGGTACTGAAGGCGCTGATGGAAGCGGCCCTGTTGGTAGCTGTGATTCTGGTTTTATTTCTCGGTGGAATCAGGGCGGCGTTGGTGGTGGCCGTGTCACTACCGCTCTCGCTCCTGATCACATTCCTGATGATGCAAAGTCTTGGATTGACCGCCAACTTGATGAGTCTGGGCGGACTGGCGATCGCGCTCGGCATGCTGGTCGACGCGTCCATCGTTGTTGTGGAAAACATAGAGGCTGGGCTTGTGGGCACCGATGCCATCGGGTCTGCCCCGACCGATGCCGAATCCTCCGGGTCGCCCACCCATGTGGCTCGGACTGACGGTGCCGAACCCCCATACCGTGCCTTGCTGGCTGCAGTGGGTGAGGTCTTCAAGCCAGTGGCCTCCGGAATCCTCATCATTTGTGTGGTCTTTCTGCCATTGCTAACGCTGGAGGACCTCGAGGGTAAGTTATTTGCGCCTGTCGCCATCACCATCATCATCGCGCTGCTCGCCTCGCTGGTGCTCGCCTTTACGCTCGTGCCAGCACTTGCATCCCTGATCCTGAGGGGCGCGGATAAAGAGCCCCGACTGATGCGCCTGATCGCCTCGGGTTATCGCCGCCTGCGGGCTCGGGTCTGGCAGCATCCCGGCTGGACGCTTGGCCTGTCTGGCGTAGCGCTCCTGGGTGCGCTTTGGGTGTATAGCGGGATCGGTAAGACCTTCATGCCCACACTGGATGAAGGCGACATTCTGGTTCAGGTTTATAAACTTCCCTCGATTTCGCTCGATGCCTCAACGGCAATCGATACGCGATTACAACAAGCCATCCTTGCGCAGATACCCGAAGTTAAGTCCATTGTGGCCAGGGTCGGTTCGGACGAGATCGGCTTGGATCCGATGGGACTCAATGAAAGTGACACCTATCTCGTACTGAAGCCCAGCCAGGAATGGCAGGGCAACAAGGAGCACATCATCGATCGACTGCGCAAGGTATTCGAGGCCTTTCCCGGCGTCGTTATTGCCTTTACCCAACCGATTGAGATGCGAGTCTCCGAAATGCTGACGGGGTCACGCGGCGATGTTGTCATCAAGATTTTTGGCAATGATCTCGCACAGATGCGCGACGCGGCTCAGCAGGTTGCCCAACAAATCCGAAAGGTTCCGGGTTCGACCGAAGTGATCGCACCCAAGCCTGAAGGCTTGCAGTATCTGTCCGTCGTGATCAACCGGACCGCTGCTGGAGAAGCCGGCTTCGATATCGAGTCCCTGCAACGAGCTCTGAAGAACCTGATCGAAGGCGAAACCCTGGGGATCGTTTTGCGCGAAGGGATGCGGGTACCGTTGACACTCAAGGGCCAGGACGCCATCCGACAGAGTCCAGAGAGCTTCAAAAGCCTGCGCCTGGTCGCGCCTGATGGCCGGTTCTGGACCGTCGGAACCCTGGCAAACGTGCAATTGCAAGATGGCCCGATGCAAATCGACCATGAACAAGGAGCCCGATTGACCAAGGTTCAGGCTTCGGTTGAAGGGCGCGATCTGACCGGCTTCGTCGCCGAGGCTCAGCAGGCAGTTAGTGCCCTGCAGCTCGCCAAGGATATCCACATTGAATGGGGGGGGCAGTTTGAAAACCAGCAGCGTGCGGCGGCCCGCCTGAGTCTGGTTATCCCAGCCTCGATGATCATTATTTTTATCATCCTCACACTCACGTTTGGTTCCTTCATTCAGGCCGGCATCATTTTTCTCAACATTCCATTCGCGCTTGTCGGTGGCGTATTCGCATTGGCCATTTCGGGCGAGTACCTGTCGGTTCCCGCCTCCGTGGGTTTCATCGCCTTGTTGGGGATCGCGGTACTTAATGGCGTCGTGATGGTGACTCACTTCAATGAGCGACTCTCGGCCGGTGAATCCATCGAATCAGCGGTGCTTCATGGAACGGAGCGACGGCTGCGTCCCGTGCTGATGACCGCCATGATTACGGCGCTAGGTATGATTCCACTGCTGTTTGCAACTGGGCCGGGTTCCGAAATTCAGCGCCCCCTGGCCATCGTGGTCACCGGTGGAATCCTGACCTCGACGCTGCTCACGCTACTCGTTTTGCCCATCATCTTCAGACGGCTGGGTACGCTGAAAACCTGGCGCGAACTATGCGTATCGCTCTTTGGAGGATGGCCACTGATCGGCAGATTGTTCAGTGGAGATCGGAGATGAAGTCCAGTTCATCTCGGGTACGGCCGATGGGTTCACAAGCGGTCTGGCGCATCAGCCTGATCATCGGAATCTTCGCCTCGTCCATCGCCCTCGCGCAGGAAGAAGTGCTCCCCTATCTGCCCGAAGCGGCTGCAGTGAAACAGAGCCTACTCAATAGTCCCGGGATCAGCAGCGCGCGCTCCAAACGTGACGCCCAGCGCGAACGAGCCCGAGGGATCCAGGCTGGCCATGCGGAATTCACCGTTCGTAGCAATCTTCAGCATCGGCGCGCCGGTCCAGGAGATGGTCGGTTCACGGAATCGACTATCAGCGTCGAACGACCGATTCGGCTATGGGGCAAAAGTGCACAAGATTTAGCACTCGCGGTCCAGACCGAAGCCGTCGCTGCGATCGAATATAGCGATGCGCTGCATGAGGCGGGCCGGGAGTTATTGAAGCTCTGGTTTGTCTACCTGCGAGCAGTCACCGATCATCAGAATGCTGTCCTTAACCTTGAGCACATGCGCCAGATGCAGCGCCAGGTCGAGCGACGATTTCAGCGTGGCGAACTCGCGCAACTCGATCTCACGCTGGCAAGCGCAGAACTGTCACGCGCTGAAGCCTCTCGCGAGGGTGCCGATGCGCAGCTAGCCGGCATCCGCGCCAACTTCAACCGGCGCTACCCGACACTCGTCTTACCCGCATCGTCCCCCGCGTCGCCCCTGCCCCCCATGCCCCAAGGACAGGAAATCCTGCGGGATGCCTTTCTCGCCAAAAATCATGAGCTCAATCTGCTTCGCGCAGAAACCCGAAGGCTCCAGTTACTCGCCCAGCGACTGAATCTGGAGCGAACGCCAGACCCCACGGTGGGCCTTTTTGCGGCGACGGAGCGTGGCGGCTCTGAGCAAGTTTCGGGTATCTCCCTCTCAATCCCGATCGCCGGACCTGCGCGTGCTGCCAACGCCCGTATGGCGATCGCTGAAGCCCGCAGTCTGGAAGAGCATACGCAACAGGTCGAACAATCGCTCGCCGGCGGATTCGACGCTCTCTGGGCGCAGTTACTCCATAAACGCAGTGCGGTCGTCAGCCTGAACCAAGCCGCCCAGGGGCAGTTGCTGGCGGCCGAAAAATCCCGCAAGGCGTTCACCTTGGGCGAATACAGCCTGGCGCAGACGCTCCAGGTTAGCCGCACAGCCGCTGAATATCGGCATGCCGCTCAGACCATGCAACTCGAAGTGATCGAACTCGTGGCCATGTTGTGGCTCGACCTCCATGAGATCTGGGATCTAGATTAAGGCCCCTAGTCAATCGCCCCTGCGGCAAGCTGCAGGTCGGGCCCGTTGTTCATTCCGACCCCGACAATCACATCAAGTAAGCGCAAGCGGTTCATCGACATGCACAATCTCTTTGCCGCGATCTTAGCGAGCGGTAGAGTACCGGTGAAACGCCCCCGGTCCTCATGGAGATCAAATGGCAACCTTCGTCCTTGTTCACGGCGCCTGGGGCGGCGCACATGGCTGGCGCCACGTCAGAAGAATTCTTCAGTCCCGCGGTCATGACGTCTTCACGCCTAGCCTGACAGGCATCGGCGAGCGCGTTCACCTGGCGAGCCCTTTGGTCAACCTCAGCACGCATGTGACCGACTTGGTGAACCAGATCCTGTACGAGGACATTCAAGATATCGTCCTCGTTGGTTTCTCTTACGGCGGCTTTGTCGTGACTGGCGCCCTGGAGCACATCGCTGATCGGGTTCAGCACCTTGTCTATCTCGACGCGTTCGTCCCAAAAAACGGCGATACCGTATGGGGCCAGGTCCGTGGCGCCGGTCGGACAACGATTGAAATTGGTCAGAGCTGGCTGATGGATGGCCCCGTTCGAGAGTTTGACGATCCTGTCGAAGCTTCCTGGATGCGAGCCAGGCGCACTCCTCACCCGATAGGCTGCTTTACCGAGACCGTCTATCTATCGCAGCCACTGGAGGACTATGCGTTCACCAGAACCTATGTGAAGGCCAGCGCCTCAGCCGAGGGCGACCCGGGAAACGAGGCATTTCTCAAGGCCGCAAGACATGCAGCCGCTTCTTTGTCCTGGAAGTACTTCGAGGTACCAACCAATCACATGCTTGCCAGCAACAAACCAGCCGAGACGGCAGCCATCCTTCATAGCCTCACAGGTGCAGCGTAAGCCTTCTGCAGTAACTTCCCGCCGCCGCAACATCGAGCCCTCGCCGACCCCAACTCTGGAACCCCGATGACCGATACCCATCTTGGCGGCTGCGCATGCGGCGCCGTTCGCTACCGAGTCCAAGGCAACCCCGTCTTGGGAACGGTATGTCACTGTCGGTTCTGTCAGAGAAGACTCTCCAGCGCGTTCGCAGTGTTGGCCTCGTTCAACGAAGACGCCGTCGAGAACCTGCAGGGTGAGCAAACCGAAGTCGAGCACCGTTCAGACGAGAGCGGCCGATGGCTTCGGATGCGTTTCTGTCGAGAGTGCGGCACTACGATTTCGCATACAGCGGAACTCCGACCGGGTCTTCGAACCATCGCTGGTGGCACCTTCGATGATCCCACCTGGTTCGGTATCGACCGACACATCTGGGTTCAGTCAAAGCTGCCGTGGGTCTCCATTCCAGAGAACGTAGCCACCTATGCACAGGGCTTCGTAGCGTCACCCCCGTGAATATGACGCAACTCCACGTCGTCGAACTGGTGGCACTATTGTGGTTCGACTTGAATGAGATCTGGGATTTTGAATAACCAACCCGATGAATTGGTGAACAGTCCTTTGTCCCAAAAGAGTGCGACCCTGACCGGGCTCACGCTATCCCTGAGTGCCTGCGGTGGGGCGGGCGATTCGTCAACCGGCCCGAATGATAAAACGGCCCCCTCCTCGCCCCAAACCAAAGCGACCGATGTTCAGGCTTCGCGCTTTCTGGCCCAAGCCAGTCTGGGCGCTACGCGTCAAGAGATTGCCCGCGTTCGGGAGTTGGGCTATGGGGGATGGCTCGATGAACAATTCGCGATGCCGTTGGTGTCCAGTCGTTGGGACTGGCTGAGATCAAAGGGCTTTGATGCCACGGCCAATAAATTCAACACCACTGGTTTTGATCATGTTGCCTGGTGCTGGTTGGTATCTTCGCCAGACACGCTGCGCCAGCGCGTCACATTTGCGTTGTCCGAGATCATTGTCATCGGAGTCGACGGGCTCGATAACACGGGCGGCTGGAAGGCATTTGGCGGCGCTGCCTGGCTGGATATGCTGGATTCTGATGCCTTTGGAAGCTTGCGAACCCTCTGGCAACACGTCAGTACCTCGCTGCAGATGGGCGCCTTTCTGACGTTCAGGGGCAATACCAAGGCTTCCACCACAACGGGTGCAGTACCCGACGAAAACTACGCCCGCGAGCTTCTGCAATTGTTCACCATCGGTCTGATCGAGCTCAACCTGGATGGCACACCTCGATTGGTCAACGGTCTGCCACAGGAGACCTACACCCAGACCGATGTTTCTGGCCTGGCCCGGGTCTTTACTGGTTGGGATATTGATTATGCTGGCGCGAACAGTGAGATTCCAGATCATCATCGGCGGCCCATGCTACAGGTGCCCAGTCGCTATGAAACTGGCGCGAAGTCGTTTTTGGGCCTCACGATCCCTGCCGGCACCGAGGCCACCAAGTCCTTGACGATTGCCCTGGATCATCTCTATGCGCATGCCAATGTGCCACCCTTCTGGAGCCGCCAGCTCATTCAACGGCTCGTGACGAGCAACCCGAGCCCCGCATACGTGGAGCGGGTTGCCCGCGTCTTTCAGAACGATGGAACCGGGCAGCGCGGTAACCTTTCCGCAGTCGTCCGGGCCATTCTGCTCGATCCCGACGCCAGGACTGACAGCCCTTCCGATCAACCCTCAGCCGGGAAGGTGCGCGAGCCCATTCTGCGACTCCTCGCCTGGGCGCGGGCCTGGGGGGTTCGGTCGGCGTCTGAAAACTGGGCGCTAGGCAACACCTCGGATCCATCGTCGCGACTGGGTCAAAGCCCGTTGCGCTCGCCCTCGGTTTTCAACTTCTTCAGGCCGGCATACGTTCCGCCCAACAGCGCGTTTTCAGCAAGCGGACTGGTAGCGCCCGAGTTGCAGCTCACCAATGAGTCCACCGTAGCGGGTTATCTCAATTACATGCAGTCGCTCGTGGCCGGGTCAGTCAGCGATATCGTTCCTGACTACAGCAGTTTATTGCCACTCGCCGCCACCCCCGCTGCGCTTGTTGCGGAAATCAATACGGTCATGGCAGCGGGACAATTGAGCGCTGCCACCCAGACCCTGATCGTCAACGCAGTGAACGCGATGTCAAAAACCAACGATGCCGCGATGCGATCACGGGTGAATGCAGCGCTCCTGCTGGTACTGGCGGCACCCGAGTTCGTGGTCCTGAAATAGGCATCCATGATGAAAAAGGCGATCTTCTCCCAGGCCTCACGGCGCGCATTTCTGCGCCAAAGCCGAGACCTCAGCGTCGTTGGTATGGCCGCCCCGTGGGCACTCAATCTGGCCGCAATGGCCGAAGCGGCAGCCGCCACCGCAAGTGATTACAAAGCCCTCGTCTGCCTCTTTTTGTATGGGGGCAATGACTACGGAAACACCCTGATCCCGGTGGATCTGACGCATTATTCGCTTTACAAAGCCCAGCGACCGGCGCTGGCCATTGCAAGTGAGGCCCTGGCAGCCACTACTCTGAGTCCACTCGCACCTCCCTTGGACCGAAATGGCGAGTCCTATGCCTATGCCCTTGCCCCCGGACTGCTCCCCCTGATGCCCCTTTGGCAGGCTGGTCAGATGGCCGTCATGCTCAATGTCGGAACGCTGATACAACCCACCACAAAAGCGCAGTACCAGGCGAAATCCGTCAAGCTACCGCCGAAGCTTTTTTCGCATAACGACCAGCAGTCCTACTGGCAAGCCTCAGCACCCGAAGGGGCACCCTCAGGATGGGGTGGGCGCATGGGCGATCTTCTGCAATCGGGCAACGGATTGGGCACCTTTACCTGCGTCAATGTCTCGGGTAACGCGGTCTTCGTGAGCGGCGGAAGCGCTGCCCAGTACCAGGTCTCGACCGCGGGGTCAGTAGCGATCAACGGAATCAAAAGCGCCCTCTATGGCTCGACCGTTGCCTCCGACGCACTTCGAACGCTGCTCACCAGCCAACGCAACAACTGGTTCGAATCCGAATATGGGCGGGTATCCCGACGTTCAATCGACGCTAATGAGGTGTTGAGCAAAGCGTTGGCAGGCAGCCCGACGTTTGCGACGAATTTCCAGAGCGGTAACAGTCTGGCCGACCAGTTAAAACTGGTTGCACGCATGATCGTCTCGGCCGATGCCATTCAGGCAAAGCGCCAGGTCTTTTTCGTCTCGCTGGGTGGATTCGACAATCATGACGGTCTTCTGACCGTCCATCCCGGTCTCATGGACAAGATTGGACAGGCCCTCTCGGCCTTCTATTCCGTACTGGCCGCGCAAGGCGTTGCCCAACAGGTGACGAGCTTCACCGCGTCGGATTTCGGACGAACACTGGCGGGCAATAACGATGGCTCGGACCACGGCTGGGGCAGCATGCATTTCGTGGTCGGAGGCGCCGTCCGTGGACAACGCTTCTATGGAACTCCACCGGTTATCGCCAACAATGGCGCCGACGACGTTGGTCAGGGCCGACTCCTGCCAAGCACCTCGGTTGATCAGTACGCGGCCACCCTCGGCAAATGGTTCGGGCTAAGCGATTC
>JBBAOE010000011.1:0-59661 GCA_040401595.1 Burkholderiaceae bacterium
TCATCGAGGTCCGGCAGTTCAAGATGGCACAGGGTCAGTTCCTGCCGCGCGAGGATTGGAATCGCGGATCGCAGGTCATGGTGCTCGGCGCGAAGCTGCAAACGGAGTTGTTCCCGAACGCATCAGCACTGGGTCAGTTCGTACGTGTCGGTGATCGGCGCTTTCGGGTGATCGGCGTACTCGCATCGACTGGCAGCGGGCTGGGTATGAACACCGACGACCTCGCTGTGGTGCCGGTGTCGTTGGCGCAAGCAATGTTCAACACCAACACCCTGTTCCGCATTCTGGTCGAGGCGCGTAACCGCGATGCCATTGAGACGGCCAAGCGGCAAGTCAGCGACGTCATCCAGGCGCGGCATGACGGAGAGCTGGACGTCACCGTGATCGCACAGGACGCAATGCTGGCCACCTTCGACAAGCTGCTGGCTACGCTCACGCTGAGTGTCGCGGGTATCGCAGCGATCAGCCTGGCCGTTGCCGGAATCCTGGTCATGAACGTGATGCTGGTGTCGGTGGCGCAGCGACGCAGCGAGATCGGCCTGCTGAAGGCCCTGGGCGCCAGCGGCGGAACGATCCGCATGACTTTCCTGGTCGAGGCCGCCCTGCTATCGGCCGCTGGTGCGCTGTTGGGCTACTTGCTGGGGCTGGCCGGCGCAGCCGTTATCCGGGGGCTATACCCGCTCTTCCCTGCCTACCCGCCCGATTGGGCGGTACTGGCCGGCCTGGGTACGGCGCTCGGTACGGGCCTGCTATTTGGCGTGTTACCAGCCCGCAACGCCGCGCGGCTGGATCCGGTCAAGGCGTTGGCGAAACGATGATTGCAGCGGACGCGATGCGTTTTGCGTGGCGCTCGGTCACCGCGCAGCGCATGCGCAGCTTCCTCACGCTGGCGGGTGTTGCGGTGGGTATCGCGGCGGTCATTTTGCTGACTTCGATTGGCGAAGGCATCCACCGGTTTGTGCTCGGGGAATTCTCGCAGTTCGGCACGAACGTCATCGGGATCTCCCCGGGCCGCCTGGCAGCGCGCGGCGGCGCGCCCACCGGGTTGCCGACCTCAGTACGGCCGCTGACGCTGGACGATGCCCGAGCGATGCAGCATGTGCCGGGCGTGCTCGGTGTGGTGCCCACATCCTGGGGAAACGCTGAGGCGCAGGCGCGCGGGCGCGTGCGCCGAACCATCATCTACGGTGTTTCAGCGGATGCACTGCCAGTGTTCAAGATGCAGGTCGCAATGGGCCAGTTCCTGCCCGGCGAGGGCTCAGAGGAAGCGCGCAGCTTTGTCGTGCTCGGCGCGAAACTGAAGTACGAGCTTTTTGGCACCGACAATGCGCTGGGCGAGCGCCTGCGCTTGGGTGGGCAGAGCTTTCGCATCATCGGCGTGCTGTCGCCGAAGGGCCAGTTCCTTGGGCTGGACCTGGACGACACCGCTTTTGTTCCAGCGGCCCGTGCGATGGAGCTCTTCAACCGCGACGGACTGACCGAGATCCATCTGACCCATGCCGAGGACGCCCCGTCCAAAGCGGTGGCTGCTGCCGCTGAACACATTCTGAAGGCGCGTCACGGCCGCGCCGACTTCACCGTCACCACGCAGGAGGAGATGCTGGCCACGCTGTCCAACATCCTCGACATCCTGACCATGGCGGTGGCCGCACTGGGCAGCATTTCGCTCCTGGTCGGCGCGGTGGGCATTGTCACCATCATGACCATCGCAGTGACCGAGCGCACGCACGAAATCGGTCTGCTATTGGCGCTGGGCAGCCGTCGAGGCTCAATCCTGCGACTCTTCCTTGGCGAGGCCGTGGTGCTGGCGGTCCTGGGTAGCCTCCTGGGGGTGGCTGTCGGCTTTGGCCTGGCGCAGCTGATCCGCCTGCTGCTGCCGGCGCTGCCGGTATCCACTCCGCTCGGGTATGTTCTGCTGTCCGTGGCCAGCAGCGCTGTCATCGGCCTGCTGGCTGGGGTACTGCCGGCGCGCCGTGCGGCACGTCTGGATCCCGTGGAAGCATTACGTTCCGAATGATGATCGGAGTCGCCATCAGCACCTCAGAAGAGAACCGTCTGCGCCAGAGTGGTGTAAATCGGAATACCGACCAGAATGTTCAGCGGGAACGTGACGCCAAGACTGAGTCCGAAGTACAGCGAAGGATTGGCTTCGGGAAGGGCGTACCTGAGCACTGCGGGGACCGCAATGTAAGAGGCGCTCGCCGCGAGGACCATGAGTAAGGCACCGTCGCCGACTGGCAGTTCCAGTACAACAGCCAGAGCCAGGGCCATGCTTGCATGCACGATAGGTCCTAGCACCGCATAGGCGATCAGCACCGGGGACTTGCCCCGCACCTGAGGGAGATTGCGCGCTGCCATCAAACCCATATCCAGCAAAAAGAACGACAGCATGCCCTTGAACAAGTCCCCCGAGAACGGCTGCATGGCTGCCTTTCCGGCATCTCCCGTGAGCAGCCCGACGACCATCGCTCCCAGCAGTAGCAACTGGGCGCCATCGGTGAAAGACTCATGAAGGATCTTGCCCACCGACACGCTTGGCCGGGACGGTTGCTTGCTCAGGGCAGCCACCTCACCTGCCAGCGCGACCACACCCGAATCTGCCTTTTGGCGTAGGGCATTCGCAAAGATGACGGCCATGACGATGGCTGGCGACTCCATCAGAGCCATCGCAGCAGCCATGTGGCCACCGTAGGGCACCTGCTGATTTTCCAGATATTGAACTGCGGTCACAAAGGTGACTGCGCTGACAGACCCATAAGTGGCTGCGAGCGCTGCCGCGTCAAAGCCTGAAACGAATCGCCGCAGGATCCAGTAGCCCAGCAGTGGAATGTGGATCGCGAGCAGGATCGCGGCCGCAAGGCTGACGCCCACGCTGATCGTCAAGCCTGACTGTGCAAGCGCGAATCCCCCCTTCAGGCCCAAGGCCATGAGCAGGTAGAGGGACAGGAAGCGTGAAATGGCCGGAGGTATTTCGAGGTTTGACCTGACGGTGCCGGCCAGGACGCCGAAGATAAAAAAAAGGATGGCTGGATCGAGCAGGTTTTGCATGGGGTTTCTCCTGCGTCCCATCCTAAGGAACACCCAGCGTCGAGTAAAATCGATTCTCAGCCTATCCAGAATAGATTAAAATCTATGAATACCACGTTCCGACAACTGAGGTTGCTGCTGGCTTTGGCAGATACCGGCAGCGTGAGCGCAGCGGCCAGGGCAATGCATGTGACGCAGCCCACCGCCTCCATGCAGCTCAAGGAGATCGCTCAATCGGTGGGCTTGCCCCTCTACGAAGTGGTGGGGAAAAAGATCTACCTGACCGATGTGGGGAGAGAGCTTGAAGCGACTGCACGCACGGTGGCTCAGGCCTGGGAGGCGTTCGAGCAGAACCTGGATGCGCTCAAGGGCTTGTCACGGGGCAAACTACGGGTGGCTGTCGTGAGTACGGCGAAGTACTTCATGCCGCGCCTGCTTGGCAGCTTTTGCACCAAGCACCCGGCCATCGAGGTTTCGCTAGAGATCCTTAACCGGGATGGGGTCGTGCGCCGCTTGCGTGAGAACCTGGACGACCTCTACATCATGTCGATGCCACCGACCAACCTGGACCTCGGAGATGAGGTGTTCATGCCCAACCCGATCGTGGTGATTGCGCAGACCTCAGACCCCTTGATGAAACGCAGTTCTCTTTCGTTGAACGACCTGGCACAGCGTCGTTTCATCCTTCGCGAAAAAGGATCTGGGACACGGATGGCCTGTGATCAGTTTTTTCGCAAAATGCGGTTTCGCCCGGATGTGCGGCTTGAGTTGGGAAGCAACGAAGCCATCAAGGAATCCGTTGCCGGAGGACTGGGTGTTGGGGTGGTGTCGCGCCATGCTCTCCATGGTCTTTCTGGGGGGCATGGCGTCCGTGTCATCGAAATTGAAGGGTTTCCCCTGCCATCGGCCTGGCACATCGTCCACCCGGCCAGCAAAAAGTTGTCGCCATTGGCTTTGGCGTTCAAGCAACACCTGCTCAACGAAATCAGCAGGCGCAAGTGGAACCAGATGACTTGATAGTTTGAACGGCATCCATTCGGACTTTATCGGATAACTTTCCTATAAAATACGATCAATCTGCGAAAAATGGCACTCGCTTCAAAGGCCGGCCCCCCAAGTGGCGGTTTCTGAATCAGGTCGACCGATTGACCCAAATCAGCGCTCCAAGCTGTCTGGTTAAAAAGATAAAGGTGGTGAAATGAATGACTGGACCTCTGGTTATGTAACTGACGTCGGATATACCTTTGGATACTATCCCGAGCTTAATCCAATCCGCACCAAACTTGCATTTTTGAACCGACGTTTGCACTGCCCTGATTTTCACACTGGATGTGAACTGGGATTTGGGCAGGGGCTCAGCATCAATATGCATGCCGCTGCCGGCTCAGCGGTCTGGGTTGGTACGGATTTCAATCCATCGCAAGCAGGATTTGCCCAAGAGTTAGCTGTGGCTGCAAACTCAGGAGCCCAGTTGTTTGACGACTCCTTTGAACAGTTCGTTGCGCGCACCGACCTTCCAGACTTCGATTACATCGGTTTGCATGGAATATGGAGCTGGATATCCGATGAAAACCGTGCGGTTCTCGTCGATTTTTTTCGTCGTAAATTACGGGTCGGCGGGGTCTTATACGTCAGCTACAACACGCTACCGGGTTGGAGCGGTTTTGCGCCCATGCGCAACCTCCTGACCGAGCATGTTCGGGCGCTGGGATCGGGCGGCAACGGGATTGTGGCCAACATCGATCAGTCGATAGAATTCGCCGAGAAGTTGCTGGCGGTCAAACCAAAATTTGCGACTAGTCATCCCCTGATCACAGAACAGATCGCTCGTATCAAGGGAATGAATCGGAATTACCTTGCTCATGAATATTTCAATCGGGATTGGCATCCGATGTATTTTTCGACAATGGCGAATTGGCTGCTCCCCGCAAAATTGAGTTTCGCCTGTTCGGCGCATATGGTTGACCATACAGACGCGATCAATCTTACCGCCGATCAGTCGACACTTCTGAAGGCGATTCCTGATCCGTTGTTTCGAGAGAGTGTCCGCGACTACATGGTGAACCAGCAGTTCCGGCGGGATTACTGGGTCAAGGGCCCGCGGATGCTCTCGGCGGTTGAACAAACGGAATTGCTGAAAAAACAGTACGTGGTTCTGGCACGGCACCGAACTGTAGTGGCATCCAAAGTCACGGGTGCGATCGGAGAGGCGAACTTGCGAGAGGAGATTTACAGCCCGATCCTTGATTTGATGGCGGATCACAAGCCGAGGACAATCGGGGAGATCGAGGCAGCCTTGCCGGTTGGAGCGATGACATTCCAGGTTTTGCAAGAAGCGGTCATGCTGCTGACCGGTTCAGGCGATTTTGCCCCGGTTCAAGATGCAGCGGTGATTTCCCAGGCGCGGCCGAAAACCCAAGGACTGAATTCGGCAATTATCGATCGATCCAGAGCGGGGGACGACCAAAATATCGACTATCTGGTCAGCCCTGTCACGGGGGGTGGCGTCACGGTACGACGATTTGCGCAGTTGTTTCTGATGGCCCGCGAACAGGGCAGGAAATCACCCGCCGAATGGGCCCAGTTTGCCTGGCACATCATTCAAGGGCAGGGGCAAAAACTGGTCAAGGACGGGGCGGTCCTCCAGTCGTCAGAAGCGAATCTCGCCGAACTGCAGAGTCAGGCGGCAGATTTCGAGAAGCTGCAGCTACCCCTGCTTCTTGCGCTGCAGGTCATCTGACGCTGGCCCCCATCAAATCGTCCGACCGCCATCGACCGGGAATTCGATTCCAGTAAAGAACGCGGACGCGTCACTGGCAAGAAACACGGCAGCGGTGGCAACATCTTCAGCCGTCGACAACCGCCCCAACGGGATCGAACCAGTGATTCTGGCGCGATTCTCCGGGCTATCGGGCATTCCCATAAAGTCCTCGAGAAGGCCGGTGACGCCCATCACCGGACAGATCGCATTGACGCGGATCTTGTCCGGACCAAGTTCTATCGCCATCGATTTTGAGAGCAGATTGACTGCGCCTTTCGAGGCGTTGTACCAGGTCAGGCCAGGGCGCGGACGGATACCCGCGGTCGATCCGATATTGAGAATGACCCCACCCCCTTTCTGTCGCAGCAAGGGTAAAACCGCCTGGGTCATGTGATAGATCGACTTCACATTGACGGCGAACACCCGGTCGAAGGTTGCCTCATCGACCTCCAGCATCGGCCGATTCTTGTGGGTCGTTCCAGCGTTATTTACGATAATGTCTGGGATACCGAAGGTATCGACACAATGGCGCACCAGAGCCTCAACTTGGGCTTTCTGGGTCACGTCAACCGTAAAGGCCGAGGCGGCGGCGCCCAGTTCGCGCGCGACGCGCTGCGCGGCCTCGGATTTGATATCGGCAACGATCACCCGCGCGCCGGCAGCGACGTAGGCGTGGGCGATTCCCTCACCAAACCCTCCGCCAGCGCCCGTGACGATTGCAATCTTTCCGGCCAAACCATCCATGTTGTGTCTCCTTGTGTTCAGTGAAGTTCCCAGCCCGGGCGAAACCCGAGGCCATTCATGAATTGAGGTCGTTACTCAGCCCGATACAGAACCTGCATCGATACTCAATACGGATTCTCGCCGAATCGCCTGAGTCTGAGCGATGTCAGGGTCGCGACGGCGGAAAAAACCAGACAACTCCAGACCACCAGCTGGTAGCTCTGGGTCCGATCAAACACCGCCCCGGCCAACACCGGTCCGAGAAGATTGCCCAGGGCCGCACCGCTGTAGAGCGTACCGAGGATCCCCGAGATCGATCTCGCTCCGAACAGATCCATGCAGATCGCAGGCAGTAGCGCGACGATACCGCCGTAGCTCAACCCAAACCAGAGCGCGAACACCACTAAACTCGGGTAAGACGTGCCCATAGCCCACACCACAAAGGAGAGGCCCATCGATAACTGCATCCAGCAGAGCGTCGGAACACGCCCAATCCGATCCGCGAGCGAACCAATACCGAACCGGCCGATGAGGCTACCAACACCGATGATACCGACCAGCCCAACCGAGTGGGTCTGGTCAATACCGAGATCGCGCGCTGCCGGTGATAGGTGCGAAAAGGGGATAAACATCGTCGGCGCAGCCAGCACGGTACCCAGGTAGAGCCACCAGAACGGTTTCCCGGTCAGGGCTTCGCGAAGGCTCAGTCCGGGGCGGACCGCCTGGCCTGCCTGATCGGGGAGCGGTGGGCGCTTGAGCCAGAAGGTCGTCAAGAGCCCAGCAACCAGGACGACCGCCGCGAGTTCGCGCATGGTGTAGCGCCAGGGCTGCTCGGCCAACAACGCTGCAATCAGCATCGGGACCAGAAGCGTTCCAGCTCCCACCCCGGAACTCGCGATCCCGGCGGCAAGTCCGCGGCGCACATTGAACCAGGGCTGAACGCTGGAGATCGCCGGCGTGTACACCAAGGCGATGCCGAGTCCGACCATCAATCCGTAGCTCAGGTAGATGCTTGGCAAGGCCTGGGCCAGACTGGTCCACCAGAGACCAGCAGCGATCAGGATCATTCCAGAACCACAAACGATTCTGGGACCAAAGCGGTCCGCCAAAATACCGGCTGCGGCCCCAAAAACGAAATAGGTCAGGCCACAGATCCCGAAGATCCAGGATACGTCTGCGCGCTCGGCCGCGAATTCTGTCGCAAAGGATTCGAAGAATGCGGCGAACGAGTACGAGACGCCAAAGATGATCGCCAGACTGAAGAAGGCGGATCCGACGATCACCCAGGCGTATCTTGGTTCGGTCACTGCAACCGCATGGTACGAGAGCGCTTTGGCCGAACTGCGTCAGCGGCTCTACAGCGCTTGAAACTGTTTATTGATTTCCGAAGAGTACCCGGACGTACGAGATCGCGCCAACGGAATCAGCCGACGGCCAGCGGTTGAAGGCCAGGGTTACCGTGTTCGCCTGGTCCTGGTGAATGCGATGAATGGCCCCATTTTCCAGGGGTGGCGGTGATTCCTCATCCGGATTTCCCCGGCTGGTAGATCGCCTGATTGTCAGGAGCGGGCTTCAGGGGTAGCGTTTCCCGAGTCGCTCTGATGACACGCACACTGATCCCCCCATCACCATGCAGCTTTCGCCCCCACACGATCAACCGGTTCAGGTTCTGGCCTTCGATGTCTTTGGCACCGTGGTCGACTTTCATGGCAGTCTCATGCGGGAGGTTCAAGGCCTTTATCCCGAGATCGACGCCGACGCCTTTGCGCTGGCCTGGCGGGCGGGCTATCAGCCTGCGATGGCCCGGGTCAGACGTGGTGAACTGCCCTGGACCCGGATCGATGATCTGCATCGGATGATTCTGGACGAAATACTGCCGACATTCGGGTTGGCGCATCTGGACGAAGCCGCGCGTCAGCACCTGAACCGCGCGTGGCATCGACTGACACCATGGCCCGACAGCGTTGCGGGACTTACGCGATTAAAGAATCGTTACACCATTTGTACGCTCTCGAATGGGAACCTCAGCCTGCTGACCAATATGGCAAAACATGCGGGGCTTCCCTGGGATTGCATCCTGAGCGCCGAGGTCTTTAAAGCCTATAAGCCCGACCCGGCAACCTATCTCGGCGTCGCAGGGATCTTCGACCTTGCTCCGCATCAGGTCATGCTGGTCGCGGCCCACCATGACGATCTCGAGGCTGCGCGCCGATGCGGATTACAGACCGCTTATATCGAGCGTCGCCTGGAGTTTGGCGCCAAGCATCCCAAAGACATCTCCCCACAGGAGGGCAACACCTTCCATGCCAGAGACTTGAACCACCTCGCGGATCTGCTCAATGACTGACATGACACCAACCCCAACGTCGCTCACCTCGCTGACCGCCACTGAGCTGCTGCAGGGATACCGGGCTGGACAGTTTTCTGTGGTCGACGTCACTCAGGCCTTTTTGGACCGGATCGATCGCCTCAATCCGAGCCTGAATGCTTTTTGCCTGATCGACGCCGAGGCTGCGCTGGCCAGCGCCCACCGCAGCGATGCCCGCTGGCAGGCGTACCGTCAACTGGGGGCCCCCGTCGGCGATCTGGAAGGCGTTCCGGTGGCGATCAAGGATCTGATTCTGACGCGCGGCTGGCCGACCCTGCGGGGCAGCCGAACCGTGGCGGCTGATCAGGACTGGTCGGTCGATGCACCGGTCGTTGCCCGCTTGCGGGAAGCGGGGGCGGTGTTGGTGGGCAAAACGACCACCCCCGAATTTGGCTGTAAAGGGGAAACAAACTCGCCCCTGACCGGCATCACCAGGAATCCCTGGAACCTGGACCGAACCTCGGGCGGATCCTCGGGTGGCTCCTCCGCCGCGGTCTCCGCCGGACTGGTCCCCCTGGCGATCGGTACCGACGGGGCCGGAAGTATCCGCATCCCTGCGGCGTTCTGCGGCAATGTCGGATTCAAGCCGAGCTTTGGCCGCATCCCAGCCTATCCGCTATCGCCCTTCGGTTCGGTCGCACACCTGGGGCCGCACGCGATGAGCGTTGCCGATGTTGCCCTGACGATGAATGTCGCCAAACAGCCCGATGCGCGTGATTGGACTTCGCTGCCCGAAGATCGCAGTGATTACCGGATTGGTCTGACTGATGGCGTGCGTGGACTGCGGATCGCCTACTCCCCCACCCTGGGTTACGTGGCGAACCTCGATCCTGAGATTCGGGCTGCGCTCGACCGCGTGGCGCGCGTGTTCGAGTCCTTGGGTGCCGCGGTCGACGCAGTTGATCCGGGCTTCGAGGATCCGCTGGAGATCACGACCGGTCTTTGGTTTGCCGCTGCCCGTCATGTGTATGACAGTCTCAGCGGTCCGAACCAACAACAGACGGATCCTGACTTTCAGGCACAGGCGGAACTGGGTAGCCGAATCACCGCGGCCGATCTGCATGCGCTGAATCTTCGCCGCGGCCTCTTGGGCGCCCAGATGCGCCAGTTCATGCAGGACTACGATCTGCTCCTGACGCCTGCCATCTCGATACCCGCGTTTGTTGCTGAACCGGCAGGAAAGCGTCCGATGGGCCCGCAAGCCATGTTGGGCTGGACACCCTACAGTTACCCGTTCAACCTGACGCAACAACCTGCGATTTCGCTCCCCTGCGGACTGACCCGGGATGGGTTGCCGATGGCCCTGCAACTGGTCGGCCCGATGTTTGGGGACGCGTTGGTGCTGCGGGCTGCGCGGGCCTATGAGTCGCTTCACCCGGCGACACGGCCCACCCTGTAGCGTTAACGTCCTTCCTGGTGCGCCCAACGAAGCACGATCTGGTGCAGTTGCGCCAAGCCGTCAGTCAAGGCAGCGGGGCCGGGCTGAAGAATATCGGGAGATTTGATTTCAAACACCTGCCCGTTGCGGACCGCGTTCACCTGATCCCAGCCCGGGCGATTGGCGACGGTGTCGGCTCGGAACTTCTTACCGCACCAGGAACCGATGATGATGTCGGGATTGCGTTGGACGATTTCGTCCGGGTTGGCGATGATGCGATTTTTGCCCAGACCCTCCAGCGCCAGTTCGGGAAAACAGTCCTCGCCTCCGGCGAGTTCGATGAGTTCCGAGACCCAGCGGATCGCGCTAATCGGCGGATCGTCCCATTCCTCGAAATAGATACGCGGCCTTCTGTGCAGGTGCGACGCGGCCTGCCGGACCTGCTCATGCGTGGCCCGGATATCCTCGATAAGGGATCGACCCCGATCGAGCGCACCCACCATCGCGGCGAGTTGAAACATCATCGAAAAAATTTCGGCAAGACTGCGCTGATTGAATACCGTGACCTGGATGCCTCGCCCAATGAGGTCGTGTGCGATGTCCGCCTGCAGATCCGAAAAGCCCAGTACCCAGTCGGGTTTGAGAGCAATGATCTGATCGATCTTCGCGCGCAAAAATGCGCTGACCTTCGGCTTCTCAAGCCTTGCCCGACGGGGTCGAACGGTATAACCGGAGATACCCACAATGCGATGGTCCTCACCGAGGAGGTAAAGCCACTCGGTGGTTTCCTCCGTGAGGCAGACGATGCGTTTGGGGCCCCAATCCAGCACTGGATTTGACAACGATATTCCTCAAGAAATGATGAATTTCTCTTCTAGTTTTTGACCTCACCCTGCGGCGTCAGCTCCAATCGGCTGGTTTCCAGGCCCTTGGCCTGTAGCCTCTTGATCAATGCGGCATAGCGGTCGGCAGAGACCGTGGGACTGCGCGACAGAATCCAAAGATAGTCCCGTCTGGGTTCACTGACTGCGACCAGCTGGTATTCAGGGTCCAGATCGACCACCCAGTAGTCGCCCCAGACAGCCGGCAGCCAGGACAACCATGCGGGAGCGAATCGGACTTCCAGCCGGGGCGACGTCGGCCCGCCCAGCTGACGGGCCACGCCCACCGCCTCATCCATGGTCCCCTGTTCACGCTGGCAACGATTCAGAACCTTGACACGGCCATCGGACTGAAGACTGTATTCAGCACTGGTATTTGCCACGCACTTTTTCTGGAACCAGTTCGGGAACTTGGCGATCTCGTACCAGCGCCCGAGGTATCGCGGCAGATCGAGGCTGATGACGGTCTCGAGCGGTTTTTCGGCTGGGCGATCTGAGGCCATCGCGCCAACCGACTGAACGATCAAGGCGGCACAAAGAATTCGAAAAAACAGGTTCATGGTCTGAGATGGTAACGTTCATCCTGCCAGCCCGGGTGCTGAGGCCACAACCGAGCCATGCAAAGCACTCCACCCATGCCCGAGCGATGATGGACCAACCTGCCAGGGCACCTTCAGAAATACCCGTCACCGACGCGCCAGGACCGGTTGGCTTCTGGCAGGCCTGCGCGTTCTGGTTGAAACTGGGTTTCATCAGTTTTGGCGGGCCGGCCGGGCAAATTTCGATCATGCATCAGGAACTGGTCGAACAACAGCGCTGGATTTCGGAGCGACGCTTCCTGCACGCTCTGAACTACTGCATGCTTCTACCAGGGCCAGAAGCGCAGCAATTAGCAACCTACCTCGGGTGGCTGATGCATCGCACCTGGGGCGGCATGGTTGCCGGCGGTTTGTTTGTCCTGCCGTCGCTCCTGCTCCTGATCGGGCTGTCCTGGGTGTATTTCGCATTCGGTTCACTGCCGGTCGTCGCCGGCCTGTTTTACGGCATCAAACCTGCGGTCACAGCGATCGTCGTCCAGGCCGCCCACCGGATTGGTACCCGCGCACTCAAGAACCGCTGGCTCTGGGGAATTGCTGGCGCCGCCTTCGTTGCTATTTTTTGGTTCAACACACCGTTTCCCATCATCGTCGCCAGCGCAGCACTGATCGGTTACCTGGGCGGCAAGCTCATTCCGGGACACTTCACGATGGGTGGTGGCCATGGCGGGTCGAACAAACGCTGGGGCCCAGCGCTGATCGACGACGACACGCCACCGCCGAAACATGCCCAATTCCAATGGGGGCGACTCGCAATCGTACTGATCTGCGGGGCCATCCTCTGGGCCGTACCGATGGGGTTTCTGACCCTACACTTCGGCTGGGAGCACACCTTGACCCAGATGGGCTGGTTTTTCACCAAGGCGGCGCTGCTGACCTTTGGGGGCGCCTACGCCGTACTCCCCTACGTCTACCAGGGCGCCGTGAGCCACTACGGATGGGTCACGCCGGTCCAGATGATGGACGGGTTAGCGCTAGGCGAAACGACGCCCGGCCCCCTGATCATGATCGTGGCCTTTGTCGGATTTGCAGGTGGCTACACCCAGTCGGTTCTTGGGCCTGAGGCTCCCGTGCTGGCGGGTACTGTCGCAGCCTGCTTGGTCACCTGGTTCACGTTCTTGCCTTCTTTTCTCTTCATCTTCGCGGGTGGGCCGTTCATTGAATCGACCCATGGAAAATTGCAGTTCACCGCACCCCTGACCGCCATCACAGCGGCTGTGGTCGGGGTCATCCTGAATCTGGCGCTTTTCTTTGGCCAGAGCGTCCTTTGGCCCCAGGGTTTTGGCGGCGATTTCGATGCGATTTCGGCCCTGATCGCGCTCGGCGCGGCGCTTGCTCTGTTTCAATTCAAGCGCCCGGTCATTCAGGTGATCGTCGCCTGCGCACTCGTTGGCTTGGCGATCAAGGTTTTCAATCTTTAAGCGATCCCAAGCATGATTTAAGCAACCCCGCGGACGAGACTGAACAGGAAAGCGGCACCGACCGCGACCGCCACCATACTGGCAATCAACACGGCCGCGGCCGCCAGATCTTTGGCGACACCGATCTGTGGGTGTTGGTCGGGGTGCAGGTGATCTGCCAGCGCCTCGAGCGCGCTGTTCAACAGTTCCGCCACCATGACCAGGCCGACTGCCAACCCAAGCAGTCCCCACCAGATCACCGCAGGCTGCACGATCAGCAAGGTCATCAGGACCAAAGCCGCAGCGATCAGGTGGATCCTGAAACTGCGTTCATGCCTGAATGCGAGTACCAGCCCCCGCCCGGCGAATCGAAGTCGCTCGTGAAACGGCCGTCCTTTCAACGATGGGTCAGCCGATCTCGATAGGCGATTTCGACGGGAATTGGTGACTGGCCATCCGGATCACATACACACTGATCGACAGCATCAAGGTCGTACCGCCGATCACCGCAATCTCCATCATGTGCTGACCCACTTCGGTCACCAAGTCGATCATGTGACGGGTCAGCGCCGTGATGGCGATGTAGATCAGGAACCGGATGGGCATGTGATTGGTCTTGAAGTAGATGCCGACCATCGCGCCGATTTCGAGAAAAATGAACAGGAGCAAGAGATCCTGAATGCTGGCGTGCGACTTCGCCGTTGCGATGGCAATCATATTGGCCGCCGCCGACCAAGCGGTGGCAGCGCCGATTGCGAACAGTGTCAGTCGGTGAAAGACGGACACACACCGATCACCAAATTTATCGATCGCCTCAAAAGACATCGTCATTACCCTTTTGAATCATGATCCACCCGACAACCAGACAAAACCGCAGCCAGAAGCCTCTTGGTGCTCTGGATTGATCAGCGTGAGAACCGTCAAAACCACGTGACCGACAGCCTAGAAGCTCCCGCCATCACTCCGTCACAGCGATGGTCACGATCTGAGCGAATCCCCTTACAGCTTGACAGCCGGATCATAGCGCTTGAGCCAGTCAAAAAATTCCTGATACCAGACAGCGCTGTTGCGCGGCTTGAGCACCCAGTGGTTTTCGTCGGGGTACCACAGCAACCGCGCGTCGACGCCCCTTGCCTTCAGGGTGTTGTAGTAGGCCAGCCCTTGGCTGTCCGGTACGCGGTAATCCTTGGCGCCGTGGATCACCAGCGTTGGCGTGCGCATGGTCGCCGCAAACGTGTGCGGGCTCTGGCTGTGAACCTTCGCCATGTCGTCCCAGTACCAGGCGCCCAATTCTTGAGCGTGCCAGCCATAGGCATCGTCGGAAAACATACCAACCCAGTCGTAGCAGCCCGCATGACAAATATAAGCTTGGTAACGACCTGGCTTCACGTGCGCATTCATCCAGGCAACCATATAACCGCCGTAGCTACCACCGGTTGCGAACACCCGCTTGCGGGCGATCCAGGGCTTCTTGAGCAACCAGTCCGTGGTGGCTTCAATGTCCTGAAACTCAAGAGTTCCCCACTGATGCGTGATGGAATCCAGAAACGCATGACCAAAGCCTGAAGAGCCGTGATAGTTCACATTCGCAGTCACATAGCCCTGGGCGGCAAAGAGATGGTAGTTCCAGCGCCAGTGCCAGTTGTCGCCGGGTCCGGTATGCGGCCCACCGTGAATCGTGTGTAGGAGCGGATACTTTTTTTTGCGATCGAACCCTGGCGGAAAATAAAGCCAGACCTGAATCGGGTCACCTTGGGCACCCGGGATCCAATGCTCCTGCGTCTCGCCAAGGTCCACACCCTGGAGCAGGTCATCATTGAATGCCTCGATTCGCTGTGGCGCCTCTGGCAAGGGCAAACCGGTGATGTCGAGTCCGACTGCATGCAGTTGGCCGGGGTGCGTGGCCCGGTCGGTGACCGTGACCAGTTGGCCCGAGCCCGAATCAAATGCCTGGATCGTTCCGCCATCCGCCACCTGAATCGCCTGTCGCTCAGACAGGTCAAATCGCCAGAGCGGTTGCCGCCCCCGATCTTCAGCGCGGAACAGCACACTCGAGGCGTCCTGACTCCAGATCAGGGGGGCGTGGACTTCGCGATCCCACTCATCACTGATCGTCTCCCATTGCGCATCAGCGTCGTCTAGGCGCAAGACGGCAAGGCGTTGCGGCATCGTGTGCTTGAGGGCCTGATGCGATGCCAGAAAAGCCAGCTTTGAACCGTCCGGGCTGAAGCTAGGACCCGTCAGGTCCCAGTCAGGATCGCGCACCAGGTCCGTGATGGCGACCGGTACGCGACCCTTGAGCGTGATCTGCGCCAAGGCCATTCTCGGAGCCGGATGCAGGCCCCGCTGGGGGTCATGCGCGAAGACAATGCGCTTACCGTCGGGGGAAATGGTCAGATCGTCAGCACCCGGGTCGCGCCGCTTCAACTCGTAGTTCGTGCCCTCGAGCAGATCCGTCACCCGACCCGTGCCAATTTCGAGGATCAGAATGTGGGGCACACGGCCCATCGGCACGTTGTCATCCCAATGGCGATAGACCGCATCCTCCGTGGCATAGGCCGTGTCCTTGCGCTCGGAGAATGCTCTAAAGCGGGCCGCCTGATCCTTGATGCCGCGCGCCTCGGGCCAGACCCAGGAAATCAGCGCGATGCGCCGACCATCCGGGAACCACCGGAATCCGCAGACTCCCGTTGGCACCTCACCGGCCCGGCGCGCTTCGCCCCCATCCGCGGGAATCAGGTAGAGCTGCGCGGAGTCGTCTTTTTTGCCGTCGTGCTCCCGGGTCGCGACGAACGCGATCCATTCGCCGGTGGGGGAAAATCGCGGCTGACTGTCTTTGTCCCCGCAGGTGGTCAACTGTTTAGGCGCCAATCCGGCGGTCGAGAATAACCAGAGTGCGCTGCGGCTGTGATTACCCTGCATAGACGGCTGGGTCAAGGCGCAAACAACTTGTGCGCCATCCGGGCTGAGGCTCGGGGCACCGATTCGCTGCAATTTCCAGAGCAGATCAACAGTCAGTGCAGTGGCAATTTTTAGGGTCATCAATGAAATGGCGCGGATTACCAGAGGAATTCCTTCTTGCAATATGCTGGCATAGATATGCTCAAGCGGATAAGGTTGTGACCCATCGCCCGCTTGATCTGTTAATGCCAACTCGCCGCAGCATCCCCGCCCCGATCCGCCATACCGACCCGTCGCGGGCCGTGACACAGGTGCGGGAGCTGTATCAACAGTCGGTCGACCATCTGCGCCAGGCCATGAAGCGCTTTGTCGATGGCGATCTGATGGCGTACCGGATCCGCGCGTGCTATCCCTTTGTGCGTCTCGAGACCGATACGGTTTTGCGCTTCGATTCGGCCGATATCGCCCATCTGAGCTATGGCTTCGTGGCCGGACCTGGCCGATTTGAAACGACGCTGACCCGACCCGATCTGTTTGCCGCGTACTACCACGAACAGTTCGAATTGCTGCTGCGCAACCACGGCGTCGCTCTCGAAGTCGGCCTCAGTGATCAGCCAATGCCAGTGCACTTCTCCTTCGGGGACCATGACCACCTCGAGGGGGAATTGAGCCCCGAACGGCGCCAGCAAATGCGCGATGTCTTTGATCTGCCGGATCTGTCGGCCATGGACGACGGCATCGCCAACGGCACCTGGTCGGCACGCCCTGGCGAGCCCCAGCCGCTGTCGCTGTTCACAGCGCCTCGGGTGGACTACTCCCTGCACCGGTTGCGCCATTACACGGGGACACGACCCGAGTACTTTCAGAATTTCGTCCTGTTCACCAATTACCAGTTCTACATCGATGAATTCGTGCGTCTGGGCCACGCGGCGATGGCCGACCCCGAGAGCGAATACGTCGCCTTCGTCGAACCCGGGAACGTTGTGACCCGACGCACGGGCCTCGCCGCCGCCCCTGATGACAAGCGAGGTGCCGTTCCACCGCGTCTCCCGCAGATGCCGGCGTATCACCTGATGCGCGCAGACCGCAGCGGTATCACCATGGTCAATATCGGAGTGGGTCCAGCCAACGCCAAGAACATTACGGACCACATCGCTGTGCTCCGACCCCATGCCTGGATCATGTTGGGGCATTGCGCGGGCTTACGGAATTCGCAGCGACTGGGCGACTACGTGCTGGCCCACGGCTACGTGCGCGAGGACCATGTACTCGATGAAGAGCTTCCCCTGTGGGTACCTATCCCGGCACTGGCTGAGATCCAGCGTGCACTGGAGCAGGCGGTTGCCGACATCAGTCAATGCCATGGCTCCGATCTGAAGCTCATCATGCGCACGGGTACGGTGGCCAGCACCGACAATCGGAACTGGGAACTATTGCCCGACAACACGCCGCAACGGCGCTTCAGCCAGAGTCGGGCGGTCGCGCTGGACATGGAAAGCGCCACCATCGCAGGCAACGGATTCCGGTTCCGGGTGCCCTACGGCACCTTGCTCTGTGTGAGCGACAAACCGCTGCACGGCGAAATCAAGCTCCCAGGGATGGCGAATCACTTTTACCGGGAGCGGGTCGATCAGCACCTTCGGATCGGTATGCGTGCGATTGAGTTGCTGCGTTCCGAAGGAACAGCGCAGTTGCACAGTCGCAAGCTACGCAGCTTCGCCGAAGTGGCTTTTCAGTGATCCCATCAAAACAAACGATCCAGCTTTTCAGAGAATTCGTGCAACGAAAAGATCAGACCAAATAAAAAGACAAACACGCCCGCCGAACCCAGCGGACTAAACCCCAGTTCTCCGACAAAAAAACTGCACGAAATCAGCATGAGTGCTGTGCGCGATGTCTTCCATAACTTCCCCTTGCCTGCCGAACCCATGACAATGCCCTCACCGTGAACGAGTACGTCATTGCATCACTGAGCGGCATTGACTGACAAGTCGTTCTGAACGAAGGCTCCAAAGACATTCGACCCGTGCTAATCCGTCCGTTGTGCCAAGAAGACGTCGCCACTTACCGGGCGCTGATGGTTGAGGGCTACACGCTGGCTGCTGATGCCTTCACTTCAGTGGCCGAGGAGCGCGCGAGTGAACCACTGACTTGGTGGGAGCGACGGATTCAGGACCCGAACGGTTTGAGCCGAGCGTTCGGTGCCTTCGATGACGGTCTCCTCGTGGGCACCGTGGCGCTGGAGTACTCCGCCAAAGTCAAGACCCGCCACAAAGCGGTGATCGTCGGCCTGTATGTAGCGGCCGCCAACCGCAACCGGGGTGCCGGACTGGCTTTGATCAAGGCAGTCATCGACCAAACTCGAACGCGCCCCGGGGTGACGATGCTGACCCTGACGGTGACCGACGGAAATCATCCGGCAATCCGGCTTTATGCATCGATGGGCTTCAAGCCGTGGGGCATTGAGCCAAGAGCTATCTTTACTGGAAGAGAGTACAAATCTAAAATTCACATGTACTTGATCCTGGACTCGGTCGGGCAAAAGTCTGCAGGCACCGCGTCGATCGCTCAGGGTGCAAGTTCGACACCGCCAAGAATCTCCCGCTCATAGGCGTGAATCGATGGAAGTCCCCCAGTGTGCAGGAACAGAATTCGTTCGTTCGGCTTGAAGAAACCCGTTCGGGCCAATCCGATCAGGCCCGCCATGATCTTACCGGTGTAGACCGGATCCAGCGGGATGCCCTCGGTGCGGGCCAGGATCTGAACAGCCTCCACCATGCGGGCATTGGGGATCGAGTATTTCGGCTGCCAAAAACCACCGACGCTGACCACGGCTTCGCGCGGCACAGTCAGTCGAACTCCGAGCAGGTCCAGCACGGCCTGCGCTTCTCTCAACACCAGGGGCTCCTGATCCTGCGGATCTCGGCTGACGCCAATCCCAACGATTGGAATTTGGATATTGTTGCCAATAAAGCCTGCAACCATGCCGCCGTGGGTGCCAGAGCTGCCAGATCCGACCACCAGGCGATCGAATGACTCGCCCATCTCATACATCTGCTGCTGCAGTTCCTGCGCGCAGGCCACATAGCCAAGACCGCCCAGTGCATTCGACCCCCCACCCGGGATGATGTAGGCCTTGCGGCCCAGTGCCGTCACCTCATCGGCCACCTGATGCATAGCGGCCACCATGTTGGATCCCCCGGGCACCACGGTGATCGCCTCAACGCCCAACAGACGAAACATGAATTGATTGCCGCTCGCGTCTTCCCGATAGCTGTCCGGTACCCGTTCTTCAATCACGAAGCGGCACTTCAGCCCCTCTTTGACCGCTGCGGCGAGCGTGATCCGGCAATGATTGGACTGCGGTGCGCCGCAAGTGACCAAGGTGTCTGCACCCTGGGCCAAGGCATCGGCAACCAGGAATTCCAGCTTCCGGGTCTTGTTGCCCCCCGGAAACAGACCTAGCATGTCGTCACGCTTGATCCAGACTTCGGGTCCGACCCCATCCGGGCAGGTCGCAGCGAGCGCGGCCGAAAAACGCGGCAGCGGCTCAAGCGGCGTCACGAATGAGGTGTAGCGGCGTCGGGCGAAACGTGAGAGATCCATACAGTTGCTTCCTAAAATGAACCGGGACAGGCAAATCATGCTCGAAGCCATGATTTTGGACGAAACGCGAGGTCGATCGGGGTTCAACGCGTCTCGACAACCCCAAATCCCTCTGTCAAGCTCGCTCTCCCATGCTCCCCGTGCTGTTTCACCCGCGCGCTTCGATGCGCCCCCATTCTTAGCTTGATGAGCCACACCATGCGACGATTAATTGCTTTACTCAGCACGACCTGCCTGGTTGCCTTGGCGCCTGGAGTTCAGGCCCAGGAGTTCCCCAGCCGACCCGTGACCATCGTCATCCCCTACGCGCCGGGCGGCTCTACCGACATCCTCGGGCGCACTCTGGCTGAAAGCCTGACCCGGGAACTCAAGCAGCAATTCGTTGTCGAAAATGCCGGCGGCGCGGGCGGAACCATCGGCGCAGCGCGAGTCGCCAAGGCCACCCCGAATGGCTATACGCTGCTCTTTCACAATATGGGTCATGCCGCAGCGCCGGCACTCTACCGCTCACTTAGCTATGACCCGCTGGGTGATTTTGAACCTCTCGGCTCAGTCGCCGATGTGCCGATGATTCTGGTCGGGCGCAAGAGCCTGCCCCCGAACACCCTGGGTGAGCTGATCCCCTACCTGCGCGCGAATCGGGACAAGGTAACCTTTGCGCATTCCGGCGCGGGCTCAACGGCGCAGCTCTGCTCCATGCTTTTCATGAGCACGCTGCAAACCGATCTGACGACGATTCCCTATCGCGGGACTGGACCCGCACTGCAGGACCTGATCGGGGGTCAGGTCGACCTGATCTGCGATCAACCGGTCTCCACCACCGCGCATCTGCAGGCGGGCACCATCAAAGCCTTCGCGATTGCAAATAAAACCAGGCTCGCAACGCTGCCCTCGGTCCCGACGTTCTCTGAAGCTGGGCTGTCTGGTTTTGAGCTCGCCGTGTGGCACGGGCTGTATGCGCCTAAGGGCACCCCCAAACCGGTGCTGCAGACGCTCGAAGCCGCGCTGAAACGGGCACTACGCGATCCTGCGCTGGTACAACGCTTTGCCGCGCTGGGCACGGCCCCAGTGGACGATTCTCAAGTGAGCGCTCAGTCGCTTAGAGCCCATCTGGCCGCCGAGATCGGTCGCTGGGGACCCTTGATCAAAAAAGCGGGTGTCTACGCGGATTAAGTTCAGAATTTGCAGTCGAAATAGCGGCGAATTCGAGCGTTGATCGCGCCGATCAGGCTTTCCCGGGAATCCTCCTGGACCGATTGTTTGGCGATGTCTTTCAAATAGCCTTCGTTACCTGCCTGCAACTCGTAAGCTTGGTGTGCCAGCAACTCGGTGAACTCCGGATGATTCTGCAGGACCGGTTGCAAGTCCGCCTTCGGAATTTCAGCCAGAGTCACCTGATTCAGCGCCTGAACACTAGCGCTTCTGACCTCTCCCAGCATCAGGGCCATCTCTCCGAAGGTGTCCCCGGGGCCGAGCTCAGCCACTTTTTTCGGCTGTCCCTGAGGCTGATTCAGTAACACGGCCGCCCGCCCACTGAGGATGACGAACATGGAAGACCCTGGATCGCCCTGGCGAACAATCAGCTCGGGCTCTCCATAGACATGACGACGATAGGAGGCCGCGATGCCCTGGCGAACCGACTCAGGCAGGCACCGAAAGATGGATGAAGTGGTCAGACACTGCAAGAGCCGCTCACGTTCGGCAAGCAGATCAACCACAGGCAGGGCTGGCAAAAAATCAGCCCGATTGGAGACCATCCACCGGTCCACAGCAAACGGCAATTGTGCGCGTGCAAAGGCGTTCCATAAGGCGCCACCCACTTCATCGCGGCGCAAAATATAGACGTTGGGATTTTCGTGCCAAAAAATCGCCTCATAAGCGACGCCCTTATCCACGAAGTTTTTAAACAAAACCATCGGAGAAGGAGTTTTGAGGACGTTGGGTACAGAATGCATCGCCGCCATCGCGACTTCCCGGACGCGGGAAGGCGGGGCGTCAATATCCATGACAAACGGAATGTGATGACGGGTGTTGTTGTTGGGTAAATCCAGGTTGATCAGACGCATCCCAGCAATCTTGGAATTTGGCAAAACAATCAAATTCCCTTCGTAGTTTCGCAACGTGACCGAGCGCCAACTCGTTTCAACAACGTTCCCCCAGATACCATCGACCTGAACGCTGTCGCCAGTTTTAAATGGTTTTGACAGAGACAACGCCAGACCACTGATGACCTCCGAAAGTGTTGATTGCGCCGCATATCCGAGAATCACAGCAAAAATCCCAGACGTCGCCAGCAACGCCGTAATATCGCGGTGAAACACCAGAGACAGAATCAGCAGCAAAGCGGCCAGGTGCACCATCGCGTGGCACAGCAGAATCAGAATCTTTGGAATGCCTGATTTTCCAGGGCTTCCAACCGTGGGCCAGAACCAGCGCTTCAAACCCGAAACCATCAGGAATGAGCCTGAGACGATGGCAGCGCTCAGGATCCAATGGGCAACGATCGTTGCCCATTCAGTGGAAAAATAGACGCTGAGATCAATCCAGAGGTAGATTGAAAACAACAAGGCGGCAATAAAGGCTAATAATTTGAATTGCATCTCAATTGGGATCTCAATTTGACTTCGCTAAAATGGCTTGAAGCCGGATGGCAGTTAAGCACTGCCTCAACGAAAAACCTGAACTTCCCGATATGCTAATCCCTCCCGCTCCCCCCAACCCGCCCGAAGCGCCACAGCGCGACCGTCTGCGACTTGGATTTGGTGCCGCAGCCCTCGCCGCACTCACCTCCCTGCTTCAGGCCTGCTCCCCAATCAATCTGGTCAATGTCAGCTCGATGGGGGGCGCCGGAGATCGCCGAACAGGCCTGAGCTATGGTCCTCTTGCGCGGCATCAGCTCGATCTCTATCTACCCTCGGGACCGGCTCCCAAGAACGGATGGCCCACGGTATTGTTCATTTTCGGTGGGACCTGGAACCGTGGAAACCGGGCAGATTACCGATTCGTAGGCGAGGCACTGGCCTCGCAAGGCATGTTGGCGGTGATCGCAGACTATCGGCTTTACCCGGAAGTGCGCTGGCCAGATTTTCTGCATGACTGCGCACTCGCGCTGCGATGGGTCTTTGATCAGGCCAGCGCCAACAATTTACCGATTGACTCGGCCAAAACCTACCTCATGGGGCACAGCGCAGGGGCCTATAACGTGGCGATGCTGGCGCTCGACCCGCGCTGGCTGGCACCCCACGGCCTAAGGCCTTCAGCGCTGGCTGGCTGGATTGGTCTGGCAGGTCCCTATGACTTTTTGCCCGTCACCGAGCCCGACGCCAAGCCCGTCTTTTTCCACCCGAATTACCCAAGCGGAACACAGCCCATCGACCTCGCCACTTCGGGCGCGCCCAGGACTTTTCTGGGTGCTGCGCGCGACGACAATCTCGTGAACCCGATGCGCAGTACCGTGGGCCTCGGCAACAAGCTGCAGGCGTTCGGAGTGCCGACGACCCTAAAGCTCTATGACCGGGTCGATCACCTCACCCTGATCGGTTCGCTGGCAAGGCCACTGCGCTGGCTGGCGCCCGTCTTGCAAGACGTCAGCGCCTTTGTTCACGCTCAGGTCTGAGCGGCGGCACCATCAGAGCGACCTGGCGCGTAACCGTACCCTGCGGTTCGCTGCAGACTTGGGTTCAAAGGGATAGAGCAACTCGCTGAACCCTTTGCCGACCCCTCGCATACGCTCGACCGGTACGCCAGCCGAAGTCAGATAAGCAACCACCGACTGTGCTCTGCGGGCAGACAGGATTTCGTTATTGGATTTGGTGCCCACCCCATCGGTGTGACCTTCGATGTCAAAGCGCAAGGTCTTTAAGCGGGGTGAATTGAGAGCAATGGCCACCTGATCTAATAGGGGATGGCTCTCCGCCAGGATGACCGCCGAATTAAACTCGAACTGGATCTGCAAATCTAGAAAACCGGGGTCAGGGAGGGATGGCAACCCCGGAGTCGCGGTCGTGCCTTGGGCGCTTCGGGGCCGGTCGGGACTGGCCTGCAACGCCTTGACGATTTCATCGGCGGCCATCGCGACGCTTGGCTCTTTGGCATTGGCGATACCTGCCGTTGCCGAATGGCTCGGCTGACCTGGCCCACCGTCGGGCCCACGCGTCGCAGCGCCCAAAGGCGCACCCGTCTGACCAAGTGCCTGGCCTGAACCAGACCCAGCATTTTGGGCTTGACCGAGCGATGGATTCTGCGCCGGCCCCTGGAGCGGTGCCTGCACAGGTGCTTGCAGAGGTCCCTGCGCTGGCCCGATCGCGGTCGCACTGGGCCCCCGTGGGACATCCCGAAAACCTTGGGCCAAGACGCTTGATGACAGCAGGTGGGCGGCACACATCAGCAGCAGCGCAAGCGAACCGCGTAACCCGCTTTTCATCAATCGGGGAAAGGCGTCATTTACCCCGAACCAGACGGTTATCGTCGTAGGTGCCGGCCTGAAGCACTTGCCCACTGGCGGAGAAGACCGTGCCAACGCCATTCCATTTGTCATCTTTGTACTCACCAATATAACGCGTGCCATCCAGGAGCATAAAAACACCCTGGCCGCTACGTTTGCCGTCTTTCAGTTCACCCACATACCGACGGCCATCGGAAAACAGATAGGTTCCCTGACCATGATATTTCCCGTCCTTGAATTCTCCGACATATTTTGCGCCGTCGGGAAGATCCACCCCACCAAAACAATCATTCCACGCCGACACCGGCCCCTGGCAGGCAAGCGCAGGCCCGACGCGCATGACGCGTGCCGCTTCAACTGGCGCACTGGGCGCAGCAGCAGGCGGGGTACCGCGCCCGCCACACTCAATGCGGAAGGTAAAACCCTGAGCCAACTCAGCCACCTGGGCCGTCTCGATCGGTGCGCTCGTCGGGTTGAGAAAACCATTCGAAAACCCGATCCGATTGCGGTTGAGGAAATCTGCCAAGGCTGGCGCTGAAATCGCAAAGTTCACATTTTGGGGGATATCGCCGATCGCCTTGGCAGCCTTCATGGCGTCGAGCTTGGCCTTGACCACACCGATGACTTGACCAGACGCATCCAGCAGAGGCCCACCACTATTTCCAGGCTGCACCGGAGCGGTGATCTGAACTTCGCCCGGAGCATCGTGCAAACCGCGCAATCCACTGACCAAACCGGAGGTGAAATTACCGCCGCTGGTCAGCGAGCCACTGAGCGGAAATCCGAAGACGAAAACGGTTTCGCCGAGCCGAATTGAACGCGAATTGCGCAGCTTGACGGGCGTCCCGCGCAAGCCGGGAACCCTCAACAGGGCGAGATCCACGGCAGCATCGGCCACCAGGATCTGGGCTGGACGCTTGCCATCTGCGGTGAAAACCTCAACAGAAGCGCAGTTCTCGACGACATGCCGGTTTGTGACCAGCTGATCTGGGGCGACCATGAACGCGGTACCGGTCCCGGTCTGGACCGCGGCGCGGACCTGGACGGCAGCAAGCATCAGAGCGGCTAACAATAACCACAGTGTTCGACTCAATCCCACTCCGCTCAACGGTTTCCCCCAGTGTACGCTTGCGTACCCTGGCGGGAATGGTTAAAACTTCTCCGCACGTGAAACCCTTCCCACTGTTATGGCCGACATTAATTCCATCGAACTCGGACAATACGAAGTACCGACCAAGCTACCCGTCTTTCACTGCCATCTCGGGGCCGTCGCCGACCAACTGATCCTGGCGCGGGAAGCGATTGAAGAACTCCGGATCAGCCATCCGGAGTCGACGCCCTCGAACGTGAAGTCGGTGTACATGAGCCCTTGGAAAAGTCATCAACTCAACCCGAAGTTTGGCCCGCTCACCGAAACCGTGCGCCAAATGGCGATGCGGGCATCCAAGCAGTACCTGGTGACTGACCTGACCAACCTGAACCTTGATCTGGTGGTCACCGACTGCTGGGGTGTGATCTACGAAGAGTCCGACCACACGATCCTGCACAGCCATTTCCCCTCGGATTTTTCTGCCGTGATTTATCTCGAGGCAGGCCCCAATTGCGCCCCCATTGTTTTTGATAATCACCTGGTCATCACCCCTCAACCAGGATGGCTGATCCTGTTTCCAGGCATGCTGAAGCACCATGTTCCGGAAAATCACGACCGACGCGTCATCGTCTCGATGAACATGCTGAAGCTGCCGAAATTTCAATAAACCTGGGCGGATAACACTCAGACCTGCGCCCTCTGGTGCGGGGACTCGAGCGCGACGGTGCGCTTGGCGCGCCAGATCAGATCAGTCAGATGGCAAAGCCCGGCGGCGAGTAAGCACATCATCGGCAAATACCAGACGCCATCGGACTGTGCGGCTCTGAGCGCCAGCATCAGAAACAACCCGGACACCAGATTGAGCAGATATTGCCCGGGTGCAAGCCCACGCCCCACGAGGTAATACAGCCCCAACAGAAATCCGGCCTCTACCACCGTCAAGCCGATCACAAAGTCGATGACCAACCCACGGTCCCAAACTTGCAGTAGATAATCTGTCATATTGGTCAAAACTATTCCAAAGGAGACCGCGATGAAAACCGTATCCTGCCAGTCAGAGGTCAGTGCTGAAGAGTGGGCCCTACGCTGTGATCTGGCGGCCGCCTACCGTCTGGTTGCCCACCTGGGCTGGAGCGATCTGGTCTTCACCCATATCAGCGTACGCATCCCGGGGCCCGAACACCACTTTTTGATCAATCCCTACGGGCTGCTCTTTGATGAGATTACTGCCTCGTCCCTGGTGCGGATCGATCAATCGGGCAACAAGGTTGGGGACAACCCCTATCCCGTCAATCCGGCTGGATTCACCATCCACAGCGCGATCCACGCCGCCCGGGATGATGCGCATTGCGTCCTGCACACGCACACCCGTGCCGGGGTTGCAGTCGCTGCCCAGCGCGGCGGGGTACTACCCATCTCGCAACAGAGCACCTTCGTGCTCGCCTCGCTGGCGTACCACGATTATGAGGGCGTCGCGTTTCGGCCAGACGAAGCACCGCGACTGCAGGCGGATCTGGGAAACGCCAAATTCCTCTGCCTGCGTAATCACGGGCTGCTGACCGTCGGACCTACCATCGCCGACGCTTTTCTGGGCATGTATGTCTTTGAGACTGCCTGCCAGATTCAGATTGCGGCCCAGGCCGGCGGTGAGCTGACCCTCATCCATCCCGATATCATCGCCGGCACCGCAAAAGCCATGCAGGTGCAAACGGGCGGGCTGGGTGGAGCCTTCGTCTGGCCTGCCATGTTGCGTAAAGTTCAGAAACTCGACCCGGGCTACAGTACGTAAGGTAACCTTGCGCCGAACTCGAACGCCCGACCGAAATCGATCTATATGAGCGAAGACTTCATCCTGCAAACGCGATCCCTGACCAAAGAATTCAAGGGATTCATTGCTGTCAACAAAGTTGATCTCAATGTTCGCCGCGGCAGCATTCACGCCCTGATCGGACCGAACGGTGCCGGTAAAACGACCTGCTTCAATCTGCTCACGAAATTCCTGAGTCCAACCACGGGGCAGATCATTTTCGAAGGGGTCGATATCACCCGGGAGTCATCGGCAAGTATTGCCCGGCGCGGCGTGATCCGGTCATTCCAGATTTCGTCTGTATTTCCGCATCTCTCGGTACTGGAAAATGTTCGGGTGGCGCTGCAGCGCAAGCTGTCGACTTCGTTTCATTTCTGGACTTCAGAAAAAACACTCCACCCGCTCAACGATCAGGCAATGGCGTTGCTGAAGGCGGTTGACCTCGAGACCACGGCACACCTGACGGCTGTTGAACTGAGCTATGGGCGCAAACGCGCCCTGGAAATCGCGACGACACTGGCGATGGAACCCACGTTGATGCTGCTCGATGAACCCACCCAGGGCATGGGTCTAGAGGACGTTGACCGCATCCGACAGTTGATCAAAAAGGTCTCGAAAAATCGCACTATTCTGATGGTGGAACACAACATGAGTGTCGTCTCCAGCATCGCGGATACGATTACGGTGTTACAGCGCGGCGCCACCCTGGCTGAGGGTCCCTACGAACAGGTTTCAAAGGATCCCGCGGTCATTGAAGCCTATATGGGCACGGTCCAGACCGAACTCCAGGGCGCTCACTGAGAAGCCCACCCATGAGTCAATCCCGCTTTCTGGAAGTCACCGATCTGCATGGTTGGTACGGTGAGTCCCACGTCTTGCACGGTGTTAATTTCCATGTTGATGAAGGCGAGGTGGTCACCCTGCTCGGCCGAAACGGTGCCGGGCGGACCAGTACCTTGCGAGCCATCATGGGGTTGATCGGCAGCCGCAAAGGTTCGATCAAGGTGCGTGGCCAGGAGACGATCGATCTAGCGACACACCGGATCGCTCGACTTGGCATCGGTTACTGCCCCGAGGAGCGCGGTATTTTTTCGAGCCTCTCGGCCGAAGAAAATCTGTTGCTGCCCCCCGTGCTTGCCGAGGGCGGTATGAGCATCGACGAGATCTACACGATGTTCCCAAACCTGCTCGAGCGCGCCGGCAGTCAGGGCACCCGTTTATCCGGCGGAGAGCAGCAAATGCTGGCGGTCGCCCGCATTCTGCGAACGGGCGCCCGGTTGTTACTGCTCGATGAAATTTCGGAAGGTCTGGCGCCTGTCATCGTGCAAAAGCTGGCCGAGATGGTCACCATGCTGCGTGCCCGCGGCTACACGATTGTCATGGTGGAACAGAACTTTCGGTTCGCTGCACCACTCGCCGACCGGTTCCTCGTCATGGAGCATGGCGAGGTGGTTCAGGAATTTCGTCAGGCAGAGCTGCCCGGGCAGATGGCAGCGCTGCATGACTATCTTGGCGTCTAGCGCCATTTCGATACAGTATCCCAACGGAGATTTCGCAATGTTCAAACTCAAAAAGCTCAGCGCAGCCTGCGCACTGGCGTCCGCCAGCCTGGTCGGTGCAGTCGGACCGGCACACGCCCAGTTTTCCGGCGATGTGATCAAGATCGGACTGATCACCGACATGTCCGGTCTGTATGCGGATATCGATGGCCCCGGCGGTGTCGAGGCGATCCGCATGGCGGTGGCCGATATGGGCGGTGCGATCGCCGGCAAGAAAATCGAAGTGCTATACGCAGATCACCAGAACAAGGCAGATGTGGCCGCAGCCAAAGCCCGCGAATGGTTTGACACGCAAGGCGTGGACATGCTGATCGGCGGCTCCAACTCGGGCACCAGTCTGGCCATGGCCAAAGTTGCGGAAGAGAAAAAGAAGGTCTTTATCTCGGTCGGTGCCGCCACCTCAGCGCTCACCAATGAGCAGTGCAACGCTTATACGATTCACTGGGCCTATGACACGGTGGCTCTTGCCAAAGGGACCGGCAATGCCGTCGTGAAAGCCGGTGGTAAAAACTGGTATTTCCTGACAGCCGATTATGCGTTTGGCGCCGCCCTGCAAAATGACACCACGACCGTCGTCAAAGCCGCCGGGGGCAATGTGGTTGGCTCGGTCAAGCATCCGTTGTCGGCGAGTGACTTTTCCTCCTTCCTGCTCCAGGCCCAATCCAGCAAAGCAGACATCCTGGGCCTGGCCAATGCCGGCGGCGACACGATCAACTCGATCAAGGCAGCGGCTGAATTCGGAATTACCAAGACGATGAAACTGGCTGGCCTGCTGGTCTTTATCAGCGACATTCACGCGCTCGGCCTGAAGACCACTCAGGGTATGTATCTGACCGACAGTTGGTACTGGAACCGGGACGCCGAAACACGCGCCTGGGGCCGCAAGTACTTCGAAAAAATGAAACGTATGCCGACCTCGGTGCAGGCTGGCGACTATTCGGCTGCGCTGAATTACCTGCAAGCGGTCAAGGCCGCCGGTACGGATGAAGTCGAGAAAACGCTGGCCCAGCTCAAAAAATCCAAGGTCAACGACATCTTCGCGAAAGGCGGGTATGTTCGCGGGGACGGCCGGATGGTCCACGACATGTATCTGATGCAGGTCAAATCTCCGGACAAATCGACCGAGCCCTGGGATTACTACAACGTCGTCCAGACCATTAAAGGTGAAGACGCCTGGACCACCAAGGCTGACTCAAAATGCGCACTCTGGAAGTAAAGCGGGACTGAGCCTCGCGGCGAGCCTGACCCCGGACCGAACGACCGGGTCAGGCGCTGGAGCGCGCGCTGGTCTCGCCTGAAACAACACGATGGACATTTTTGGCATCCCCCTCCAGGCTTTTCTCGGGCAGTTGCTGCTCGGGCTGGTCAACGGGTCTTTTTACGCCATGCTGAGCCTCGGGCTCGCGGTGATTTTTGGACTCCTGGGTATCGTGAACTTCGCCCACGGCGCGCTCTACATGATCGGCGCCTACGTTGCCTGGATCGGGCTCGAAGTTTTTGGATTGAATTACTGGGTTTCGCTCATCGTCTCACCGCTGGTGGTCGGAGCGCTGGGTGTCCTGATTGAGCGCACGCTGCTCAAGCAACTCTACAAACTCGATCCCCTTTATGGATTGTTGCTCACCTTCGGGATGGCATTGATTGCCGAAGGCTTATTTCGAGAACAGTTTGGCGTCTCGGGCCAGCAATACAATGTGCCTGAACTGCTGCAGGGCGCAACCAACCTGGGCTTCATGATCCTCCCGAATTATCGCGCCTGGGTCGTTCTGGCCTCGCTCGTGGTGTGCCTGTCGACCTGGTTTTTGATCGAGAAGACACGGTTGGGCTCGTATCTGCGGGCGGGGACGGAAAACCCAGCCCTCGTTCAGGCATTCGGAATCAACGTCCCCCTGATGGTGATGCTCACTTACGGCGCAGGCGCAGGACTGGCTGCCATTGCCGGCGTGCTGGCGGCGCCCGTGATCCAGGTTACCCCCTTGATGGGCAGCAACCTGATCATCGTGGTCTTCGCCGTCGTAGTGATTGGCGGCATGGGTTCAATTCTCGGCTCGATCATCACCGGTCTGGCGCTTGGCCTGATTGAAGGGTTGACCAAGGTGTTTTACCCCGAGGCATCGAGCATCGTCGTGTTCGTCATCATGGCCATTGTGCTGATCGTTCGCCCGGCCGGTCTATTCGGCAAGGAGAAGTAGCCATGAGTTCCCCGACGGCCAATTCAGCATCGCTGCTCTTGCGCGCGGCCCCGATTCTTGGACTGGGCGCCCTGATCGCGGCACCGTTCATTGGGCTCTACCCCATCTTCATGATGAAGGCCCTGTGTTTTGCTATTTTTGCCTGTGCCTTTAATCTGCTGCTTGGATTTACCGGCCTTCTCTCGTTTGGCCACGCGGCCTACCTGGGGGCCGCGGCCTATGGCACCGGATGGCTCGTGCGCACCGCCGGCTGGTCGCCCGAACTGGGCGTGCTGGGCGGAACGCTGTTCGCAGCAGCCATCGGCGGCGTGGTCGGACTGATTGCCATCCGGCGACAGGGTATCTATTTCGCCATGATCACCCTCGCCATGGCGCAGATGATTTATTTCGTCTGGTTACAAGCGCCCTTCACCGGTGGGGAAGATGGGTTGCAAGGGGTCCCTCGGGGCGCGCTTTTTGGCTTGCTGCCATTGGCGAACGACACCGTTCTGTATTTCGTGGTCCTGGCGGTATTCGTCGCTGTCTACCTGTTTGTGATCCGCGTTGTCCATTCGCCCTACGGTCAAATTCTCAAAGCGATCCGGGAAAATGAACCGCGAGCGATCTCGCTGGGTTATGACGTCGACCGGTACAAATTGCTCGCATTCGTGCTTTCAACCGGTCTGGCCGGACTGGCCGGTTCGATGAAAACCCTGGTTCTGGGCTTCGCCACCCTGTCGGACGCGCATTGGTCGCTTTCGGGTGAAGTGGTCCTGATGACCTTGCTCGGTGGCATGGGTACCTTTGCTGGCCCGGTGGTTGGGGCCTTTGCCATCATCGGCCTGCAAAACTTCCTGGCCGATCGGGTCGGCTCGTGGGTCACGGTGATCATCGGCACGATCTTCGTGTTCTGCGTCGTGGCCTTCCGCAAAGGGATCGTGGGCGAATTATTCGCCTGGCAGCAGCGCGCTGGCCGAAAGGCCTGATCGAGCGATCGAGGTCAGACGGGCGCGGGATTGCCCAATTGCTTGAGTAGCCCGGGCTCGACAATTTCAATCCAGTATCCGTCCGGATCCTTGATAAAGGCGACATCCTTCATCTTGCCCTGCTCAGGCCGCTTGACATAAGTGACCTGGTTTTCATCGAACCAGGCTACCGCGGCGGCCAGATTCGGGACCGAAAAACAGAGATGGCCGAACCCCTGCGGCTGCGCATTGCCATCGTGGTATTTGAATTCCGGATCGGTCTCGGTACCCCAGTTGTGGGTGAGTTCCAGAATGCCACGCTGGGCAAATGTCCATGCCGTCCGTTCACCCGTGTCCACCGGAACTGACTCGCCCTCAAGCGGGCGATTCAGGAAGTACAGCGAGAACTTCATCTCCGGAAAATCCAGCTTGCGCAACACCCGCATCCCCAGGATTCGGGTGTAAAAATCCAGCGACACCGCAGGATCCTTGATCCGGACCATCGAGTGGTTGAATACAAACCCGTTCGAGGCTGCGGACGGTTGGGCGCAAACCCCGGGGTAATGTTCGGTCTCAAAGGTCATTGCAAACGAGCTCCAGGTTCAGGGGTCAGGCAAACGTCAGAATCGAACCAATTTCAGAAAAGAGTCAGGGCTAACGCGCAACCGCCATCAAGACGGGTTCGGCCAGGTCAGCCATGCGCTCGCGCTGCGCGTGACGTACAGTTGCCAGCGTCCTTGGCGGTGGCGCCGGGAGCCCGCCGGACGGGTCCGGTCCATCCTGCGAGGGTTGCAACTCGAGTTCGGAGACCCGGCGCCGCAGATAACGCATACAGGTCACGCGCAGGAACGAGGCGAAGTTCGGTACTTCCCCCCGGTAAGCAAGAATTTCGTCGTGGAATTGGGAAATCAGGGCATTGGTCGTGCACTTCTCTGCCTCAGCCATCTCGGCGAGGATGTCCCAAACCATATTTTCCAGTCGCAAGCTGGTCAGCACGCCTCGAATCCGCATCGTCCGGGTGCGCTGCTCGTACTGGATGGGGTCGGCGGTCACAAAGTATTCACACATTGTAGTCCCACAGTGCGACTTCCATGGGGCCCGGGCCTCGAAGCCCGGGATCCAGAGAAAAGATCTATCCGAAACCAGGCTTCAAATAGCCCGCGCGGTCATCTGCTTGGCAATATAGTCTGCCTGCCGGATCGCGAGCGTCACAATCGTGAGGGTTGGATTTTCCGCGCCACCCGTGGTGAATTGGCTGCCGTCGCTGATGAACAGGTTGTCAATATCGTGGGTCTGACCCCATTTATTGACGACGCCCTGCGACGCCTTTGCGCTCATCCGGCAAGTGCCCATGTTGTGGGTCGACGGATACGGGGGCGTGCGGAAGGTCTTGATCGCACCGGCCGCCTTGTAGACATCTTCACCCTGCTTGAACGCATGATTGCGCATGGCGATGTCATTCGGATGGTCGTCAAAATGCACGTTTGGTGCCGGATTGCCCCACTGGTCTTTCACCGAAGTGTTCAGCGTCACCCGGTTGGTCTCGCGCGGCATATCTTCGCCCACGAGCCACATCCCGGCTGTCTGGACATAGTGCTCCATCCACCACGCAAAATCGGCACCCCAGCCGCCAGGATTCAAGAATGCCGCCATGAACGGAACCCCCAGCGAGAGGGTTTCCATTTCGTATCCCCCTGCAAAACCGCGCTTGGGGTTGTGCGCGGCCTCGTCCTGAATGATCCCGGCCATGGTCGTGCCGCGATACATGTGCACCGGGTTTTTGAACGCTGCGTAAACCGACCCGGTCATATGACGCATGTAATTACGTCCGACCTGCCCCGATGAATTGGCCAGGCCATCCTTGTACATGTCCGACGCCGACATCAGGAGCAGGCGTGGTGTTTCGATCGAATTGCCGGCGACACAGACGAGCCTCGCGCTCTGGCGCTGCTCCTTGCCTGCACCATCCATATAGGTCACCGCGGTGACCTTACCGGAGTTGTCATGATCGATCCGCGTGACATGGGCCTGGGTTCGAAGGTCGAGGTTGCCGGTTGCTTCTGCTTTGGGAATCTCGGTGTAGAGCGTCGACCATTTGGCGCCACTCTTGCAGCCCTGAAAACAGAAACCGAGTTGCATGCAGCGCCCACGCCCGTCGCGTGGTTGACTGTTAATGGCCATCCGACCCGTGTGGACTTCCTTGTAACCCAGCTTCTTCGCGCCGGCATGCAGCACCTTGAAGTTATTGTTCCCTGGCAGCCCCGGAATCCCGTTGGTTCGGGTCACGCCCATCTTGTTTTCGGCCTTGGCGTAATAGGGCTCGAGTTCCTGCAAGGTCACAGGCCAGTCAAGCAGGTTCGCGCCATCGATGTTGCCGTACGTAGTTTTTGCCCGGAACTCATGCTCCTGAAAGCGCAGCGAAGCCCCGGCCCAGTGCGTGGTTGAACCACCCACCGTTTTACAAATCCAGGCCGGCAGGCCCGAAAAGTCCTTCGCAACCCGCCACGAACCCGAGGTGGTACGTGCGTCAAGCCAGGCGAGTTGACTGAATGACTTCCATTCGTCGTTGATGAAACTCGCTGTCGACTGACGGGCACCTGCCTCGAGCAGAACGACTTTGATTCCTTTTTGGCACAACTCGTTGGCCAGGGTGCCGCCGCCGGCACCGGATCCGATCACGACGACGACGCTGTCATCGCTATATTCAAACTTTGCCACTTGTGTCTCCTGAGTACTGATCCGGAAAGCTCCGGACTCATTGTTCGGTACTGATTGTTCCAGGCCTGACCGTGGGGCCCGCCTTGTCTTGCTTGCCAGCCGACTCAACCCAGATAGGGTGGCGGACTCGCTTCAGCCGGCGGATTGGGCAACCATTTCAGGTCCTGAAAACCCCGGGTGATGTAGCCGCCTTTTTCCCAGGCCGAGCCCGGATAACCGAAGACTGCGTACGCCATGTCGTTGTCATAGAGCGCAGTGATGCATTCGCCGCGCACCATGCCAAAAAATGGGGTGCCTTCCATGCCCTTGACGATCTCGAGCTTTTTCCCGGCGCTGGCTTTCCCGAAGGCTCCGCCCGCTTTCTGGTTCAGTTGGGCAATGCCCTCGCGCAGCGCTTTAGCCGCTGCCGCGTCGCCAGCCGCCTTGCCATCGAGCGCCTTGGACAGGAGCGCATACACCGCATCGGGCAATTTTGCGTGGGGGTAGAGGACCCGGCCCATGGCCATGATGGTTTCACCCTCCGCCGTCGTCAGCGTCTTCAATTCCAAGGCCCAGGCGTGCGACGGTGCCAGGCTTGCCACCAGCGAACCCGACGCGAGAGTCCCCATCAGAATCCCGGAACCCTTGAGAAAATCTCGCCGCACCAGGGGTAGGTCGACTTTGCGGACGACACCGCTCTCTTCTTCGCAGCCTTCGAGCGCGGGTACTTCCTCAGCCCCGCGGTGAATTGGAATCACCTTCATGCCAGTCTCCTGAGTTTTTGATCGTTCTTCGCTTTGGCAGTGATCCCCCAGGATCCCGCCAAACGCTTGCCCTGAAGTATCACTCGACGATGACGGGCTGCAGGTGATACCGCGCTACTTACAAGGGAAAACACGGAGATTCGGATCGTTGCGGTGACGCAACACCCAGTACCCCGCACGGATCTGGGGAATTCCATCGTCGAGCTCGCCGACATTCGCGGGTTATCGCCCCATGCAGACACTCGTCGTCGGAGCAAAAGTCCACTGGCTCGGGGTTTGCCGGCGATCCGCGTCGAATTTACGAATTCAACGGATGCATTTCGGCGAGCCCAACTTGTCAATCGTGGCCCGCCCCACGGCCCATCAGGAGAGTTTCAACGGATCGCGTGGATTCAAAACCAAGCAAAAGTCGATACACTTCCTTACAGATTGATGAATACCTTCGGGGAAATACCATGAAAATATCCAAAAACCGTTTTGCTGAAACACTGATGCGCCGTGCCATTCGCAGCGCTTTCGGTTCCACCGTCTCCATTCTTGGCGTTGCCAGCCTTGGGCTGGCCGTCGCACCCGCTGCCTTCGCCCAGTCCAACGCGACCGGCGGTATTTACGGTACGGTCACCAACGCAGCGGGTAAATCGCTGGTGTTGTCACAAAAAGGCTCCGGCGTTCAGCGTTCGATCACGCTGGACGCCAGTGGCAAGTACAACCTGACGTCGCTGCCCGTGGGCCTCTACACCGTTCAGTTGCTGGACGGTGGCAAAGTCGTCAGCACCTATAACGACGTCGAAGTCCGTCTGAGCCAGAACGTCGAAGTGTCGTTCAGCGCAGCGCTGCAGACCGTCGTGGTTTCATCGAGTGCGAAAAAACTCGACATGACGGAAATGGGGTCTACCACCATTTTCACGGCGACCGAGCTCGCGAAAATCCCGGTGGGGAATAACGTGGGCGCGGTCATCCAGCTGGCGCCGAGCACGACGAGCGGGGACACGCGCTACGGCGGCGGTGGCGCGCCGAGTTTCGGCGGATCCTCAGCCTCGGAAAACGCCTATTACATCAACGGCTTTCCGGTCACGAATATGCTGACCCAGGTCGGCTTTTCGCAGCTCCCCTTTGGTTCGATCGCTCAGGCGCAGATCCTGACGGGTGGCTACGGCGCCGAATTCGGTCGGTCGACCGGTGGCGTGGTCAATATCGTCACCAAGAGTGGCAGCAACGAAATGAAGGGTAGCGTCGGCTACACCTTCTCGCCCGACATGTTGCGTGCCAAGCAACGCAACATCTTCTACGCGGACAACGGCACGACGCTGGCAAACAAGCTCTACGTCTACAACGAGTCAAACCAGACCGATTCGATGCAGGCCTCGTTCTCGGCCAGCGGACCGATCATCAAGGACAAGCTCTTCTTCTACTTCGCGACGGAACAAAACCGGACCGATTCCAGCAGCATCCGCGGTGCTAACTCGTCTGCGACCTACACGGCGGCGGCGTCGACTCAATCGACCGCCTGGAACGAGATCACCACCTCCACGCCACGCTCGCTGCTCAAACTCGACTGGAATCTGAACCAAGATCACCACCTCGAATACACCAAGATCAGCGACAAGGTCACGTCAGATCGGCGCTATTACGGCTTCAACTACGCGACCCTGCAGCGCACCTATGTGCAAAACGGTGGACAGAAATTCGTCAACTGGGGCCCAACCCCGGTCGCGGCCACTCAGGGCGCCGAAGTCGATATCCTCAAGTACACGGGCTACCTGACCGACAAGCTCACCCTGAGTGCGGTGCTGGGCCAGACCAAGACGGACCATCGGCAAATACCCGCTGGCTATGATCCGACTCTGCCCCAGGTCAGCTCGGATTCGACCACTGAAGCGCCCGGACTCGGACCCTATGCCAAACCACAAGGTGTCACGGGCAGCTTGCTGGTACCAGGCGCGCGGGATCGAAACCAGGGCGCGCGCGTTGACCTCGAGTACAAACTGAACTCCGCCCACAGTCTGCGCCTCGGGGTTGACCAGAACACCATCCGCTCAACCGCGGGTAGCGGCTACACGGGGGGCTTCTTGTGGAACTACCTGAGGGCTACCAACCCCGCCAGCCCGGTCGACCGGTACGCCGCGCCGAATTCGGTCACGGGTAACGCTCTGGCCCAACAGGGTTACTACGTCCAGCAGATTTTCGTCAACACCAAGTCGAGCCCCTCGGTCGAACAGACCGCGCAGTACATTGAAGATCGCTGGCAAGTGACCGACAAGCTGCTCGTGTCGCTGGGGCTGCGTAACGAGGGCTTCAACAACAAGAACGGCGACAACCAGTCCTACGTCAACCTGCCATCCCAGCTGGCCCCTCGGTTCGCGGCATCGTTTGATGTGATGGGTGACAAGTCATTCAAGGTTTTCAGCAGCCTTGGACGCTACCACGTGCCGCTGCCGACCAACGTGGCGGTGCGCGCAGCAGGTGCTTCGCTCTACACGATCCAGAACTTCGCCTACACGGGCGTCAATTCCCTGGGCCAGCCGACCGGTCTGACCCCGTTCAGCCCCGTGTATTCCAACAACAATGAGCTCGGACAATCCAAAGACCCGCTCACGGTTGCTGCACTGGACATGAAAGGCAACTTCCAGGATGAGTTGGCGATGGGCTTCGAGCGGGCGTTGTCCAAAGATCTCAACGTAGGTGGCAAAGTAACCTACCGGTCTTTGAAGACCGCCATTGACGATCATTGCGACGACCGTCCCTTCATCGCCTGGGCGGGCCGTAATGGCGTTAATTCCTCGGATTTCCATTACAACTGCGCCCTGTTCAATCCCGGCATCGCCAACACCTTCATGGTGGATTATGGTGATGGGAATGGCTTGCGCAAGGTTGCTCTGACGGCCGACGAACTCGGTATCCCGAAAGTCAAGCGGACCTATGCGGCTTTGGACCTGTTTGCAGAACATCCGTTTGATGGCAAGTGGTACGGCAAGGTGAACTACACCCTGTCGCGCAACGCCGGTAACACCGAAGGCCAGTTGCTTTCGGACATCGGTCAGGGCGACGTATCGACCACCCAGGCGTTTGACTTCCCCGAATTCAGCCGTAACGCCAACGGCCGTCTGCCGAACGACCGCCGGCATCAGTTAAAGGCCTTCGGGTACTACCAGGCGACGCAACAGGTTGGCTTTGGTACCAACATCCTGGTGGCGTCGGGGCGACCAAAGAACTGTATCGGCAATGCGCCCGTTGCGACTGCATCCGCGACGCCGTATACCCCCGGGTCTCCTGTGACGAACTACTCGGGCTACGGGTCGGCGTACTTCTTCTGTAATGGAGTAGATTCGCCGCGCGGTTCGCTGGGCAGCCTGCCCAATACCGTGCGTCTGGACCTGAACGTGACCTACCTGCCGACGGACTACAAAGGCGTATCGCTAAAACTCGACGTCTTTAACGTCTTCAATCGCCAGTCCACGGAAACGATCGAAGAGCGGTACAACTCGGGTACCGGCCTGCGGGCGCTTTACAGCACGCCGCTGGCTTACTCTGCACCTCGTTCAATGCGGATTTCCGCCCTGTACGAGTTCTGATCCCGCGAAACGCGTTTTCGCGCTCCTGATCCGAACCAATTCGATTTCGAATTGGTTCGGCCCTCAGGGTCCGAATATCGAACTTAAACGACCGTGGCATTCTGTCCCGGTCGTTTTTTTTAGCGCTCACTTTTTTCGCGCCAACCGACGGTTGGTTATGCTAGGGTCTACCCTCGGTGAGTTTGATAAAAAATCTCCCGAGGTCAAATCCGACCGTTCAATTTCAGTTCTGAGGAAGCATTGCCTTGAAACTCGGTTTTTCAGCAGCCTGCGGGCGATTTGCGTTTATTATCGGTCTGCTCGGCGCGGTCTCAGTTGCCTCTCATGCCCAGACCCCTCTCCCCCCGCCCGCAGCCGAAAGCGCAGCGCCCGCTGCAGCTGCCCCGGCAGGAACCGCTGGCACCCCAGCCGCTCTACCGACGGCCAAAACCGGTGAAGCGGTCTCTAACCCCTATGGTATTGGCGCACTGTGGGCCCAGGGCGATTTTGTTGCCCGCGGAACGCTGCTGATTCTGATCCTGATGAGCATGGCGACCTGGTATGTCCTGATCACCAAGCTCATCGAACAGGCCAAAATCCTCAAGCAAGCTCAATCGATTGATGACGAATTCTGGTCATCTGGCTCCGTCAGCGCAAAGATTCAGGCGCTGGACGCCGACAGCCCATTTCGCTACATCGGTGACAAGACACTGCAAAGCGCTGGCAAATTCAGTGGCGTGAGCGCCAATGTGGATTTGCACACCTGGCTCGGCACCTCGGTGCAGCGCGCCTCGGCCAGAGTGCAGGGGCGCCTGCAGATGGGATTGGCCGTGCTGGCAACGGTCGGCTCGACCGGTCCTTTCGTCGGCCTGTTTGGAACCGTCTGGGGGATCTACCACGCCCTGGTCAGCATCGGAATCTCGGGTCAGGCCAGTATCGACAAGGTGGCTGGCCCCGTGGGAGAGGCGCTGATCATGACCGCGATCGGTCTGGCCGTCGCGGTCCCCGCAGTGCTAGGCTACAACTGGCTCGTGCGGCGCAACAAGGAAGTCATGGAGGCGGTTTCTGCTTTCTCCGGCGAACTGCATTCCGCCCTGCTGGCACACGTGAAGCGCTGATCCAGTTTCGACTGGATTCGGCGAACCGATTCGGAAAAGGCCTGCTATGGCGATGAACGTCGGCCCGTCCGGGGACGAGGATGAGGTTTTAAACGCGATCAACACGACGCCCCTGGTCGATGTGATGCTGGTGCTCCTGATCATTTTCCTGATCACGATCCCGGTCGTAACGACCTCGATCCAGCTTCAGTTGCCCAAGGAAAAAGTCGAAGAGCGCCAGTCAAAACCTGAGAACGTCGTCATCTCGGTCGATGTCAAGGGCGACATTTTCTGGTACGACGCCAAGATCAATGATGTCGAGGCGTTGGTGGGAAAGTTGAAAACGGTTTCGACCAAAAGCCCACAGCCTGAGGTGCATATCCGCGGTGACATGGGATCCCGATATAACAGCGTTGGCAAAGTGATTTATGCCTGTCAGCGTGCCGGGATCACCAAGGTCTCGTTCATCACCGATCCGCAAAACTAAACCTCTGTCCACGCGAGTTCGAGACCCTCATGGCAATGTCCGTTGGCCCCAGCGATTCGTCCTCTGAAGACGAAGTCATGCTGGATATGAACACCACGCCGCTCATCGATGTGATGCTGGTGTTGTTGGTGATGCTGATCATCACCATCCCGATTCAATTACACGCAGTCAATCTGGAATTGCCGGTGGGCAAGCCCCCGCAAACGGATCAGAAGCCATTCATTATCAAGATCGATATCGACAGCGCAAATACTGTCTATTGGCAAGGTCTTCCCGTTTTGGGCGAACAATTGCAGCTCAATCTGCAGTCCGCCTCCAAAATGGATCTGCAACCGGAAATTCACATCCGTCCGGACAAGGACTCAAAATACGAGTTGTTTGCCCATCTGATGGCAACCACCAAGCGGATGGGGTTGACCAAAGTTGCCGTGATCGGCAGCGAACAATTTGTCCGGTGAGTTGACGTCCATGAGTTTTATCGAGCGGCCCAAACGATCGGCGCGCCAGATGACCGGTCTGGTCAGCGTTGCCGCATTGCACCTGTTGTTTGCCTGGGCCCTGGTCACCGGTACCGCCCGCGACGGCTTGAAACTCCTGAAAAAACCGCTGGAAGCCGTCGTGGTGCAGGAAGTGATCATTCCACCCCCGCCCCCGCCGCCGCCACCGCCGCCGAAAAAAATCGAGCCGCCGGACCCCAAAGTACCGCAGATCGTGGCGCCACCGCCGCCCTATGTACCGCCGCCCGAAGTGCAGGTGCCTGTTCAGGCCGCCCCGGCGATCGTCGCGATGGCTGAGCCGCCCAAGGCACCGCCCGTGATCGCCCCACCTCCCCCGGCGCCGGTAGTTGAGGCGCCTCCAGCGCCCAAGCCACCTCCACCGGCTCCGCCGCCACCACCGCCACCGCCACCGCCACCGCCACCGCCGCCACCACCGCCACCGCCACCGCCGCCAAAACCCAAGGAGATCGGCGTCATTTGTCCGAACCAGGTCGCGCCTGAGATGCCCAGACGTGCTGTGCGTGAAGGTGTCAGTGGCGTCGTTCGGGCGCAGATCAAGATCGTCAATGGTGCCGTGGCCGATGTGACCATCATCTCGGGCCCGCGCGTCTTCCATGACGAAGTCACCAAGGCCATCAAGCAGTACAAGTGCATCGCCGGCAATGACGAGGTCGTCGCGACTCAGGAGTTCGTGTTCAAGCTCGACTAGGGAAGACCTCGGCCGGGTAGACACCGAATAAGACAGGCCGGGTAATCGCTGGAATAGGCGAACGCACGCGCGTGCCAGGGCGCTACACTTGCGCATCATCCGCCTCAACGGATTTTTGCTGTGATGCCCTTTTCCCCCGGTGATCCCTTCAGCGCCGCCAATCGCTTCGGCCTTGGCGCACGTCCAGGCGACCTGGATCGAATCGCTCCGGATCCGCGGGCTTGGCTCACCCGTCAGGTCGAGCAGCTTGCGAGCTTTCGACTCGAAGACCCGTCGTTACCCGGGCGAGGGCAGGTGGCGCAGGCCCTGACTGAATTTTTGATCGCCCAGCGCGAGCGGATGAATTCCCCGCCCCGCAACCTCTCCGCTGCCGACCAGGTTGCGGCCGTGGCGCTCCCCTTGGCATCGCTCAACCAGATCGCTGCCGCCGAGATTCTCGCCCGCTCGCGCCATGGGCTGAACACGGAATGGGGTTTTGCCGAACGACTCGTGTATTTCTGGTCAAACCATTTCACCGTAGCAGCCACCAAAGCAACCACCATCCCCTGGGTCGGTCTTTACGAACGCGAAGTCATCCGTCCCCATCTGACCGGGCGATTTGCCAGCGTGCTGATCGCCGCGGCACAACACCCCGGAATGCTCCTGTACCTGGATCAGGCGCAATCGATCGGCCCGAATTCGGTCGTCGGACTACGGCGCAGCAGCGGACTCAATGAGAACCTCGCACGCGAGATTCTCGAACTCCACACCCTTGGGGTCCAGAGTGGCTATTCGCAATCGGATGTCACCGAACTTGCCAAAGCGCTCACAGGCTGGACCATCGCTAGCCAGCGCACGCAGCGCTGGGCACCGAGCGCGCAGCCCGGAGACTTTGTGTTCATTGCCGACTGGCATGAACCCGGTACGCGCACCGTGCTGGGCCGACGCTATCCGGAAGACGGCGAAACGCAGGGTCGCGCCATCCTGGCCGCACTCGCCCAGCACCCCGCCACCGCACGTCGGGTGGCCACGCAACTGGCGACGCACTTCATCGCAGACCTGCCCCCGGTCAGCGCTGTCGAACGGCTAGAGGCGACTTTTTTGCAGCATCAAGGCGATCTGGTCGCCCTGCACCGGGCTTTGGTCGAACTCCCCGAAGCCTGGACGGGCGGTTCTCAAAAGTTCAAATCCCCGTCCGAATTTCTGCTCTCGAGCTTGCGGATGCTGGATCAGCGCAGCATTGAGCCAGCGCCGCTGCGCACCGCCATCACCCTACTCGGGCAGCCGCCGTTTCGCGCCCCCTCGCCCGCGGGCTGGCCCGACCAGGCGAGCCATTGGGCTGCCCCGGACGCCATCATGAAGCGGCTCGAATGGTCCCAGTTGCTGGCCGATCGCCTCGGACGACGCGAGCGCCCCGAGGCGCGACTGGCGGCGGCCCTTGGGCCAGCACTCGGCGCAGAGACCTTGAGCGCCATCCGGCGCGCCGAGAGTCAGGCCCAGGGTCTGGTCCTGGCATTGATGAGCCCGGAATTTCAGCGCCGCTAGGAGAAGAAGCGATGACGTCATGGTTTACCGAACGACGGATCAGCCGGCGCCGACTGCTTCAGCAGACGAGTGCCTGGGGGCTGAGCGAGGCGCTGGCGAGTGGGGTCCTCGGCGCTGGTAACAGCGCCTTCGCAGCGGCGCCTGACGATCGCAAATTCGTCCTCGTGATTCTGCGCGGGGCGATGGACGGACTGGCCGCGGTGGCGCCCTATGGCGACCCTGCCTATCGAGCAGCGCGCGGACGCCTGGCCTTCGATCCTCCGGGCTCTGGGGATGCAGCCCTGCTACCGCTGGTCGAGGGCTTCGGCCTGCATCCGCGTCTGAGCTTTCTGCATGAACTCTGGCAGGAACGGCAAATGGCCTTCCTGCACGCCTGCGCGACACCGTATCGCGACCGTTCGCACTTTGACGGACAGGATGTGCTCGAGAGTGGTGCCGATCGGGTATTTTCAGCAGCCGACGGCTGGCTCAATCGCGCGCTCGGCGTCCGCACCCGTTTACCCGGCGAGCGCATGTCTTCAAGCGGTCTGGATTCCTTGCCCAACCGAGAAGGGATCGCCATCTCGGCAACCGTGCCTCTGGTCTTGCGCGGCTCCGCATCCACCAGTTCCTGGGCGCCCTCGAATGCACCATCGGCCGCCCAGGACACGCTCGCGCGGCTGATGGATCTGTACGCCGGCGACCCCCTTCTCGGGCCAACGCTGGCCAGCGCGATCCACAATCAGCAGACCGTTGCGCAAAGCCCCATGACGGCGCCTGGCAGCGAACGCGCCAACACCGCAGCGCCGGTCCGCATGGCTGAAGCAGCCGCGCGATTACTGCTTGCGCCGAACGGCCCCGCAGCAGCGGTGCTGTCCCTCGACGGCTGGGACACTCATGCCAATCAGGGCACGCTGCAGGGGGCGATGGCCCCCCGGTTGGCTGGGCTCGACGCCAGCCTGCGGGCACTCAAGAGCGGGCTGGGCGGACAGTGGTCGAACACCGTTGTGGTCGTCGCGACCGAATTTGGCCGAACGGTTGCAGAAAACGGGACCGGTGGAACCGACCATGGGACCGGTAGCCTGGCGCTGCTGTTGGGCGGCGCGGTCAGAGGGGGTCGCATGTTGGGAGACTGGCCCACCCTCGCCCGATCGGCCCTGCACGAGGGGCGGGATCTGGCACCGGTCAACGACCTGCGCAGCCTCCTGGTGTCGGCACTTGGCGAGCATTGGGGCATCGAGGAAGCCGTATTGCGGCGTCAGGTCTTTCCAGGTCTTGGTAGGATTCAGACATTCAGCAGACTGCTGGTCTGAACTGGCGCGGGTCTTCGATCCGACAGTTCGTTTTCAACGGGGGCTAAAGTCGGACCTTTTCATCGTGTTTTTTCTCCCCTAAACGGCTTCGTCACACTGCTTTAGAAAAGTCAGGCCCAGATTGTCGCTCCTGTCCCACTCGGGACATTGAACGCACACTCTCCAGGGAGACCGTAATGAAGCTGAATATGATTCCAGCAACGATTCTGGCCGTAGGAATCGCCAGCAGTATGTCCAGCCCGGCGATCGCCCAGATAGGCAAAGATACGATCTGTCCAACTCAAGAGGTACCAGAGATGCCTCGGCGAGCGGTCCGCCACGGTATCAGTGGACTGGTTCGGGCGGAGCTCAAAATTGTCGATGGCGCCGTGCGCGATGTAGCCATCGTCTCCGGCCCACGAGTCTTTCATGAGGAAGTCACCAAGGCTGTCGTGCGGTACAAGTGCCTCCCGATCAACTACGAAGTCGTAGCGACTCAGGAGTTCCACTTCAAGCTTGACTAGAGCGCAATCTCGCACTGGTTTGCTGACCCAACGAAGAGGCCCGCTGGTGATCGCCTACGCAATCACCAGCGGGCCTTCGCGGAAAATCCAATCTTCGGCCACGCCGATGGCTTCAACCGATAGGGTTCCTACACCCAACGGACCGCTCCGGAAAATCCAACAATTTGTATCTTTCTACTCAGGATTTTCCCTTGTATACAGCCCACTACAACCAAACTCAGATCACCCGGACGGGATAATTGTGCGTGTCCTTGACCGGACATCGAACGAACACAATCCACGGAGAACTTGATGAAGCTCAATCGAATTCTGACAGCGCTGCTGATCGCCGGAGTTGGCAGCAGCGTTGCAAGTCTGGCACTTGCCCAGTCGGGGAAAGACAACCTCGCGACCCTCAAGCAAATGAAGGTCGCCACCACCGACCTGAACATCCCGGTGATCCCGCAAGAAGGCAAAAACGCTGATGCTATTCGGGCCAACCTCAAGCACGTGAAGTTGCCGCCAGGCTTCAAAATCGATCTGTACGCCGTCGTCCCGGATGCGCGCCATATGGCGGTCGCCCCTTCAACCAACATGCTGTTCGTTGGGACCCGTAAGACCAAGGTCTGGGCGGTGACGGACCGTAACGGTGACGGCACGGCCGATGAGGTCAAAGCCTTTGCACCCTCGCTGAATTTCAAAAATCCGAACGGCGTTTGCTGGACCAAGGATGGCTTCCTGATCGTGGCTGAGCACAACCGCGTGCTGAACTTCCCGGCCGCTGAGTTCTTCTATGAGGGCCCGGATGTCGCGGTCATCGAAGTCGTACCCCAGGGCAAACTGATCCCCGTCGAGGAAGAGTCCTACAACCACGGCGCCCGCACCTGCCGGGTTGATGACAATAATCAGCTCTATGTGACCCTCGGTCAGCCTTATAACGTTCAGCCTGCCAACAAGGTTGAACTCTACGAGAAGCTGGGGATCGGCGGCGTGGTTCGCCTCGATGCGTTCGATGGATCCAAGCGCGAGGTCGTTGCACGCGGAGTGCGTAACTCGGTGGGCATCGAGATCAATCCCAAAGACAAAACCGTTTGGTTCACCGATAACCAGACCGATGGCATGGGCGACGACACCCCTCCAGGCGAACTGAACCGCATCACCAAAGCGGGCGGCGAGCACTTTGGCTACCCGTATATCCATGGCAACAACGTGCAGATCGCGGGTACTGCAGCCGCTCCAGATCTCAAGGACATGAAGGCACCCGCCGTCTGGACCAAGCCACAGGTCGAGTTCCCGGCCCACCAGGCGCAATTGGGTCTGGGCGTCTACACCGGTAAGAAGTTCCCAGCCAAGTACCAGGGCGGTATGTTCGTCGCATCCCACGGTTCCTGGAACCGCACCAAAGCCAGCGGCGGCCTGATCAACTTCGTGCCGATCAAGGCCGATGGCACCGCTGGAGCGTCCGAGGTCTTCGCTGAAGGGTTCCTTGACCCAGAAACCGGGATCTACCGCGGCCGCCCCGTGGATGTTGCCCAGATGAAGGACGGTTCGCTCCTGATTTCGGACGACTACGTCGGTGCCATCTATCGCGTTACATACTCGAACTGATCGAGAAACCTGGCCATCAGGGGCTGCATTGGCAGTCCCCTGAGGCCCGTGGCCCCGGTCGGTAACGACCGGGGCGAGAATCTGAGGGACGGTGGGACGACCGCGACCACCGTCCTTTTTTGTTGCAGGAGATTTAGATGACCGCGTTCTCCATCATACTGATCACCGTCATTACCTCAGTGCTGCCGAGCGCAGCCCATGCAGCGGATGTCGCCGCCGGCAAGGCGAAGGCCAGCATGGCATGCGCGATGTGCCACGGGCCGCTGGGGCAGTCGATGCAGCCCAATGTACCCAGCCTGTCCGGACAGCCAGAGGTCTATGTGGTGGAACAGTTGCGCAACTACCGCAGCGGCAAGCGCATGCATGAGGTGATGTCGCTGATGGCAAAACCATTGACCGATGTCGACATCGACAATGTGGCCGCCTGGTACGGCTCCTTGAGAGTCGAGGTCTCGGAGAAATGATGCATAAGCCCTGGAAACCGTTTTCGAGCGCGCTGGCACTCAGCTCAACCGCCCTGGCGATTGGCGGGACCTTCAACCCGGCCCAGGCCCAGTCATTGCCCGACGTAGTGGTTTCGGCCTCGAGATCCGCGCAGCAGAGCTTCGATGCGCCTGCTGCCATTCAGTCCGTGGAGCGGATGGCGATCGAGGATGGCGGCCCCCAGGTCAATCTTTCAGAGTCCCTCAAGCAAATTCCCGGGCTCACGATTCTGAACCGACAGAACTATGCGCAGGACCTTCAGGTGTCCATTCGCGGGTTCGGTTCACGGGCCAGCTTCGGAATCCGAGGCATCCGTTTGTTGATTGACGGCATTCCTGCGACCACCCCGGATGGTCAGGCCCAGGGCTCTTCGATCAGTCTGACCTCGACCGAACGGATCGAAGTCCTGCGCGGCCCTCTGGCTCAGCTGTACGGGAACGCCTCCGGCGGCGTCATCCAGGCCTTTACCCGCGAAGCCCCGCAGATACCGGAATTCAGCGCCCAGTTGTACGGCGGCTCCAATGGTATGCAACGCAGCGACTGGCAGTACGCAGGTCGCGCGGGCGAAGTCGGGATCATTGCCGATTACAGTACGTTCAAGATCGATGGTTACCGCGATAACAGTCATGCGGAACGCAATCAGTTCAACGGAAAACTCAGCTTTGCGCTGGCGCCAGCGACGCGTATGAACGTCGTGTTCAACCAGTTCGACATGCCGGTGGCGCAAGACCCGTTGGGCCTCGATCTGTCTCAGCTGGCAGCCAACCCGAAGCAGGCTGGTACTGGGACCGCAAACCGCACGGCGGCCGATTTTCGGGTCCGCAAGGCCGTACTACAAAACCAGATTGGCAGCTCCGTGACCCACACGATCGACGCTGACTGGTCTATGACTGCGCGTGCCTACTACGGCACCCGCGACAACGAACAATTCCAGGCCGGGTCGGGTGCCCTCAACACCGCAAATTACAACGGATCCTGGGTCGGACTCGAGCGTGCTTATCTGGGCGCTGCGCTGCAACTCAATGGCAGGACCCGCCTTGGAACGACCCCGGTCCTGATGGCGACCGGCTACGACTTTGATCGCTCGCGCGAGATTCGCCAGGGCGGCGCCGCCAGTCTGGGCGAGAAGACATCGACCACCCGCAATGAACTGAACAAAGCCCAGAACAACGACGTCTTTGCCCAGGCGACCTTCCTCGCATCCGACCAAATTTCAGTCGTCACCGGGGTACGTTCGAGCTCGGTCCGCTTTTCCAGCGATGATTACTACCTCACCGACAACCGCAACGGATCCGGCGAACGAGTGTTTCACGCGACCAGTCCCGTCTTGGGTCTGACCGTTCACGCGTCGCCCGACCTGAACCTGTACGCCAATTATGGCAAGGGGTTCGAAACGCCAACCCTCTCTGAAGTGGCCTACCGGATACTGGGTACGGCACCGATCGCGGAGTTCAACCCAAGGCTCAATGCTTCGATCAGCCATCATCGTGAGCTCGGTGCCAAATGGACCCCCATGCCCGCTGCGCGCGCAGATCTGAATCTCTATCAGATTGATTCCAGAGATGAGATCGTTGTCTCGACCAGTAGTGGTGGCCAGACTGCGTTTCAGAACGCGCCCGGCACGATTCGTCGCGGCGCCGAACTCAGCGTGGGCGCACGCCTGAATCCACACCTACGTGCAAGCGTCGCAGCAAACTGGATCGATGCCCAGTTCAACCAGGCGTTCAGCTATTCCGTCAATGGCGCGCCCAACAAAGTGAGTTCAGGTTTCAAAATTCCGGGGATCCCGCAGAACTTTGTCTTCTCGGAACTCCTGTGGACGAGCCTCGCAGCCGATAGCGCTGAGCCTCGGGCAGGTACCGCTCGGGGGGGCAACCTGACCGGTAGCCGAGTTGCGCTCGAACTGATCCGTGCTGGCAAACTGTTTGCCAACGATACCAATACGGAATCGGCTGCTGGATACACCAACTGGAACCTGATGGCGAGCCAGGGGTGGGCGCTGGGCCGTGCCAACCTGACTGCCTACGCCCGGGTCGATAACCTCCTGGACGAGCGCTATGTCGGCTCTGTCATCGTGAACCAGTCGTCCGCAAAATATTACGAACCAGCCCCCGGTCGGAGCTGGACCCTCGGCCTGCGCTATCGACTGCCGATTCGCTGAGCACGCCGATGCGGGTAAACTACAACACGGTCTGCGCATTCACCGCCGACTCCTTTATTTGAATACCACTGGAGCTTCCTTGTGACTACCCGACGCGAATTTTTCAAGATCGTCCCGATCGTTTCGCTGGCCGCCACCGCATCGACTGGCTTTGCCCAGGCCAAAGTTGACCCGAAAGACGCACAGGCAACATCGCTCGCATACGTCGAGGATGCGACGACCAGTAAGCACGCCAAATACGTCAAGGGCAACGCCTGCAGTAACTGCCAGCTGTATCAGGGTGGCGCTGCTCCCTGGGGTGGTTGCCCGATCTTCGCGGGCAAGCAAGTCGCCGCCAAAGGCTGGTGTTCAGCCTGGGTCAAGAAAGCCTGAGGCCTTCTAAGCCTTCATGAAGTTCAGGGGGGGCCGCCGCGCCTGGCGGGGCCCGCCCCATCAGTCTCTGCTCAAGGGTGCGCTGCTTCGACGCGGCAGCCCGTGCGAGCATCAAACCAGTGCAGGTCACGCTGGCCCATCTGGACCCGTACCCGCCCTGACGCAGGTGGGACCGCCTCAGCCGTCTCCTGGCGCAGCGTGAACAGCGCGGCGCCCAATCGACCATGGAAGAAGGTGACGACGCATCATTGCAGTTTGATGAATGTGGCGACTGAATCTCGCGACTGAATCTGTCGCCTGATGGCCTCAGACAATCTTCACCGACAAATCGGGCAGCCGGTCGATCTTGCACAGGATCACGTCGCCCTTGACCACGGGTCCGACATTTTCCGGAGTCCCCGAGTAAATGATGTCTCCCGGGAAGAGTTCATTCGCTTCCGAGATTTTCGAGATCTGCTCAGCCACGGACCAGATCATGTGCGCGAGGGTTGCGCTCTGCTTGACCACGCCGTTGACCGCGAGGGAAATGTTTTCGGTTCGGAAATGGCCGATCTGGCTGACCGGGTGCAGGGGCCCGATCGGCGCCGACTGATCAAACGACTTGCCGATTTCCCAGGGTTTTTTCTGATCGCCCATCATGCGCTGCAGGTCCCTGCGGGTCATATCCAATCCGAGCGCATAGCCAAACACCAGGTCCAGAGCCTTGTCGATCGGGATATCCTTGCCACCGGCCTTGAGTGCGGCGACCAGTTCCACCTCGTAGTGATAATTCTTCGTCAACGAGGGGTAGGCATGATCCCCAACCGTTCCGGGCGCGACGAACTGAATGGCATCGGTTGGTTTCTGAAAAAAGAAGGGCGGCTCGCGCGTCGGATCTGAGCCCATTTCACGGGCATGCGCCGCATAATTACGGCCGATGCAGTAAACGCGACGTACCGGGAAAACGTCGCTGGTCCCGGCGATTGGGATCGTTGTCGTGGCAATCCGAAACGGCATCTTCGGGTTGTTCGCCTGAGCTTGGGCCGGACCAAGCCCCGTCACCGCTGCAGCGCCCGTGGCAGCGATGGTGGCGACGCCCATTTTCAGTCCGTCGCGGCGGGAAATTCGAGTCAAGATCATTCTCCTGTTAGATTTGCCTCTTTGGCAATCTTGATGCTTGTGGATCACCACAGCATCCCGTTGTCATTCGCCGAATTGAGATCTTCGCAACAACATGAATCGATTATTGTCTAGGCTTGTCATTGCCCTCAGCGCGCTGATGCTTGCTGGGTTCAGCGGGTTTTCACTTGCGAAAACGTTTCGCTGGTCGAGCGCCAGTGACATATCCACACTCGACATTCATTCACAAAATAACGCCCTGATCAATGGCGTTCACGCCGCGATCTACGAATCGCTTGTTTCTTACGACAGCCGGACCTTCAAACCCCGACCCGCACTGGCGACCCGCTGGAGTGAAATCTCGCCGACCCAGCTGCGCTTTGTTCTGCGCAGCGGCATCAAATTCAGCGACGGTACGCCGCTGACGGCGGATGACGTTGTCTTTTCCATCAACCGCGCGATGGCCAAGACCTCAAACTACGTGGTCTACACCCAGGGGATTGACCGAGTGGTCAAGGTCGACGACATCACAGTCGATATCCTGCTGAAAAGTCCCAACCCGGTGCTCATCAGCCAGCTGTGCGAACTGCGCATCATGAGTCGGACCTGGGCGGAAAAAAACCGCTCGACCGAACCCAAGGACATCAAGACGTCGGATGAGCCGTTTGCCCACCGCAATGCCATGGGTAGTGGGCCTTATATGGTCAAGGAATGGCAACCAGACCAGCGCCTGGTGCTGGTTAAAAACCCGAACTGGTGGGGCTGGAGTAACGCCGAGTCCAATGTCACCGAGATTATCTATTCGCCCATCCGCGCGGATGCGACGCGAATCGCGGCCCTGCTGTCGGGCGAGGTGGACTTCGTCCTCGATCCCAGCCCGCAGGACCTCGGACGACTGCGCGCCAGCCCGGCCCTCAAGGTGATCGATGGGGTCGAGAACCGAACGATTTTTCTCGGTATGGACCAGTTCCGGGAAGAGCTCCCCGGCAGCAACATCAAAGGTCGAAACCCGCTGAAGGATCTGCGCGTGCGCAAGGCCCTCTATCAGGCGATTGATGTCGATACGATGTCGCGCGTGACGATGCGCGGCCTGAGCCAGGCGACAGGTGCTCTGGTCTCGCCCAAAGTGAATGGTTGGACCGAAGCCGTCGACAAGCGCTTCCCATTTGACCCTGAGGCTGCCCGCAAACAGCTCGCAGACGCGGGTTATGCGGGTGGCTTTGAAGTGGATTTCGCCTGCCCGAATAACCGCTATATCAACGACGAAGAGCTTTGCCAGGCGATCAGCGCCATGTGGGCCAAGGTTGGCGTCAGAGCGAAGCTGCGCACCCTGCCATCGGTCACCTACTTTCCGATGATTCAGCGCTCGGAAGCCAGCATCTACATGCTCGGTTGGGGTGTCCCAACCTTTGATGCACTCTATTCGCTGCAGTCACTGACCCGCTCGGTCGGGACCGGGGGCGACGGCAATTACAACGTTGGTCGCTACAGCAACGCCCGCATGGATTATCTGGTCGACCGGGTCAAGTCGGAAACGGACATCGCCATTCGCAACCGCATGCTGACCGAAGCTCTTCAGCTTCAGAACGATACCGTTGCTCATATTCCGCTGCACAATCAGGTGATCCCGTGGGTCATGAAAAAATCCATCACCACCGTGCATCGTTCCGATAACCGGATCGATTGGACGCTCACGCGGGTCGACTGAACGGATGCCCATTTTCCTCCTCAACCGCCTGCTGCAGGCGAGCGGTGTTCTGGTTTCGGTCGCCTTTCTGGCCTTTCTGCTGTTCCAGTATGTTGGCGACCCCGTGCTTTTCCTGCTCGGGCAGGATGCAACCCCACAGCAGATCCGCGAGTTGCGCAGCGCGCTGGGGCTGGACCAATCATTTCTGGTGCAATTCCAGCGCTTCCTCTGGAATGCGGTTCAAGGCGAATTCGGTATCAGCCTGCGCCAGGGCACCAAAGTCTCCAAGCTGATCGCCGAGCGCCTACCAGCGACGCTGGAACTCGCGATGATCGCGGCCCTGCTGGCGTTGACCGTCGGAATTCCGATGGGCGTCTACGCCGCGCTTCGCCGCGGTCAGTTCAGCTCGCAACTCCTGATGACGGTTTCGCTACTGGGCGTCTCGCTCCCCACCTTTCTCATCGGCATCCTGTTGATTCTGCTCTTTTCGGTCAACCTGGGCTGGTTGCCCAGCTTTGGTCGCGGCGACACCATCAACCTCGGCTGGTGGAGCACGGGTTTGTTGAGTATCGCGGGCTGGAAGCACATCGTTCTGCCAGCAACCACGCTCGCCATTTTTCAGCTCACGCTGATCATGCGACTGGTGCGGGCTGAAATGCTTGAAGTGCTGCGGACCGACTACATCCGGTTCGCCCGGGCCCGGGGCCTCAGTACCCGGGCGATCCACTTCGGCCATGCGCTGCGCAACACACTGGTACCGGTGATGACCATCACCGGCCTTCAACTCGGCGGTCTGATTGCCTTTGCCATCATCACCGAGACCGTCTTTCAGTGGCCTGGCATGGGCCTGTTGTTCATCCAGGCGGTGAGCTTTGCCGACATCCCCGTGATGGCGGCTTACCTCTGCCTGGTCTCGCTGATTTTCGTCACGATCAACCTGATCGTTGACCTCCTGTATGTGCTGGTGGATCCCAGAATCCGGATCGACCGGCCCCGAAAAGCATGATGCCCACCCCTACGTCAGCCCCCAAGCGCGAAGCGCCCCATTCCTGCACACTGAGGCCCGCCGTATGAACCCGTCGGGCAATCCGATCGCGCGCTGGCTGGACTCGGATGTTGGCTACAGCCTGCGCAATTCGCCAGTGGCGATCGTGGCAGCCGTTGTCGCCTTTATCTGCCTGTTCTGCGCCCTCTTCGCTGGTTGGGTCGCGCCCCAGGATCCCTTCGACCTGGCTTCACTGGAGCTCGCCGATGCCCGCCAGCCACCGATATGGCTCGAAGGCGGCAACCCCAAATACTGGCTCGGGACCGATGATCAGGGCCGCGACATCCTGTCGGCCGTCATCCACGGGGCGCGGATTTCGCTCGTCGTTGGCCTCACTTCAGTCGTGCTCTCGCTCCTGATCGGCGTCTCGCTTGGCCTGCTGGCGGGATTTCTGGGTGGCTGGGTCGATGCCCTGCTCATGCGCCTGTGTGATGTCATGCTGAGCTTCCCCGCCATCCTGGTCGCGTTACTGATCGCTGGCGTGGGCCGCGCGCTCTTCCCCAACGCCCAAACTCCGGTGGCATTTGGCGTCTTGATTGTGTCGATCACGCTGACCGGCTGGGTTCAATATGCGCGAACGGTGCGGGGCTCGACCTTGGTCGAGCGCGACAAGGAATACGTCCAGGCGGCCCGACTGATTGGCGTACCCCAGCTACGGATCCTGCGCCGACATATCCTGCCCAACGTGCTTGGGCCGGTCCTGGTGCTGGCGACGATTCAGGTCGCCACCGCCATCCTCACCGAAGCGACCCTGTCGTTTCTGGGCGTGGGCGTCCCCCCCACCTCACCGTCTCTTGGCACCCTGATCCGGGTCGGGAACGACTATCTGTTCTCCGGCGAATGGTGGATCACAGTGTTTCCAGGGACTATGCTGATCATTATCGCGCTCAGTATCAATTTACTCGGGGATTGGCTGCGCGACGCACTCAATCCCCGGCTGCGGTGATCGCCATGAGCCTGCTCGAAGTCAAGGATCTGGTCGTCGAATTCCCCACCCGCCGCGGTCTGCTGCGCGCACTGGACGGCGTGAGCTTTGCCATTGCCCCTGGCGAAATCCTGGGCGTTGTGGGGGAATCCGGCGCCGGCAAATCCCTGACCGGCGCTGCGATCATTGGCCTGCTGGATCCACCGGGGCGGATCGCAAGCGGGGAAATCCGCCTTGCCGGTGAACGGATTGACCAATGCTCCGAGGTCGAGTTGCGCGCCATCCGCGGTCGCCGGATCGGCGCCATTTTTCAAGATCCCCTGGCATCGCTCGACCCGCTCTACAGCGTCGGCCAGCAACTGATCGAGACCATCCGGACCCATTTGCCGATGACCGAAGGGCAAGCCCGTCAGCGCGCGATCGAACTGCTGGAGGAAACCGGTATCCCCGCCCCCGGCGAACGGATCAACCACTATCCGCACCAATTCAGCGGTGGGATGCGCCAGCGGGTCGTGATCGCGCTGGCGCTCGCCGCTCAGCCACAGCTGGTCATCGCCGATGAGCCGACCACAGCGCTCGACGTCTCCATTCAGGCCCAGGTCATCGGGCTGCTGAAACGGATTTGCCATGACCGTGGCGCCGCAGTCATGCTGATCACCCATGACATGGGCGTGATCGCAGAGACCTGCGATCGGGTCGCCGTCATGTACGCCGGGCGAATTGTCGAGATCGGGCCGGTCCAACAAGTCATCCATGCGCCGGCCCACCCGTATACGATGGGATTGATGGCCTCGATCCCCGATCTGGAGACCGACCGCGAACGCCTGGCCCAGATCGATGGCGCCATGCCCCGACTCGATGCGATTCCATCAGGTTGCGCCTTCCACCCCCGTTGCCCCCGCACGCTTGAGCGATGCCGGCGCGAACGCCCCGAACTGATGGCAGCGGGCTCCACCCGGGCAGCATGCTGGCTGCATGCGACCGAGGCTGCGGCTGAGGCTGAGGCTGCGCAATGAATTCAACCCACATGGACACCCCGACGGCGAGCCCCCTCTCCCCCAGCAACGCGGCACAGCCCGGCGAATCACTCGTGCGGGTGGAAGGCCTCAGCAAGACCTTCGATCTCTCGGCCTCCTGGTTGAGCCGTCTGCTCAGCGGTCGTCAGGCAAGCCTGCTGCGCGCGGTTGACGGGGTCAGCTTCACGATTCCACGCGGCGCCACGCTGGCCCTGGTGGGCGAATCCGGCTGCGGAAAAAGTACGCTCGCCCGATTGCTGGTGGGTCTGCACCAGCCCTCCAGCGGGAAGGTCCTGTTCGACGGAGCCGATGTCCATCAATCCATTCGTAACGACGCGAACGGTGCACTCGCACGCCAACTGCGCCAGCGGGTACAGATGATTTTCCAGGACCCGTATGCCAGCCTCGACCCACGCTGGACGGTGGGCGAAATCGTGGCGGAGCCCCTGCTGGAGCATGGGCTGGCAAGCCCCGGGCCCGAATTAGAGGACCGTGTCGGTGCGCTCTTGCAATCCGTGGGGCTCTCGGGCTCAGACCGTGCCCGTTTCCCGCACCAGTTCAGCGGTGGCCAGCGCCAGCGTATTTCAATCGCCCGCGCACTCGCTACCGAACCGGATTTCCTGGTTTGTGACGAACCGACCTCGGCGCTCGACGTCTCCGTGCAGGCACAGGTCCTGAACCTGATGCGCGATCTTCAACGCGAGCGTGGCCTGACCTATCTGTTCATCTCGCACAATCTGGCCGTCGTGCGCTACGTCAGCGATTCGGTGGGCGTCATGTATCTGGGCCGGCTGGTGGAGTGGGCGCCAAAGGCGCGCCTCTTCGCAAGCCCCCGGCATCCGTACACGCGCATGCTGCTCGATGCAATCCCCAAGCTGCGCGATACGGGCCGATCCCGCACCCCCGTGCAAGGCGAAGTCCCCGACCCGCTCGACCCGCCAACAGGCTGCGCGTTTCATCCGCGCTGCCCATCGGCGAACGAACGCTGCCGGCGCGAACGCCCAATCCTGATCGGCGATGAAACGGGGGTCAATGCCGGCCGCGTTGCCTGCCACGCGGTCGAGGAAGGCCGACTATCGGGTTAGGCGAGGAGGTCAGGATCGGTTCAGCGAAACCGGAACAACTGCGCCAGCGGCTCCCAGGCGAGTACGGCGGCCAGACCCCCCAGAGTGCCCATCACGACCAGGGGCATGGCCAAGCCGACCTTGCGAAAGCCACCCCGATGAACCAGGATCAACGCTAGGTTGCTCAAGACCAGCACCGTGAACACACTCGCCCGGGTCTGCCCCTCGGATCCTGCGCCTCGGGCGAGCAGCCACCAGCAAGCCAGAGCCAGGCATAAGACAAACCCGCCATGAAGCATGGCGCGACGCACCTGATGCCATTCGATCAGGGCACTGTGGACCGATCGGGGTGGTCGGGACATCGCTTTGGCGGAGAGCGGAATGGCCTCAAACACCAGCGCACAGGCCGGGTCGATCACCAATTCGAGAAATGCAATATGGGCGGGCAACATCAACACCGGCCCACCGACAACGAGCGGCACCAATGCCAGACCAGCGATCGGCAGGTGGACCGCGACGAGATATCCGGCGGCTCGACGCAAATTATCAAAGATGCGTCGCCCTTCCCGAACGGCTTCGACCAATGACCCAAAATCGTCGTCGGCCAGCACCAGATCGGAGGCTTCTCGGGCCACATCGGTCCCCCGCCGACCCATGGCTACCCCCACGTCGGCGGCCCGTAATGCCGGTGCATCATTGACCCCGTCACCGGTCATCCCGACAACGGCGCCCTGCGCGCGCAGTGCTTGCATGATTCGCAGCTTGTGGGCGGGATTGGCCCGAGCAATCACCTGGGTATCGGCCAGGACCCGAGCGAGCCCGGCATCATCCAGGGCATCCACCGTCGCGCCCATTAGAAGCCCGTCTCCCCTGGCGCTCACTGCATTGGGCGCTGCTGGGTCACCGGGGATGCGGGCTCGTTGCGCGAACAACCCGGCCTGGGTCGCAATGGCTCTGGCCGTCGCCGGATGGTCGCCCGTGATCATCACCACGCGGATGCCGGCGCTCAAACAATCTACCACCGCCTGCGGTACCCCCGGACGCAGCGGGTCGGCCAGCCCCAGCAGCCCCAGCCACTCGAATGCATAGTCGTGGGCAATCACGGGCAGCGGGGAATCCGCGCCGAAGTCTCCGGAATGCGTACTCGATGCGCGCGCTACGCCGAGCACCCGCAAGCCCTCCCCAGCCATGGCTGTGACCTGGGCCTCGATGGCTGCTAACTCGGTAGCCTCAAGATGACAGAGTTGAGCAATGGCCTCGGGTGCCCCCTTGGCTGCGATCACACGGGCACCGGTTCGCGGGTGTTGCCAGACCTGGGACATCGCAAGCAAACTGGGCGATAGCGGATAGGCATGGAGCAACACCCACTCCGACCAACGCTCCCCCGGTCGATCCGGATCTACGTCCTCGCATGGCATGGCCCGGATGGCCCGCTCCATGGGATCGAAGGGATCGATTCGGGTTGCGAGGACCGCGTGGATAACCAGGCGCTGGGTCGCTGCCGGCGAAGCGACGGGTGAGAACAGCTGCTGTACCGACATTCGGTTTTCAGTCAGGGTGCCGGTCTTATCGACGCACAACACCCCCACAGAGCCCAGCGTTTCGATCGCGGACAGGCGACGCACCAGAACCTGACGCTGCGACAGACGCAAGGCCCCGAGCGCCATGAACACCGTCAGCACGACGGGCAACTCTTGCGGTAGCAAGGCCATGGCCAGCGCCAACCCGCCCAGCAAACCACCGACCCAATCACCGCGCAGGAACATCCAGGCAAGGCTGGTTGCGAGGCACAGGAGCCCGACCACGATGGCGATGCGCTTCACCCAAAAGGCGGTCAGGCGCTGCAGCGGGCTCGTCACCGGATTCGCATGCGACAGCCCGGCACCAATCTGGCCCATCGCGGTGCGCACGCCCGTGGCCGAAACCCGCATCCGACCCTGCCCGCTCACCACCAGGGTCCCGCCCGACACGGCCTCCCCCAGGGTCTTGGAAACAGCGACCGACTCACCGCTCAAGGACGATTCATCGACCGCGAGCCCGACAGCGTCGAGCAAGTTGCCATCGGCAGGTACCCGATCACCTTCCCCCAGGATCACGAGATCGCCCACAACCACCTCATGCCCGGGGATCCGGATCGGTGGGTCGTTGGCCTGGCCATCGCCTCGGACCACGAGTGCGCGCGGCGCCGACAAGTCCCGCAGCGCCTCCAGCGCACGCTCGGCACGATGATTCTGGACCACCGTCAGCAAGATCACGATGATCGCGAAGCCGAGTAGCAACGCCGCTTCTGCAGCGTCCCCCAGAAAAAAATAGGCCAAGCCGCATAACAGCAGCAGGAGCAGCATCGGCTCACGCAGGACTTCGCCCAGCAGCGCCCACCAGGCCCGGCGTTGGGCGTCGGGTAGCGCATTGGGGCCGTCCGCTCGCAGCCTCGCTTGAGCCTCTGCCTGGGTCAGACCGGTGGGGTCTGGCTCAGGCATTCAGTCACTCCCTGCGCTAGCGCCCCAACGTCTGGAGACGCTCGACCCGCTTGGCCGTGCGTTCAACGTCGTCACGCAGCCGTCGAAGGTCATCCCGCAGGGCTTCGAATGCCGGGCGATCAACCAGCGCGCCTTCCTCATGAATCAGCCATTGCAGGGTTGCGGTCCGGACACGATCCACCAGATCCCGGCCACCCGTCGCGGCGGAACGCACGGTTTCGCCCATCCGGTGGGCCGCCAGATCACCAATCACCCGCGAAAGGTCTTCTTCCACATCCCAGCGTAATTGTCGGGCCAAACCTGCGATGGCGGTGGCCAGAGCAGCATCCCCCTCGATCCGGACCCTGCGCATCGCGCCCGCACTCCCGTCGCGCAGAAAATCAAACGCCAGATCCGGAGAAATTTCGATCTGCAAGGACACCCGGGGAGGCTCCGTGGCACCCGGGCTGAGTCGTCCATCCTCAAGGACGGTGAAATCCACCGCCAGGTGATCGGCCATCCGAGCCAGAGGCCCCGTTGGCACGATCCGGAAGACCGCACCTTGGTGAAGCGCGAGTGCGGCCCGGGCGGAGGGTTGCTGCTCAAGCAAGTGATTGATCGCAGAGGCGACCACCCCCGCACCCCATGGATTGAAAAACGCGTTCATCCCTGATTCTGGATGCCCACGAGAAGCCAGCCCGAACTGCCATCACGAGGCTTAGCCAACTGCCAAACTTCATCGAAATGCACCGGCTCACTGCCGGGGGCCTCCCGGACCAAGCCATGGAAACGGATACTCGCGGTGTACTCATCCACATCGGTCTGAACCTCGAGCAGATCGCTCTCGAGCTGAACAACCTCAGTGACGTTACTCGCTCCGTGGCGATCGTCGATCTGACGGCGCAATTCCTCGAACACCTCTGTGCTGGCCACCTCACGCAAGGTATTCAGATCCGAGTGGTCGAA
>JBBAOE010000011.1:59761-61884 GCA_040401595.1 Burkholderiaceae bacterium
GGCATCGCGAGATCACGCTGCGACGTGGTACCACCCAGCCAGGACTGTCCGGGATGACCGGCCACATTAGGCTCGGCGCGCGATCGATCGAAGTGGGCCGAGGGCATCTGCGCCATCTGGCGCCGCCGCAGGAACGCAGTGACCAGGGTCAGGATCAGAAGACCGGCCAGTGCGATGCCCAGAACCCCGGCGAGTTCGGACGACACCCCCATCCAAGACGCCAGCGCGGCAATGCCCAAGCCCACAGCAGCAGCGCCGAGCATCCGTTTCCAGGGCGAGGCAGGCGCTGCCACTGGCGCCGGTGCACCGGGTCGATTGAGTCCGCCGGGCTGACCGGCCGGAACTGGCGCAGCCGCGTTCGTCGGGGCACCGGGGGAACCCGCCGGCGCAGTCGGACTGGCTGGCGCCGGGGGCGTGGCGCTGCGCTGGGCACCTGTCGCGCCGCTCGGGCTCTGCGTCGGCCGTCCGAACGAACCACCGCCCCCCAAGCGCTTGGCTTCTGCGGGCAATGCGACCACCGATAACACGACGAGCGCGGCGGCCAGAGTCCGACTCAGAGCCCCCCGAATCGGGCTAGGTTCGAACCGCTGGCTGGAAGTCGGAGTGCGGGGGCCAGACAAGCAATGCCCCGACGAATCGGGCAAAGACTGGGCAGTTGGCGTTGGTCGCATGAAAGATCTCCTGAAAATCGATAGCTTCGCGTGATTGTGGCCTGGATGAGTCGCAACGACGGGTTAAAACCGTACACCCTCGTGCAGGGCGGCAACCCCGCCGGTGAGATTGAACCATCGCACCTGGCCAAGCCCCGCAGTTTCGAGCATTGCGCCCAGCGTTTCCTGATCCGGATGCATCCGGATGGATTCGGCCAGATAGCGATAGCTTTCGGCATCGCCAGCAACCCGCGCACCCAGTCGGGGTAAGACCTGAAATGAATACAGATCATAGACCCGCTCCAGCGGTTGCCAGACCCGGGAAAATTCCAGCACCAGCAGGCGCCCGCCCGGACGCAGGACCCGGCGCATCTCGGCCAGTGCGCGGTCTTTGTGGGTCATGTTACGCAGGCCAAATGCAACCGTCACCAGATCAAAGTGACGGTCGGGGAAGGGGAGCTTCTCCGCATCGCACTGTGCGACCGGAATTTCGAGTCCGGCATCGATCATGCGGTCGCGCCCGCGGCCGAGCATAGCCGGATTGATGTCGGTCAGCCAGACCTCGCCAGCGCCCCCCACCTTGCGGGCAAATTCGCGGGCCAGATCGCCAGTGCCACCGGCAATATCGAGAACACGCATCCCCGGGCGCACGGCCGCCCGCCCCACTGTGAACGCTTTCCAGAGGCGATGCAGGCCGCCCGACATCAGATCGTTCATCAGGTCATATCGATTAGCGACCGATCCGAAGACCTCGGCGACGCGGTCAGCCTTGGTTTCAAGTGGAACCGACTCATAGCCGAAATGCGTCGTGCCGCCGCTGTTGGTTTGCTTCATCACGGACGCTTGCGAGAGAGCGCGGCCCCAAACGCAGGTGCAGCAGACGTCGTAGCAGCCGAGGCAGGGGCAGCCGCAGGTTTGGCGTCACCACAGGCGCGCGCCGGGGCCGGTGGCGCAGCGAGCGCGGGATCGCGGCTGGCGCCGGCAGCATCGAGCCGCGCAAGGTAGTCGGCCCACAAGGCCTCCTGCTCCCGGCCCAGGCGATACAACAGGTCCCAGGAATAGATTCCGCTGAAATGTCCGTCCGAGAACTGAGGCTGGATCGCGTAGTGGCCGACTGGTTCGATCGCATCGATGGCCACATCGCGCTTCCCAACCTGAAGCACCTCCTGCCCGGGGCCATGACCGCGGACCTCGGCCGACGGGGAGTAGACGCGCAGGAACTCGCTGGGCAAGCGGAAAATGAATCCGTCGCCGAACTCCACCTCCAGAACGCAGGAAACCTTATGCAAAACAATGCGGGTGGGAACGAGCATCGGGGTCTGTGACATCGGAGCCTAGAGGATCAATGGGAAAAGCGCAGCGACTCGATGAGCGCCCGACGCAAGGCCGGCAGTCGCTCAGCGGTCGACTGGCGTCGGGCGGCAGCCGCATCGGCACGACGCTCGGTGTTCGTCTGAGGGTTCGTCTGAGGGT
>JBBAOE010000011.1:61984-76693 GCA_040401595.1 Burkholderiaceae bacterium
GCGGCAGCCGCATCGGCACGACGCTCGGTGTTCGTCTGAGGGTTCGTCTGAGGGTCCGTTGGCGGGTTCGTTTGCGGGTTCATCTGTCCGAGGGTTTGTCCGTGCGATTGTCCGTGCGCTTGCACAGCTGGTTCTGGCCGGGTCCAGATCGAAGCCGGGAAGGTCAGGTCATCGCGCCACCGCGGCACGATGTGTACGTGCAGGTGAGGCACCTGGTTGCCGAGGCTGGCGACATTGACCTTGTCGGGCGACAGCTCATCACGAAGAACGCGCTCCACCCGGCGCAGGACCTGCAGCAGTTCAAGCGCTTGTGGCTCCGACAGATCGGACAATTCCACGACATGCTCAGTCCAGATCAGGCGCAGCAAGCCAGGCCAATCGGGCTCGTCAGCCAGTACCAGCCGCCAGGCCTGCGCCTGATGCAGCACCTCACCGCCTGCACCTTCGCACAGCGGACAGGCAGGCGTGGTCGTGAACATACCGCTCAGACGAGCACTCGCTCGATGCCGCCTGCGTTTGCCGCAGCCACATAGTCGGGCATCCATTGTTCGCCCAGCAGGTGCCGGGCCATCTCGACCACGATGTAATCCGCCTGCACCCCAGTGTCGCCCTGATAGCGTGCCAAGCCCTGAAGACACGACGGACAGCTGGTCAACACTTTGACGTCGCCGGCAAACCCATCACCGCGCAGCTCGCTGGTGCCCTTACGCATCTCTTCTTCTTTGCGAAACCGGACCTGCGTTGAGATGTCAGGCCGCGACACCGCCAGCGTCCCACTCTCGCCGCAGCACTTGTCATTCTTTTTGATTACACCATTCAATTCCGCATTCATCAGTGTGTTCACCACCTTCAGCGGTTGATGCTGTTTGATGGGACTGTGGCAGGGGTCGTGGTACATGTAGCGAACCCCGGTAACGCCCTCCAGGCGCAAGCCCTTCTCCATCAGAAACTCATGAATGTCAATGATGCGGCAGCCCGGGAAAATCTTATCGAATTCATAACCAGCAAGCTGATCATAACAAGTCCCGCAGCTCACCACCACGGTCTTGATATCGAGATAGTTCAGCGTAGTGGCGACGCGGTGAAAGAGGACCCGGTTATCGGTGATGATCTTCTCGGCCGCATCAAAGTCACCGGTGCCGCGCTGAGGATAGCCGCAGCACAGGTAGCCCGGCGGCAGCACGGTCTGCACACCGACATGCCAAAGCATCGCCTGGGTCGCAAGGCCAACTTGCGAAAACAGGCGCTCCGAGCCGCAGCCCGGAAAATAGAAGACCGCTTCGGCGTCGCTGCGCGTGCGCTTTGGGTCGCGCAGAATCGGCACATAGCGGGCGTCTTCGATATCGAGCAATTTGCGCGCAGTCTGCTTGGGCAGGCCCCCGGGCATTTTTTTGTTGATGAAGTGAACAATTTGCTCCCGCACCGGCGGCTTACCATGCGTTGCGGGCGGCTTGCTGGTCTGACGCTTCGCCACCGTGCTGAACAGATCGTGAGCGATCCGCTGCGCCTTGTAGCCCCAATCCATCATGACCTTGCGGGTGATGTTGATGGTGTTGGGGTCCTTGGCATTGAGAAACAGCATGGCAGCCGACGTGCCAGGGTTGAAGCGGCGCTGCCCCATCTTGCGCAACAGGTTGCGCATGTTCATCGAGACTTCACCGAAATCGATATCGACCGGACAGGGGTTCAGGCATTTGTGGCAAACCGTGCAGTGGTCGGCCACATCGCCAAATTCTTCCCAGTGCTTGATCGAAACGCCCCGGCGGGTTTGTTCTTCGTAGAGGAAGGCCTCGACAAGCAGACTGGTCGCCAGAATCTTGTTGCGTGGTGAATAGAACAGATTGGCACGCGGCACATGCGTCGCGCAAACGGGTTTGCACTTGCCGCAGCGCAGACAGTCCTTGACGGATGCCGCGATCGAACCGATATCCGACTGCTGCAGAATCAGGCTCTCGGCGCCCATCAGACCGAACGATGGCGTATAGGCATTGCGTAGATCGCTGCTGACAGCGCTGTGACGCAGTAGTTTTCCGGCGTTGAAGTGCCCCTGCGGATCGATCCGTTTTTTGTAATCGGCGAACGGCGCCAGTTCCTCGTCGGTCAGAAACTCGAGCTTGGTGATCCCGATCCCATGCTCGCCCGAAATGACACCGTCGAGCGAACGCGCCAGCGCCATGATCTTGACCACGGCGGCATTCGCTTCTTGGAGCATGCCGTAATCATCGCTGTTGACCGGCAGATTCGTGTGGACGTTCCCGTCGCCGGCATGCATGTGCAGCGCAATGAACACCCGCGAACGCAGAATCCTGCGATGGGCGCCCTCGAACGCTTCGCGCACCGGTGCGAATGCAGACCCCGAAAATATCGCCGCCAGAGGATCGCGCACTTCGGTCTTCCAGGAGACTCGAATTGTACGGTCCTGCAGCAGACGGAACAGGGTCGCATCGACCTCCTGCAGTGAACGCTCGTCGAGCGCGGGCTGATGGTGGCCGAGCCCAACCGCACTCAACGCGTCGCGCACTGCGGCGAGCGGTTGATCGATCTGGCGCAGCAACAGATCCCAGCGCGCCCGCGTACTGGCAAGCAGTTCCCGAGCGAGGGGCAGGCGTTCCTGGAGCAGGTCGGCTGCTGGTGTCCGATCGAGTTCACTGTCACCGGCTTTGCCCAGCGCCGGTTCACCACGGGCCACCGCATCCAGCGCGGCTTCCAGCGCGCTCAACAGGCGCAGCTTGTTGCCAATCGACAGTTCGATATTGAGCCGCTCGATGCCATCGGTGTACTCACCCATGCGCTCCAGCGGAATCACCACGTCCTCATTGATCTTGAAGGCATTGGTGTGACGCGCGATTGCGGCGGTACGGGCCCGGTCAAGCCAGAAGGTCTTGCGGGCTTCCGGACTGACGGCAACGAACCCCTCGCCCGAACGACCATTGGCAAGCCGGATGACTTCGCTCGTGGCGTGGGCGACTGCGTCTGCGTCATCGCCGACGATATCGCCGATGAGAACCATTTTGGGCAAGCCGCCACGCTTGCTCTTGGTCGCGTAACCCACAGCCCGCAAGTAGCGCTCGTCCAGATGCTCGAGTCCTGCCAGCAGCACGGCGGGGCGCGTGGCCGCATCGGGTTTGGCCGCCAGGGCGGCCAGATAGTTCTTGATCTCGACAATCGACGGCACAGCGTCGCGGGGTTGCCCGAAAAATTCCAGACAAACTGTCCGCACATGCGAAGGCATGCGGTGCAGCACCCACCGCGCTGAGGTAATCAGGCCGTCGGTACCCTCTTTCTGGACCCCTGGCAAACCCGCCAGGAATTTGTCGGTGACATCCTTGCCAAGGCCGGTCTTGCGGAAACGCTGGCCTTCGATGCGAAGCGTTTCAGTGCGCAGGGCGGGACCGCGCATCCGGCCATCCTCGGACAGCGCATCGGCCTCGAACCAGTTGAGCTCGAAGGTCGCCAACGGGGCTTCGTGGATCTTGCCCAGATTGTGGTCCAGACGGGTGACCTCGAGCCAGCGGCCGTCCGGATCCACCATCCGCCACCAGTACAGGTTATCGAGCGCTGTTCCCCAGAGCACCGCCTTCTTACCGCCCGCATTCATGGCGATATTGCCCCCGATACAGGAGGCTTCGGCCGAGGTGGGATCCACCGCGAACACAAGACCGGCACCATCGGCCGCATCGGCCACCCGTTTGGTGACCACGCCAGCGCTGGAGAAGATCGTCTGCACGGGGGCATCGATGCCAGGTAATTGCATCGCCTCAACCGGCCCCAGATGCTCCAGCTTTTCCGTATTGATCACCGCGGAGCGCGGCGTGAGCGGAATCGCGCCACCGGTGTAGCCCGTACCGCCGCCCCGGGCAATGATGGTCAGCCCGAGCTCGATACAGCCAGTCACCAGCGCAGCGACCTCACGCTCGGAATCCGGGGTGAGCACAACGAACGGGTATTCGACGCGCCAATCGGTCGCATCCGTGACATGCGAGACCCGGCTCATTCCGTCAAAACGGATGTTGTCCTTCGCAGTGACCCGACCCAGACGACGCTCAACTTGCCGGCGCAAGGTCGCGGTTTTCTCGAAATCCAGCTCAAAGGCACGCACAGCATCGCCTGCCATGCTCAGAAGGCGGGTGACGCGACCGGCTCGAGCTTGCGCGCTGGCATCGACCCCGTTGCCATCGTCGATCGCGCCGCGCCGACTGACCTCGCCCAACCGGTGATGTAGCGCCTCGACCAATAAGGCACGCCGCTTGGGGTTGTCCAGCAGATCATCCTGCAGATAGGGATTGCGCTGCACCACCCAAATGTCCCCCAGGACCTCATACAACATACGGGCTGATCGGCCCGTACGGCGCTCGGAGCGGAGTTCATCGACGATTTGCCAGCCCTCTTCACCAAGAAGGCGCAAAACGATCTCGCGGTCCGAGAAGGAGGTGTAGTTGTAGGGGATCTCGCGCAATCGCCGATCCGAGACGTCGCTTTGAACGTCGGTGCCGGGCGCGACAGCGAACGAGGGGTCCGATGGCGGGAGAATCAGGGGTGCATTCATAGCTTCTGATTCTAGCCCATTGCTTTTTCCAGCCTGCGCCAAACCCCTTTGGCATCAGGCCTTTGCGTTTGGACAAAAGCCGTAAAATCCGGCGATGACGACCATCCCAGCTCCGGCCCCAGCCCAGACAGCCTCCCCGCCCCTGGTGACAGACTCGGCGCACCCGCTGCTTTCGCCCACGGAATACCTCAAGCGCATTCTCACCGCGCGGGTGTACGAAGTCGCTCAGGAAACCCCACTCGAAGCTGCACCCCAGCTTTCGGCTCGTCTTGGCGTGCGGGTCCTGCTCAAGCGCGAAGACCTGCAGCCCGTCTTTTCATTTAAGTTGCGTGGCGCCTATAACCGCATGGCCCGGCTTGATGCCACCACCCGAGCGCGTGGCGTCATCGCGGCGTCAGCGGGCAATCATGCGCAGGGCGTCGCGCTGGCAGCCCAGCGACTGGGTTGCCGAGCCGTCATCGTCATGCCAGTGACCACACCCGCGGTCAAAATCGATGCGGTTCGGCGCCGGGGTGCAGAGGTGATTCTGAGTGGTGAGTCCTATAGCGATGCGTATGGTCACGCGCTCGAGCTCCAGTCGGCGCAGAATCTGACCTTCGTACACCCCTTCGACGATCCGGACGTGATTGCTGGTCAAGGCACCATCGGGATGGAATTGCTGCGCCAGAACACTGGGCGTCTGGATGCAATCTTCATTGCCATCGGTGGCGGAGGCCTCGCCGCCGGCGTCGCCACCTTTGTCAAGCAACTGCGCCCCGACGTTCGGATCATTGGGGTGCAGACCGTGGATTCCGATGCCATGGCCCAGTCGATGACCGCCGGTGAGCTGGTCGAACTCACGGATGTCGGATTATTTTCGGACGGCACCGCAGTCAAACGGGTCGGCACCGAAACCCTGCGCCTTTGCCGGGCCTTCGTCGACGAAATCATCCGGGTCGATACCGATGCGGTCTGCGCGGCCATCAAGGATGTGTTCCAGGACACCCGATCGATTCTCGAACCAGCCGGCGCGCTCGCCATTGCGGGGATGAAAGCCTGGGTCGAACGCGAGCGCGCGTCCGGCAACCCGACATTGCGCGAGCGCGGTCCAGACCGGGCGGGAGGGCTGGGTGCGAGCACAGGCTTAGCCACCGAGGTCAGCGCGGCGACTGGACCCGCAGGCCAGGACGATCCATCGAGCCCGGTGCTGATTGCGATTGCCTGCGGCGCAAACATGAACTTCGATCGGCTGCGGTTCGTGTCCGAACGGGCAGAAATCGGTGAGCGGCGCGAGGCCGTCTACGCCGTGACGATCCCCGAGGAGCGCGGGAGTTTTCGACGCTTTTGCCGAACGGTCGGGGCTCACCCGATCACGGAATTCAACTACCGGATCGCCGACGCCAGCCTGGCCCACCTGTTTGTCGGGGTTTCGGTGGCTAATCGGGATGAGGCTCGATCGATCGCGCAGGAATTCGAACGCCAGGGATTTGCCACGATCGACCTGAGCGACGACGAACTCGCCAAGCTACACCTGCGCCATCTGGTCGGCGGCCGATCGCGACTCGCCCAGGACGAATTGCTCTATCGGTTTGAATTCCCGGAACGCCCCGGCGCCCTCATGCGCTTCCTCGAAGCGATGAACCCGGCCTGGAATATTTCGCTTTTTCACTACCGGAACCATGGCGCCGACTCCGGTCGGGTACTGGTTGGACTCCAAGTGCCCGAGGCCGACAAGACTGAATTTGCAGCGTTCCTACAGTCGATGGGCTATCCCTATGCCGACGAGAGTGCCCATCCGGCATACCGCCTTTTTCTGGCGTGATCGCGCTAAACTGCGCCCCGTGGTGATCGATGGAAGCTCAACCGACCTCGGGAAACCGTCAAGTGCAATTGACAACACAAACCGTCACAATGGCTTGCATCGTGGATTTTGACCCGGTATATGCTGTTGAATCCGTCTCTCTGGCCTTGATTCGAGTCTCTGCCGTATGGCTCTCTTAACCCTCGGACTGAATCACGTGACCGCTCCGGTCGCGTTGCGCGAGCGGGTCGCGTTTCCAGCGGACCTTCTGGGCGACGCGCTGGGAGACCTGCGCCGCCAACATCCAGAACTGGTGTCCGAGAGCGCCATCCTCTCGACCTGCAACCGGACCGAAATCTACGCTTCGACCGAGACGCCGGAGCAGGCCCGGGCCGCCATTCAGGAATGGATCGCCAATCACCGTCGGGTAGCCCGTGGCGAGCTGGCGGAACATCTGTACGCCCTGCCAGGTGAGGGCGCAGTTCGGCATGCATTTCGCGTCGCCAGCGGACTGGACTCGATGGTGCTGGGTGAACCGCAGATTCTTGGACAAATGAAGGACGCGGCCCGCTGCGCCCAGGAAGCCCAGTCGCTGGGCACCAACCTGCATCAACTCTTTCAGCGCGCCTTCGCGGTCGCCAAAGAGGTTCGGACCCAGACGGAGCTTGGCGCCCATTCCGTCTCGCTCGCCGCTGCCGCGGTTCGTCTGGCCCAGCGCCTGTTCGAAGATATCGGCCAGACCCATATCCTGTTTGTGGGCGCCGGCGAAATGATCGAACTGGCCGCAACCCACTTTGCTGCGCAGCGTCCAAAGTCGATTACGGTCGCCAATCGGACTGTGGATCGGGCCCAAGCTCTGGCCGAGCGCTTCACCGGACAGACCGGCCAGGTCTCGACAATGGCCCTGGCCGAACTGCCCGCTGCGCTGGATCGATTCGATATCGTCGTCTCTTGTACGGCCAGTTCCTTGCCGATCATCGGTCTGGGGATGGTCGAGCGGGCGAGCAAGGCCCGTCGCCGCCAGCCGATCTTCATGGTCGATCTGGCAGTCCCGCGCGATATCGAACCCGAAGTCAGCCGTCTGAACGACGTCTACCTCTACACCGTCGACGATCTGGGGCGTGTTGTCCAAACCGGCATGGAGAGTCGCCGTTCGGCGGTCGCTCAAGCCGAAGCCATCATCGACAGCCGGGTCGAGACCTTCATGAAATGGCTGAGTGCGCGGCGCGCAGTCCCCGCCATTCGCCATCTGCAGGAACGCGCCGGCAACCTGCGTGACGTCGAACTCGAGCGCGCCCGCAAGATGCTCGCCCGCGGCGACGCCCCGGACGCCGTGCTTGAAGCGCTCGCCCATGCCCTGACCGCCAAGTTCATGCACGGTCCGGTCACCCTCTTGCAGCAACCGGACGCTCAACCCCCGAGTGATGTCGATGGCTGGGTCGAGCGCCTGCTGCCCGGCGGGCGCTAGCTCGCAGCCCAGCAGACCCTGACTCCCATCCTGTGAAGCCCTCGATGCGAGACCGGCTAGACCGGCTCGAGGCCCGGCTGGTCGAGATTGATGCGTCCCTCTCGGCCGAAGATGCCACCCGCGATATGGACTCCTATCGGCGCCTCATGCGCGAGCATGCAGAGCTCGGCGAGGTGGTGGCGCAGTGGAAAGCCTGGCGGGCAGCCGACGCGGACCTCGGCACCGCGAAATCGCTACGCGACTCGAGTGGCCTGGACCCCGAGATGCGTTCCTTTGCCGAAGAAGAAGTGGCGAGTGCAACACACCGGCTCGGGGACTGCGAGATTCGTCTTGAGCGCTTGCTGCTGCCGCGCGACCCTGACGATGGCCGGAGTGCCTTTATCGAAATCCGCGCTGGTACGGGTGGCGACGAAAGTGCACTGTTCGCAGCCGATCTGCTGCGCATGTATTTGCGCTACGCGGAGCGGCGCGGCTGGCGCAGTGAAATCGTGTCCGGTTCTGCCTCGGACCTCGGGGGGTGGCGCGAGGTCATCGTGCGCGTCGATGGCGATGGTGTCTACGGCGGTCTGAAATTCGAGAGTGGTGGTCACCGCGTACAACGGGTCCCAGAGACCGAAACCCAGGGTCGAATTCATACCTCCGCCTGCACCGTCGCCATCCTGCCAGTACCGGATGAACGCGAAGAGATCGCGATCGCCTCGGAAGATCTGCGAATTGATACGTTTCGGGCCTCGGGGGCGGGTGGCCAGCACATCAACAAGACCGACAGCGCGGTTCGCATTACGCACCTTCCGACCGGACTGGTGGTCGAATGCCAGGACGACCGCTCCCAGCATCGCAACAAGGACCGGGCCATGCAGGTGCTGGCGGCGCGCCTGCGGGACCGGGAGCGGCGTGAACGCGAAGCCCGCGAAGCCGCCACGAGGCGCAGTCTGATCGGTTCCGGAGATCGCAGCGAACGGATCAGAACGTATAACTTTCCACAGGGAAGAATTACCGATCACCGGATCAACCTGACACTGCATCGTCTTGCTGCCGTGCTGGAGGGGGATCTGGAGGAAATCAGTACCGCGCTGGCCAATGAATATCAGGCCGAACAATTGGCCGCGCTCGCCGATGAGGGCAGTGCTGATGCCCGCTGAACCGAGCCCAAGCATCGCTGCCACCCTGCGCGGTGCCCTGTTGCACCCGGGCATGGAACGCCTGGACGCGCAGGTGCTGCTGGGACATGTGCTCGGGCATGATCGCGCCTGGTTGATCGCACACGGCGATGAGCCCCTGCCGCAGGCGTCCCGCGACCGATACGCGCGCCTCCTGCGTCGTCGCCAGGCTGGCGAACCCATTGCCTATCTGGTGGGGCACCGCGAATTCTTCGGTCATCGCTTTGCCGTTGGACCGATGGTTTTGATTCCGCGCCCGGAAACCGAGTTGCTGGTTGAACTGGCGCTGGAAGCGTTGCCCGAGGGCGCCCGCGTTCTCGAACTCGCGACCGGTTGCGGCGCGATCGCGATTTCCATGGCGCTCGCCCGTCCGGACCTGGCCGTGCTGGCCACCGATATCTCCCTAACCGCGCTCGCGGTCGCCCAATGCAATGCCCGAGGGCTCGGCGCGACGATCGACTTCGCAGCCGGGGACTGGTTTCGGGCGCTCGAACCTCGGATAGCCTTCGGAGCCGACCCCATCGGATCGGCGCCGCCAACCCGAACCGTGTCGGATCATGGGCGCTTCGATCGGATCGTGGCCAACCCTCCTTATATCGCCCGGCAGGACCCTCACCTGCAATGCGGTGACCTCCGGTTCGAGCCACCCGGTGCGCTCGCCAGCGGTGCGGATGGCCTGGACGCGATCCGGATCATCATCGAAGGCGCGCCAGCACGCTTGAGCACGGGCGGACGCCTGCTGATCGAACACGGCTACGACCAGGGCCCCGCCGTGAGGGCGCTCCTCGAAGCGGCCGGCCTGCATGCGGTGCGCAGCTGGAGCGATCTGGCTGGCCACGATCGTGTCAGCACTGGAGTACGATAACCGACCATTGATGGCATCAGACGCCAGCAGACAATCCCACTTCCAAACGAGACCCAACGAGATCCCATGGACGCCAAGGAATTCATCCAAAAAACTGTCATCGATAACCCCGTCGTTCTGTTCATGAAAGGGACGGCCCAATTCCCGCAATGTGGCTTTTCCGGCAAAGCCGTGCAGTCGCTCAAAGGGGCTGGGGCGAAGAGTCTGGTCACCGTGAATGTCCTCGACGACGACGAGGTCCGTCAGGCCATCAAGGATTTTTCTAATTGGCCGACGATTCCCCAGCTCTATGTCAACGGGGAGTTCATCGGGGGCTCGGACATCGTGGCCGAGATGTTTGCATCGGGCGAGCTGCATCAACTCCTGAGCGATGCCCCCGCGCCCTGATTTGGGCCCTGCAATCGCCCGGCAACCGATGTACCCCCGCGACGGCAACGCCTGATGCGTCGCCGTCTCATTATTGGGATTACCGGCGCATCGGGAGCGATCTACGGCGTCCGTTTGCTTGAGCTCGTCCGAGCGCTGCCCGATGTCGAGACCCACCTCATCGTCTCGCCTGCGGGTTGGCTCAATGTGGATCACGAGCTGCAACGACCGCGCGCCCAGATCGAAGCGCTCGCCGATGTTGTGCATGCGCCACGCAATATCGGTGCATCGATCGCCTCGGGTTCGTTCGCAGCGGAGGCGATGGTGATCGCACCCTGTTCCATGCGAACCCTGGCGGCGGTCGCCCATGGCCTCTCGGACAATCTCGTCACCCGGGCAGCCGATGTCGCGCTCAAAGAACGTCGCCGCCTCATCCTGCTAGTACGTGAAACGCCATTCAATCTTGCGCACCTGCGCAACATGACTGCCGTGACCGAGATGGGCGGGATTGTTTTCCCACCCCTGCCTGGTTTCTATCAGCGCCCGGAAACCATCGAAGAAATGGTCGACCATACCCTCGGGCGCGTGCTCGAGCTCGCCGGATTTGCCAATACGCTATCGCCCCCATGGCCGGGACTGCAGAACTCGAACTGAAGTTTGCCTACGACGAAGCCGTCGGCCAAACACTGGGCCGCGCTGGTTTCGATCAGGCACACGTCTGGCGCACCGTCCGACTCTGGACAACCTACTACGACACCCCCGACAGCGCATTGGCCAGGGCCCGCGTCGCCCTGCGGGTGCGCAAAACGCCGGAAGGCTACGTGCAAACCGTCAAAGCGGATGGTGAAGTCCCGTTTGAACGATTTGAATTCGAGCGGCCGATCCCAGGTTCAAACCCGCAACTGAGTGCGCTGCCGGGTATCGATACCCATGCCGGGAAAGTGATCCAGCGGCACTTCGAATCGCTGCGTGCGCTCTTTGTCACCGATTTCGAGCGGCGTATCTGGAGGATCCAGGCGACCCGATCGCTGTTGGTCGAATTGTGTGTTGACAGCGGCGAAATCACCGCCGAACTGCCCGACGCTCAGCAGGACGAACTGGGGGGCAGGCCAATCGCGCGCACGGTCCGCTGGCCGATCCGGGAACTCGAGATCGAGCGTCTTGCGGGGACCCGACTCGGGTTTCTCTGGTGGGCCCTGCGTTTTTCCGAACGACATCGGCTCCAACTGATTCTGCCCACCAAGCACGAACGCGGCCTTCGGCTCTGCGGGCGTTTGCCGGTGGTACCCGAGCCGATCCGCGGCGCCGATTCCCCCCTGAAGGGCTCTCAAACGATCGGCGAAGCAGCAGCCACCGCGCTGCGGGAAGCCCTGGTCCATCTGCTGGGCAACATCGATCCTCTGTTGCAAGGGGACGACACCGAGGCGATCCACCAACTGCGGGTGGCGCTTAGACGCTTTCGCTCCACGATCCGGTTCTTTGCACTGACCGAACGGGACCCCCGATGGCGATCTGTCGAACAGACTGCACGAGCACTCCTGAATGGTTCGGGCGAGGCCAGGGATGCCGATGTGTTCAGTCTGGGCTTACTCGAAGAAGTCCGCGCGGCGTTCCCGAACGATCCAGCGGTTACCGCCTTGGTCCTGGGCGCGCAACGGGTACGGGCGCAGGCGCGACATCGCAATCGGGAGATGTTCAGCGACCGGACGGTGACCCGTTTTGCCTTGACCGTGCTTTACCTGTGCGAACGCTTGGCCTTGCACCTCAAGAGCCGACCCGCCCGGCGATCCTCCCAACCAGCACCAGCAGCGCTCCAAGCCCTAGGTTCGGAACCGGCCGCGCCGCGAAAGGCATCAACTCCAGTCCTGCCTGAAGATCAGGCCACAGGGTCCATCGCGCCGCTAGAGGATGCCATTCGCCCCTACGCGTTGGAACACCTGCTCGCGTCCTGGCACCGACTGGAGCGACGCATGCGCAAAGCGCGTTCGCCACAAGACTGGCATCGGGCCCGGCTGAGCGCCAAAAATCTGCGCTATGCCCTGGAACTCACGTTGCCCACATTACCCAAACCGCGGCGCATGCGGTTGGCGCTCAGGCAACTCGTCAAATTGCAGCAACGACTGGGGGAAGAGCATGACCAGGTTGTGGGCGGGGCGATCGCCCATCGCATCGCGGGCGAAGCACAACTGCTTTCCGATGAAGCCCAACGGGCAACAGGATTGATTGAGGGCTGGAGCGCCCGGTCGGCAACACCGGCCTCGGAGCTTCACGCGACCGCTCGTCGGATCGAGGCCCGGTTGACCAAGCTGATGGCGTTACTCTCCTAGCGATTCAGCCGCTTCCTGGAGGACCGATGAAACTTCTCATCGCCATCGATGGCTCTGAGCAGGCCTTGCGTGCGACCCGCCGCGCCATGACGCTGACCCAAGAGTGCCGGACACCGCCGGCGCTGACCCTGATCAGCGTGCATGACGATAGCGCCTTACACCATGCATCCCACTTTGTTGGCCAGAAAGTCGTGATCGAGCACCTGCATGCCCAGAGTGAGACCGATCTCGCCCCTGCGCTTGCGCTCTGTCGGGAGGCGGGCATCGAGCCTGAGCAGATTGTCCGAATCGGGCATGTTGCGCAGGAAATCGCTACGACCGCCGCCTCTGGAGCCTTCGACCTGATCGTCCTCGGCACGAAAGGGCGCAATCGGATGGCTGACCTCCTGATCGGATCGGTCGCACAGCGCGTCTGCGCGATCTCGTCGATCCCCGTCCTGCTGGTCCCCTGAGGGGTTCAGTCGGCGGCCGGGTCATCTCCCCAAGTCAGCCAGCGGGTTCTGTCCCGCTGACCGCTGCCCGCGAGAGGTGCCAGAGCGTCGTGCACCGCGCACCGGATCGACAATACGCCAGCACAGGACCGGGTAGATCCTGGAGTAAGCGACCAAACGCCAAACCGTCGGCGGATGAGACGCTTCCGGAGACAACCGGCAAATAGCGGGCGACGAGCCCGTCGGCTAGAGCGGCCTGCTCGATCTGACGAAACTCCGGCTGATCCGACCCTTCATGATCGGGTCGATTACAGATGATCGACCGATAACCCGCCGCAACAATCGCCGGCAGATCGGACACCGCAATCTGTCCCGTGACGCCAAGATTCAGGTCTAGCGTTTTGATTTCCATCATCGTTTCACTTGCCTCTTCAAATTCCAGAATCGGACCCAGCACAGGATCGATCCTGTCCGGGTTCGCCTAGGATAGTACGGCGCGCCACATGGCAAACCCCTGCGAGCGTCTGCGGATGAAACGATCCGGGGGTTACAGAGATCCAGGCGTGAACGGCCGAAGCGGTGAAGGGATTCAGGAACGCAAGCTGGGGTCAAGCCGCCAGGCTGGATTGACGAGCTACGGTGCCAAGTGAGATCGCAGGGTCACCAGCAACCGGAGTCTTGCCCACCAGCCGGGCCCGGGGCTGCGAGGCCGACAGACGGACCAAACCCAGCATGACACTTAACACGAGCTCAGAGCTGGGACGGTCGAGATCACCGATCAGGCCTACGAGCCGCTCGCGCAAGCTGACGTCGGATATGGCGTCCAGGGCGGCGGACGGACCACTGCGCCGATGGACGTCATGACTTGCGGTCACCGGTTCATCGCCACCATCGAGGGTACGCAGGTCCAAATTCAACCACTCGGCGAGCACCTGCATCTTCGCCAATTCAGGCACCGTCAGGCCACGCATCCACTTTCGCGATGCTTCCTGGGATATGGGCGACTCACTGCGTGAGCGCAAGTTAAAATCTCGCGCCACCATCGCAGCCGATGGATTTCGGCCGTAGTAACGAAATAATCCTCGATTCAACGCACGGGAAAACTGTTCGGCGACATGGCGGGTGGCGGCGATTCTCATTGATCAGTTCCTTCAGCTCATTTTTGAGTGACATCGTTCAGGCAGCCCTGAGATTGGCCGACATGGCACTGTTTGGGCCTAGGCATCCAAGTTCGGGCTGCGACTGTCATTCAAACCCAAATTGGGTATCTGAACTTCAGCCCGGGTAGTGTGTGTAATGTCCGAGCACCAGACAATCCTGCGTTTGGAGGAATCCGAGCGCGCTGGTCAACGTTGCACCAAACCTTGGGAGGAGGGTTGAGCGCACCGTCGGCGGGTCCGAATCGCTGTCAATCCGTCTGGGACAGACGGATCAAATCAGCCAGAGTGGTCGCCCCGAACTTGCGCATCACCTCAGCCTTGTACTGCTTGGCGGTATTGACCGAAATCCCCAAGGCAGCCACGATCTCGGCATTGTTGCGCCCATGAACGAGTAACCGGTGCACCTGACGCTCCCGGGGTGAGAGATGTTCCAACTGCGCGGCCAGCGCTGAAGATCGATGGCGGTGGGCGAGAAATTCCGCATCCTTCGCCAACGCTCGTTTGATGGCTGCCATAAGCTCAGTTTCTGAAAACGGTTTGATCAAAAAATCGATCGCGCCGTTTTTCATGGCGACGACACTGTCCTGGACCGAGCTGGTACCGCTG
>JBBAOE010000011.1:76793-119349 GCA_040401595.1 Burkholderiaceae bacterium
GATCGCGCCGTTTTTCATGGCGACGACACTGTCCTGGACCGAGCTGGTACCGCTGATGAACACAAATGGGATTGACCGGAATTTCTCGGCGGCCGCCCGCTGCAACTCGACCCCGGACATTTCGGGCATGTTCATGTCGGTGACCACCACCGCGGGGCCGTCGGGCGGCACCACGTCCAGAAATTGCCAGCCACCGGTAAAGGTCCTGACGACAAACCCATGAACCTGGAGCATCGACTCCAGCGCCCACCGGTAGCCATCATCATCATCGATCACGTACACCAATTGCGTGGTCATCTGGATGGCGTCGCTCAATCACAGAGGCCTGGCGGAGGCCATCGAGGGCTCAATTTCTCTGCATTCGATCAGGTTGGCAGGGAGCATTCGTCTCAAATCGTTATGAATTAATCGATATGAATTCTCTTATTTTTTAATCTTAAAACGACCACGAAATCAATGTCAATTTTTGGTATTTTTACAACGAATAGTTATATACTAAAAGAAAAAAGCGTTGCTGCGGTTAGATCTTGGCCTGCACCGCGCCGTGTTTTCACAGCGCGATCTCTGCGTTGGAGCCGATCGATCAATTCAAAATAAATGAATTATTCTGGTGGGTCGAAACGTAGGTTTCAGGGAATCGGCGGGGTGGGCAGGCGCAATTCGCCTGGCCGCAGAACGAAGTCATAGTGCAACGCAAAGCCGCGCTCCTCGGCCTTCTCGATGGGGGCAAACCGCCCGACAAGTGACTCCACCACCGAGAAGGTCACGTCGGTCTCAAGGTGATCGTCATCGTCGGCGAAGACCTGCGTGACCAGTACCTCATAACCGGGATGTGAAACCATGAAATGCAAATGCGCGGGCCGGAAGGGACGACGATTCTGGCCTCTCAGAAGTTCGCCACAGGGACCGTCGACGGGCACTGGATAGCCCGCCGGGCGCACCGAACGAAAATCAAACCGGCCCTGTGGATCGGTCCGAAAACGACCGCGCAGGTTCATGTCCGGCTGGCGTTGATCCTGATTTTCATAGAGGCCCACCGGTGAGGCCTGCCAGACATCGACAACGGCTCCGGCAAGCACGCGCCCCTGTTCATCTTGAACCTGGCCCGAAACCCAAAGCGCCTGACCAGGCGCGGACGCTTCCTCGCCCCGCGCAATACTGGCGCCCAAGTCGAATTCCGGCGCCGACTTACGCCAGAAGGGTCCCAACAGAGCCGAATCGGTTTTGCCCTGCCTGCCAGACGTCCCAACAGACCCTGCATCAGTTCCCCCAGACTGATCCTGGATCAAATTGATCAGACTCGAGGCTCCAAGAATGTCGGATGCGAGGATGACTTCGTTTTTCGCCTGACTGGTCGACTGACCGAGTCCGACGATAAAGGCGCAACCCCGCTCGAATTCGTCCGCCGTGGGTTGGACTTCACGGATGAACGCGTGCAGATGCTTAACGAGCGCCATGCTCACGTCGCGTAGGCGCTCATCCGGCGTCTGCGCCATCACTTCGAGCACCCGTTCGGTAATGCTCTGAACGTTGACGAAATTCATGCGTCTCCCCCGATTGACTGCGGGATATTCTGGAACCGCCCCCCTGGATGTTGGATTGGAGCGCCCTCCCGACTTGGTTGTTTTCCGATTATCAACCAAAGGCGCATCCAGCAGGGCGCGAACGACCTCATCCAGAGGCGGCGTGCCGGTCGAAGCGTTAAACAGCGCAGCTGGCTCAGGCGGCGCGATCACCCGCCTCCAGAAACCGCCAAAGCACCTGGTTGCGCTGCAGGCGCAAGCGCTCCGGGGTCGCGAGCGCAAGGATTTGGGTGCCAAACTGGGTTTGCGGCGTCCACCGAGGCAACACCCGAACCAGGCGTCCTGCGCTCAGGGCATCCTGACAAAGATAATCGGGAAGCAATGCGATTCCCAGCCCAGCCAGCGCCGCCTGCGCCACCGCGTCGGGGTTGTCCACATGATAGCGGCCGTGAACCTGAACCACCGCACGGCGGGGCGCGCCCAAACCGGGCGCCGGATTCTCGACCAAGGTCCATCGCTCATCGGACGTTTCTCGCCAGTAGCACAGACAAGGATGGTCGGCGAGGTCACCAGGCTGTTCTGGAAAACCCGCTCGAGCCAGATATTCAGCTGAAGCAGCCAGCACCCAGCCGACCGAGGCCACCAGGGTCGAGGTCAGTTCAGGCGATGCACTCGAAGACCAGCGCAACGCGATATCGATGCGCTCGCGCGCCAGATCGAGTCGTCGATCGGCCAACAACAGTTCGACCTCGATACCCGCGTGCAGGCGCAAAAATTCGGGTAAGCGTCGTGACAGAACGTGCTGCCCCCAAGACACTGGTGCGGTCAGACGGATCCGTCCAGTCAGCTCGGCTCTTTGCGCACGCAAGCTCTCTTCGCCCCCCAGAATTTCCGCCAGAGCGCGCCGCGCAAACGGCAAATACGATTCGGCTGCGGGGGTTGGAACGATTTTTCGGGTGGTGCGGCTAAACAGAATCGTTTGCAGTCGCGATTCCAGTAAAGCAATCCGTTTGCTCACGACGCTTTTCGCGCAACCCAGAGCAGTCGCCGTCGCGCTGACACTGAGGTGGTGCGATAGCTCGATAAAGGTGAGCAGCATCTCGGACGAAACCGGCGCACTCGCCGCCGGCACCACAACCCGAGGGCGTGAGGATGCCGCTGTCGATGCCGCTGTCGATGACCTGCTCATTGTTTCTACTTCGCAAACAAAACGTTCTCATGGAAGCGTCTTTGCGTGGCCATGTCAATCCTTAGACTGTTCAACAGGTGGCGATCCAGATCACCAAACCCCACGAGGAGACATTCATGCAGATCCATGCTGATCCCATCACGGTCAATTGCCGAAAAGTACTCGCAGGCCTCGACCTGATCGGAGTGCCCTTCGAACGCGTTCATGTGGACTATTTCAAAGGCGAGCAGAAGGCCCCGGCCTTTGTGTCACTTAACCCCAATGCCTCTCTGCCAGCCATGGTGGACGGAGATTTTGTCTTGTGGGAGTCGAACGCCATCCTGCAGTACGCAGCCGACAAGGTGGGCAACCATCTGGCCTATCCGACAGATCTGAAAACACGCAACGACATCAATCGCTGGCTGCTTTGGGAATCCTCAAGCTGGTTCCCAAGCTGCTACGTTTATCTCGTGGAAAACTGTGTCAAACCGCTCCTGGGCAGCCAGGCCGATCCAGCGATTCTGGCGGCACAAGACGCACAGTTTCATAAACTGGCCAGCATTCTGGATGATCGCTTATCGCGCCAGACCTGGGTCTGCGGCAACGGCCCGACCATCGCGGATATTGCCCTGGCCGCGCCCATGCACCTGCATGGCTGGCAGCAACTCCCGCTCGAGCCCCATGCCAATATCCGTCGCTGGCTCACGCAAGATGTGGAGTCCTTGCCGTGCTGGCAGAAGACCTGGGTCGGCGAAGGCTTCACCACCCAACGTAGCTGATTTCAAGGACTCTCTGACGATGACTGCAATGGCCCCGAGTTCAGTGCGTGCAACGCTGAATTATTCCGTCGATAACGGTATTGCGCCTGATTACTATTTCTACGAACCTGAACCCGGGACCCGACTGAATCCACCAGGGACCGATCTGCGTGAAGTCGATGTCCACAACGCCTGGTCGTCGGTGGCTCAATATTCCGCAGATCGGGAGGGCTTCGAGTTGCATGGTTTCAGCGACCAGTTCCGCGCCTTCGACGACGATCAGGCCGTCAAGTCCACGTTTTACGAAGAAGTCATCGAATTCGTCAAAGCGCATACCGGTGCGAAGCGCGTCGTGGTGTTTGACCACACCATTCGAAAACGCCTGCCAGCGGACCTAAACCAGCAGACCACGGTTCAGCGTCCCGCCGTACTCCTGGCGCACAGCGATTACACCGTCAAGAGTGGCCCGCAACGCGTGCACGATATCGTGCCTGACGAGGCAGAACAGTTGCTGACGCGCCGGGTTGCGTTCTACAACGTCTGGAAGTCACTGTCTGCGCGGGTCGAGGAATTGCCCTTGGCCATGTGCGATGCCACGTCCCATGAGCCCGATGACATGCTGCGGATGGACCTCAAATACCGCGAACGGACCGGCGAGATTTACGTCATGCGGTATTCACCGCGGCATCGCTGGTGTTACTTCCCGTACATGGATGCAACCCAGGCGCTGCTGCTCAAGACCTATGATTCGGAAACCGATGGTCGGTGCCGATTCATGGGCCATACGGCGTTCGAAGACCCCACCACCCCGGCCGATGCGGCGCGGCGCGAAAGCATCGAGGTCCGAACGATGGCGTTCTTTTAGGTCGTCAACAGATGCCCGGTCTTGACGAAAATCGTGCAGCCCTCAACGCTGAACGGTTTATGACTGCTCATATGCGGACTGCGCAGCCATGATCCAGCCGGATAACGACCATATTCGTCCTCGAACACCCCATCGACAACGAAGATTTCTTCGCCACCATAATGACGATGTGGATTGAAATAAGTGCCGGGCGCCCAACGAACCATTGCGGTGTTGGTCGCTTGAAACTCAGCCAGTGGTAAGACGGATAGCCCCGCGACCAATCCCTGGTGCCATGTCGCTGTTTCGATAGCGACAACCTGGCGCTGCCGATCTGCGGGGTCGAGATGCCGCAACTTCACGAAAAGCAGGCATCCAGAGTGAGTAAATGGCGCATGGGAGGACCCCGGCGGATTCCTGATATAGGTTCCGGCCGGATAGTCGCCATGCTCATCCTGAAACGCCCCCTCAAGAACAAGAATCTCTTCACCAAATTCATGGTCATGGCGGGGAAAATGTCGCCCCTGGCCATACCGAACAATTGAAGTTGCCCGGGCAATTTCGCCACCCGATCGATCCAGCATCCGTCGCTCGATCCCCTCGACCGGACTGGGGACCCAGGGCAGATCCTGATGCTGAATCACCACACGCTCGTCGAAGTTGGAATTGATCTGCATCGACAAGGAGGCGTCTAGGGGTACCCGAAGCGGTTGATCTTAAGGGTGCCGGCTTCCGGAATCGAACCGAAGACCTACTGATTACAAATCAGTTGCTCTACCAACTGAGCTAAGCCGGCCGCGCCGCGAACGATTGGCGTTGGAAAATCAGAGATTACTTGATCCGAGTCAGCTTGGCACGTCCACCAGCTCCACCTTTGGGCGCTCCGCCAGGTCCATCGGGTGGTGGTTCTTGTGCCGGCGACCCGGAAGGATCGGGGGCTGCAGGACTGGGGTCAGGCCCCGGATCGGCGCTTTTGGTGTTACGACGCCGGGGGCCACTCGTTTTCTCGGGCGACGCTGAGGAAGGCGCAGCCATGGGCGATACCGGCGCGGCGGAGCCTTCCACTGTTCGGTCGGAGCTGGCCTCGGGCTCAGCTACCGAAGGAAAAGAGGCTCGCAGGCGGGACGCCCGCGTCGCCGGGCGCGGCTTCGGGCTGGCATCTTCGGAAGCAGCCGTATCCGAGGCACCAGCTGACGTCGCCGATGTCGATGACTCCGAAGCGGTGGGCGGCCTCGGCTTTGACTGGACTGTTGCCAATACCGCCACGGGCGCTGGAAGCTTTGCGGCCGATGGCGCCGGTGAGCTGGCATCGTCCGCCTGACGGGTCGGATTGGGCTCGGCCTCGGCCGCAGACTCAGCAGCACTTTGCAACGGGGGCGGGGCAAGGGCCAGAGTGGGCTTGCCGCGCGCCGGGCGTGGCGCTTGTTCAGCGCCCGGGCTAGGTGCCGGGCGGGCACCCGACTCCCCGGGCCCAAGAGCGGTGGTCGACTTGTTCACCTCAAACGCCATGCCATGACCGTTCTCACGGGCGTAAATTGCGCTGATATTGGCAATCGGCACCACGATATCGTGGGCACGCCCATTGAACCGGGCTTGAAAACTGACGAAGTCGTTATCCAGTCGCAATTGATTGGTGGCCGCGACGGACGCGTTCAGAACGATCTCGCCGTTTCTCGCATAACCCGGAGGAACAATCGTGCGTTCGTCGACAGTGACCGCCAGATAAGGGGTGAACCCGTTGTCCGTGCACCATTCGTGAATGGCGCGGATCAGGTAAGGCTTTGTCGAAGGCTCTGCCATCATGACCTCACCGGCGCATGACCTTTTCCGAGGGCGTTAATGCCTCGATATAGGCGGGACGCGCAAAGATTCGCTCGGCATACTTGAGCAATGGAGCGGCCACCTTGGGCAGGTCGATCCCGTAATGATCAAGACGCCACAACAAGGGAGCGATGGCCACATCCAGCATGGAGAAATCCTCCCCGAGCATGTGCTTGTTCTTGAGGAAGATCGGCGCCAGCTGGGTCAGGCGATCGCGGATCTGCGCCCGAGCCTTCTCCATCAGCTTGGAACTTTCCTTGGTGTGCTCGCGCTTCTCGAGCACCTGAACATGAACGAACAACTCGCGCTCAAAGTTGAACAGGAACAGGCGGGCACGGGCCCGTTGCACGGGGTCCGCCGGCATCAACTGCGGGTGCGGAAACCGTTCGTCAATGTATTCATTGATGATGTTGGATTCGTAGAGGATCAGATCCCGCTCGACCAGAATAGGGACCTGGCCATACGGATTCATGATCGAGATATCTTCTGGCTTGTTGTAGAGATCAACATCGCGGATCTCAAAGTCCATGCCCTTCTCGAACAGCACAAAGCGGCAGCGTTGCGAGAACGGGCACGTCGTACCCGAGTACAACATCATCATGAGGCAAGTCTCCTGAGGGAATGGGGGCTACCTTGCTTCCGGTTGCCCGCCCATTGTGAGACCCGGTCCGCAGTGGGCTGGGTCGGGTTGCCGGCTGCTGGAACCCCGGGCTAGATCGCTCCGGAGTCCCGCAGGGGATCCGGTCCGAGACCCGGCATTTGCACGCCGGACCGAGGACTGGCTCGCAGAACCCTCGAGTTTACTTGATGTCTTTCCAGTACGCTGCGTTCAGGCGCCAGGCGATCAGGGTGAAGACCGTCAAAAACAACAAAACCCAAACGCCGAGACGGGTCCGGGTCTGGGCGCTGGGATCGGCCATGAACGCCAAATAAGCGACCAGATCGCCAATAGCGCTGTCGTAATCCGCAGCCGAGAGTTTGCCACCCACGGGCTTCCCAAGCGTGACCGTTGTCCCTTCGTGGGGATGCACACCATGCGCGAGGTCCTCTGAGGTCTCGCTACGGTTGCCCTTCTCATCAAAATTCACGGTCACTTTGACAAAGCCGGTCGCAGCCCCTTTGTCATCTTTGACGGCCTTGACTTCTTCAAAGCGCGCACCTCGGGCGCCCTGGAGTTCCCAGAACACATGCGGCATGCCGACGTTGGGGAATACGGCGTTATTCCACCCAGTCGCACGCGTCGAGTCGCGGTAATAGGTGCGAAGGTAGGTGTAGAGCCAATCTGGACCTGAGCCCTGCTCCGATGCCCGAGCGCGCGCGATCACCGACAGATCAGGCGGCTGGGCGCCAAACCAGGCCTTGGCGTCGGCCGCCGACAGCGCGGTCTTCATGGGTTCGCCCACCTTGTCCGCTGTGAACAACAGATTCTGACGAATCTGCTCTTCGGTCAAGCCGATATCCGTGAGTCGGTTGTAGCGCATCAGCGCTGCCCCGTGGCAATTCAGGCAATTGTTGATGAAGAGCTTGGCGCCGTTTTGCAGCGCGGTCTGATCGGTGATTTTTTCGGTCGGGAAGTGGTCCAGCGGATAGCCCCCGCTCGACGCATTGGCTGGGCTACTGACCAATGCGGTCAGACCCGCCAGGGCAACCAGGAGCGACGTCGAGCGGGCGATGAACTTGGAACGAATCGATTGGGTGCGGCTGGTCATGCTCTGCGCTCTTCTGTTTAATGTGCGAACGTGACGCGTGCCGGCACGGTCTTGGCGTCACCCATTTCGCTCCACCACGGCATCAGGGCAAAGAAACCGAAGTAGATCAAGGTACAGATCTTCGACAACAGGCCACCGATTTCGCTGGGCGACTGCGTACCGAAATAGCCCAGGATGACGAACGCAACGACGAACGCCCCATAGATGTACAGGTGCCAGCTCGGCCGATACCGTATCGATTTGACGGGGCTGTTGTCGATCCATGGCAAGGCGAACAGGATCACCACCGAAGCCCCCATACCGACCACGCCCCAGAACTTGGCGTCAAGGACGAAGAAACCTCCGATCAGTGCGACTGCAACGGCCGCCGCGACCACTTTGCCGATACTGCGCCGAACCGTTACGAACACGAGCAGCGTGTAGGCGATCACGGCAGGCGTCAGCCAGTACAGGAGGAAGTCTTCTGTAGTGGCTCGCAACACGGAATAAAACGGCGTGAAATACCAGACTGGGGCGATGTGCGCAGGTGTCTTGAGCGGATCCGCAGGGACAAAGTTGTTGTACTCGAGGAAATAACCACCAAACTCTGGGGCGAAAAACAACACGGCCGAGAACGCCATGAAAAACACCGATGCGCCCATGATGTCGTGCACGGTGTAGTAGGGGTGGAAGGGAATCCCGTCCAGCGGCAGACCTCTGGAGTCTTTGATGGCTTTGATATCAACGCCATCCGGATTGTTCGAACCCACTTCGTGCAGGGCGACGATGTGAGCGCCGACCAAACCGAGCAGTACCAGCGGAATGGCAATCACATGGAAGGAGAAAAATCGGTTCAGCGTCGCGTCCGACACCACGAAGTCGCCCCGGATGAGGAGCGCCAGATCGGGCCCAATGAAGGGGATCGCGGCAAACAGGTTCACGATGACCTGAGCGCCCCAGTAAGACATCTGGCCCCAGGGGAGGAGGTAGCCGAAAAAGGCTTCGCCCATCAGACAGAGGAAAATCAGGCAGCCAAACACCCAGACCAGTTCGCGCGGCTTGCGGTAGGACCCGTAGATCAAACCCCGGAACATGTGGAGATAGACCACAATGAAAAAGGCACTGGCACCGGTTGAATGCATGTAGCGCACCAGCCAGCCCCAGGGCACATCGCGCATGATGTACTCGACTGAGGCAAACGCTTCGGTCGCGCTGGGTTTGTAGTGCATCACGAGGAAAATCCCAGTGACGATCTGCAACACCAGCACCAAGATCGCGAGCGATCCGAAGAAATACCAGAAGTTGAAGTTCTTCGGCGCGTAGTACTCAGTCAGGTGCGCTTTGACCGTTGCGGTCAGCGGAAACCGCTGGTCGACCCAGCCCATCAGGCCGGTCGTGGTGACTTCTTTCAGTGCCATGTTTTTGCCTTAGTCCTTGAAACCAATCACGCTTTCTTGTCTTCGCCAATCAGCAAACGAGTGTCGGAAAGATAGGTGTGGGGCGGAACTTCGAGGTTATCGGGTGCAGGTTTGTTCTTGAAAACCCGACCCGCCAAGTCAAACGTCGAACCGTGGCAGGGGCACAGAAACCCTCCGGCCCAGTCGTCGGGCAGCGAGGGTTGCGCCCCGGGCTGGAATTTGTCGCTGGGCGAGCACCCAAGGTGGGAGCAGATCCCGACTGCAACGAAGTATTCCGGCTTGATCGAGCGATAGCCGTTCATGGCGTACTCTGGGGTTGGATACGCTTTGCGCGCAGAACCCGGGTCGGCGACTTGAGATTCGGTTTTCTTCAGCGACTCCAGCATTTCAGGCGTACGGCGCAAAACCCAAACAGGCTTGCCCCGCCATTCAACCCGCAACAATTCGCCGGGCTTCATCGCACTGATATCAACCTCAACCGGCGCTCCCGCTGCTTTGGCTCGCTCGGAAGGCGTAAAGGTACTCAGGAAGGGAACGGCGACGCAGGCCCCGCCGACGGCACCAGCACCGCCAGCAACCGCAATCCAGGTCCGGCGAGCGGGATCATTCGGATTGCCGGGGGTAAAACCGGTGGTGGCGTTCGAGGCGGGCGTCATGGAGGTGGAATTCGACATCTCTAAACCTCGGCGGAGCGCCACTGGGGCGCATCCAATATCAATTCAAAAAGGCACAACCGGTATGCGTCGGGTCCGTCCACACGGCACAAGGCACGGGTGCACACCGTTCAACCGTCGAATTCTAGCCCAAGCCAGACCCAATCTGCGAGAGTGACACGGCGTCGCAAGAACGCAACGCGAGTCGCGGCGACAGGGAGGTGCCCCTTGGCCTGCGGCCAGAACGTCCCGCGTCGCACTTGACTGGGGCTTTATTCATTCGGCTGGGCCTGCCCGCGCGCGGGCTTGGGCCGACGCCCGATCACGATGGGCAGGTCGACTTCGCGCCCTTCCCGAACAAATCGCAATTTCGCCGTGCGTCCGGGTTCGAGTTGTGAGATCAGGTTGAGCATCGACGGGGTGTCCTTCACCGCTCGCCCCTCGACCGAAATCAGGACGTCCCCCGCCTTGACACCCGCCTTGTCGGCTGGGCCGCCCCGGACCAGTCCGGCAATGATCGCCCCCTCCCGGCTCGGTATCCGGAAAGCCTCCGCAATCTCGGGGGTCAGATCCTGAGGCTCGACGCCGATATATCCGCGCACCACTCCGCCCTGCTTGACAATCGAGTCCACCACTAAGCGTGCCGTTGTCACCGGGATCGCAAAACCGATGCCCATGGAACCGCCCGAGCGCGAGTAAATGGCCGTGTTGATGCCAAGCAACCGCCCCCGACTATCAACGAGCGCGCCCCCGGAATTCCCGGGATTGATTGCGGCGTCGGTCTGAATGAAATTCTCAAACGTGTTGATCCCCAGATGCGTCCGACCGAGCGCCGAAACGATCCCCATCGTGACCGTGGTACCGACCCCGAATGGATTGCCAATCGCGAGCACGACATCCCCAACCTGCACCCGGTCGAGTTCCCCAAAGCTGAGGGTTGGCAGGTCCTTCAAGCCCACCCGCAACACCGCCAGATCGGTCTCAGGGTCGCTACCCACGACGGTCGCTTTGGCTCGTCGGCCATCGGCAAGCGCGACCTCGATTTCATCAGCCGCCTCGACCACATGATGGTTGGTGAGCACCAAGCCGTCGGCCGCCACGATGACTCCCGAACCCAGGCTCGAAACGGGGCGGCGCGAAGGCCCCGTTTCGCCAAAAAACCGACGAAATGTCGGATCATTCAGTAACGGATGATTGGGAACCCGCGCCTCTTTGGTCGTATAAATATTGACCACGGCGGGGATAGCCGCCCGAGCGGCCTCGCCATAGGACAGAAAGGGCACAGCGCCCGACCCGCCCGTTACCATAGCCCCGCCGGGATCCGCCCCGCCGCTGGCGGGCTGGGTCCCAGCAGCGGCGCCGGCGTCGATGCCCCCCATCGAAAGTTTGCGCGGCAGCCATTCAGGCCGCAAAGTGGCGATTACAAAGACAACTGCCAGCGCCACCGTCACGGTTTGCGCAAAAGTCATCCACAATCGCTTGAGCATGGTAATGATGAATCCGATCGCGAAGAAGGCTTTGAGGCCAACAGTCCCACGAGAGGCACTGTCAGAGGCTTTGTCCGAACTGCTGGAAACGGAACGCTTTACAGATTATTGCCCGAACGGACTGCAGGTGGAAGGCAAAGCCGCCGTCGGACTGTTGGTCACAGGCGTCACCGCAAGTTTGGGGTTTCTTCAGGCTGCCATCGCGGCCGGTGCAGATGCCGTTCTGGTTCATCATGGTTGGTTCTGGCGCGCAGAAGATCCCAGGGTGGTGGGTACGAAGCGGTTGCGTCTGGCGGCCGTGCTCGGCGCCGAACTCAATTTGTACGGTTACCACCTCCCGCTCGATGCCCATCCGAGTCTTGGGAACAATGCGCAGCTGGCCCGCCTGCTCGCTTGGCCCCATCAGCCCGAGGTCATCACGCGCTTCGGTGAACACGGCTTGGGTTGGTGCGCCGACTTGCCCCATCCGACCCACGCGGCCGAACTCTGCCAGCTGTTGGAACGGACGTTGGAGCGGGCTCCCCTTGCGGTGGGCGCCCTCGAGCGCCCGATTCGGCGCCTCGCATGGTGCACGGGTGCCGCTCAATCGATGCTGGCTCAAGCCATTGCCGTCGGAGCCGATGCCTTCGTGAGCGGCGAGATCAGTGAGCCCACCGTGCATCTGGCGCGCGAGGCTGGAGTGGTCTACATTGCCGCGGGTCATCATGCGACCGAGCGCTGGGGGGTCCAGGCGGTGGGCGCGCGCATTGCCGGGCAGCTCGGCATCGAACACCGGTTCATCGACGACTGGAATCCGGTTTAACGGGGTTCAGGATGCCTCGTCAGCCTGTGCTTCCGGCGAACGGGATCGCGCACGCACGAACCCGGCGAGCCAGATTCCGAGTTCATAAAGGAAACAAAGTGGCACGGCCAGCATGAACTGCGACAGGGGGTCGGGCGGGGTCAAGACCGCTGCCACGACAAAGGCGCCGACGATCACGTAGCGGCGAGCCTCTCGAAGTTGCTGGGTCGTGACCATGCCCAGTTTGACCAGAAGCATCTCGACCACCGGCACCTCGAACGTCAGACCGAAGCCGAAGAAGATCGCGAGGGTGAAATCCCAGTACTTCTGGATGTCCTGCATCGTATCGGCGCCGGTCTGCGCATTGAAGGCGAAGAAAAACCGATAGGCAGCGGGCAGAACAAAGAGGTAGGCGAAACTCACTCCAACCAGTAGAAAAAATACGCTGGAGATGATCAATGGGACGGCGAAGCGCTTTTCGTGCTCATAGAGGCCGGGCGACACAAAGGCCCAGGCCTGATAGAGCACCCAGGGCAGACTGGCCAGAACGGCAACCAGAAACGAGACCTTCATCAGGGTAAAAAAGGTCCCCGACGAATCCGTAATCACCATGCGCGCGCCCGCTGGCATCGCATCCTGCAATGGCTGGGCCAGGAAGTGCATGATCTCGCCGGCGTAGAAGAAGCTCAGGCCAAACACCATCACGACCACGATCAGCGATTTAACGACCCGATCGCGCAGTTCGACCAGATGCGATACAAAGCTCTCTTCCGGCGCCGATCCGGCCGAATCACTGCCATCGACCGCAGTCGTCACGGCCTGACCGGGCGCCCCATCCGAGCCAGTGCGTTTGAGAAATTTGAACACCATCAGCGCACCAGCCTGCGTTTGGGTCGTATGGCACCAATACGGCGTTCGCGTTCGATCCGACGTTCCCGAATGCGGTCACGCGAGCGGCGGATCGCATACACGCGGTCCCAATCGGTCAGGTGCGTCGTCGGTGGCTCGGTCAACTCGGTGCTGGCTTCCACTTCAGCGCGCAGCTCCGAGACCTGGCTTTGCATCTCGGAGACCGATTTCTGCACCGAGGACTGGAGTTCGCGGGCGGCCCCCTGCATTTCCTGCTGGATCCGACGCAGTTCTTCGAGTTCGACCTGACGCGAAATGTCGTTCTTGACATCCGCAACATAGCGCTGCAACTTGCCGATCCATTCGCCGGCCTGACGTGCGACCCGGGGCAATCGCTCAGGCCCGAGGACAACGAGGGCGACCACAGCGATCACCATCATCTCCGAAAAACCAATATCAAACATGTCGTTGGCGCCCCTCGCGCCCGATACGCAGATGGATCAATCAGCGGATCAGAGACTCAGGAGCGACGCTCCCGGGCATCAACGTCGATGGTCCGCGCAGCATCATGGGTCGACGAGGGGGACTGAAACGCCGAGCCCGAAGCGGCCGCTGGCGAACCCGACGATTGGGCACTTGAACTCGATCCTGCCGGCCCCGGACCACCGACCTGCTCGGTTGGCTTGTCAGCGGTAGCTTCCTTCATGCCTTCCTTGAAACCCTTGACCGCACCGCCGAGGTCACTGCCCAGATTACGCAGCTTCTTCGTTCCAAATACCAGCAATATGATCGCAAGTACGATCAACCAGTGCCAAATACTAAAAGATCCCATATGCGTATCCTCGCTCAGTGCCGGTTCATGCCCGAGCCGAGCGGCTCCGTTCCGCCAAGCAGGTGAATATGGAGATGATACACCTCCTGTCTGCCCACTCGTCCGTTGTTGACCACCAGCCGGAACCCATCGGGCGAGCCCATTTCTCGGGCGATTTTTCCAGCCGTGGTCATCATCCGGCCCAGCACCTCGGCATGGGTTTGGTCAGCGTCATAGAGATTCTCCAGATGACGCTTGGGGATCATCAGCAGGTGCAGCTGCGCCTGGGGGTGGATGTCGTGAAAGACCAGCAGGTCGTCATCTTCAAAGACCTTGTTGGCCGGAATTTCACCCGCAACGATTTTGCAGAAAATGCATGGGGTCAGGCTCATCACACGGTTCCTTCATCAACTTCACGTTCGAGGCGTTTGCGCAGCGCCTTTTCCTCGATACCGGACAAACCCTCGCGACGGTCGAGTTCTGCCAGTACGGCGCCGGGATGCAGGTTCTGATGGGCCAGCATCACCAGACAATGAAACCAGAGGTCAGCGCATTCGGCAACGATGCGCTCGGGCACGCCGTCCTTGGCCGCCAGAACGACCTCGGTCGCCTCTTCGCCGATCTTCTTCAAAATCGCATCCCCACCCCGATGCAACAGTCGCGCAACATAGGATTTGTCCGGATCAGCCCCGCGACGTGACTCGATCGTCGCCGCCAGCCGGGCCAGAATCTCTTCGCTCATAAGGTCTCCGTCTTCAGCGGTAGATGGTTTCGGGATCGACCAGGGGCGTCTCGGTCACCCGCCAATGCCCGTCCTCAAGGCGCCGATAAAAACAGCGCCGTCGACCGGTATGACAGGCCACGCCACCCGTCTGCTCGACTTCGAGCAGGATCACGTCAGCGTCGCAATCGATCCTCAGGCCCAGCACCATCTGCGTGTGACCGCTCTCCTCGCCTTTGCGCCAGAGCCGTTTGCGCGAGCGCGACCAATAGACCGCGCGGCCGGTCGCAACGGTCTCGGCGAGCGATTCCCGATTCATCCAGGCAACCATCAGGATGTCGCCCTGGTGAGCGTCCTGGGCAATCGCTGGAATCAGGCCCTGGGCATCGAACTGAACCGCGTCGAGCCACGTTCCAATGGAATGTCCGATGGACTGTTCGATGGACTGCCCGCTCCCCTGCGCTGCACCCGACTCAAACGCCGCATCCGACGCTGCGTGGGCCGATTCGAGGCCCGCGCTGGGATCTGCACCCCGCGAACCTGACTCAGGCGTGCCCGTCACAGCCGCACCGCAATACCGCGAGCGGCCATCAGAGCCTTGGCCTCGCCCACGGTATGGTCACCAAAATGGAAAATGCTGGCCGCGAGCACTGCGTCGGCAGCACCGGTCGTCACGCCTTCAACGAGATGTTCCAGCGTTCCAACTCCGCCGGAGGCGATAACAGGCACCGGAACGGCATCGGCCACCGCGCGGGTCAGCGCCAGATCAAACCCGGACCGGGTACCGTCCCGATCCATGCTGGTCAGCAGGATTTCGCCGGCTCCCCGACTGGCCGCTTCGATCGCCCATTGCACCGCATCCCGCCCGGTTCCCCGCCGACCGCCGTGGGTGTAGACCTGCCATCGCCCGGGCGCGTCCTCCCGTGCATCGATCGCCACCACGATGCATTGTGACCCATAGCGCCCGGCCGCTGCATTGATGAGATTCGGGTCCTGGAGTGCAGCCGTATTGACTGAAATCTTGTCAGCACCGGCATTGAGCAGACGCCGTACGTCCTCGACCCGGCGCACACCACCACCCACTGTGAGCGGGATGAACACTTCACTTGCGACCGCTTCGATCACCGACAGAATCAGGTCACGATCGTCGCTTGAGGCCGTGATATCCAGAAATGTGAGCTCATCCGCACCCTGTGCATCGTAGCGACGGGCGATTTCGACAGGATCACCCGCATCGCGCAATTCAACAAAGTTCACCCCCTTGACGACACGGCCAGCTGTGACATCGAGGCATGGAATAATGCGACGCGCTAGCATCCTGTTCAGTCACCGGACACCGGGTCAGAGCCCGGCGTCATGCCCGGTTAGGCGGTCTGCTCGCGCCTGGGCCTCGCTCAGCACCAAGGCACCCTCGTAGAGTGCGCGCCCCAGGATGGCGCCGGCCACCCCTTCCACTTCGACCGCACACAAGGCATCGATATCGTCGAGCGTCGATACGCCACCGGAAGCAATCACCGGAATCTTGACCGCCTGTGCGAGCCGCACGGTCGCTTCAACGTTGACGCCCTGCATCATCCCATCGCGCCCAATATCGGTATAGACGATGGCTTCGGCACCGATATCCTGATACTTACGGGCGAGGTCGATCACATCATGACCGGTGAGCTTGCTCCAGCCGTCCGTGGCCACCTTGCCGTCGCGGGCATCGAGCCCCACGATGATCTGACCCGGGAATGCGCCGCAGGCATCGTGCAAAAAACCAGGATTTTTTACGGCTGCAGTCCCAATGATGATCCACTCCAGACCATCATCGAGATAGCGCTCGATGGTGTCGAGATCACGGATGCCACCGCCAAGCTGAATCGGGATCCGACGGCCCACAGCGGCGATGATCTCGCGCACCGCACCTTCATTCTTAGGGCGTCCCGCGACGGCACCGTTGAGGTCGACCAGGTGCAGACGGCGCGCACCCTGATCCACCCAATGGGCAGCCATGGCGCCGGGATCTTCCGAAAAAACAGTCGCATCTTGCATGTCGCCCTGACGAAGACGCACACAGCGTCCATCTTTCAGATCGATTGCCGGTATCAGCAGCATGGGTCAGAACAGGTTAGTTTCAGGGGGACCAGGTTGCAAAGTTTGCATAGAGACGCAAACCCGCAGCCGCGCTTTTCTCAGGGTGAAACTGAGTGGCGAAGATGTTATCCCGCGCCACAGCACTGGTAAAGCCGACGCCATGATCGGAGCGGCCGACTTCAAGACTCGGGTCGGCGGGAGAGGCGTAAAAACTATGCACAAAATAAAACCGCTCGCCATCTGCAATCCCGTCCCACAAGGGATGCGGGCGGACCTGCTGAACTTCATTCCAGCCCATATGCGGGACTTTGAGCGCACGCCCCTGACCATCGCGTTGTCCAGCCGGGAAACGCACCACAGCCCCCGCGAAGAGTCCGAGACCTGCGGTGCCGCCGTCGCCTGGAGTGCGCCCCTCTTCGCTGCGCTCAAACAACATCTGCTCGCCCACGCAAACGCCAAAGAGGGGACGCGATCGTGCGACTTCCAAGAGTGCGTCGAGCAGGCCCGCCTGCTGCAAATGTTGCATGCAATCGGGCATCGCGCCCTGTCCCGGGAACACGACCCGATCGGCACTGGCCACCGTCGCGGCGTCTTGCGCGATCACGACCTGCTGGCGGGGTGCGACATGCTCGAGTGCCTTGGCAACGGAACGCAGGTTGCCCATTCCATAGTCGATCACGGCGATCCTGGCCATCGGATTGGATGCTCTTGTTCGAGGGGCCGATTACAGGCTGCCCTTGGTCGACGGGACGATATCGGCCGCACGCGGGTCAAGCTCGACCGCCATCCGCAGCGCCCGCCCGAACGCTTTGAACACGGTTTCGCACTGATGGTGGCAATTGACCCCGCGCAGGTTATCGATATGCAGGGTGACACCGGCATGGTTCACAAAGCCGCGGAAAAACTCGATCAGCAAATCAACATCAAAGGTGCCCACAGCAGCGCGCGTGAACGGAACATGCCACTCCAGTCCGGGACGCCCCGACAGATCCACCACGACCCGTGACAGCGCCTCATCGAGTGGCACATAGGCATGGCCATAACGGCGCACGCCCCGCTTGTCTGCGACCGCACTGGCGAATGCCTGCCCCAGCGTGATGCCGACATCTTCAACCGTATGGTGGGCGTCGATCTCGAGATCACCCTGGGCCACGATATCCAGATCAATCAGGCCATGACGCGCAATCTGGTCCAGCATGTGATCCAGAAACGGTACACCCGTCGCCAGAGATTTCTGGCCAGTGCCATCCAGGTTGAGGGCAACCCGAATTCGGGTTTCGGCGGTATTGCGGGTGACTTCAGCGGTTCGCATGGTGTTGGACGGGCTTGACGTTCAGGGATTGGCTGGCGCAGTCTGCGCGCCATCGAGGGCTGCGTGCAGGGCGTCCAGAAACGCGGCATTTTCCGGTGCTGTGCCGACGGTGACACGCAAACAGCCCGCGAGCAAGGGGTGGGCGCGCGAAACATCCTTGATCAGGACGCCACGGGCACGCAGCCCGGCCATCATGGGGGCGGGTTGTGCCACCCGGAACAGCAGAAAATTCGCCTCGGAAGGGAATACCCGCTGCACGCCGTCGATTGCGCCCAGCGCCATCGCCAGGTCCGACCGATCCGAACGAATCTGCGCTGCCTGAGCATCCAGAACCGCACCCGCATGCGTCAGAATCCATTGGGCGGCTGCCTCGGTCAAGACATTGATGTTGTAGGGTGGGCGGACTTTGTCGAGTTCAGCGAGCACCTCGGGACGCCCTGCGACATACCCGAGTCTAACGCCCGCCAGACCGAGCTTGGAGAGGGTCTGCATCACCAGCAGATTCGGAAATTCCGCCAGACGCGGCATCCACGAATGATCGGTGAACGGTCGATAGGCCTCATCGACCACCACAAATCCGGCTCCCGCCTCCTGCGCCACCCGCAAGATCGTCTCGATCGCCTGCGCCTCAAACGCGTTACCCGTTGGATTGTTCGGATGGGCGAGCCAGATCACAGACGGTCGATGGCGATGAATCGCCAGACAGAGGACATCGAGATCGAGCGAAAAGTCTTCCCGCAAGGGGACACCGACAAAGGTGCAGCCCGCCAGTCGCGCAGAGGCTTCGTACATCACAAAACCGGGCAGAGGCGCGAGGATGACGGCTCCAGAACGGGCGACCGCGCTCGAAAGCATCGCAATGATCTCGTCCGAACCATTGCCCAGCAACAGATCAAACCCGGCCGGAACCCCCGCACGCGTCGCGAGCTGGGCTTTGAGCCCGGCCTGACCGGGCAGGGGGTAGCGGTTCAGCGCAACCGTTGCGAGATATTGGGCGAACTGCTCGCGCATCCCGTCTGGCAGGCTCGCCGGCAATGGGTAAGGATTTTCCATCGCATCGAGCTTGACCAGACCTGCGGACGGGGCCACCACGTAGGTAGGCTGGGCCCGAATCTCCTCCCGCAATACGTTCAGGGGTGCGACCCAGTCGATCGCGGGCGCTGGCACTGGGACGGTCATCAGGATTCGCCTCCGCCCGACTCCAGGCGCAGCGTGGCACTGCGCGCGTGCGCAGCCAGCCCTTCGCCTTGCGCCAGCGTAGCGGCGGTGGGCCCGAGCGTTCGAGCGCCCGCGGCAGAGATCGCAATCAGACTGGAGCGTTTCTGAAAATCATAAACACCCAAGGGCGACGAAAACCGCGACGTCCGCATCGTGGGCAGGACATGGTTCGGGCCTGCGCAATAATCACCGAGGGACTCGGACGACCATGGGCCGAGAAAGATGGCGCCGGCATGGCGAATCCGATCGGACCATTTCCAGGGGTCGGTCACCACGAGTTCGAGGTGCTCAGCCGCAATTCGGTTGGCGATGAGACAAGCCTCCTCCAGATCACGCACGAGAACCAGAACACCACGGTCCGCCAAAGAGCGCTCGATCGTGGCGCGACGGGGCATGGTCGGCAACAGGCGCTCCATCGACTGCGCAACCGCCTGCAGGTGTGCGGCGTCGGGCGTCAACAGAATGGACTGCGCCAGTTCATCGTGCTCGGCCTGAGAGAACAGGTCCATCGCAATCCAGTCAGGCGGGGCGCTCGCATCCGAAATGACGAGGATTTCGCTCGGGCCGGCAATCATATCGATGCCCACGGTGCCGAAGACACGCCGCTTGGCCTCGGCCACATACGCGTTCCCGGGTCCCACAATCTTGTCCACCCGGGGAATGGTGGCTGTCCCCCAGGCCAGAGCGCCCACGGCCTGAGCGCCTCCGATGGTGAACACCCGATCAACACCCGCGATTGCCGCTGCGGCAAGCACCATCGGGTTACGAACCCCGTCTGGCGTCGGGACGACCATCACCAGTTCAGGCACCCCCGCCACTTTGGCCGGAATCGCGTTCATCAGGACCGAGGACGGATACGAAGCCTTACCGCCGGGTACATACAAACCGACCCGGTCGAGCGGGGTCACTTTTTGACCCAGTCGAGTGCCATCGGGCTCCTCAATGACCCAGGTCTTGGCCAGCTGATGGCTGTGGTACCGCCGGATACGATCGGCCGCCACTTCGAGTGCTTCGCGCTGCGCGCTGTCAAGCGCAGCCACCGCCGCCTGCAAGGTATGCGGAGGTAGTTCGAGCGCCGACGCATCGCTGAGGTCGAGCCGATCGAATCGTCGGGTGTAGTCAAGCAACGCCGCATCGCCGCGCACGCGAAGATCGGCCAGGATCGCCGCCACAGTCTGTTCGATTTCGACGTCAGCCGCAGGCTCAAACGCGAGCCGCGCAGCAAGCTGCGCGTCGAAATCCGGGTCTCGGGAATCGAGCTGAAGGATCATGCAAGCTCCCCCGCTGCGCCCGGTCCACCGTCGAGCCGAAGATCCTTGAGCGCCACCGCAGCGGCAAGCCGCTTGAGCAAGGGCTCGAGTACCGCTGCCCGGGTTTTCATCGAGGCCTGATTCACGATCAGACGCGACGATACTTCACCGATCTGCTCGACCTCGACGAGTTGGTTGGCGCGCAGCGTGCTACCGGTGGAGACCAGATCGACGATGGCATCGGCCAGTCCGACCAGGGGGGCGAGTTCCATCGAGCCATACAGCTTGACCAGTTCGGCGTGAACCCCTTTGCGGGCAAAATGTTCACGGGCAATCGCCGTAAATTTGGTCGCAACCCGCAGTCGCGCGCCTCGGCGGATCGCTTGCGCATAATCAAACCCCACGCGCGCGGCAACACTCATGCGGCATCGCCCGATCCCCAGGTCAATCGGTTGGTAAAGCGCGTGGTCACCCGCCTGGGCCAAGTGCTCGTCCAGGACATCGCTGCCTGCAACACCGAAATCAGCCGCACCATATTGCACATAGGTCGGCACGTCGGTTGCGCGCACGATGATGAGGCGCAAGCCCGGGTCTCCGGTCTGGATGATGAGCTTGCGCGAACTGTCCGCATCGGCCGCCACCTCGATACCGGCTGCGGCCAACAGGGGGACCGTGTCGGCGAAGATGCGTCCCTTGGAGAGTGCGAGCGTCAGCATGGGATTGGGCTCAGTGTCTTGATTGGGGTCCAGGGCAAGGCGGCACGCAGGCTAGGCCAGACGTTCAATCTGCGCCCCCAGGGCCGTCAGTTTTTGCTCCATGCGTTCATACCCGCGGTCCAGATGATAGACGCGATCAATCGTCGTCTCGCCGCTGGCCACCAGCGCCGCAATCACCAGACCGGCTGATGCACGCAAATCCGTTGCCATCACATTCGCCCCCGACAGGCCTGCGACCCCACGGACGACCGCTGTTGAGCCATCAATCGCAATATCAGCACCGAGACGCTTGAGTTCCTGCACGTGCATGAAACGGTTCTCGAAAATCGTTTCAACAATGAATCCAGCGCCTTCGGCGATGGTGTTGAGCGCCATGAACTGCGCCTGCATATCGGTCGCAAACCCTGGGTAGGGCGCGGTACGCAGATCCACGGCCCGTGGACGCCGGTGCATGACGATGCGGATGCTGTCGCGATCACAGTCGATTTCGCACCCGGCTTCGCGCAACTTCTCGACCGTGGCATCCAGCGTCTCTGGCGCAACCCCCGTGAGTCGCACATCGCCCCCGGTCGCCGCCACAGCGCACAGAAACGTGCCCGTCTCGATCCGATCGGGCATCACGCGATGGGTCGCCCCATGAAGTCGCTCAACGCCCTGAATCACAATCCGGTCGGTCCCGGCGCCTTCGATTTGAGCGCCCATGGAGCGCAAGCAGTTCGCCAGGTCCACCACTTCAGGCTCGCGTGCCGCATTCTCGATCACGGTTTCGCCATCGGCCAGACAGGCGGCCATCATCAGGTTTTCGGTCCCGGTCACAGTGACCATGTCGGTCACCAGCTTGGTACCACGCAGGCGCCGACCCGCTCGTCCCGAGGCGCCTGAACGATGGGGAACGCTCGCCACGATATCGCCATGTTCGATGGCAATCTCGGCCCCCATTGCCTGCAAACCCTTGATGTGCTGATCGACCGGGCGCTGCCCGATGGCACATCCACCCGGCAGGGCCACGCGCGCGCGCCCGAATCGGGCCAACAGCGGGCCAAGAACCAGAATCGACGCACGCATGGTGCGCACGAGCTCATAAGGCGCTGTCGGATCGAGTTCATCGGGCGTAACCAGAACCAGACGCTGCGACCCTGTGTCGTCCTCGATGCGAACCCGGGCCCCCATGCGTTCCAGCAACCGACGCGTCGTGACTACGTCGCGCAATCGGGGCACATGATCGACGGTCAAGGGCTCTGCGGTCAGAAGACCTGCACACAGAATCGGTAGCGCCGCATTTTTCGCGCCGGACACCGCGATCTCTCCCGCAAGCGGACGACCGCCCGTGATTCTGAGCCGGTCCACGCTCAGTGGGCGCCGTCGCGGCGCGCCTGAACCGTTCCATCATCGGGCGTAGCGACGCCGCTCTCATGCGCCCATTCCGCTGGCGTCAGGGTCCGCATCGACAGCGCGTGAACCGTCTCTCGCATCCGGTCACCGAGCGCCGCATAGACCCGCTGATGCCGCTGAACCGAGCGCAAGCCCTCAAAACCAGCCGAAACAATCACGGCCTGAAAATGACGCCCGTCACCATCGACACTCAGGTGGCTGCAAGCGAGCCCCTGCGCGATCCACTGTGCAACGAGATCTGGAGTCGGATTCATCAGCAATGTCACCTCAATAACGCAGACGATAGCCACTGGCCAGAAGGCGCAAGGCGATCACCGCAGCCACGGTCAGCGTCACCAGACAGATCCCGAGGCTGAGTTCCAGCGGAACATCCGACACCCCGAAAAAGCCGTGACGAAAGCCGTCGACCATGTAAAAAAACGGATTCAGATGAGAGACCATCCGCCAGAATGGGGGTAGCGTCTGAACAGAATAAAAAACGCCCGACAGGAAGGTGGCGGGCATGACGATGAAGTTCTGAAACGCCGCAATCTGGTCGAATTTCTCGGCCCAGAGTCCGGCAATCAGGCCGATTGTACCGAGGATCGCACTGCCCAGGACGGCGAAAACCAGGATCCATAGCGGTGCGACAAACTGCAGGTCAGCGAACCAGACTGTCGTCAGCAACAGCCCCAGGCCAACGACCAGGCCGCGCACCATCGATGCTGCAACATAGGCAACAAAGAACTCCCAGTGCGCCAGCGGGGTGAGCAGGATGAACACCAGATTGCCGGTGACTTTGGACTGAATCAGCGACGATGAACTGTTGGCAAAGGCATTCTGCAGGACCGACATCATGATAAGGCCTGGAATCAGAAACGCTGTGTAACCGACACCGGGAAAGATATCGAGACGGCCCTCCAGCACGTGGGCGAACACCAATAGATACAGTACGGCCGTCAACATCGGCGCCACGACCGTCTGGACGCTGACTTTCCAGAAGCGCAGCAGTTCCTTAGCAAACAAGGTCTGCAGGCCCACTGACCAGACGCGGCGCAAGGCGCTCACGGCGTCTGCTCCTGCGCCATCAGACGCAGAAAGACATCTTCAAGGTCGGTATGCACCAGTTCGATTTCAAGAATACGGCTCCCCCAGACCCGAATTGCGGCGAGCATGGCTTCGACTTCCGCATAATCATCGATCCGCAGGGCGACCTGCGTCGATGCAGCGCCCGGATCAGACGATGAGGTTGTGGTGAGAGCGGGCATCGCGGCAATGCCCAACCGCAAGGGCTCGAGCGCTGGGGGTAGCGAGCCCTGCAAGCGCAACAACAAGCGCCCGCCCGCAAAACGTCGAAGCAAGGCCGAAGTGGCATCGAGGGCAACAACCCGACCGCCGCGCAACATCGCAATACGTCCGCACAGCGTTTGCGCTTCTTCCAGATAATGCGTGGTCAGCACGATGGTGTGCCCTTGCTGGTTCAGCGACCGGATGAACTGCCACAGCGTCTGACGCAATTCGACATCAACACCCGCCGTCGGTTCGTCGAGGATGATCACCGGGGGGCGATGGACGAGCGCCTGAGCAATCAGCACGCGTCGCTTCATCCCACCGGAGAGCGCTCGCATATTGGTGTCGGCTTTGTCCGCCAAGCCCAAACCCTGGAGGATTTCATCGATCCAGGCATCGTTATGACGCAAGCCGTAATAACCGGATTGCAAGCGCAGAATTTCGCGAACGGTGAAAAACGGATCGAACACCAATTCCTGCGGTACGACCCCCAATGCAGCCCGTGCAGCGCGAAATTCGCGTTCAACATCGTGTCCCATGACCGCGGCCCGACCGGAACTTGCACGGACGAGCCCGGCAATGATCGAAATCAGCGTGGTTTTGCCCGCGCCGTTCGGTCCCAGCAATCCAAAAAACTCGCCGGGTTCAACCCGAAGCGAAACCCCGTCGAGCGCAGTGAACTTCCCATAGCACTTGACCAGACTCGCGACTTCGATCGCGGCAATCCCCGAGTCGGTCGTCATCGTTCAAACAGCCGCATTCAAGAGCAAGCCATCGGCGCCATACAGCGAAGCCAGTTTGAGCAGTTTTTGCGGCAGATTGACCAGTTCGAGTTTGATACCCGCGCCCTCGGCGCAACGCAACGCTGCCAGCAACACCACCACCGCCGATGAATCGAAGCGATCCAGGGCGGAACAATCAATCCGGGCGGTATCTCCCTGGGGGCCTCGCTGATGCTGGGCGATCGCTCGCTCGAGCCGACCGATCCAGCCTGAGGCCTCTTCATGACGAAGCTGCTCGGGCAGCGCAAGCGTTTCAGCCACGGCGTGCCGCAGCCTGGTCGTACGCCCGGTTTTTCTCGGAAAGCGTGCGGATCAACCCATCAATCCCATTGGCGGACACTTCCTGGGCAAACTGGTTTCGATAGCTCTCCACCAGCCAAATCCCCAGCACATTGACATCGTAGATTTTCCAGCCCTCAGCGGTCCGCTGGAGGCGATAGTCGAGCTGGATGGGCTCACTGCGCGGGCGCAGGATTTCACTTCGCACGACGATCTCGGTATCGGCTGGATCCGCCCGCAAGGGGCGCAGGCGCAGGGTCACGTCGCGTGCGCTCGAGAGCGCACCGGAGTAAGTGCGCAGCAACAGGGCGCGAAATTCGGTCATCAGCTGCTTCTGCTGCTCGGGCGTGGCCTGGCGCCAGTTACGCCCGACAGCGAGCGCCGTCATCCGCGCAAAGTCCACCTTCGGCATGACGGTCGCATCAACAAATTCAGAGACCCGCCGCAAGTCCCCGTTCTGAATATCCCGATCCGTGCGGATCCGCTCCAGCACGTCATTGCTGAGGCGCTGGACCATCAGATCGGGGGCCTCAATGGCAGCTGCGCCAGCCGGCGACTGAGCGTTCGCCGATGCCGACCAGCCAAGACCAGCACCTGCGGATCCCAGGCAAGCCAGAATCAGTAGCGCGGATCCCAGGACTGAACTCGGGGCTCGTCCACGAGGCGCCGACTGGACCGGGAAAAACGAACGGGCGTCAGCACCCGTGCAGCCAGCGGGCGGATGGGTGGTTCGGTTCAGCAGCATGGCAGACAGACTCTGGAGTAGGAGAGAGGAGGGATTTACGAGGAAGCAGTTTCGAGTAACTCGTGGTCGGGCTCAAGAACGCGCGCCTTTCTTTTTCGGGGGCGGCGGGTCACCGTCCCAGATCTGAGATTCACGGCGTTGCAGATAGGCGTCCCGAATAAACAGGTAACGGTCGATCGAGATCTCATTGAGGAGCCGATCGCTACCGAGTACTCGGGCGCGCGCGTCAACCAGACGGGTGGCCGTGATGGCGTTGCGGGCACCCGGGTCGGAGAGGGTCCGAAATGGATTCGCCTGCAGGTCGCCTGCGAAGGCTCCCACCGCATCGCGCAGCGAACTCGGCCCAAAGAGGGGCAGCACTAGGTAGGGGCCTTCCGGAAATCCCCAGCGTCCCAGCGTCTGGCCAAAATCTTCTCTGTGCTTGGGCAACCCGAAGTCGGAGGCAAGATCGGCAATGCCCCCGAGTCCGAACGTGCTGTTGACGGCAAAGCGCAAGGCATCCGAACCCGCTTCGTGGGGCTTTCCCTGCAGCAGGTTGTTGGTCGCGCTCCAGATATCGCCCACATTGCCAAAGACGTTACCGACGATCAGCCGGATCGGCGGTGGGACCACCGTGTCGTAACCCTTCGCGGCGGGGCGGATGATCCAGTCATCGAGTTTCTGATTGAACTCCAGCGTGACCCGATTGATGGGCTCCAGTGGGTCATTGACGACAGGCATATCGAAGACGTCGTCCGTCTCCTGCATGGCCGGGGGAACAGGATCGGTCGTCTGCGCGATCGCTGGCGCAACAACCGTCAGCGCCGCGCCAACCCAGATCGCTGCGATTCCGCGTTGCAAGCGTCTCATCGCGGTGCCGCCTTGGCCGGGGCCGCAGCGGCCGGCTCGGCCGCCTTCGAATAGAGAAATTGACTAATCAGGTTCTCCAGAACAACCGCGGATTGGGTCATGGCAATGGTCGATCCAGCCGCCAGCATGGCCGATTCTCCACCGGGCTCGAGTCCAATGTACTGTTCTCCCAGCAGGCCGGAGGTCAAAATCTTGGCTGAGGTGTCTTTCGGAAATTGAAACCGCCGGTCCAGCGCCAGCATGACGACCGCTTGATAGGTGCCATCGTCAAAACTGATGGATTTGACGCGGCCCACCGTGACCCCGGCGCTCTTGACCGGGGCGCGCGGCTTGAGTCCACCCACATTATCGAAACGGGCCCGGATCTCGAGGGCATTACCCAGATCGACCCCACCCAGATTGGCGACCCGGAAGGCCAGAAACACAAGCGCAGCCGAACCCGCAAGCACGAATAGTCCCACCAGCGCATCCGTTTTCTTCCGATCCATTCGTATCCCCTATCGCGTTCCGAACATCAGCGCAGTCAATAAAAAATCGAGTCCGAGCACGGCCAGCGACGACACGACCACGGTCTTGGTCGTGGCGCGCGCGACCCCTTCTGGCGTAGGCACCGCATCCCAGCCGGTCAGGAGCGCCACAAAACCCACCGTGACGCCAAACACCACGCTCTTCACAATCCCGTTGACGATGTCGTCAACAAACTCGACCCCTGCCTGCATTTGCGACCAGAAAGCCCCGTCATCGACGCCAATCATGGGTACCCCGACCAGCCACCCCCCGAGAACGCCCACCCCGGAAAACAGGGCTGCGAGCAACGGCATACAGATGATCGCAGCGGCAAACCGCGGGGCAAGGACCCGTTGAAAGGGGTCGACCGCCATCATTTCCATTGCTGCCAGCTGCTCACCCGCCTTCATCAGCCCGATCTCGGCGGTCAGCGAGGTTCCGGCCCGGCCCGCGAACAACAAGGCCGTCACGACCGGGCCCAGTTCACGCACAAGCGACAGCGCGACCAGAACGCCCAGGGCCTGCTCAGCCCCATAGCGACGCAACGTATAGTAGCCCTGCAGGCCCAACACAAACCCCACAAAAAGGCCGGAGACCATGATGATTGCGACCGAACGGTTACCCACGAAGTGCATCTGGTCGATCACCAGACGTGGCCTGCCCAGAGCCATACCGCTCGCGAGCAGAAGGCGCACGAAATAACGGGCTGCCCGCCCCGTGTCCACCACACTGGCGCGCACCCCCTGTCCAAAAGCCGCCATGGCACGGATGAACCAGTCCATCTCAGCCCTCCTTCAGACCCAGATCCTGGGCCAGCGGGACTGCAGGATGATGAAACCGGACCGGCCCGTCGCGTTGCGCGTCGAGAAATTGCCGCGCATAGGGGTCATCGGTGACCCGCAGTTGTGCCGGTGACCCATCGGCAACGATACGCCCGTTTCCCAGCAAATAAACATGGTCTGCAATCGCGAAGGTCTCGGCGACGTCGTGGGTGACCAAGAGCGAGGTCGCCCCGAGTGCGTCATTGAGCTCTCGGATCAGGGTGGCAATTGTCCCCAATGAGATCGGATCCAGGCCAGCGAAAGGCTCGTCATACAGCAGGAGCGGCGGGTCCAGGGCCATCGAGCGAGCCAGTGCGACGCGGCGCGCCATCCCGCCGGACAGTTCGGACGGCATGAGATTCGCCGCACCGCGCAATCCCACCGCCTGAAGCTTGAGGAGCACCAGGTCCCGCAAGGCGCGGTCCGGCAAGCGGGTATGTTCTCGCAACGGGAATGCGACGTTATCAAACACGGAAAGATCGGTAAACAGGGCACCGTGCTGGAACAGCATGCCCATGCGCCGGCGAATGTCGAAGAGTTCCTGACGCTTGAGCTGACTGACGTCCCGACCTTCAAACAAAACCTGCCCGGCCGAAGGCATCAGTTGCCCGCCAAGCAGGCGCAAAATAGTGGTTTTCCCGCTACCCGATCCACCCATCAAGGCGACCACCTGTCCGCGGGCAAATCGCATAGTGACGCCGTCTAAGATCAGTCGAGGGGGACTCGACAAATGATTGTCCGTGGCAGGGTATGCAAACGAGACGCGTTCGAGCGCGGCGATTGAAACGGGTGACGAAGTGGGAGTCGGAAGGTTTTGAGTCACGGGCGAATTCTACCCATGCTGGCTCCGATTGTTGCGGGCGTCGCGGGACAGGTTCAATCGCCTCCCCATCGGGCAACGGGCATCTCTCTATAATCGGTTGCCATGAAGCCTGAAATTTTCGAAACGTCGGCCGCACCGGCTGCCGACGCTCCCGACTCGGCGGAGGCCGCATCAGCGGAGATCGGCGCGGACGCCTTGCTGATGCGCGGGCGCGATGTCCTGCGCCTAGAGGCCGAGGGGATTTCAGCCCTGATACCCCGGCTTGGCGACGACTTCGTCCTGGCTTGTCAGGCGTTGCTGCGCTGTCAGGGCCGCGTGATCGTGAGCGGGATCGGGAAATCCGGGCATATCGCCCGCAAAATAGCGGCAACCTTCGCTTCAACGGGGACGCCGGCCTTTTTTGTCCACCCGGCCGAGGCAAGCCATGGCGATCTTGGCATGGTGACGCGCGACGATGTGTTTTTGGCCCTCTCGAACTCGGGAAGTACCGAAGAACTGATGGCCATCGTGCCCTTGATCAAACGGATGGGGGCGACGCTGATCATGATGACCGGTAACGCGGCGTCCCCGCTCGCGCAACTGGCCGATATCCATCTAGACGCCCGGGTCGAGCACGAAGCCTGTCCCCTCAATTTGGCACCGACCACGAGCACAACCGCCGCGCTCGCGCTGGGCGACGCGCTCGCGGTATCCCTGCTGGAAGCCCGGGGATTCTCGGAAACCGACTTTGCCCGCTCCCACCCCGGCGGGATGCTGGGGCGCAGGCTCCTGACCCGCGTCGGTGATGTGATGCGCTCGGGCGATGCCATTCCGCGCGTCGAAGAGAACGCCAGCCTGACCCAAGCGCTGCTTGAAATTACGCGAAAGCGGATGGGTATGACCCTAGTCTTCGCGACGATGAATCCGGATCAGCTGGTCGGCATCTTCACCGATGGGGATTTGCGTCGGCTGCTTGAGCGCTCAATCGATCTGGGGTCGATCCGGATCGATGCCGTCATGACACGCGCACCCAAAACGCTCAGTTCGGACGCGCTCGCCGTCGAGGCGCTGCGCTGCATGGACGAGCGCCAGATCACGCAGCTGGGCATCGTCGACGGCCATCGGATCGTGGGCGCACTCCACCTGCATGATCTGCTGGCGGCGAAGATCGCATGAGTGCCGGGCCACCGACGAGCGGAGCCGTCAAGGTCGACCTGCGCGCCCGGGCTGCACAGATTCGGGTACTGGCGCTCGACGTGGATGGCGTGCTGACCGATGGCGGCCTGCGCTTTGATGCGCAAGGCGACTCGGGAAAAACCTTCTCGGTGCGTGACGGTTTTGGCCTGACGCTGCTGCGCGAGGTGGGAATTGAGCTGGCCATCATCACCGGCCGGCAATCGGGTAGCGTTCGCGCCCGGGCGGCCGAACTCGGGATCACCCATGTGCTGGAGGGTATTCGCGATAAAGCGATGGCACTGCGGGAATTAGCCCAGCGATGCAACGTCAATCTTGACGCCATCGCCTATCTCGGTGACGACTGGCCCGATCTGACCGCCCTGCGACTCGCCGGAATCGCCGGCGCACCGGCGGATGCTGAACCTGACGTCCGCGCCCACTGTGACTGGATTTCAAGCCGCCGGGGTGGGCATGGCGCAGTGCGTGAATTTGCCGAAATGCTGCTCGAATGGCGGGGTCAGCGGACAGCCGCGTTGGCGCGCTATCTCGAAGGCACGGGTCGTTCGGCCGGCTGAGGATGACGAATCCGATACCCCCTGCGCGCGCGTCGAATCCCGAATGGGGCTGGCGTCTGCGTGAGCGCCTGCCCGTGATCGCCTCCATTGGCATGCTGGCGATTCTGGCGGCCATGACCGGTTTGCTCGCCCAGCGAACCTCCCAGGAGCATCGATCCACGCCGCAGCGCACGAGCCCGGATCGACCCGATTGGTTTATTGAAGGGTTTCATCTGGTCCGACTCGGTCTGAGCGAACGGGTGACCTGGCAGATCACCGCGCAACGGATGCAGCATCGGCCGCAAAATGACGCCGTCGAACTCGTTCAGCCCACCCTTCTGCGGATTGAGCCCGGTCGCCCGACGATGGTCATTCGGGCGCAGGAGGCGCAAACCCTCGAAATGGGCAACCTGACCCACCTGCGCGGCCAGGTCGAGATAACCCGCGCCGCCGACCGCGACGGCCCGGCCCTCAAGATCCGGACTGAACGACTCGATGTCCTGGCACCCCAGGATCTTGCTCGAGCGGCGGGCCCAGTGCGCATCGAGCGGGGCGGATCGAACTTGACCGGGATCGGGATGGAATTCGACAATGCAACCCGACGCCTGCAAGTGCTGGCGGATGTGCAGGGCCAGTGGTCGAGCGCGCCCGGACCCTGGCCTAGGCCCGAATCACCAACCCCGAATAAGACGAAGTGAAACCCTGGTTGTGAAGGTCCATCTGCTGCCGCCCGCCCTACCGGCCCTCCTACTCACGATCGCGCTTATGGTACCGGCCCCGGTGACCCATGCGGAGCGGGCCGACCGCGAGCGGCCGCTCCAGATTGAAGCGGACCGACTCGATTACGATGATCTGAACAAGGTCAATGTCTTTAACGGTCGGGTATCGCTCAGTAAGGGGTCGCTGCTGATCCGTGCCGACCGGATCGTCCTGCGCGAAGAGAGCGACGGCACGCAAAACGCAACCGCCACCGGGCGCCCAGCCACATTGCGCCAACGCCGGGATGCCAGCGCCGAGAGTTGGGTCGAGGGTCAGGGTGAACGGATCGAATGGGACAGCCGATCCGAATTAGCAACCTTTTCACAGAAAGCCCAGCTGCGACGCCTTGATGCGGCCCGGGTCGTCGACGACGTCCAAGGCGGACGTATCCGCTACAACACCCGGACCGAGGTCTATGAAGTTGACAGCGCCGGAGCTGCCACAACGCCCGACAACCCCAGCGGACGGGTGCGGGTGATAATCCAGCCGCGGGCGACAAAGTGACCTCGATCTACGTCCGAAACCGAAACGATTGCCCGTGAATCCGATCAGTCGCCTGAGCGCCCGGCACCTGCGCAAGAGCTATCAGGGCCGCGAAGTGGTTCACGACGTCTCGCTCGAGGTCGCCAGCGGCGAAGTCGTTGGCCTGCTAGGCCCCAACGGAGCCGGCAAAACCACCTGTTTTTACATGATGGTCGGACTCGTCTCCTGCGACGACGGGCAGATCGAACTTGATGAACAACCGATCGGACACTTACCGATTCACCGGCGCGCCCGCCTGGGCTTATCGTACCTACCCCAGGAGCCCTCGGTCTTTCGAAAACTCAGCGTTGAAGAAAATATCGCTGCCGTGCTCGAAATGCAGCTTGGAGATGACGGACGCCGAATGCCTGCGAGCGCCCTGACGCGACGCTTGAACGAACTGCTCGACGAACTCCAGATCACGCACTTGCGGACACACCGCGCCCTCTCCTTGTCGGGCGGGGAGCGACGGCGGGTCGAAATTGCGCGCGCCCTGGCCAGTGAGCCGCGGTTCATTTTGCTCGATGAACCATTTGCCGGGATTGATCCGATCGCCGTGATCGAGATTCAGCGCATCGTCGGTTTCCTCAAAGGTCGGGGTATTGGCGTGCTGATCACCGACCACAGCGTGCGGGAAACCTTGGGAATCTGTGACCGAGCGGTTATCATCAACTCTGGCACCGTTCTTGCATACGGCCGTCCTGACGAAATCATTGCTGACGAGGGCGTTCGCCGCGTGTATCTGGGCGAACACTTCCGGATGTAGGCACGAAGCTTCGGCAGGGCGTATCGTAGGGCAACCAGCGCTCGCTCCCCTGTCCTCCCATGAAGCAGTCGCTCCAGCTCCGGTTTTCTCAACATCTCGCTCTGACTCCCCAGCTACAGCAATCGATTCGACTGCTGCAACTGTCGACGCTCGAACTCAATCAAGAGATCGAGCAGATGTTGGTGGAAAATCCCTTGCTCGAGCGGGTCGACAATCCCCTCGACGGGATGCTGCGTCTGGATGCGCAGGGCGCAATCCCCCCCCCACCAAGCGCCTCCCCCATCGACCCGGGAAACCGCGCGGCCAGCAGGGACGAGCGCGGCGAATCGGCTGGCAGCGCCAGTACGGGCGAGTTTGAAGCCGAAAGTGGTGTCTCCGGTAGCGGCAGCGATACGCAACCGAGCGACATCGATTCGCGCGGGATGGATCAAGGGATCGACAATGGCCTGGACTGGGGTGCGGATCGGCGCAACCGGGATGACGACGACGATGAGCGTGAGAGACCCCAGGGTGCGGGCTCGCGCAATTCACTCGAGGCCCATCTCCTGCAGCAACTGACGGCCGCCCGATGCAGCGCGCGCGACGCGGCATTCGTGCGACTGCTGATCGGCGAAATTGACCCGAATGGCTGGCTCACCGAATCGGTTGAGGCGTTGTTTTCGGACCTCGTCGATCGACTCAAAATCCTGCAGACACTCTTGCAGGACGATGCCCAGGCAGCCGAGCAGCAACGGACCGAACTACCGGCGCTCTTCGAACTCTTGCTGAGCTTCGCGCCTGCCGGCTGGCAGGCGCAGAATGCACAGCACCTCAAAGCCTTGCTGGCAGAACTGCTGGGGGAGTGCGAGGCTCGGCAAACCATCGGCGAATTGCAATTCGAAGAGATGCAGGCAGCACTCAATCTGTTGCGCAGTTTCGATCCCCCCGGGGTCGGTGCGCGCAACCTCGCCGAATGTCTGAGCCTGCAGCTTCAGCGCTTACCCCGGCGGCAATGGCCCTCGGTCGACGGCTGGGAGGCAGCCTGCGCGATCGCGCAGGATCATCTGCCGCTTCTGGCGGCGCGCGACTGGACCCGGATCAAAAAAGCGCTGCAACTCAAAGACCATGACGAGGATGATCAGACCCTGCGCGACGCACAGGCCCTGATCCGAACACTTCAACCCCTGCCGGGACAGGGTTTTGACGGGGAAGAGGCAGCCTATGTGCTGCCCGACGTGATTGTGCGACGCACCAGAGCCGGCTGGACTGCAGCGCTGAACCCAGACGTGATGCCGCGTTTACGGGTCAATGACCTCTATGCTCGGATCCTGCGCCGCAACAAGGGGGCAAATAGTCTCTCGATGCAGTTGCAAGAAGCCCGCTGGCTGGTCAAGAATATCCATCAGCGGTTCGACACCATCCTTCGCGTCGCGCAGGCCATCGTCGAACGGCAACGTGAATTTTTCACCCATGGCGAGGTCGCCATGCGGCCACTGGTTCTCAGGGAGATCGCAGAAGTTCTCGGTTTGCACGAATCAACCATCTCTCGCGTAACCACACAAAAGTACATGCTGACCCCGACTGGCACGTTTGAGCTCAAGTATTTCTTCGGTAGCCATGTTGCGACCGACACGGGCGGCGCCGCCTCGAGCACCGCCATTCGGGCCCTGATTAAACAACTCGTCGCCGCGGAGGACATTCGCCAACCGTTATCCGACAGCCGTCTCGCCGAAATGCTTGGTGAACAGGGCATCGTTGTGGCTCGCCGCACGGTCGCAAAGTATCGCGAATCCCTGCGCATCCCGGCCGTCACCCAACGCAAAGCGTTGTGATGCGCACCCGGACACGTCAAACGATGCACTCGCCACCAGGCCGACCCAACCGAGGGTCAGCCATCCCGGCCTGACCCCGTGTAGCAGGAGGACCACCATGAACCTCGCCATCAGCGGCCACCATGTCGCCGTCACCCCGGCACTGCGTCAGTACATCATCGGCAAACTCGAGCGGATCCGACGACATTTTGATCAGGTCATCGACGTCAATGTCATCGTGTCGGTTGATAAACTCGTCCAAAAAGCCGAGATCAATCTGCATGTTCGTGGTCGAGATCTGTTTGCCGAGTGTTCTGGATCGGATCTGTACGCAGCGATTGATGAACTGATCGACAAACTCGACCGCCAGGTGGCCAAGTACAAGGCACAACGCTTCGGCTTTGCGCATGAGGCCATCAAACATCAGGAGGCCGTCGAAGCGCTCGGTTCGGATTAACGACGCCCGGCCCCTCTGGATCGGTTCTTCCCGTTCCCTGGAACCAGGAGGAACCGATTCGGATTTTTTGTTGCGACGCAGCAACCGCGGTTTACAGGGTAGGATCGGGGCTGTACCCTTAACCACAGTTAGGTGAGGCCAGCGCAATGCAGTAATCGCGCCGCCGCAACCTCGATGTGTCTTGCGCTTCCCAACACCGTGCCCCCGGCAGGTGGCCCAGTTATGACCCAACTCGCCCGGCTGTTGTCTCTGTCAAACGTGCAGCTGAACCTGCCGGCATCGAGCAAAAAACGCTTGTTTGAACATGCCGCTCTCCTGTTCGAAAATCATCAGGGCATGGAGCGTGGGCGGGTGTTTGATGCCCTGTTTGCCCGTGAGCGTCTGGGTTCAACCGGACTGGGTGAAGGCGTTGCGATCCCCCATGGGCGCATCAAGGGGCTGCGCGAAGCGGCCGCTGCCGTCATTCGCTGCGTCGATCCGATCCCCTTCGACGCGCCCGATGGTCTCCCGGTTCGCCTGCTCGTATTTCTGCTCGTTCCCGAACAGTCGACCGAACAGCACCTGACGCTGCTGTCCGAGCTTGCCGAGCTCATGTCGGATGCCACCATCCGCGAATCGCTCATGACCATGGACGACCCGGCCCAGGTCCATCACCTTCTATCTGCCTGGGAACCACAACAGCCCGCGGCCTGAACCGAGTCACACCATGCCGCTCAGCTTTCAGACGCTCATCGCGGCCAATGTCGAAACCCTTTCCCTGGTAGAGCTCAACGGGGCGCCCATTCCGGACCGGGAAATCACGGCCGTGGAAGCGTCGGATCTGGTTGGCCACCTGAACCTGATTCACCCCGAACGGATCCAGGTGATTGGGCCCGAAGAGCTGAAGTGGTACCTGAATTGCTCAACGGGGCGGCGTGCAGCCATGCTGAGCGAACTGGTCTCTGCCCGCCCCCCGGCCCTCTTGCTGGCGGATCGACTCGAGCCCCCGGCCGATCTGCTGGCGTCATGCCGCGCGGCCGGGATGGCGCTCTACGGCACTCCGCTGCCGGCCGCGCGCCTCATCGATTCGTTGCGGATCTGGCTCGCCAAAGCACTGGCGAAAACCACCACCATGCACGGTGTTTTTATGGACGTCCTCGGCATGGGGGTCCTGATCGCTGGCGATTCCGGGCTCGGCAAAAGCGAACTTGGACTGGAGCTGATTTCGCGCGGTCATGGCCTGGTCGCCGATGACGCGGTCGAGTTTTCCCGGATCGGACCCAGCGCTGTCGAAGGACGCTGCCCGGCCCTCTTGCGTAACCTGCTTGAAGTTCGCGGCCTGGGGCTGCTCGATATCCGGACCATCTTTGGTGAAACCGCCGTGCGTCGTCGGATGCGACTCAAGCTGATCATGCAACTGGTTCGCCGCGGTGCGCTCGATGGCGACTTCGAACGCCTGCCCCTGGAGGCCCAAACCCAGGAAGTGCTCGAAGTCCCGATCCGCAAAGTCGTGGTGCCCGTGGCGGCCGGGCGCAACCTCGCCGTCCTCACAGAAGCGGCTGTGCGCAATACCATCCTGCAACTGCGGGGCATCGAAACAACCCAGCTGTTTGCGCAGCGCCAGCGTCGAGCCATCGCAGGGGAGCCCTTTGACGACTAAGCCCGATCCAGACCGGCTGCAACTGATCCTGATCACCGGCATTTCCGGGTCTGGCAAGTCAGTCGCTTTGCGACTGCTCGAAGATGATGGGTATTTTTGTATTGACAACCTACCCGGCAAGTTTCTGAGCGAGATACCGCCGTTAATGGCGACCCGAGGGATCCATCGCGTTGCAGTCGCGATTGACGCCCGCACCGACGATTCCCCCGAGGAGCTGCGCGACCACATCGCTGCGTTTTCGAGCCAGGGGCATGATGTCAAGGTCATCTTCCTGAACGCCCGAACCGACACGCTCGTGCAACGGTTCTCTGAAACCCGTCGACGCCATCCGCTCGCGTTCCGGCTTCAAGCTCGTGACGGCGTCGAGCCGACCCTGATTGAATCGATCGAGCAGGAGCGCGAGCTCATGTCCCTGATCGACGAGGTCGGAATTGTTCTGGACACCAGCGACCTACCCGCGAACACCCTGCGGCAATGGATCCGGGAAGTCGTCGGGGCGGACAACCGCCTGCTGACCCTGTCCTTTGTGTCCTTTGGTTTCAAACATGGCATTCCCCTGGATGCCGATCTGGTCTTCGACGCCCGTTGCCTGCCCAACCCCCACTATGTCGCCGAACTGCGCCATCAAACCGGACTCGATCAGCCAGTCGCCGAGTACTTGCGTGCCGAGCCCGCCGTCCAGGCGATGATCGATGACATCAATGGCTACCTGCATCGCTGGTTGCCCCATTACCTGCGGGAGCATCGGAGTTACCTCACCGTTGCGATCGGTTGCACCGGCGGGCAACATCGCTCGGTCTACCTCGTCGAAGAGATTGCCAAGCGCTTCCGGCGCCAGGATCAGGTGCTCATCCGCCATCGCTCACTGGCAACGCGCGGGGCCAGCTGAACCCCTGCAACAGGTGCGCCACCGGTTTGGGCAGGGCCTTGTTGGCCAACTCAGCCCGGGTCAGCCACTGGCCCTGGCTCGCGATCACTGGCGCATGCACCTCGATCGCGACCGGATAAGCCCGCAGCACAAAGTGGGTGAACCCGTGCTCAATCATGGTCAAATCCCGACGGTCCTGCGCAACCAGTCCGCGCGCACTGAGCGCCTGGACGATATCGGCGCCAAACTCCAGTTCCGGAAACGACCACAAGCCGCCCCAGATGCCCCGTTCCGGGCGACGTTCGAGCCAGAGGGTCTGCTCATGGCCAAGGACCAACCAGCGCAGCTCACGGACCGGTCGAACGGCCCGCCGCCGCGCCTGCGGCAGTTCTGCCACCCGATCCTCGCGCCGGGCACGACAGTCACTGGCAAGCGGGCAGGCACTGCAACGAGGCCGACTACGGGTGCAGACCGTCGCACCCAGATCCATCAAGCCCTGGGTATAAGGGCCGATCCCGGCGCGTGTTGGCAACAGGCTCTCTGCCAGCGCCCAAAGCTGTCGCAACACGGGGGGCGAGGCGGGATCGCCCTCAATTCCAAACGCCCGACATAGGACCCGGCGCACATTGCCATCGAGGATGGGGGCTGGCCGGCCGAAGGCGAGCGCCGCGATGGCGCCTGCCGTAGATCGACCGATCCCTGGCAGGGTTTCAAGCAACACAGGATCCGCCGGCAGCTGGCCGCCGTAGCGTTGATGCACTTCACGCGCACAGGCCCAGAGGTTGCGGGCCCGGCTGTAGTAGCCCAGCCCAGCCCAGAGCGGCATGACCTCATCGAGCGGCGCCACGGCCAAATCCGGCAAGGTCGGAAATCGATCGAGAAAGCGCTGGTAATAGCCCAGAACAGCGGCCACCTGAGTCTGCTGGAGCATGATCTCCGAGAGCCAGACCCGGTACGCGTCGGTCGTCCCCTGCCAAGGCAGTGCATGGCGGCCGCTCTGCAGCTGCCATGCGACGACGCGGTCGGCAAACCGGCCCTGTCCGAATCCGGGTGCAACGCCGACAGCAGGCGATGTGGCCATCAGTGCTGGCAAGCGGGGCAGTAGAACGTTGAGCGCTGTTGCTGAACGATTCGCCGAACCAGACCCGTACAGCGGCGACAGGTCAGGCCAGCGCGGTCATAGACGAGCGCGTCGAGCTGAAAATAACCGCTCGACCCATCGCTTCCAACGAAATCGCGCAAGCTGCTGCCACCCCGGGCCAATGCATCCAACAGAGTCTCGCGCACCGCCAGCGCCAGTCTCTGGCAACGCGCCAGGCCCAGGCGCCCGGCCTGGGTTGCCGGATGAATCCGGGCCCGAAACAGGCTCTCACAGGCATAGATATTCCCGGCGCCGACCACCAGATCGCCCGCCAGCAACACCGCCTTGATCGAACTGCGACGCCCGCGTGTGCCGTCATACAGCCACTGACCGACTTGCTGCGCCGGGATACTGAGTGGCTCCAGACCGAGCTTAGCGAGCAGCGGGTGGGCATCGATCGGGCCACTGGCGCGCTCATGCCACAGGACGGCGCCAAATCGCCGGGGGTCGTTCAGGCGCAAGATGCCATGATCGAACACCAAGTCCATGTGATCATGCTTGCGCACGGCCAGCTCGGGACCCACCCAGCGCAAACTGCCCGACATTCCCAGATGAATCAACATCCAGCCGGAAGCAAATTCGAACAACAAGTACTTTCCCCGGCGCAGGACCTGCTGCACCGAGCTCCCCTGGATCCGCTCGGGCAACACGCCCGGAATCGGCCAGCGCAACGCCGGCACGCGCAGAGAGACGGCCCGCACGGTGCGAGCCGTCATTTGCGGCGCAAGGCCGCGACGAACAGTTTCAACCTCAGGCAGTTCAGGCATTGCGACCAACCAACGCTGTACCCTAACATTGCACTATGACCTTTGTCCCTATTCCCCCAATCATGCAACGTTCACAGTCGCGCTGGCGTTCAACAGGGGCTGGTCCGGTACTCGCGGCACTCGCCTTACCGCTGGTTCTGCTCGGGACGCTCCCACCTGTGCACGCCCACCACCAGACCGATGCTGGACCCCACACACCGCAGTTCGCTCAGGCAGCCCGCCAAGACGCCGCCCCAGCGCAGGGACCGGCAACCGGGACTGGGCCTGCATCGGACACGACGCCGGCGGCAGGTACAGACGCGCCGGCGTCGCGTGGACCCTCGACCAACCCGGCGGGGCAGTCGGGAGGACCAGGCCACTCGGCCGAATCCGCCGTAAAGCCACGCAGCGCGAGGGCCCGCGCAGCGGCGGCCCGGTCGAGCGAAACCTTGGCGGCGCAGCGTGTTTTCCAGATTCTGGCTGCGGAAATCGCGGCGCAACGCGGCCAGATCGGTACCGCAGCCGCCACCTGGCTGGCACTCGCCCGGGAGACTCGAGACCCCAAAGCAGCGCAACGGGCCACCGAACTGGCCCTCACGGACCGATCAGGCGGTCGGGCTATCGAGGCGGCCGAGTTTTGGCTGGAACTCGAGCCCGAGGCACCCATGCCCACGATTGCGCTGGAAACGCTTTGGCTGAGCAATGGCCAGCTTCAGCGCGCCGAGCCCCTGATCACCCGTCAGCTTGCTTTGGCGCGTAAAAATGAGCAGTTGGCTGAACGCTACGGACCCCTGACCCGCAACCTGCTACGCGCGCCCGACCGCACTGCTGCGATGGCCCTGCTCGATCGGGTCAGTGTTGTTGACCTGGACGAACCGGCTGCACGGATCGCGCGCGCGACGCTGGCCCACGCGGCGGGCAATCAGGGCCGGGCAGCGGCCGAGATTCGCAGTGCTGCTGCGCTGCGGCCCGGCTCAGAAGAAGTCGCCCTGACCGCGGCGACCGTGCTTCCGGTCGATGCGCCTGGACGCCAGGAAGCGATTGGGCTCCTGAAAACCTTCGTGGACGCCCGTCCCAAAGCCCCTCGAGCGCGATTCGCGCTGGCTCGACTGTATGCGATCGACGGCCACCTCGATGCAGCGCTCGCCCAACTCAACCGCACCTTAGCCGATGAGCCCGAAGACCCATCGACACTCTTTGCGGCTGCGCACCTTGCTGCTGAGCTTAAACGCCCCGCAGAGGCCGAGCAGCTGATGCGCCGCTGGGTCGACCTGCCGGGTGAGGTGGGCCCGGAACGCAACCCAGGATGGATGTTTCTGGCACGCATGGCCGAGGATCAGGGTCAGCCCGAGCAAAGCCTGCGCTGGCTTGAGCAGATCAATGAAGGCGAAGAGCAGCTTGAGGCGCTGGTGCACCGGGCCATCGTCCTGGGCCGCCTCAAGCGCAGCGGAGACGGTCGAACCTTGCTTCTGGGTGCGGTACCCAAGACGCCTCGCGATCGGGTGCGGATCGTGCAGGCAACTGCCGAACTCCTTCGCGAGGATGGGCGTCCGGCCGAAGCCTTTGACGTCGTGGATGCTGGCCTTGCCGCTCAGCCCGACGAGCCCCAACTGCTCTATGACCGGGCCATGCTGGGCGAACGTCTGGGTCGGCTCGATCGCATGGAGAGCGACCTGCGGCGCCTGATCGTTCTGCGTCCCAATCACGCCCATGCCTATAACGCATTGGGGTACACCTTTGCCGATCGCAATATCCGGCTCGATGAGGCCCGAACCCTGATTGAGCGCGCGGTTCAACTGGCGCCAGAAGACCCACAGATTCTCGATTCGATGGGCTGGGTCGCCTTCCGCCAGGGCAACGCCGAAGAGGCCTTGGGCTGGCTCCAGCGCGCCTGGGCGATCCGGGTAGACGCCGAGGTTGGCGCGCATCTGGGCGAGGTCCTGTGGCGACTGGGCCGCGCCGAAGAGGCGTATACGGTCTGGCGCCAGGCCATCGGGCGAGACCCTTCGAACGCGCTGCTGCGGGAAACTCGGGATCGACTGGGTGCCTCGCTCTGAACCTCGTGACCCGGACACTGCTGACCGGATGCCTGTGCGCTCTGGCGGCATGTGCGTCGCTGCCCGAACCCCGAATAGTGCCGCCAGCCGAGGCCACGATCGCGCACCGCGCATGGTCGGGGCGTTTTGCCATTGAAGGCGAACCCGATCTCCCCGCTGCCAGCGGGCGCTTCACGCTCGAGCGCCATGATCGGGCTTCGCGCCTTGATCTCCTCGGCCCCCTGGGTCAGGTATTGGCCCGTCTGGAGATCAGCGCCGATGGTGCGAGCCTCACGCGGGCGGATGGCAGGGTAGATGTGGCCGAGGACGCCAACGAACTGGTCGAGGATGCGCTGGGCTGGCGGTTACCCGTGAACCAGATGGCCCGTTGGCTCGAGGGTGAATTCGCCCAGGTGACCGAGCGGGCAGCCGACGGATCAGCGCGCAGCGCCATCGACACCCAATGGAAAATCCGGATCGATCCGCCACGCCGTTGGACCCTTGAATGGCCCGCGGATCCCGAGACATCGCCCTCGTTGCTGCCCGGGCGCAGGGTTCGGCTTCGCCTCCTTCTGGACCCCTGACCGAGCGCATGACAATATCCCGGCGCACGCCCCTCCTGCACTGTCCCGCACCCGCCAAGGTCAACCTTTTCCTGCATGTCACCGGGCGTCGCAGCGATGGTTACCACCTGCTCGAAACCGTCTTTCAGCTGATCGATCTCTTCGATTGGCTCGACTTCGAACCACGCAACGATGGCCTGATCGTGGCAAGTTCAGGCGACTGGCCAATGGAGCAGGATCTGACCGTACGGGCAGCGCGCTTGCTTCGGCAGACTGCGGGCGCCTCGGACCGAACCGATTTTGGCGTCACGATTCGAGTCGACAAGCAGATACCCGTGGGTGGGGGACTGGGCGGGGGCAGTTCGGATGCCGCCACCACCCTGCTCGCGCTCAACCAACTCTGGCAGCTGCATTGGCCTGTGCAGCGTCTGGCCGAGCTGTCCGTCGCGCTTGGCGCAGATGTGCCGGTGTTCGTGCGCGGTCACAATGCGTATGCCTTGGGCATTGGCGAGGAATTGCAGCCGATCTCCCTGCCAGCCCGCCACTATGTCGTTGTCCAACCCCCGGTTGAGGTTCAGACCGCTGTCGTTTTTGCAGACCCACATTTGACACGAAACACGAAACCGCTCACATTAGCGGGCTTCGCACGTGAGCAATCGACGGCGGCGGCTCGGCTTCCCGGTCACAACGACCTTCAGAAGCCAGTGCTCCGACGATTTCCCGCGGTTGCGGATGCACTGTCTGTGCTTCTGGAAGCGGCAGCGACGTTCGGGGTTGATCCTTCGGCGGTTCGGATGTCGGGTTCGGGGGCCTGCGTGTTCGCTACGACCGATTCACCATCGATCGCAGCGGCCATTGCAGAGGTCGTCAGTGGGGCCGGGGTTGGGCGCGTACATCGGTGCGCGTCCCTGCAGCGGCATCCAATGATCGAGGCGGTGGCGCAATGATTGCAGCGCTTGGGGAGTCGCCAAGTTGGTCAAGGCACCGGATTTTGATTCC
>JBBAOE010000012.1:0-46266 GCA_040401595.1 Burkholderiaceae bacterium
TCGCGCCGCGCGCTGCCAAGCGCTGCGCTGCACCGCGCGGCCTAGGTGGTCTGCAGTTGGCAGACCGCCTTGAACACGTCATATCCGATCGTCCGCGGCCGTACCGAGCTCCAAGGCGCGGAGCACGCAGTCGACTCCGGATCGGTGTCAGCCCTGATTTCACAGTCGGGTGAGGCTTGCGCAGAGACCTGGCTCCCAGTACCCATTTGGCCGGTGTAGAACCGTTCTTCGAGCGTTCGGGTCAGACCCCGGGCGCAATGATATTCACGCAAGGTGACATACGAGCGCCTGCCGTCAGCATCCGCTCCAAGATTGTCAAACAGCAGCCGGATGCGGACGATCGAGGCTTCGCGCGAGATCTGATTCAGATCGGCATAGACCACGACCGAGTGCGCCTGATTGGTTGAGATGGGCGACCACTTGATGCCCACATCACTCCAAGCAAGCCCGCTCAAGGCGAGGGGCACGAGAGTGATCAGGCGCAGGAGACTGGATTTTCCCAACAGGCGAACCATCATCAATCGGGGTTGGTGTTTGAAAGAGGCCCAGAAGTCCCCGTGAGAGATCTCGGGGAGTCTATGGCGTCAAGCACTGGCATTGAGAAGGAGCGGCGGGTCTTTGGGCCAGGCGACGGCAAAGATGCACTGGACGATGCCAGCGATCAGGCCGACGATGACGCCGATCTGAAGGGCAAGGCTGTAAGAACCGAGTGCGTCGTAGATGACGCCGCCACCAAAGGCGCCCAGGAAACTACCGAGTTGATGGCTCATGAATGCGATCCCGCTGAGCATGGCTTGCCAACGAAGTCCAAACGTTTCACTGATTGAGCCGGAGACGAGGGGCGCGACGCCAAGCCACAAAAAGCCGATGTAGGCGGCAAATATCAGGGTGGTGTCCGGGGTCGGGGCGCTGAAAAAATAGACGGCTAAGCCGATTGAGCGCAGGATGTAAATCATTCCCAGCAAGAGCATTTTGTTGTACCGGCCTCCTGCCCAGCCAAAGAACAGGCTTCCCATCGCGTTAAAGCCGCCAATCACGCCAAGCGCTTTCGCGCTCAGCATGGGATCAAGCCCGCAGATTTCCAGATACGTGGGGAGATGGGTGGTTAAAAATACGAGTTGCATTCCGCAAACAAAATAGGCCACGGTCATCACCGCAAACGGTGGGTGCCTGAGGGCCTGAAGGGCGACGGTGCCTGGATTTTTATTGTCAAACGCCGTTCGCGGCGGGAGTGCAATCGCGTCAATCTTGGAGCCATACCAGGACGCGGGAATCAGACACAGGCTCAGTGCGACAAATCCCAGGACGCCGGCACGCCAGCCGAAATCCTGCGACAGGGATTGCCCAATCGGGGCGGCGATCAGGGCACCAATGGAGCCGGCAGCCGAGACAACACCGAGGATTGCGCTTCGCATCTCTGGCGTCGCGCAGCGGGTTGCAACGGCCATTGCCATGGCCGAACCGGTGCAGGACAGGGACAGACCAATCAAAAACCCCGCGCCGATCAGAACTGCAAGGAAGCTGTGGGCAGACGCAAGCAAGACCAATCCAATCACATACAGCACTGAGCCAAACAGCATGAGTTGCCGATACCCGTATTTGCCCGCCCAGGCGCCAACAACAGGTTGTAGGAAGCCCCAGGACAGATTCTGTATGGCGATGGCCAGGGTGAACTCGGAAATTGAAATTCCGGTTTCCCGTGTGGCTGGGACCATAAACACACCCAGGCTCTGTCGTATTCCCATGCTCAGGCTGAGCATGACCGAAGCACCAATCAGGATGGGCAGGCCGGATTTGATCAGACGGCGGGTATTCATTGATGAAGTTTACGTCCGCGCCACGGAAAACCGATCTCATTTCCGGATTCGAGCGCTTTCAATTGGATAGACCTGTAAGGCGGTGGCAGATCAGGTGATCCTCACTTGATCCTAGGGAAATACCTAATCGCTGACCGGGAGTGCACTTCTCTACCATGGACTCGATCGTCACTATCTTTAATAGACTGAGTCTAGACGTTGTTGACACTCGGTCACCACAATCATTCGGCCCGGGCAGTCGGGCGGAGGGAGGCACAGATGATTTGCTTGAAGCGATGGCTTGCAGGATTTTCCGCGATATCGTTGGCACTGGCGGGCACGAACGCCTGGTCACAATCCAAAGTTTCAGACAATGTGGTGCGTATCGGTGTGCTCACCGATCTCTCGGGCCAGTTCTCTCATGAGTCGGGCAAAGGCGCTGTGACCGCCGTGCAGATGGCGGTCGAGGACTTCGGCGGCAAAGTGCTGGGGGCACCCATCGAGGTTATCGCCGCCGATCATCTGAATAAACCCGATGTCGCGGTCAGCAAGGCCCGCGAGTGGTTCGACACCCAGAAAGTCGACATGATCGGCAATCTGGTGAACTCGGCCGTTGCGCTTGGCGTTGCCGGTGTGGCCAAGGAAAAAAACCGAATTGCGATTGTCACCACATCGGGCTCGTCGAGGCTGACCAACGACGGTTGCACCCCTAATAGTATCCACTACGTCTATGACACCTGGGCATTGGCCAACGGTACCGCGAAGGCGTTGGTGGATGGTGGGTTGGACACCTGGTTTTTTCTGACGGCTGATTACGCCTTCGGGCATGCGCTCGAGATGGATGCGGGGAACCTGATTAAAGCCAACGATGGGAAGGTGATCGGTTCCGTTCGCTACCCGATGGAGACCGTCGACCACTCGTCATTTTTGCTGCGTGCTCAGGGCTCCAAGGCCAAGGTGATTGCGCTGGCAGGGTCCGGTATGAGCTTCGTGAACGCGGTCAAATCCGCCCGCGAATTTGGCGTCAGCCGCGGTAACCAGACGATCGCCGGGTTACTTGTGTGGATCAATGACGTGCACTCACTCGGCCTTGAAACAGCCCAGGGGATGCTGCTGACCAATGGCTTCTATTGGGATCGGGACGAGGAAACCAGAGCGTGGTCGCGTCGGTTTTTCGACCGAATGAAACGCATGCCCAACATGGGAGACGCCGGTGACTATTCGTCCACGATGCACTACCTGAAGTCTATTCAGGCCGCCGGGACAGACGATGCGACTGCCGTCATGGCGAAAATGAAGGAAATGCCCATCAATGACTTTTTCGCCAAAGGCGGGGTTATCCGCCAGGATGGTCGGATGGTGCACGACATGTACGTCTATGAAGTCAAGAGCCCGGCAGAGTCAAAATACCCGTGGGACTACTACAAGCTGCGGGCCACGATTCCGGCAAAACAGGCATTCCGTCCACTCGCCGACAGTACCTGTCCGTTTGTCAAAAAATAAGCCAGACGCACTGGATCGCGGCCTCGGTGCTGCGATCCGATCATCAGGTCAGCGGGTCGCGATAGTTGATTTTGTACGCCATTTCCCGAGCCCTCAGACCCGCATGGCAGTGATCGCAGACCACCGCAGGACTGAACTCCTTGCCACAGGGTTGGTGCTGCAGGATCAGCGGGGGACCCCCGTCCGACAGGAACTGGTCGCCCCAACCCAGCATCGCGAGGATTGGCCCGAACAGATCTTTCCCTTTATCGGTCAAACGATATTCAAATCGATCGGGTCCAGTGCGGTACTGGACGCGCGTGAAAATGCCCTCTGCGACCAGCCGATACAAGCGCTCAGACAGAATGTTGGGCGCGATACCAAGTTCCATCTGCAACTCGTCGAATCGCCGAATCTTGAAAAATGCAGCCCGCAGGATCCTGAAGCTCCAACGGTCACCGATCACCTTGTAGGTTCTGGCGACCGAACTCGGGCGCTTGCGCTCGAGCGCTGTCGGATCCGATGTGCGGCGGCTGTTACGGTCTTGGGGCACGGGGCCGAGACCAGCGCCTGGACCATCCCGATAGCTGACATCGCGGGCTGCAATTTCTGTTCGACAATGGGGACAAACCACAATCGCACTGCACTGCGCGTTACAGACGGTGTGGATCAGTTGCAGGGGTTTCTCGTCTGCGCCGGAAAGCCAGCGGTCACCGAACGTCATCAAACTCAGCAGCACCGGATACAAGGCTTTACCCGATTCGGAAAGCCTGTAATCCCGGCGCGGAGGGCTCGCCATATAGAGATGTGCGTCAAGCAAGCCGTACTTCACGAGGCGCTGCAACCGGTTCGAAAGGGTTGTACGGGGAAGACCAAGAATCCTCTGGAAGTGTTCAAAGCGCCTCGCGCCGAAATAACACTCGCGCAGGATCATGAAACTCCAGCCGTCGCCAATGACGTCAATGGTGCGCCCGACGGAGCAATTTCGTTCAGAAAGGTGAGATCTCATTTTGGCCGAAACTGTCGCATGAATTACGGCTTAAACCAAGGGCTCCAAACAAGGGCTCATATCAAGACCCCCAAACCTCGAGGCCGAACAGCATCATGCAAATGAAAGGGCAGGTGCGTTTGCACATCAACCGGCAGCGGGTTTGGGACGCGCTGAACGACCCCGCGGTCCTTGCGGGTTGCATCGAGGGTTGTGAGTCACTTGAGCGGGTCGCGGCGGACGAGTTCGCGGCCACCGTCATCATCAAGGTCGGTCCGGTCAAAGCCCGCTTTGCCGGAAAAATCAGTCTCTGCGATGTGGTCGCACCGCATCGTTACCGCCTGATCGGTGAGGCCTCCAGCGGCGCTGCCGGTTACGCCACAGCGCAAATCGAGGTCAACCTGGAGGCGTTGGAACCGGAACTCACGCTTCTGGACTATCGAGTTGAATCCAAGGTCGGTGGCAAGCTTGCACAACTGGGGTCCCGCCTGATCGAAACCACCGCACAGCAATACGCGAACCGTTTTTTCATCGCCTTTGAACAGCAGATCAAAGCCGCTCCCGCCGATGGCGGACTCGATCGGGCAACGACGACATTTCAGGTCAGTACCGAGACATTCAGCGCCAATCCGGACGCCAGCCCGGTTAGAGATGCGGCTGGGCCTCGGAGCGCGGCCCAGCAAGCCGAATTGACCCCTACTGGCTTGGTCCCTCCTTCGAACGCTGATTCGTTGCACTGGCCCCAGAGTGCAGCGCAGGCGGCGCATGCCATGGGTGCGCTGCAAGAGGAGGTCCAAAGCGTCCTGGATTCTGAACAGATCAAGGTCTGGATTGAAGACCATATCGCGGTCGTCACCCTCAACCGTCCGGCCAGTCGGAATGCGATGACCCTGTCGATGTGGCGAACCATTCCGGCGATCCTGGCGACTCTGGAGGGTGATACCAACGTGCGGGCGGTGATCTTGACGGGTGCCGGTACCGATTTTTGCGCCGGCGCCGATATTCCGGAATTCGATCGCGTGCGATCCGACCCCGAACAGTCACTGGCTTATGAGATTGCTGTTGACGCTTGCTGTGACGCAATCGCCCAGATCAACAAACCCATGATCGCCGTGTTGCGTGGCTATTGCCTGGGCGGCGGTGCACACCTGGCGATGTCCTGCGACTTTCGCTACGCCGCGAGCGACGCGGTATTCGGAATCCCCGCCGCCAGACTCTCGATCATCTACGGCGTCAAAGGGACCCTAAAGTTGCTGACGCTCGTGGGCCTGCCACGGGCGAAGAAAATCCTCTTCAGCGCCGAGCGCTTTGATGCACAAGAGGCGCTGACGATCGGATTTGTCGATCATGTGGCGCAGACAAGGCGAGCGGAATCGGATGGGTGGCTGAGCCGCCTCCTGGGACCTAGCCCACAGGAGGTTGTCGGCGATCCGATGGCCGATGCCCGGGTGTTTGCGAAATCGCTTACCCTGAACGCACCTCTGACCCAGAAGGGCGCCAAGACGATACTCAATGGCCTGGCATTTGGACGCGGTTCGCTCGATCTGCAGCATGCCGAACGACTGATCGCGCAAGCCGCCGCAAGCGAGGACTATCGGGAGGGCCGTAAGGCATTCGCCGCCCGACGTGCCCCAGATTTTCAGGGCCGCTGATGAAACCGAGTCGTTTCAACTACGAGCGCCCTGAGAGTTTGGCGCAGGCACTTGAACTGCTCAACAGCGCGAGCGTGCAAGGTCGGGAGGCCCGCATCATGGCTGGCGGGCAGAGTCTGATCCCGATGATGAATTATCGGATCGTCAAACCCGATCTCGTAATTGATATCAGTCGGCTGCTTGAACTCGATCGGATCCAGACCGGCGCATCCGGCGGCCTGGTGGTGGGGGCCCTCAGTCGCCACAGTACGATGGAGCGTTCTGACCTGGTGGCCCAGCATTTCCCGGTCGTGCGCGAGACGGTTCAGCATGTGGCGCATCTGGCCGTTCGCAATATGGGCACGATTGGTGGCAGTCTGGCCCACGCGGATCCAGCGGCGGAGTGGCCATTGCTGGTTCGCCTGCTCGATGCGACGCTGGTCGTCGCCTCGGTGCGCGGGGAACGGCGAATTGCAGCGAGCGATTTTTTCATTTCGATGCTGACTACGGCCATCGAACGCGATGAACTGCTCTCACAGATTGAATTCCCGTTTTTGCCGGATGGCAGTGGGTCTGCCTTCGATGAGTTCTCCCGTCGCCATGGCGACTATGCGCTGGCTGGGGTGGGCGTTTGCCTGACGGCACAGGACGGTCATGTCCGGCAGGCACGGGTCGCCCTGATGGGTGTGGGGGATACCCCGTTGCGCAGCCCCGAGGCAGAGTCGGTCCTGACCGGGCAGGCCTGGTCTGAGGACTTGATGCATCGGGCGGTTGAACAAGGATGTGCAGCGCTCACGCCGCGACAGGATCTGAACGCCTCATCCGATTATCGGCGCCATCTGACCTCAGTGCTGATGGCGCAGACTTTGAAAACCGCCTGGTCGCGCGCCACGGGAACCGCTCAATGAATGAACCAGTAACACCCTCCGTTCAGGACAGTCCAGGCCAGGAGATTCCACTTGAAAGCGTCTGGATGATCGTCAACGGCCAGGTCGTACAGGAGCAGGTTGAGCCCCGATTACTGCTGTCCGATTTTTTGCGGCATCAACTGGGTCTGACCGGGACCCATGTGGGTTGCGAGCACGGCGTCTGTGGGGCCTGCACGATTATGGTCGACGGGGACAGCGTGCGCTCCTGTCTGATGTTGGCGGTTCGCGCCCATGGTGCGCAGATCAGTACGGTCGAGAGCATGGGGCGCATCGATGCGCTCCACCCCTTGCAGGAGGCCCTGCGGGAACACCATGGTTTGCAGTGCGGATTCTGCACGCCTGGGATTCTCGCTACCTGCGTCGATGCGCTGCAGAAATATCCACTGCGGACCGAAGCGGAGATCCGGGCCGTACTCTCAGGCAACCTCTGTCGCTGCACCGGCTATCAGGGCATTGTCGAAGCGCTGCAGGCTTGCGTTGCACTGCGCGATTGTTCTACAGGAGTCAAACCGTGAAGATGCATATTCTGGCTGGGGGTCTGCTGCGCATGCGCAAGAACATTTACCTCCCGGACGCCCAACGGGGTGAGACGCTGGACCTGCCGGTTTCCTCCATTCTGCTGCGCCACAAGCAGGGCAATGTCTTGTTCGACACCGGCTGCCATCCGACCGCGCTGGCCGACGCGCCGACTCGTTGGGGACCTCTGGCGAAGGCCTTGCAACCCGTGGGCGATCCTGATGCGCATGTGCTCAATGGGTTGGCCGACCTGGGTCTGCAGCCTGACGATATCGATATCGTCGTCAATTCACACTTTCATCCTGATCACTGTGGATGTAACGAATTCTTCAAGCGAGCCACCATCGTTTGCCATCGGCTCGAACTGGAAGCAGCGCAAGCAGAGGATGGAGAGCAGCGTGGGTACCTGCCGGCCGACTGGCGCCACCCGATGCCGATCCGGACCATCGAAGGCGAGCACGATGTGTTCGGCGATGCACAGTTGCTACTGCTGCCACTGCCAGGTCATACGCCGGGCACCATCGGTGCGCTGGCATCGCTCGAACGCGACGGGCGCTTCCTGATGGCGGCGGATGCTGTGGCGCTGCGCCCCAATCTTGAGCAGGAGGTCATGCCGAAGAACACCTGGAATCCCGACCTCGCGCTTGCCTCGTTACGGGAAGTCCAGCGTCTTGAAGACGACGGTGCGACCGTCATCTTTGGTCACGACATGGAGCAGTGGACCCAGCTGCGCAAGGGGCCGCAAGCCTATGAATGACGCCGTGTCAGGGATCAGGCCATGTGACGGGACGCCTGTGTCCGGACACACGCCCATGGTCGGTCAACCCGTGCGGCGTACCGAGGACCCAAGACTGCTCGCGGGTCTGGCCTGTTTTGTTGACGACATTCCAGCGCCACATGCCTTGCATCTGGCTCTGGTGCGCAGTGATCAGGCCCACGCAAGAATCCTGAGCGTGGACACGCTGGCTGCGCTCGCGATGCCCGGCGTATTCGGCGTGTACGTCTGGGCTGATCTGGAGGACTGGATCAAACCCGCAGTGGCCATCTCGCGCACGAGCACCTATCAGGCTACGGCCATTCATGCGCTGGCGCATCGCTTCGTGCGCTATGTGGGTGAGCCTGTGGTCGCGATTCTGGCGGGCAATCGGTATCAGGCGGAAGATGCCGCTGAACAGATCGTTCTGCGCTATGAAACGCTTACCGTAGCGACCGATCCGATCGAGGCGGCCAAGCCCGAAGCACCGCTCCTGCATGAGGGTTTCCGGAGCAATATCCTGGTTGAGCGCACCTTCGCCAAGGGTGAGATCGACGAAGTGTTTGCGGCCGCACCCGTGAAGGTTGGCGGGCGCTTGCGGTTTCATCGCCGCACGTCTGCCCCCATCGAAAATCGTTGCTACCTCGCCGAAATGGATCCGGGTCGCGACGCGATCACGCTGTACAGTTCGACCCAGGTGCCGGGCATCATTCGTGATGCACTCTCGGATCTCCTGGGGATGCCGGGGCATCGTCTGAACGTCATCGCGCCCGATGTGGGGGGCGGTTTCGGTGCTAAGACCTCCCTGTATCCGGAGGAGATGCTGGTCAGCGCGCTGGCTCGCAAGACGGGTCGGACGGTCAAATGGACTGGCGATCGCCTCGAAGACCTGCTTGCCACCAGCCATGCATTTGACGAGATCATGGATGCGGAGATCGCAGTCGATGCGCAGGGGCATATCCTGGGTCTGCGCTGCGATGTGGTCAGCGATGTTGGCGCCTACTCCATTTATCCGTGGACGGCCGCAATTGAGCCGGTCCAGGTGATCAGCTTCATGCCAGGGCCGTACAAGGTGCCGGTCTATCACGGTCATGTCCGCGCGGTTGCGACGCCCAAGTCACCGACCGGACCGAATCGTGGGGTCGGTCGACCGGCTGCCGTATTCGTCATGGAGCGCTTGCTCGATCTGGCTGCGCAGCAGATCGGTCTGGATCCCGCGGTCATTCGACAACGCAATCTTGTTCAACCCGATGAATTTCCCTACCGCTCTGCGGTCGGGCTCATCTGGGACCAGTCGGCATTCACGCAAGGCCTCCAGGCTGCACTCGATCATTTTGATTACGCGCAGGCTCGACTCGATCAGGCCAAGGCGCGCGCGGAAGGCAGATGGATCGGCTTGGGACTGGCGACTTACGCTGAGCTTTCCGGCATTGGATCGCGCATCTCGGCTGCGCCCGGCATGGCGATCAATACCGGTACCGACATCTGCACCATCGCGCTCGATTCGACTGGCGTCATTACCGCATCCTTTGGATGTGCCAGCCACGGTCAGGGGCACGAGACCACGCTCGCCCAGGTGCTGTGCGACGAACTTGGTGCCAGGCTCGAGGATGTTTGCGTACGCACCGGCAATACGCAGTTGGTACCGCATGGCACGGGCAGTTATGCCAGTCGCACCGCGATCATCAGTGGCGGTGCGGGCATGCTGGCAGCCAGAGAACTGAAGCAGCGGATGCTGCGCCTAGCAGCCCATCTGCTCAATGCACCAGCCGAAGACCTCATCGTACGTCAGAGTGTCATCAGTACAAATACAGGGACCGCTCGCCTCACCTTTGTGGAACTGGCCCGTGCCCTGTACGCACAGATGGGCAGGATGCCAGCCGATCTGCGCGAGGACCTGGTCGTCACGAAGAGTTACGACCCGGTGGTTGGCACGACCACGTCCGCAACGCACCTGGTACAGGTCGAGGTCGATCCGAGAACGTTCGCTGTGCACATCCAGCGCTACGTGATTGCGGAAGATTGTGGTCGCATCATCAACCCCCTGATCGTTGAAGGGCAGACGCGCGGCGCACTGGCCCAGGGCATTGGTGCAGCCCTTCTGGAAGAACTCGTCTATGACGCGCAGGGGCAATTGCTCACGGCGAACTTCGCGGACTATTTGCTGCCCTCAGCACCGGAGGTGCCCAGGCTGGAATTGCTGCATATCCCTTCGATTGCCGCAAATAACATCGGTGGCTTTCGGGGCGTTGGGGAGGGCGGCACCATCGGCGCCCCCGCCGCGATTGCCAATGCCGTATCCGACGCCATTGCGCACCTTGGCGTCACGGTCATGGAACTACCGGTCACGCCTGAGCGCCTCTTCCAATTGGTCCGACATCAGATCGAGCCGGGTTCCTCTCGCAGGACACCGGTTGATTCAACGCCAACCGCAGTGCCCGCCTGACACGGGTTCCCACATCACACGGAGACAAACCTATGAAAATGCAACTCGAAAACCGGGTAGCCCTGGTCACCGGAGGGGGCCGGGATGTCGGCCGCGAAATCGCCCTGGGTCTTGCTGCTGAGGGGGCAGCCGTGGCCATCAACTATCACCACTCCGCAGCAGGCGCTCAGGCGGTGGTCGACGAGATCCGTTCGAGCGGGGGTCAGGCTATCGCGATCGGTTGCGATATTGCCGATCATCTGGCCGTCAAGGACATGGTTGCGAAGACGGTGGCCGCGTTTGGCGGGCTCAATATCCTGGTCAACAACGCAGGCGTGGTGCATCGAAAGCGCTTTGCCGATACAACGCCCGAGGAGTGGAAAGTCCAGGTCGATGTGTGTCTCTACGGTGCACTCAACTGTTGTCATGCCGCCTGGGCGCATCTCGAAGCTGTCCAGGGCGCGGGGCGCATCATCAGCATCGTCGGAGATTCTTCCCGCGTTGGCGAGTCTGGGCTGGCATTGGGCGCAGCCACGCGCGCCGGAACGGTTGCCCTGATGAAAACGCTGGCCCGCGAAACCCGTGCCGCAACGACCTGCAACGCTCTCGCTCTGGGCCTTATTGAGACCGCGCATGCGCCCAGTTTCATCGAAGCGAATCGTGAACGACTGACAAAGCTGTATCCGGTCAGGCGGCTGGGCCGACCCGGTGATGTTGCCCCGATGGTGACCTTGCTGGCTTCGGACCAGGGCAGCTGGATATCCGGGCAGACGCTGAGTATCAGCGGCGGTTTCAGCATGATCTGACCGGAGAGACGCGCGATGATCCGCACCGACCTGATCGCTCCCATTGGCGAGCTGCTCACCCGACAGGCATCCCTGCGCGGCGCGAAGACCGCATTCGAGGACCAGACCGGCGCCCAGGTCTGCTACGCCGACCTCGCGCGGCAGACCTCAAATCTGGCTGGGCACTTGCAGGACCTTGGACTGCAAGCGGGGGAGTCGGTTGCGCTGCTGGTGCCGAATTCCGTGAACTGGGTACTCGGTTGCCTGGCCACCTTGCGCGCTGGTGGCGTCAGCGTACCCATCAGTCACGACGCCGTTGAGGGGGAAATCCTTTATCGTCTGCAGGACGCTGCCTGCAAGGTCATCGTGGTGTCCAGCCATCATCTTTCCCTGATCGAGCGCCTCTGTGAACAGGTGCCATCGCTCCAGCACATCGTCGTTGTGGCGCCAGAACTGGACAGTGCCCGATTGACATTGAACAGGCTCTGTTCGACCGTGGCCCGCAGCATCCCAAGAGATCCGACCGATCTGCATCGCACCTCGTTTCTCGTTTACACCTCGGGTACCACCGGACGCGCCAAGGGCGTGATGCTGTCTGAACATGGCCTTGGGTGGGTGACCGCAGCCTGTTGGGCGCCAATGGCGGGTCTGGATGCGGACGACGTCATGCTCTCGCCCTTGCCGCTCTTTCACTCGTACGCCCTGAGTCTCTGCGTTCTCAGCGTGGTTGCCGTGGGCGCCAGCGAAATGCTTCTCGAGCGATTTTCGACGCAGGAGGTGATCAAACAACTGGGGACAGGCCGCTACACGCTGATGCCTGGCGTACCCACGATGTTTCATTACTTGCTCGAGGCCGGGCGCACGGTCGGAACGCAGCTCGCCACCGGAATTCGTCATTTCATCTCGGCTGGGGCGATCATGCCCGCCGCACTCAATCAGGAATTCGAAAAAACCTTTGGCGCAGAACTGCTTGACGGTTACGGGATCACGGAAACGTCGACGATGGCGATCATGAACTGGCCCCGCTCGCCGCGCACGATGGGCTCCTGTGGCATTCCGATCCCAGGACTTGCCGTGCGTCTGGTCGACCCGCAGGGCAGGGACGTCCCCGCTGGTGGCGAGGGCGAGATCATCATCCGCGGGCCAAGCGTCATGCTGGGTTACCACAATAAACCCGAGGACACTGCAAAGGCACTGCTCGAGGGATGGTATCGGTCTGGCGATCTCGCTCGTTGCGATGAGAACGGCTTCTACACCATCACGGGCCGACTCAAGGAACTCATCATTCGTGGGGGACAGAACATCGCCCCGGCTGAAGTCGAAAATGCCGTGCTGAGCCATTCCGATGTGCTGGATTGCGCCGTGATTGCGATGCCGCACCCGCATCTGGGCGAAGTGCCGGTCGCTTGTGTCGTTCCTCGACCCAACTGCACGCTAGACTTGAACGCCTTGCTGGCGCATTGCGCCACGCAAATCTCCGCCTACAAGGTTCCAGCTTCGATCCGGATCGTGCAGAACATCCCGCGCACGGGGTCAGGGAAAATCATGCGATTCAAGCTTCGCGAAGCCTTGGAGGCACCGGCGCCCTGATACGAAACCACAGGCCGTCAATGCGAGAGTGGACCGCCGTGGCCGATATCAAGTCTCAGGCCCTTATTTCGCCGGGATGTTCTGGCCGGCGTCGAGCAGGGCGTATGGCCCCCCGCGCTCGATCGCCCTTCGGTAGGCGCTGCGCTCTTGCATCCGCTTCAGCCAGGCGTCCATCTGCGGGTAGTCCTTTCGCAATCCGCGGGCCGCTTCGGCGACAAAACTCATTTGGATGTCCGCCCCGGTGATGGCGTTGCCGACCAGCCAATCGCGTCCGTTCAGCGCCTGATTGACATACCCCAGGTGGTTGGCCAACTCGCTGTCGATTCTTGGGTACAGAGGAGCGCCCGCTTCGCCCAGTCGGGTGACGACGTATAGGCGCAGCATCAGGGGGAGCATGGCTGAGCCCTCGGCGTAGTGCAGCCACTGTTGGTACTGGTCAAATTCGTCGGAGTCCGGGTTGGGCTGCAGCCGACCTTGGCCATAACGTCGAATGAGATAGTCAACAATTGCGCCTGATTCGATGATCGTGCGCCCGTGGTCGGTGATGACCGGCGACTTGCCCAGAGGATGGACCGCCTTCAGTTCCGCCGGCGCCAGACGCGTCGCCGGTGAACGACTGTAATGGCGGATTTCGTAGGGCAACTCTAATTCCTCGAGCAGCCACAAAATCCGTTGGGATCGTGAGTCGTTTAAGTGATGGACTGTGATCATGGCGTTGAACATTCAGGACACTGGAACTTGATCATCCACCCGAGATCGACTTCATGCAACGAATGCGTGGGTGAGGATCACGCCAACGATCACGCTAACGATCACGCCAACGATCACGCCACCGATCGCGCAAACGATTGACTCAGTTGGGGTCAAGTGCCGATCGAGAGGATTCGTTCCTCGCGTTTGGGGCGGCTTCATCGGACGCTGGAGGGCCCTGGATCCGGACCCATGATGAACGAAGACAAGGCCGTCTCAAGCCATCGAGCCCGAATCGTCTTCCGGGTTCCCTCGCGCATGACCCTGAGCCGTTTCCAGGAGGTGACGATCATCACGCGGGTTCGAGACCGATCGGATGAAGCCGTGCAGGAAGCCCTCAAGAAGGTCTATTCACACTGGGTGGCGATCACCGTCGAACGGGTGGACTGGCTGACCTAGCCAGGCCGCGGGTCAGCCATCACTGCGACGCGCTGAACTCGCGACTGCAACGCGCTCAGCCGCGATTTCGACACGCTCAGGCGAGGTAATAGGCCGGTCACCACGAGCCGACAGCGGTATTGCCCGGCGATGGGTTGGCGGGTGCCCAGGATCCGTTGGCCTGGGGCTGAGTTGGACGGTTCACCGTGCCACGGCACAATTGGGCCTGGCCCGCTGCGGTGTCCACTCGCGGCGATGGGCTGGTTCCGATTGGATCGTCATCACTGAAAAGGAAACCGAATGCTTGTGCCCGGTGAACTGAGTCATCGCGAAATTGATGAGGGCTGGATACTTCCTGCTCCGGTCGAGCGTGAGGCTGTGCATACGCGCAGTATCGTTTGCCGGGGTTTTCGGCGTTCCGATGGCCTGATCGATATCGACGCGCGCTTTATCGATACGCGCCCCTTCGCGTACGACAGCCATCTTCGCGGGAAAGTCGACGCGGGGGCGGCCTTGCACAACATGCAGATCCGCGTGACGATCGACCGCACAAGGCAAATCGTCGCCGTGGTTTCAGCGATGCCGTCTACCCCCTTTGACAGCTGTGTTGGTGTCAATCCGAATTTTCAGCGCCTGGTCGGCCTGTCGATCAGCCGCGGTTTTCGCCAGGTGATGCGGGAGCGCTTAGGGGGCGTCGAGGGCTGTACCCACATGTTGGCGATGCTCGAAGTGGTTGCGGCAGCTGCGATGCAAACCTTCGTATCGGACTCGATGGCGTCTCGCAAGCCCGGCGAGGCGCCTGGGATCCGGACGTTCAATATCGAATCGCTGGTCGACACCTGCTGGACGTATAAGTCCGATGGCGAAGTCATCGAGCAGTTCCGCCGCCGACGGGCCGAGGCGGCGAAGACCTGAGGGATCCGGGCCTGGCCTAGGCCCGATGAAGCACCCGTCCGTTTGTGCTTGGGGCGCCTAGGCAGCGCACTTGCCCCGTCAACCTAGGGAAAATCCGGCTTTCATTGTTGGACTGGTTGCGTCATTTTTTGGTCACGATTCAATTGAAAGTTTCATTTAGTTAAATCTTTCAATTGTAGGTTGCGGCCGCCGCGGGCAGATCTTGGCCGCTCATGACGGCCGGATCGCCCGCATCCAACAATAAACTCGGGGACACCGTGAATCAGTTCCACCAACCAACGCGACCCCTCTGGCGAGGGCATGCAGTCGTCACGTTACCGCTCGCGCTTTGCAGTGCTGTGGTGTTGTTGAACGCCTGCGGCGGCGGCAGTAGCGATCCGGCGCCAACACCCACCGTCACTCCGGTGGTGGTGCCAACCTCGGCCCCGGTGGTGTCGGTCAAATCCTCGCTGCCCTACCGGGCCAGTGGCGGCAGCGCGCTCATTGAAGTCGTGATGCCTGCTGATGCCAAGTCCGGCGAAACGCTCGCCGTGACCGTCAATGGTGTGGACGCCACCACCGTCTTCAAGGACGGCCTGATCGCAGGGACCAAAGTTGGACTGGTGACGGGACTCAAGGACGGTGATAACGCGATCAGCGCCAAGGTTGGCGGCTCTGCGGCGACAGCGCTCACGGTGACCAATTACCCCATTGCAGGTCCGATTTCATCAGGACCCCAAGTCACTCCATTCATTTGCCAGACCGGCACGCTTTCGTTGCCCGATGGCACCAAACTGGTCGCCAACGCGACCGACCCGAACTGCTCCGCGCAAACCAATGTGCAGTACTCGTACCGCACGACAGGCGAAGTATTCAAGTCGTTGACCGACACGAAAACGATTCCGGCTGACGTCAAAATGATCAAGAACGCTGCGGGCACGATGGTGCCCTACATCGTTCGGGTTGAGACGGCAACGATCAACCGTGGCATCGCGCAGATCACCATGCTGTTCGATCCAACCACGGATGTGGAACCCACGCCGACGACCCAACCCAAGAACTGGAACAAGCGCTTGGTCTACGGCCATGGGACGGGTTGCGTCGCTGGATGGTACATCCAGGGTGGCGTATTCGGTTATAACCCGATGAACGATACGTGGTTGTCGCGCGGTTACGCGGTGGCCAACAACACCCTGAACCATCCCACCAACGCCTGTAATAACGTCCTCTCGGGCGAAGCCGCTGCGATGACGAAGGAATACTTCATCAAGCGCTACGGGGCGCCGGTGTACACGATCTCCACGGGAACATCGGGTGGTGCGATCGCAAGCTTGCAACTGGGTGACATGTTCCCCGGGTTGTTCGACGGGGCCTTGATTGATGCGACATTCCCGGATGTCATCACGATCGCCCAGTCTGGCGCGGACGCGCACCTCCTGAGCAACTACTTTGCGACATCGCTCCCGTCGGCCACTTCGTTCACCCCAGCCCAAAAGGCTGCCGTGTCTGGTTATGCAGCTGAGATTACCTTGGTCGCAAACGGGAACCAGATGGGACGAACCGACCCGGTTCCGGGCCGCACTGCACCCACGTTCGCCGGCGTCGGCAACTACGTTTCCGCAGTGTGGAATGCCGTAGTGCCGGTGTCGCTGCGCTACGACCCCAATGCCAGCCCGCCCAACTTTTCTGGCGCCCGGCCAACAATCTTCGACATTGGCGTTAATGTCTACGGTAAGACAGCGAATCCGCTCGATCCGTCTGGTAAGTCGACGGTCGCTTTGCGCACCTATGACAATGTCGGCGTGCAGTATGGTCTGTCGGCGCTGAACTCAGGGGCGATCACCATCACGCAGTTCCTCGACATGAACGCAAACGTGGGGGGCTTTGATACCGACGCAAATCCGGTCACTGCACGCACCGTTGGGAGTGCGGACGCGATCCTGCGGGCGAACCAGAGCGGTCTATTGCTCAATGGCGGGGGCGGTTTGTCTTCGATTCCGATTCTGGATGTTTCGAACATCTACGGCGAAGACACGTCGAACTATCACATGCAGTGGGAGCATTTTGCGGCGCGTGAGCGGGTGCTTCAGGCCAACGGCAACGCCGACAACTACGTGATGTGGCGTGGCGGCCCCGGTACTGCGCCGACAGCGACGAATGCGGCAGCACCGATCGCGGCGCTGAGTGCAAAATCAATCGCTGCCTTTGAGAAGTGGATGGAGGCGATTGCCGCCGACAAAACCACCGACCCACAGCGCACGAAGGTGCTTCGCAACAAGCCGACCGACGTGACCGATGGCTGTTTCGACAAATCCGCGCAGCCGCAATTCATCGCGGAGAAGCAGGTTCTGGGCACCAGCGGTACACAGTGCAATATTCTGTGGCCGTCGTACCGGTTCCCGCGGATGGAAGCCGGTGGGCCGTTGGCGTCGAATAATCTGAAATGCCAGCTCAAACCGGTTGACCTGGCCGACTACAAGGTGTCGTTTAACGCTGCCGACCTCAGCCGGTTGCGTGCGACGTTCCCCAGTGGTGTCTGCGACTTCAGCAAGCCCGGTGTCAGCTTCGCCAAGGTCGTCCCCTGGGCGTCGTTTGGTCCTTCGAAAGTCAATCTGGTTTTTGATGTAACCAAGTGAGTTTTTTTCTGTCCCTGTTAATCCCACCGTCGTGACACGGTGGGCTTTTTGCCCTTATCTCTAGAGAATGGTGTTAACAAAATGATGAGACTGCGCGCGATTCGGTTGATTGGTCTGAGCGCATTGGGCGCTGCGGTATTGATGGCCTGTAGTAGCAACTCCGGCGAGACGCCACTTTTTTCGGTACCAGTGATTCCGGCGGCGAAGTCGCCGATCGTTCCGCCGGATCTAACGGTGTCGTGCCCGATCACGTCGTCATCGATCCAATCGTTCGCTGTCAAAGGAACGGCCCCGGCGTTCAATGGCGCGAGCTTTGGCACTGTCGGGGTCTATAGCTACATCCTTGCGGAAGTCACCGCCAAGGTGAGCGCAAAAGATGCTTGCGCAGAAACCATTGTGGATCTGAAAAACGCGGCGGATGCCAGCGGGGAGGTCAGCTACAAATTTGACGTCGTGATCCTCACACCCGCGGATGCCACCAAGGCCAGCGGAAGTCTGCTTTATATTGTCAATAATCGGACGAATACCAGTTCCCTGGAAGCCCTGAACGACGGCTCATCCAATAATCTCTTCGACAACACAGCCCCCGAGATCCCGGCCGCAGCGACGGGCGTTGTTGCCGGAGTTGGGGCAGGCAACGGTTTCTTGATGAAGCAGGGAATGACCGTCGTATTGTCGGGTTGGCAGGGCGATCGCCCGTCCGCCTTGAGCGGCGCAACTGCGGCCATCGGCAGCACCCAAAAATGGTATCCAGTCGGAATGACCTTGCCCGTCGCCAAGGGTGCGTCGGGTGCCGCAATCACCGGAACCGTGCAGGATGAATTTATCGCAGATAACGCCACGGCCAATGTGCTGGGCACCTACTATCCGCGTGTGTCTGGCTCTACTGCCAATCTGACGATTCGCAAGACCGCGACCTCGCCAGCGATCGTTGTCGATTCGAGCCTGTGGACCTACACAGCGGGTTCGGGTGTGGCGGAGGGTGGTAACACAACCGCGACGGGTTTTGGCTTTGTGACGATCGATCGCGCCAAAATCCGGGCCGATGCCGCGTATGCCGCTGCGCTTGATGCTGCAAGTGACAACGGTGCCATCTATCAGTTCAACTACACAGCGACCAATCCGAAACCGATGGGCTTGGGATTTCTGGCGACGCGCGACCTGATTTCATTTCTGCGCTACGAAACCAAGGACGCTGCTGGCAATGCCAATCCCTTGGCTGGTCGCATCAAGACCACGCTGGCGACCGGAATTTCGCAGTCTGGACGCTACCTGCGTGATTTCCTGTGGCAGGGCTTTAACGCAGACAATAAGGTCCGCATTGTGTTTGACGGGATGCTGCCCCTGGTCGGTGGTTCGCGTAAGACCTACACCAATTATCGCTGGGCCAAACCCGGTGATTATTCGCGTCAGCATGAAACCCATTACACGCCGGGTGATCAGTTCCCATTCTCCTACCTGACTACGACAGATCCTGTCTCTGGCAAGACGGATGGCCTGATGAAGAAGTGTGCGGAGCTCAATACCTGTCCCAAAGTATTTCAATACGACAGCCCGGTCGAATTTGGTGGGGCCCGCGCTTCCCTCGTGTCGACCGATGGTGCGGGTAAGGACTTGGCCATTCCGACCAATGTCCGTTTGTTTTATTCGTCGGGCACTTCCCACGGACCGCAGCAGTTGGCGACAAACGCGAAATCGCAGCCAGACTACTCGGTTGACCGCAGCGTCTCGGCGACCGCGGTCTCTACTGCCCCCGGTGCATTGAATGCCAGTACCGCGTTATTTAGAGCCCTATTGCTGAACCTTGACGGCTGGGTCAAGGGCACTGCGACGCCACTCGATAGCTATTGGCCGAAAGTCGCTGACAGCACCTTGGGGGTGCCAACGTCGGATCCGAAGAGCTTGTCGACTCCCGATCTGAGCAAACTTGGCATCGGTTATAACGGGGTCTACAACACCCTCACGCTCAACGACGAGAGTGTGATCCCGTCCGCTGTTGGGACCAAGTCTTACGTGGTCCATCTGCCGACGACCGACGGGCAAGGCAATAGCAAGGCGGGTGTCAAGATGCCTGACAGCGCGGTGCCGCTGGCGACTTTCATTGGCTACAGTCTTCGGCGCCCGGGTTTTGTTGAGGGCGACCAAAATGGACTCTCGACTTCGCAGTTGGCCTTCGCCTTGACCACGGCTACGAAGAACGCGGCCGATCCGCGCAAGAGCGTCGAGGAGCTCTACACCAACAAGGCCGGGTACCTCTCTGCTTGGAACGCAGCGGTTGACAAGCTCGTCGCCGATCGACTGATGACGCCTGATGATGCGGCTCTTTATAAGAACCGTGGCGTGATGCAGACGCTGCAGTCGAACTTCGCCAAACTTCCGTAAGCGCTCCTCTGGGGCCAGTCAAGGCTCCAGATTGAAGGTGTAAGGAACTGCCGCTGCCGGATCGAACCGGCAGCGGCAAACGCGTCTCTGATGTGTCGCCTCTCAGATTTCGATTGAACCGGACCATCTGCTACCTAGTCGGACTCTCGCTGATGCCGGCCCTGGCCCCAGGGTAGGGTCATTCCCGCTGGGCGAGCACGGCCATGGTGATGCGGGAGACGCAAGTCAGGTCTCCGTGGTCGTTGTGCAGGTCGATATGCCAGACATGGGTACTGCGGCCAATGTGAATGGGACGGGTGATTCCGGTCACCCAGCCGGCGTTCGCTGAGCGAATATGGTTCGCATTGATGTCCAGGCCCACCACGCGCACGCCCGGTTCGGTGGCATAGGCTGCGCCACAGGAGCCCAGGGTCTCGGCCAGCACGACCGAAACCCCGCCGTGCAGGATCCCGTAAGGTTGGCGGGTGCGCTTGTCCACTGGCACGCGGGCACGAATGAAGTCATCGCCGACTTCCAGAAATTCCATACCGAGATGGCTCGGGGCGGTGTCGATATGGCCGTGGGTCAGAAGGTCGATCGAGATAGGCTTTTTCCAGATGCGCATGGCTTGAGATTTCATGGGTTGACTGAACCGGGGCCTGCCATGATCACAGGAATTCCTTGCATTTGGGGCCGGCGGGGCACCGTGTAGGGGTACTTGCTGGGAATGCGACGTGCTGGGTCAGGTGATCTATGGTCACCGAATCGCGCGTCCTGAGCCGCTGGCCGAGTTGGCTCGAGAAAGAGCGAATCATCGCTGCCCCGGGCTTTAACCGATGGCTGGTTCCACCGGCTGCACTCGCCATCCACCTGTGTATCGGCATGGCCTACGGTTTTTCGGTGTTCTGGCTGCCGCTGACGCGCGCGCTGGGTATTCGGCAGTCGATCCCCTGCGGACCAGACATCGGCTTGTGGGGGCAACTGTTCACGACGACCTGTGACTGGTCGATTGCCACACTCGGGTGGTTGTACACCTTGTTTTTTGTCTTCCTGGGACTGAGCGCTGCCGTCTGGGGGAGTTGGCTTGAGCGGGTTGGCCCGCGCAAGGCCGGTGTGGTGTCGGCCTTGTGCTGGTGCGGTGGCTTGCTGATTTCAGCCCTTGGCGTGCACCTTCACCAGTTCTGGGTGATGTTGGTTGGCTCGGGCATGATTGGCGGCGTCGGCCTGGGTCTCGGCTACATCTCGCCGGTCTCGACCCTAATCAAATGGTTCCCCGACCGCAGGGGCATGGCTGCGGGTCTGGCCATCATGGGCTTCGGCGGTGGGGCCATGGTTGGCTCGCCGTTCGCAGCCGACCTCATGGTGCAGTTCGCCACGACGACCGACGTGGGTGTGGCAAAGACCTTGATCGTTCTCGCCCTGGTTTCTCTGGTCTTCATGATGGCTGGCGCATTTGGTTATCGGATTCCACCGCCGGGCTGGAAACCCGAGCCCCGCTCCGCACCGGCGGCGCCATCGCGCGATCCGTCGAATGTTCGGTCGCGTGATGGGTCGCGTGATGGCTCGCGTAATGCCTCGATCACTCAGGGCCATGTTCATGCGAGCAAGGTCTGGCGTATTCCCCAGTTCTGGCTGCTGTGGCTCATGCTGTGCATGAATGTCAGCGCTGGCATCGGGGTGATTGGGATCGCATCACCGATGTTGCAGGAAGTGTTCGGTGGCCGGTTGATCGGCATTCCGATGGCATTCAGCCAGCTGGACACCATCCAACGCGAGGCCATCGCCAACGTCGCAGCCGGTTTTGTCGCGCTGCTCAGCCTCTTCAATATCGCCGGGCGCTTTTTCTGGGCCAGCCTGTCCGACCGGCTGGGGCGCAAGTCGACCTACCTTCTCTTTTTTAGTCTGGGTGCCTTACTGTATGCCAGTGTCCCCCGCAGCACAGCGGCGGGCAACATGGCACTTTTCGTATCGGCTTTCTGCGTGATCGTGAGCATGTACGGGGGCGCCTTCGCCACGGCGCCGCCATTTTTGGCCGACCTCTTTGGGACCCAGATGGTTGGCGCGATCCATGGCCGGCTCTTGACCGCATGGTCGATGGCAGGCGTTCTGGGACCCGTGGTGGTGAACTACATGCGCGAGGTTCAACTCGCCCAAGGGGTGCCACCTGAACAGGTCTATAGCCAGACCATGCGGATTCTGGCCGGGATGCTGCTGCTGGGCCTGATGAGTACCTTATGGGTGAGACCGGTGAAGCAGCAGTGGTTGATGACCGATGCAGAATTGATCGAGGAGAAGCGATTGGCGCATGAACGCACGGCAGTGTCGGGCGAAGGTTCCGACCTCGATCCCGATGGCCAGCAACCCAGGCGCACTGCGATGCTGGTTCTGGCCTGGGCTGCGGTCAGTTTCCCACTCGCATGGGGTGTGTACAGAACTCTGCAAACGGTGACCCGGTTTTTTCCGTGATCTCGCCGGTCGCTCAGCGCGCGCCCATTCGCACATCAGCGATGTTCCGACCGAAAGTTGAGCCAGAACATCCGCGCACTGCGACAATGGCGCCATGACTGAACCGACTTCTGTGGCGCCCGCATCGGGACCCACCTTCGATACGCTGCCCCTGCCTGCCCCCATGCTGCGAAATCTTCAGCAGCTGGGCTATGAGCGCATGACCCCAATCCAGGCGGCAAGCCTGCCGCTGACACTGGCGGGCCGGGACCTGATCGCACAGGCAAAGACCGGTAGTGGCAAGACCGCTGCCTATGCGCTCCCGCTGCTCACAAGGCTCAATGTTCAGCACTTTGGGGTCCAGGCGCTGGTGCTGTGCCCAACGCGTGAACTGGCCGAACAGGTGTCACAGGAGATCCGACGTCTGGCCCGAGCCGAAGACAACATCAAGGTGCTGACACTTTGCGGGGGTACGACCATGCGCCCACAGCTTGCCAGCCTGGCACACGGTGCTCATGTGGTGGTGGGTACGCCGGGGCGGGTTCTGGACCATCTGGGCCGTGAGTCGCTGGTGCTCGATACGCTCAACACACTGGTGCTGGACGAGGCCGACCGCATGCTGGACATGGGGTTTGCCGAAGATATCGCCGCGATTGTCCGGTTCTGTCCCGCGACATCACGGCGCCAGACCCTATTGTTCTCGGCTACCTATCCGGATGATGTCGCCAAGCTCGCGGCCCGGTACTTGCGCGACCCGCGCGAGGTCAAGCTCACCGAGCGCCATGACGCCACCCGCATCCTGCAACGCTTCTATCAGGTCACGGAGAGTCAGCGTCTGCATGCCGTCGGCCTCTTGCTGAATCATTTTCGACCCGAATCGACTTTGGCATTTTGCAATACCAAGCAGCAGTGTCGGGATCTGGTCGCCATCCTGCAGGCGCAGGACATCGTAGCGCTCGAGCTTCACGGCGATCTCGAACAGCGCGAGCGGGATCAGGTGTTGGTGCAGTTTGCCAACCGCAGCTGCAGCGTTCTTGTTGCGACCGATGTCGCTGCACGCGGTCTGGATATTGCGCGTCTGGAGGCGGTGATCAACGTCGACATCACACCCGACACGCAAGTGCATACGCATCGGATCGGGCGCACGGGGCGCGCGGGAGAATCCGGCCTGGTGTTCAGCCTTGCCAGCCTCGACGAGATGGGCCGGGTAGGCCGCATCGACGAGATGCAGGGCAGCGAAAGCGTCTGGCATCCCCTGGCCGAGCTCGAGGCGGCATCGCGCGACGCCAGCCGAACCGAGCCGCTGCGCCCCCCGATGGTGACGTTACAGATCCTCGGTGGGCGCAAGGAAAAGATCCGGCCGGGCGATGTCCTGGGTGCGCTCACCAAGGATCTGGGCCTGGACGCTTCAGCGATCGGGAAGATCGATGTCAACGAATTTTCGACCTATGTCGCGGTGAGTCGCGCGTTCGCTCAACAGGCTTTACGGGGATTGAACGCGGGCAAGGTCAAAGGCCGGTCGGTCAAGGTCAGGCTTTTGTAAGTGCGCTGCGTTGGGTTGCGTCACGATGCATTCGCCATCCACTGACCAATCTGACCGTCAGGCCTGGATGGTGGTTGCCATCGGCGTTGTCGCGCTGGTCGTGGCGATGGGGATAGGGCGTTTTGTGTTCACCCCGTTACTGCCGATTATGCTGCGGGATGGGACCCTGGACGCAGCCGATGGCGCCCAATGGGCCGCAGCCAACTACGCTGGCTACCTGGTTGGGGCGCTGACGGCGCGACGCTTCGTATCGAATCCCCCATCCGGCATTCGCATTGCGCTGATCGGCGTGGTCCTGACCACCTTGAGTATTGCCTTACTGGAGGGCGCAACCCTCCGTTGGCTGGGCGCGGCGATCCGGGCACTGAGCGGCGTCTTCAGTGCCTGGGTCTTAGTCTGCGCGAGCAGCTGGTGTCTCGCCGAACTGGCCCGACGCGGCACCGCGCAACTGGGGGCCTGGATCTACACTGGGGTTGGTCTGGGCATCGCGATCACCGGCCTCCTGACATGGCTCGGCGGGCACCAGCCAGCCCGATGGTTATGGGTCGAACTTGGGCTGCTGGCCGCGCTCGGTACCGTGTTCGTCGCGACGCAGCTTCGCCGGCAATCGGGTCAAGGCGCAGGCGCAGGCTCGGGTCGCTCAGCGCAAACCTCGGCAAGCGCTTCGCTGCAGAACTCATTACCGATCCCGAATCCGGCCAGTGCCATGGCTCGCAGCGGGAACTGGCGGTTCGTGCTGTGCTATGGAACGTTCGCCTTTGGATATATTGTGCCAGCGACCTTTTTGCCGGCGATGGCCCGTCAACAGGTCGACGACCCCATGGTGTTCGGACTGACCTGGCCGCTGTTCGGGCTGGCGGCAACCCTGTCGGTGTCGGCTGCCGCCCGCTGGCTATCGGCCTGGCCGCGTCGGCGGGTGTGGGCACTGGCGCAAGGTGTGCTGGGGCTCGGCACCGCATTGCCGCTGGTGACGCAGGCCCTCTGGTCGCTCGCGTTGTCTGCCGTACTGGTCGGCGGTACGTTCATGGTGGTCACCATGGCGGGTCTCCAGTTGATTCGTGATCGGGTGCCTGAAAATCCGACGCCGCTCCTGGCCAACATGACGGTCGCGTTTGCGACTGGGCAGATTGCCGGCCCGCTGCTGGTCCGATTGCTGGGCGAAGTCCGCTGGGCGGGTTGGGACGCGCTCGAATGGGCGAGCGTCGTTGCGGCTGTGCTGCTGGGGTTGTCGTCGGCCTGGCTCTGGGTTGATCCCCAGCGGAACCCTGGGTCCGGGAGCGGCAGTCCGTCGAGCGCGTGATCTAGGAACCAGGCTTTGCTTTGCGCATGCCCCGTCGTGAGGCCTAAGCGACTGTTCAAAGGGCGACCATGGGTCCCCGGACTTTCAGATTGAGCTGGCCCGCCAAGCCCGCGCTGCGGTGTTTGGCAATTTTCTGGTAGGCCGGGTTTTCAAGCATGGCCACCATGGCGGCCAGCGATGGGTACTCGACCAGCGCCACCATGTCCCAGAGTTCATCGACTTCGCCGAGCATGAGTCCGGTCACGGGTCCTGCATAGCCAGTTGTTCCGCCCACGGCCTTGATCTGATCGACAACTTCGCTCGCATAACGCTGATAGGCCTGAAAGCCGCTCAAGTCCGAGTCTGATCCATCCGGATATTCTGCCTTCGGCCTGAATTTCAGGAGGTTGACCATGACGAACGGGCCGCTCTCGGGAGCCATGAAGAAGTCCTTGGCCTGTTCCGAACTGGGATAGAGCTGATTAGTGACGTTCATGGGCCCTCAAGGATGTCGGGTTCTTCAGGCTCGATTGTAGGCGTTGGGCTGATCAGCCGCACCCGGATCCCGAGCTGGGATCAGGAAAGGTTTTTGCTCACCCACCGACTCGTCTGGGTAATTCCAGTGTGAAGAGGAGGCCGATCTAACCATGCGAATTTTTGTCATTGTCCTGGCGCTCCTGCTTGGCGGTTGCGCCAGCACGCTGCGAACTGAGATTTCCACATTCCATCAGATCAAGGCGGAGTCCAGCGCCGGGTCGATGGGCGCAAGCCCGCGCTTCGCGATCATGCCGCTCGATGCCGAGCAGCGCGATAGCCTCGAATATCAGTCCTATGCGGCTCTGGTCTCGGGCCAGCTGCAGGCGCTGCGCTGGACCCCGGTGCCGCCCGACCAGGCTGCGATCCGGGTCACCCTGCGCTACGGCGTTGGGTCCGTGCAGTCGCTGGTCGTTGGCGATGCCTTTGGGAGTGCCTATGGCGGCTTCAATTCCTGGGGCGGATACTGGGGCCCGGGCTGGGGAGGTCCGCGTGGCGCGTCCATTGGCATGGGGTTCCCCTTGGGCCAATGGCAGCGCGATGTTCGTGTCGTTTATCTGCGCGAACTCATCCTGCGGATCGAACGCTCAGGCGCTGGCGGCGCAGGCGCGCCCGCGCAGGAGCGACTCTACGAAGCGACAGTTCGCAGCGAAGGCAACACCCCATCGCTACCCATGGTGATGCCGGCCATGATTCGCGCGCTGTTTCGGGATTTTCCAGGGCCCAGTGGGGTGGAGCGTTCGGTCGAGGTGTTGTTGAAGGAGGGCGGTTGACGTGTCGCCCTGATCCCACAGCCTCGAACTCGACTTGATCCGTGGCGGGTGCCATCCCACACTGGGTGTCCACCGTTTTCTGCTACTCAAGTCAAAAATCATGATGTTTGCCTGCCCCGAAGTGGTTGTCGAGGTTCGTGGTCGCGTTGGGTGCCTGACCCTCAACCGACCCAAATCCATCAACGCACTGTCGCTCCCCATGATTCGCGCCATCACGGCCGCATTGCTTGCCTGGCAACAGGATCCCGACGTTGCTGCCGTCGCTATCCGCGGCACCGGTAAAGAGGGACCGTTCGGACATTTTTGTGCTGGGGGTGATATCCGGTTCTTCCACAAGGCCGCTCTGGAGGGTCTGGCGGAGCTGGAAGATTTCTTTACCGAGGAATATGCGCTCAACCATCTCATCCACCGATTCGGTAAACCAGTGCTTGCGCTGATGGAAGGGATCGTCATGGGGGGTGGCATGGGACTGGCCCAGGGGGCATCCCACCGGGTCGTGACTGAGAACAGCAAACTCGCCATGCCGGAGACGCTGATTGGTCTGTTTCCCGACGTGGGCGGCGGATATTTTCTGAGTCGATTGGCTGGGCGCCTGGGGGAATGGCTGGCGCTGACGGGCGCTGTGATCAGTGGGCCCACTGCGGTGGAGATCGGCTGGGCGGATCGTTACATGTCGAGCGCACGATTGCCCGAACTCTGGGACGCGTTGGCGCAGATGCAAGCGCCGCGCTCCGAAGCCCTCCAGGATCTTCTGGCGTCTTTGGGCGAAACATCGATCGTTCCTGAGCCCCTGCCGCGTCCGCAAATCGACCGCTATTTTGCACAGGCCTCGGTGTCGGAGATCGTGGCGTCCCTGGCCGGTGAGGCGCATCCATGGGCGCAAACGGCGCTTGAAGCGTTGGGTAAACGCTCGCCTTTAATGCTGCAGGTGACCCTCGAGCAGGTCAGACGTGCCCGCACCATGAGCCTGGCTGACGAACTGAGAATGGAACGCGACCTGGTGCGCCATTGTTTTCACCCGCACCACCTGCATCGACGCGGGGGCCAAACGGAAACCGCCGAGGGGATTCGGGCCCTGGCGATTGATAAAGATCATCATCCCCGCTGGGTGCCTGCTGACCTGGATCAGGTCACCACCGACATGGTGGCGCCCTTTTTTATCAGCCCTTGGCCACGCTGGGCCCACCCGCTGCGCGCGCTCTCCGATTGAGCGACGAGTGGGCCAGCCGCTGCTTCAGGGATTGCCCAGATAGTCCCGTTTGCCGATTTCGACGCCGTTGTGGCGCAGGATGCAAAACGTCGCCGTGACGTGAAAGTAGACGTTCGGTAGCCCATGACCCAGCAGGAATTGCATGCCCTTGTAGTGGGTTTCCTTTTCACCCCGCTTGGTCACGATGTCCTTGTCTTCGGTGCCATCGATCTGCTCGGGCTTGAAGGTCTGGATGAAGGCGACGGTTTTGGCGATTCGGGCCTTGAGGTCCGCCAGGCTCTGCTCGTTATCCTCATAGACCGGGGGCTCAACGCCTGCCAGCCGGGCGATAACCCCCTTGGCCGTGTCACAGGCAATCTGGACCTGGCGGGTCATGTTGAGCATGTCCGGGTAGAGGCGAAACCGGGTCAGAGCGGTTTCATCGAGTTTTTTCGCATCGACGAAGGCCTGAGCCTTGTCGAGCAAGTTGCTGAGGTTGTTCAGCGAATTGGAGATTCTCGGCACGCTGGCCTGGTACATCGAAATCGTCATGGGATCTTCTTTGTCGGGAACATGGGAGGCTCAGTGTAGGGCTTCTTCGGATATTTGGTGTTGCAGTGGACTGGCTTGGATAAGGGGGAGATCGCCCTCAGGTGCTTGGCTTGCTTGGGATTCCATCAGCACTTGTAACCGAGACACTCGAATCTTTCTCTCCTGGAGTCCCATCATGAAAAAATTCGCTATTGCCCCCCTGTTTCTCGCATCGGCCGCACTTCTGGGTACCCTCCATCTGTCGGGTTGTGCCGTCAGTCGCGATCAGGAAACGGTTGGGGCCTACATTGATGACTCATCCATCACGGCGCGAATCAAGAGTCGTTTTTTTGAAAGCAAGAAAGTGGACGGAACCAGTATCTCGGTCGAGACGCTTAATGGGACCGTCATGCTCTCCGGTTTTGCCAAGTCGCCTGAGGAAATGGCCTCAGCCGCAGAGATCGCTCGCGGGGTGCAAGGTGTGAAGCGGGTGAAGAACGAAATCTCCGTGCGTGGCTGATTACGCTCGGGGATGGGGCGGGGGCTGATCGATGCTTGAATCGATCATCGTCGTCCTGCTGGTGCTTTGGCTGCTGGGCGTGGTGACTGCCTACACCTTGGGCGGGTTCATCCACATCCTGTTGGTCATCGCAGTCATTGCCGTACTGCTTCGCTTGATTCGGGGGAAACCGCTATAGAGCGGCATCCCCCGGGCGAAACGGACTGGGTCTTCGAACCCCTGACGGTTCAACGTCGATGATACGTGGGTGCCAGTTTGTAGACCGGCGTCGGGATCCCCTCATACCGCGCCTTGAGCTGGAGCGACAGAAACTGGGAGTAATGTCGCGACTGGTGGAGGTTGCCGCCGTGGAACCAGAGCGCTGGTACCTGGGTGGGTTTCCACATATTGCGCAGTTCGCCTTCCCAGGGCCCCGGATCTTTTGGGGTGTTTGAACCCAATCCCCAGACTTTGCCGACCTGGTCGGCAACTTCCGGTGAGATCAGATCCGCGAGCCACCCATTCATCGAGCCATAACCGGTGGCGTACACGATCAGATCGGCTGGCAGTTCGGTGCCGTCGGTCAGGGTGACGGACGTGGGGTTGATCCGCTCGATATTGACCGCGCTGCGCAGATGGATCGAACCGTTGGCAACCAATTCCGAGGCGCCCACATCAATGTAATAGCCAGAGCCACGGCGCAGGTACTTCATGAACAACCCGGAGCCATCAACGCCGAAATCAAGCAGAAATCCAGCCTTTTCCAAACGTTGATACAGATCGGCATTCCGACGCTTCATCTCGTCGTAGACCGGGATCTGCATCGGCGCCATGATCTTGTAGGGGATCGATGCGAAGGTCAGGTCGGCCCGATCGGTTGTCATCCCGCCGTTGACGGCTGACTCGGAATACAGGCCGCCCAGTGCGAGTTCCATCAGTGAGTCTGAAGGGGCGATATGGGTCGAGCTGCGCTGGATCATGGTCACATCGGCCCCATGCTCCCAGAGCGCGGCGCAGATATCGTGCGCCGAGTTGTTCGACCCCAGGACGACGCAGTGTTTGCCGCGATACGCCTCGGGTCCGGGGTGTTTGCTCGAGTGATGCTGATCGCCCAGGAAATCCGCTGCGCCCGGGATCTCAGGCACGTAGGGATAACCAGAGACGCCCAGCGCGAAGACCAGTTGCTGTGGCCGCAGGGTGACGGGTTTGCCCTCGCGTTCCACCTCGACCACCCATTCGTGCCGCGCCTCGTCGTAATGGGCTTTGCGCGCGACGGTCGAGCCCCAGTAGTTGAGTTCCATGACCCGCGTATACATTTCCAGCCAATCGCCGAGCTTGTCTTTGGGGGCAAAGACCGGCCAATCATCGGGGAAGGGCAGATAGGGCAGGTGGTCGTACCAGACCGGGTCATGCAGGCAAAGGCTTTTGTAACGGTTGCGCCAGGAGTCGCCCGCTCGCGCATTTTTTTCCACGATGATGGTTGGCACCCCAAGCCGACGCAACCGCGCGCCAAGAGCGATGCCGCCCTGACCCCCACCGACGATCAGCACATAGGGCTGTTCGGTATAGCCGAGCGTCTTCTGTTCTTCCTGACGCTGCTCTAGCCAGGTTTGGCGGCCGGGATGGACGCCGTGCTCGGCACCCATCCGGCGGCGTGATCCCTTATGTTCTTCATGACCTTTGAGTTCGGTCATCGTAGTCAGTAAGGTCCAGGCTCTGCCGTGGCGTAGGCGCAGATGCCCTCGACCCCGGGCGACAGCCGTCTCGAAGGTGAACCAGGAATCAATCACCCCGTCGGCCTCCGAGGGCTGCCCCTCCACGTGGAAGCCACTCGGGTCGACCTCGGCGAGCCGTTCCTGCAGCATCGCCTGAATCGCATCGGGGCTCTCCTGGGTGCAGATGTTCCAGGTAAAGGCGACGAGATCGCGCCAGTAACACTCCGCTTCGAACAGCCCCATGACCGAGTCCAGATCACGGTTTTTCAGCGCGGTTTCGAATTCGCCCAGCCAGCTGGTGGCGATTTGGACAGGGGATAGCGACAGATCGGTCATGGGCTGCCTCAACGGTTTGTAGTGTGTAAAGAGTCTCGTTGTTCCATCATTCAACTCCGACTCGAGTCTGGTGTGAACCCCGTGAGAACCCGGGTCAACCCACACGTGGTCTGGCCCTGCGCAGGCCTGTTGCTGAAGGTCCGGGCAAAGAGGAACGCAGTCGTTGAGGAACGCAGTCGTTGAGGCTGTGCAAAAATCGCCCCTGAACAATTGCTTGCGCGCGGATTCCGCGCGCGTAAAACCACTGTTAATCGGGAGATCCAGCCGCTGTGTGTGCGCATTACGAACATGTCCCGGCGCCCGACTGGTTTCCCCGGTATTTCGGGGCGAAACCGCCAGAGTCTCTCGGCAAACTGGATCTGTGGCCCGGCTATCTGGGCTCGTTCGTGCGGCTTGCGGTCACGGGTACGTCCCGTCCGGAGGCGGCCCGTGTTGAGCAGGTCGATGTTGAACAGGTCCATGGTGAGCCGGTCCATGCTGATCTGACCGAATACGAGGCCGTGAACGGCCTGTTTGGTCTGGTGCCGCACTGGGCGGCGGATCTGAAGCTTGCTCGCAGTACCTATAACGCCCGCAGTGAAACCGTCGCGACCAAACCCAGTTTTCGCGATGCCTGGCGTAAGGGACGCCACTGCATCATTCCCGCGCGGGCGATCTACGAACCCGACTGGCGCAGCGGCAAGGCGATTGCGACGCGCATCGAGCGCTCGGATGGTCGACCCCTTGGGATTGCCGGTTTATGGGACACGTGGAAAAACCCCGATGGTTCCTGGTTGTGCAGTTACACCATGCTCACCATCAATGCCGATACGCATCCTCTGATGCAGAATTTTCACAAGCCAGCCGACGAAAAACGCATGGTGGTGATCTTGCCCGAGTCCTCGTACGGGGACTGGTTACGGGCTCCAGCAGCTGGCAGCAGCGTGTTTCTGACCCAGTTTCCGGCCGATGAACTCGTCGCCCGGGATGATCCTGTCAGCGCTCGATCCGGGTGATTTTTGAGCCTTCGAACGTCAGGTTGTACATCAGCCCTTTGCCCGAAAAAATGAACCCGATGATGGGACGATTCAGGGTTTCGGAATCGATGGCCCCCCCGGCTCCCAGGGTCGCGACGGCGACGCTGGCATCGACGCCAGCCTTCCAGCCTTCGCTCTGGCGAAACGTCGCGAGCGCACCCGGGTTCATGAACAGGATGATCTGACTGCGAGACTGGGCGCCCAGCTGGAATCCGAACGATGCCGAGGCGATGTTGTAGTAGCCCGCTTGAGCGCCTTTGATCATCAGCGCCCCTTCACCATACTCGCCGCCGATCCCAATGCCCGCCTTGATGACGTTGGGAAAGACCAGAACACCAGCCGCTCGTTTGGCGAGCTCATGGCCAGCTGGTGCTTCCTTTTCAAAATTGACCAGGGCCTCCCGCACCCGGGCGTCGATCTCTTCGCGCAAGGCTGCGCACGCGAAGCCGCTTTGAATCAGCAGGATGGACGCAAGCAGGCAACGCGTCAGGATGCTTACAGAACCGGCCATGGAGATCTTCCTCAGAAGAGTTTGTAACCTGGGCCCGGGAACAGGGGTTGGGGCGAGACAGGTGCTGCGCATGAGCTCCTGGGCCAGGTGCGGATACGGGCTTCAGGCATAGGTTACCCAGTCCGCCCAGGTTGGCGCGTCAAGATGGGGCAGGGTGTTGTAGGTCAGCAGCATGCATCGCTTGGAATTGAATACCAGTTCGGTGACCGAACTGTTGCGGATACGCAGATTCATCTCAATCGTTGACTCGGGAGGAGTCCCGAGAATCTGGCCCACCGCCGTGGAAATTGGCCCGCCACTCGAAACGACCAATACATTGCCGTCATGGTGCGTTCTCACATGATCGAGCGCGCTCGTCACGCCGCTGACAAAATCGGCATAGCTGGGCATCCCGGTGGGCTCGACGCGGCCTTGCATCCACTGCGTCAGGCCATCACGCAAGAGTCTGAAATGGTGCCGGTAGAGCTCCGGCGTATCGGGTTTCTTCAGCTTTTGCGGATGGATCGTCGCGATGACCGCTTCGCTGTCGTACTCATTGAGGCCCGGCCAGGCCAGTGCTGGAAGGACGATGCCGGCGCCGGCACAGATCGCGGCATGGGTCTGGATCTGGCGCTGCAGCGTTCCGGTCAGCGCAGCATCGAACCGGATGCCCTTGCTTGCAAAATATTCGCCAAGTCGATGGCTTTGCTGCTGGCCAAGCGGGCTGAGCTGGTCGTAGTTTTCGGAGCCAAACGAGGCTTGACCATGGCGGACGAGATAAAGGGTGCCCATGTCGGGATTATGCTGTCAACCATCATGAAACAATGGTTGAATTAATCAAGGAGACTCAGGATGACACAGATTTTCAATACGACCGGACAGAACCAGCGGTCAGCCGGCGATTTGCGCCGTGCCGTGGTGCGGCGCACCACCATGGCGTTGGGGCTTGGCGTTCTGGCGCTCTTGCCTGTCATGGCGAGTGCTCAGGCACCGGTCTTCCCGTCAAGGCCCATTACGCTGGTCGTACCCTGGCCAGCCGGTGGTTCGACGGACCGCCATCTGCGTGTTCTCGCAGAATTGGCCGGTAAACATCTGGGACAGCCTGTGCTCGTCCAGAACCAGCCCGGTGGCGGAGGAACGGTCGGTCCAGGGAGTATGGCGCTGGCTGCCAAACCGGATGGTTACACGATTGCTCAGTATCCGATGGGGATGCTCAGAGTGCCCCATATGCAGAAGACCGCCTGGCATCCGCTCAATGATTTCAGCTTTATTCTTGGGGTGTCGGGGTACACCTTCGGTTTTGTGGTGAAGGGTGATTCTCCATTCAAGAACTTCAACGACTACATTGAGGCGGCGCGCCGCCAGCCGGAAAAAATTGACTACGGCTCTACCGGGATCGGGACCAGTCCGCACCTGCTGCTGGAAGAGGTGGCGGATGCAGCAAAAGTTCAACTTAACCACGTTCCGTTCAAAGGCAATGCGGATCAGATGCAGGCGCTGCTCGGTGGCCATGTGATGGCCGCCAGTGACGCGACCGGTTGGGATCGGTTCGTTGACTCCGGGCAGATGCGCCTGCTGGTCACCTTTGGTGAGCAGCGCACCCGGCGCTGGCCAGCAGTGCCGACCGCCAAGGAACTCGGCTATAACGTGGTGTCCAGTTCACCCTACGGCCTGGTCGGTCCGAAGGGAATGGACCCGGCGGTGATGAAGACCCTCCATGACGCGTTCAAGAAAGCCATGGACGAGCCGAAGCATCTCGAGGTGCTCGCCCAGCTCAATCAGGAACCCTGGTACCGCGACAGCCTCGAGTACCGTCAGTGGGCTACGACCAATCTGGTGGCGAGCAAAGCGCTCATTGAACGACTTGGACTGGCTGCCCGGTGAGCGCAATGAACCTGCCGACGCCTGACAGTATTTCCGCATTTCAGCCGATCGGCGATCTGCTTCGGGACCATGCCAAAGCGCGACCGCTACATCCAGCGATTGTTCAGGGCAGCGATCGTTTGACCTGGTCTGCGCTGGACGTGATGATGGATCGCGTCGCGGTTGCGCTCCAGCGTGACGGTCTCCAGGTAGGCGACATCATTGTTCTCTGTGGTGCCATGACCCCAGGCCTGGCTGCCATCTTTCTAGGGGCCTTGCGTGCTGGTGTTGCGGTTGCTCCATTGGCACACTCGGTGACGCCCGAGACCTTTGCAGCGATGCTTCAGGACGCCCATCCGAAGCGACTCTTCATCGACCAGAGTGCGATTGGCCTGGTACCGGAAGACTTGCTGGAGCTCTGCATCGCACTCGATGCGGGGATGCCGGGCGTCTCGCTGAACGATTGGTTGGCGCCACCCGGTGTCCACCCCCGTCCGGTCGAGATTCGTCCGGAGGATCCGTTCAACATTATTTATTCCTCCGGAACGACTGGAGTGCCCAAGGGTATTGTTCAACCACATGGAATGCGTTGGATGCATATCCAGCGGGGGGGGCAATATGCTTACAGCGCCGATACGGTGACCCTGCTATCGACGCCGCTCTATTCCAACACGACCCTGGTCGTTTTTTTCCCGACCCTGGGGTCCGGTGGAACGGTTCATCTGATGGGGAAATTTGATGCTGGCGCGTGGTTATCGATCGCGGCGCGCGAAGGAGTCACCCATACGATGCTGGTGCCGGTTCAGTATCGCCGCCTGATGTCGCATCCGCAGTTTGATCGCCATGATCTGTCAAGCTTTCAGATGAAATTCTGTACCAGTGCCCCATTCGCAGCAGAGCTGAAGGCTGACATTGTGCGTCGTTGGCCCGGAGGGCTCGTGGAGTTTTATGGCATGACGGAGGGCGGCGGAACGTGCATCCTGGAAGCCCACCTGCACCCGGAGAAACTGCATACCGTCGGCAAGCCGGCCGAAGGCCACGATCTGCGCTTGATCGATGATCATGGGCTCGAAGTCGGATCGGGCGAATTGGGTGAAGTGGTCGGGCGTTCACCCGCCATGATGATTGGGTACCATAACCAACCTGAGAAGACCCGGGAAGCCGAGTGGTTCTCACCCGAGGGCCTTCGGTTTATTCGCACGGGCGACATCGGCCGGTTCGATTCCGAAGGTTTCATGATTCTGATGGATCGAAAAAAAGACATGATTATTTCGGGGGGATTCAATGTGTATCCCAGTGATCTGGAGGCCATCCTGGTCCAGCATCCTGGTGTCATCGAAGCCGCTGTGGTCGGCGTCCCCTCAGTGGAGTGGGGCGAAACGCCAGTGGCATTCGTGGTGCAGCGTACGACGAATGCGACCTCTGCGCCGGCCCTTCGCGATTGGCTCAACAGTCGAGTGGGAAAGACCCAGCGCCTGTCGGATCTGCGCCTGATGCCGGAGTTGCCTCGCAGCGCGATTGGCAAAGTGCTGAAACGGGAATTGCGCGACCGCTATCCCGAGTGGATCCCTGAACGGAACTCGAAACCCTCCTCTGAGACGCCAGGCAATTGTTGATGCGTATTCTCCTGACCCTCTTGTTGCTGAGCCTGAGCGGCGCAGCGTCTGCCCAATGGCGTCTGATCTCGGAAAACGAGGAAGCGTCCTTTTATTTCAACCCGGCGACCGTTCGCTATCTGGGCGAGGCCATCACGGTTTGGGTCATCGCAGATCGACGCAAAACCGGACCCGATGGCGAACGATCGGTGCGCATGCAGTACGAAGTCGATTGCAAGACCCGGGAGTACCAGATCACTTACGAGGCGTTGCACGCTGCACGCATGGCTCAGGGTGAGAATCTGGCCACCCGGCATCCTGTCGAATGGAAAATGGCGACCCTCACATCAACAGCCGGATTGATATTGAAGAAAATCTGCCCACGCTGAGCCGCGATGGTCCGGGTGCTGGCGACCCTTGTTGACCCACCGCGGGGCCTGTCCTTGGATCCTCGCGGTCTCAGGATAGCAAGGCTTCGGGTGGCAGGAAGCGTGGCTCCTGTCCGATCGAACGTAACCAGTCAGCAAGCGCCAGGCCGGTCGCGGCAGGCCAGCACAGGACATCCTCGGGGCGAAACAGACGATACTCGCTCAGTTCAGGCGATAGAACGATCGTCCCGCTGGCGAGCGCATGGTAGGCGATGATCACCTGATTCATACGCTGAAAATCATAGACACCGATCAGCGACAGGGCTTCAACCAGCAGGCCGGTTTCTTCCGCGACCTCGCGGGCGGTGCCTTCTTCGGGCGTTTCTCCGGCTTCCATGAAGCCGGTGATGAGGCGAAACCGACGCCCTGGCCAGGCCGCGTTGTGGGCCAGAAGCAGTTGTCCGTCCCGATCCGCGCACTGCACCACGGCCGCCAGTACCGGGGTCGGGTTGTTCCAGACCGTCCACTGACAGGCTGGACAGCGCAGGCGATCTTTATGTCCGCCATCCTCAAGTTGGGAATGCCAGACCAGCGGCGTGGCGCAATGGGTGCAAAATCGGGTGTCGTACTTCATCTTGGATCGTCCTTTGGGCGATATCTTAGTCAATTCAACGCAACAGGGGGTTTTCAATGGCTGGTTATGCCGATCCCGGTTTTGACACCCTAGCCCTCCATGCCGGTGCATCACCCGATCCCACGACGGGTGCGCGAGCGGTTCCAATCCATCTCAGCACCTCGTTTGTTTTCGAATCGTCGGAACAGGCCGCAGCGCTCTTCAATCTGGAGCGGGCAGGGCATGTGTACAGCCGGATCAGCAACCCGACCAATGCGGTGCTTGAACAGCGGATCGCGGCGCTCGAAGGTGGTATCGGGGCCATCGCCACCGCGAGTGGCCAGGCCGCGCTGCACCTTGCGATCACGACCCTGATGGGGGCGGGCGCACATATTGTGGCTAGCAGCGCACTCTATGGGGGTTCGCACAACCTGCTGGACTACACGCTGCGCAGGTTCGGCATCGAGACCAGTTTTGTAGCCCCCAATGATCTCGCGGCCTGGCGGGCTGCAGTGCGTCCGAACACCCGACTTTTTTTCGGTGAGACCGTGGGTAATCCCACGCTGGACGTGCTCGATCTGGAGGCGGTCAGTGCTCTGGCCCATGAATCCGGCGTTCCCCTCCTGGTCGATGCAACGATGACAACGCCCTGGCTGCTCAAGCCCTTCGATCATGGTGCGGATTTGATCGTTCATTCGGCGACCAAGTTCCTTTCCGGTCATGGCACGGTGATCGGCGGGTTACTGGTGGATGGCGGCAGCTTCGATTGGGAGCGATCGGGCAAGTTCAGCGAACTGACGCAGGCCTACGCCGGCTTTCACGGCATGGTGTTCAGCGAGGAAAGCACGGTTGGTGCATTTTTGCTGCGGGCTCGCCGTGAGGGGTTGCGGGACTTTGGCGCCTGCATGAGTCCGCATACCGCCTGGCTGATTCTGCAAGGTATTGAAACCTTGCCCTTGCGCATGGCACGCCACTTGAGCAATGCGCAGGCTGTGGTGAATTTTCTGGTGTCCCAACCGATGGTGGAGCGCGTAGGCCACCCGCTGCTGGCCAGCCACCCGAGTCATGCGCTAGCTCAGCGGCTGCTGCCGCGTGGGGCGGGTTCGGTGTTCAGCTTCGATCTGCGCGGCACCCGCGCCCAGGGCCAGGTGTTCGTCGAGGCCCTGCAGGTATTTAGTCATCTGGCCAATGTCGGCGACTGCCGGAGCCTGGTCATTCATCCGGCCAGTACGACCCATTTTCGGATGGAGGATGCGGCGCTTCGCGCTGCCGGAATCGGACCGGGGACGATCCGGCTCTCCATCGGGCTCGAGGATCCGGAGGATCTGATCGAGGATCTCAAGCGTGCCCTGAAGATAGCCCAACGTCATCCGTCGACACCGGGAGCGCAGTCATGATGTTCGATGTTGAGGGGGTATCCCTGTATGCATACACTGGGGGCAAGTCGTTCGATGCCGCACAGCCCACCATGGTCTTTGTTCATGGCGTACTCAATGATCACAGCGTGTGGATTTTGCAGTCACGCTTCTTTGCCCATCACGGGTGGAACGTGCTCGCGATTGACTTGCCCGGGCATGGGCGGAGCGCCGGGCTGCCACCGGCCACGGTCGAGTCGGCCGCGCAGACACTGATTGCAAGCCTCGATGCGCTAAGGCTCGATCGCATCGTTCTGGTCGGGCATAGTTTCGGCGCTCTGATCGCACTCGAGACGGCGAGTCAGATCCCCGATCGGGTCAGTCGACTGGCCCTGCTGGGGGTTGCTCACCCGATGCGGGTATCTCCAGCGCTACTCGATGCATCCCTCCATGCGCCCGAGGAAGCCATCCAGCTGGTGACCCGGTATTCCTACTCCAGCCTCGCTGCGCCGCCATCGGCGCTCGGGCCCGGGACCTGGCTGCCCGGATTGGGCCGGGCACTGATGCGACGCGTCCTGGCCACTAACCCGAGCGTCAACCCTTTTCATGCGGGGTTCCTTGCCTGCGATCGCTATCAGGGTGGCGAAGACGCCATTCAGCGGGTGATCTGTCCGACCTTGTTCATGCTGGGCGACGCCGACCAGATGACCCCCGTCAAGGGGGCTCAGGCACTCATTGCGCAGGCGCGGTCTGCCACCGTCTTGCGGTTGCCTGTTGGGCACCAGATGATGGGCGAGGCGCCTGGACCTGTGCTCGACGGCCTGCGCGGTTTCGTGGCGTCGGCGAGCGCTTAAGCCTTGGGTAGGGATGGGGACAGGCTGGGGAATTGAAGGGCCTGGGTGGCCTGCTCAAAGGCAAAACCGAATCTCAACAATCGCGCCTCGCTCCAGGCTGGGCCGACAAAACTCAGGCCAACTGGCAAGCCTGCCGCAAAACCGCAGGGGACCGTGAGATGCGGGTAGCCGGCCACAGCGGCGGGCGTTGAAAAGCTTTTGCCGTAATGGTCGCCGTTCACAAAATCGGTCAACCAGGCGACGCCACCGGTTGGCGCAACGAGTGCATCGAGCCGATGCCGCTTGAGCACCTCGTCAATTCCCTGCGTTCGGGCGTAACGTCGGCAATTGGCGAGTGCAGCCAGATACGGCTGGCTGCGCAGATCACCGAGTTCCTGCGCACGTAAGAAGAGCTCTTGTCCGAAGTGCGACATCTCCTGGGTGGCATTCGTCTGATTAAACGCGATGATCTCGCCCAGGGACTTCACCGGTGCACCTTGCGCAAATTCGCGCAGATATGCATTCAGATCGGTCTTGAATTCGTAGAGTAAAACGCTGAATTCGCTCTCCTGATACAACTCCTCAGGGGGCAGTTTGATCGAATCGATCACTCGTGCGCCTTGAGCACTCAAGGTGTTGAGTGCCTGCTCATGAAGGGCATCAATGCGCGGATTGCCAGTAAACGATGCGCGGACAACGCCAAGCCGGGCGCCTCGCAGGCCCTCCCGGTTGAGCGCAGCCAGATAATCGTCGGGCTTCACCCCGCGGGTGGCCGGGTCGCGTGCATCCGCTCCGGCCATGGCCATCAGTAGCAGGGCTGCATCCGTGACGCTACGTGTCATTGGACCCGCAGTGTCCTGACTGCGCGAGATCGGAATGACGCCATCCCGACTGATCAGGCCGACGGTGGGCTTGAGGCCGACAATCCCGTTGATTGAGGCTGGCGATACGATCGATCCGTCGGTTTCGGTCCCGACGGTCAGCGGTGCCAGCGCGATCGCCGCAGCCGCTGCGCTGCCCGAGCTCGATCCGCTGGTATTGCGGTCCAGTGCATGCGGGTTGCGGGTAAGACCACCGCGGGCACTCCATCCGCTGGTGGATCGGCTTGAGCGGATATTGGCCCATTCGCTCAGGTTGGTCTTGCCAAGCAGGATCGCACCCGCGTTTCTGAGGCGGGTCACCAAATGAGCATCGCGGGGTGCCCGCGCGCCCACGAGAGCCAGGGAACCTGCTGTGGTCTGCATGGCGTCGGCGGTTGCGATGTTGTCCTTCAGCAGGACCGGGATGCCATGCAGCGGGCCTCGTGTTCGACCGGCTGCGCGTTCCTGATCCATCACCCGGGCGAGCGCGCTGGCCTCGGGGTTGACTTCAATCACCGACCGGATCCCTGGGCCATTTCGATCGATCGCATCGATCCGGGACAGGCAAGCCTGCGTCAGTGTCAGAGCGCTCAGGCTGCCGCGTTGCATGTTCGACTGCAACATGGAGACGTCGAAATCAGGCAAGTTGCTGCCCTGTGGATCGAGTTGCTCCGAGCGGCCAGCGGCCTGACCGCGGTCCGCCAAACCCAGAGTCGAAACAGACGCCATATTGGTCAAGAATGTTCTACGTGACATAAGTACTCTACCGGATCGCTGCAACTGTAACCCGAAGCCGACACGTCAGCGCCGAAACCCGTGCCGCTGATGCTCAAGCTTCAGGGCCGAGCCGGCGTCGCCGGAAAGCGCCGGGCGCTGAAGCTGACATGGCGATAGACTCCTCACCGCATTGCCCTTTGCTTTTGGAGAACCTGTGATGACGACGCTTGGAACGCCACTCTCGCCATCCGCGACCCGCGTGATGCTCCTGGGCGCTGGAGAACTCGGTAAGGAAGTGCTGTTGGCCTTGCAGCGACTCGGTGTTGAGACCATCGCGGTAGATCGTTACGCCAACGCACCTGGACAGCAGGTGGCCCATCATGCACACACGATCACGATGAGTGACCCCGCGCAACTGCGTGCATTGATTGAGGCCGAACGCCCGCTCCTGGTCGTACCGGAGATTGAAGCGATTGCGACGCCTGAACTTCAGGCGCTCGAGGCCGAAGGCGTGGTTCGTGTGGTCCCGACGGCGCGTGCCACCCGATTGACCATGGACCGTGAAGGTATCCGGCGCCTCGCAGCCGAGACTCTCGGCCTGCCGACGAGTCCGTATCAATTCTGCGATTCTTTGCCCGAACTGATTCAGGCGATCGATGGGGGAATTGGCTATCCCTGTATCGTGAAACCGGTGATGAGCAGCTCTGGCAAGGGTCAGAGCCGGATCAACGGTCCGACAGATATCGAGACCGCCTGGGACGCGGCGATGGCAGGCGGGCGGGTCGCGGCCGGGCGCATCATCGTTGAGGGCTTTGTTGACTTTGAGTATGAGATCACCTTACTGACCGTGCGTGCCCGCGGCGCGTCGGGGGCGATCGAGACGCATTTTTGTGAACCGATCGGACATCTGCAGGTCCATGGGGACTACGTTCAAAGCTGGCAGCCTCAAGTCATGTCCCCGCTTGCCCTGCATCGGGCCCAACAGATCGCCCAGGCGGTCACGGATGATCTGGGGCGCGGCCTCGATGGCGAGCCTGCGGGTCTTGGATTGTTCGGCGTTGAACTATTTGTGCGCGGCGATGAGGTCTGGTTCAGCGAAGTCAGCCCACGTCCGCACGATACCGGTCTGGTCACCCTGACAACGCAATGGCAGAGCGAGTTCGATCTGCATGCGCGCGCAATTCTGGGTCTACCGGTCGATACGCGCTTACGCAACCCGGGTGCGAGTGCCGTGATTTATGGGGGTGTCGATGCTGCGGGGATCGAGTTTGGCGGTATCGAGGAGGCGCTGGCGGTGCCAGGGACTGATCTGCGTCTCTTTGGCAAACCCGAGAGCTTTGTCAAGCGACGCATGGGGGTGGTCCTGGCCCATGCTGAAGATACGACCGTCGCGCGCTCCAGGGCGACGCAGGCGGCTTCGATGGTCAAACCCCGAAAGGCATCCAGCCCTGACGGCTGTTAGCGGTGTTTCCTTCAGTCAACCAGAGGCGCACCGAGCGCCACGCCTTCGCGGCGAGGATCGGCGCCACCCACGTAGATTGATCTTGAAGGGTTTGCAGGGTGCGCGGTTCGGACGATCGTTGCAATACCGCTGGATTGGGCCGATAACGACACGGTATGTCCCAATGCGCGCAGGCCGCTGAGGAGGGGATCATCGCTTGCCGGGCCGATCGCTGGATGTTCACCGCCCACCCCAGTTGTCGCGCTGTTGTTGGCGCCAAAATTGACCATCGACGTGGCTTGCTGGGCATCGAGTTTCCAGTCGAGAACGCTGACCAATGTCTTGACAACGAATTGAATGATGCTTGGGCCACCGGGCGAACCGGTGGCCATCAAAAAATCGCCGCGGCTGCCGTCCGCATTGCGGTGGAACACGACCGTCGGCGACATCGCGCTGGCAGGACGTTTGAGCGGCTCGACCCGGTTTGCAATCGGCCCCACGGCGTCGGCGGGCTGGAAGGAAAAATCGGTCAGCTGATTGTTCAGCAAAAAACCGCGGGTGAAGTGAAAGGAGCCCATACCGCTCTCGATCGTGCTGGTCAGCACCGCGACGTTGCCGGCTTTGTCGACGACGGTCGCATGGGTGGTGCCGTTTCCTTCGGCTGTGTTGTCCCCCAGGGCGAGGGTATTGGCAAATACGCCAGGCCGGGCGATGCCCATGCTTTTGTCGGTCGAGATGAGTGCAGCCCGCGATGCGAGGTAGTTCGGGTCCAGAAGGGAGTCGATGCCGCGACCGGGTAGCGCAACGAAATCGGTATCGGCCACATAACGATTGCGGTCTGCGTAGGCGAGCCGCTGGGCTTCGCTGATCAGGTGTACCCCCATGACGGTGGGCTTGCCACCGTCGCCATTGACCGCCGTGGGGGCATGGGCGGCGAGATCGAATTGTTCAAGAATGCCCAAGGTCTGAGCGATCGCAATGCCGCCAGTCGATGGTGGTCCCATTCCGCAGATCACGGTGTGGCGATAAGGCATGCAGACGGGATCGCGTCGCAGGGCGCGGTAATTGGCCAGATCGCTTAATTCGGTCAGGCCAGGCGTGATGCTCACCGGAGTGGGGATGCCGCCTTGGGTGACCTTGATCTTGTCGACAATGGCTTGCGCAATCGGACCGGTGTAGAACGCCTGGGCACCCTCGCGGGCAATCGTTGCGAGCGTCGCGGCGTACTCGGGATTACGGATGGTAGTACCGACGGATTTGACGCTCAGATCCGGATTCAAAAAATAGGCGCTTGCGTCCGGGTCGCGCAGCAGATCGTTGCGGGCGTTGCGGATGGCAGCAGCCATTCGGGGGCTGATCGGAAAACCATCGGTGGCGATCCGGATCGCCGGTTGAAACACCGCTGACCACGATTGGCGACCGTAATCCCGATGGGCCAGTTCCAGCATGCGCAATACACCCGGGGTGCCGATTGACCTTCCGCTCGCACGCGTGCTCAAGAACGGGTGGCCCAGACTGGGCAGTGGATGGCCCGGATCGGTCGCACTGATCTGGCGCAGATAGTCCGGAGTTGCCGCGGCTGGAGCGGTTTCTCGCCCATCGTAGCTTTGCAGCCGGCGGGTCACGGCATCGTAATGAACGATGAATGCACCCCCCCCGATACCGGAGGATTGCGGTTCGACCAGTCCCAGCACCAGTTGAATCGCAATGGCAGCGTCAACGGCGCTTCCGCCCTGGCTTAAAACCTCACAGCCCGCATGGCTGGCCAGAGGATTGGCGGTGACGGCGAGGTAGCCCTGTGCAACGACCGGCTTTTTCCCGATTCGATAACCGGACTGCAATTCGGGCGCCCTGGGATCCGCTGCGAGGTTCGAGCGCACGACCATCGAAGTGGCCTCGAGGGGCGCAACGCAAGGCGTGACGTCGATCGGAAGAACAGGCATCGGCTGGCGCAGTCAGGGCGATGCCTGTTCATTCAGGACGGTGGCAGGGGATCAGGCAACGCTCGGTAGCCCAGCCAACGCCATGGCAAGTTCGGCTTCGTCGTAGGCTTCGTCGACCAGTTCGCCAGCGAAGTACTTCTGATACGCCGTCATATCGAAGTGTCCATGCCCGCAGAGATTGAAGAGAATCGTTTCACTGCGACCTTCCCGCTTGCAACGCAGTGCCTCTTCAATCGCGCCCTTCACGGCATGGTTAGCTTCGGGTGCCGGAACGATCCCTTCGTGGCGCGCGAACAGAACGCCAGCGGCAAAACATTCGCCTTGCGTGTAGGCGCTTGCCTCGATGAGGTTGAGTTCCTTGAGGTGCGAGACCAGCGGCGCCATGCCGTGGTACCGAAGCCCGCCGGCATGAAAACTCGGTGGTGTGAAGGTGGAGCCCAGCGTATGCATTTTGGTGAGCGGGGTCATGTGCCCTGTATCGCCAAAATCGTAGGCATAGCGGCCCCGCGTGAGCGAGGGGCAGGCAGCGGGTTCGACTGCGACGATTCTGGGCTTGGGGCCGCCGCGCAGGCCGTGCCCGATGAAGGGGAACGCGATGCCTGAAAAATTGGAGCCACCGCCCGTGCAGCCGACCACCACGTCGGGCCAGAGATCGGCCATTTCCATTTGCAGCATGGATTCCTGACCGATGATGGTCTGGTGCAGGAGCACATGATTGAGAACGGAGCCAAGCGCATATTTCGTGTCGTCGCGCTGGGCAGCCAATTCCACCGCCTCGGAAATGGCGATCCCCAGACTGCCCGGATGATCGGGGCGTTGCGCGAGAACGCTGCGGCCGTAGACGGTCTCAGGCGATGGGGATGGCAGGCAGCGCGCGCCATAGGTTTCCATGACCGCCCGCCGATAGGGTTTCTGATCGTAGGACACACGGACCTGAAAGATCAGGACTTCGAGGTCGAACAACGATCCTGCGAAGGCCAGCGAAGTACCCCACTGACCAGCGCCAGTCTCAGTCGTGAGTCGTTTCACCCCTGCCTGGGCGTTGTAGAACGCCTGAGGGACGGCGGTATTCGGTTTGTGACTCCCGGCTGGGCTCACGCCTTCGTATTTATAGAAAATCTTTGCTGGCGTCCCAAGCGCCTTTTCCAGTTGGTGCGCGCGGTACAGCGGGGCGGGACGCCACAGCCGATAGATGTCGCGAACGGGCTCGGGAATCTCGATTTCGCGCTCGGTCGAGACTTCCTGGAGAATCAGTTCCATCGGAAACAAGGGCGCCAGATCGTCTGGCCCGACCGGTTGCAGTGTCCCGGGATGCAGCACTGGTGGGGCCGCCTGAGGCAGGTCGGCCTGAATGTTGTACCAGAACTTGGGCATCTGGCTTTCATCGAGCAGATATTTGGTGGTTTGGCTCATGATGGGTCTCCTGTGGCTGCAGCTTGATCGCCTCGAGAGTTTAATCGGCTTCTGGCGAGCATTTGGATTTCTTCATCGGTTGCAGGTCTCTGACCCTATTCGTTGTTTGGGTGCTTCAACCACTGGGCGTACCATCGCGTCAAAGCGTCCTGAGATTTTGAACTGCTCAATGGAGTCGACCTGACCATGTTTGCGACTGTGAACGATGTAAAACTGCATTACGAAATCGATGGTGACGGCCCATGGCTGACCCTGTCGCATTCGGTGGGCACCAACAACACCATGTGGGCCCCGCAAATCGCGGCGCTTTCCCGGCACTTCAAGGTGCTTCGATTCGAAACCCGTGGGCATGGGCAGTCGGCGAGTCCTGCCGGTCCCTATCACATGAGCGATCTAGCCGACGATGTGCTGGCGCTTTGGGACTCGCTTGGAATCCACCAGAGCCACTGGTTAGGACTGTCGATGGGGGGAATGATCGGGCAGACCCTGGCGATCAAAGCCCGTGAGCGCCTCTCTCGGTTGGTCCTCGCGAACACGACGGGCCGCGGTCCGGCCAATGCGGCCAGTCTATGGGCCGATCGTGCGGCCATGGCGAAGGCCAAGGGAATGGCTGCGATGGTGGAGGGTTCTCTCTCGCGCTGGTTTACGGAACCCTACCGTCTCGCCCATCCCGATGTGATGGCCAACGTTGGGGCCATGATCGAAGGATCTGCGGTCGAGGGCTATAGCGCATGCTGTATCGCGATTGGCGAAGTCAATACGCTCGAGGCGTTGACCCAGGTCGACATCCCGGCGCTGATCATCGTCGGTGATTCGGATCAGGCGACTCCGCCGTCGATGGCGCAGCAGCTCCACGAACATCTGGCGGGCTCACAACTGTGTGTCCTGCCCAAGGCGGCGCACCTCAGCAATGTCGAGCAGCCGGAGTTGTTCACGCAGGCGGTGCTGGATTTCTTAATGCCAGCAGCCTGAGGCTTTCGGGCTTCCCTTTCGGGCTTCC